>CALAMO010000031.1 GCA_937925855.1 uncultured Thiotrichaceae bacterium
GTCCAACGCGCCCAGCACCTTCGACCGCTGCGGTTAACTCTTCGGCAGACGACAGGGTTTCCAGCCACAGCACATCGGCACCCGCAGCAGCCAGCGCTCTGGCCTGTTCCTCAAACACATCAGCCGCCTCGGCTACGCTTAGCGGCCCGTTTGGCTCTAAAATATCACCGGTTGGCCCCATGGAACCCGCGACCACAATGTCACGGCCCGCTTGGGCGATTTCCTGCTTGAGAATATCGACCGCCGCGACATTCAGTTCGTGCACTCTATCCTGCGCCTGATGCAGCATCAGACGACGGCTATTGCCGCCAAAGGTATTGGTCAGAATAATATCGGAACCCGCTGCCACAAAAGCCCGATAATGCGCGGCAATACGCTCTGGGAAATCAATATTCCACAGCTCCGGCGCATCACCAGTCTCTAGACCCATCGTAAATAAATTAGTGCCAGTCGCACCATCAGCCAACAAGAAGGGCTTCTCATCCAGCATGCGCAAAAACAGATTAGTCATTGGGGGGATATCGCTATTATTCGTTAACAGATCCGTCATTCTGACACGAAAAGGCCATGACCACATGCCACACAGCGCACAAAAATATTAGCGATATCAACAAATTCAATGCATAGGTATCTAGTTGAAAATTATTAAATCGCAGGGGATAGAGCAGTAGACTCAGCGGCATTAAGCGGCCTGACGCGGCAAGGCTACCCACTCGTTATCGATATAACCTTCAATCGGCTGGAAATCAGTCTTGTAACGCATCTTATCAGACTGCTCGATCCAATAGCCGGGATAAACGTAGTTTAGCCCCAGCGCTCTGGCGTACTCAATCTGCCACAGCAACGAAAATACGCCGAGGCCGCGCTGTGCACTGACCGCCGGGTCGAAAAAGGTATAGACCGATGACAGGCCCTGTGGCAGGCAGTCCGTCGCCGCAACGGCCAACAGGCGCTCGCCCGCATACAGTTCAATCAGCGCAGTATCACACCAGTCAGTCACAATAAAATTTGCAAACGACTCCGGCGTGTCTTCATCCATCCCGCCACCGGCATGACGCGAACGGATATAGTTTAGGTACAGCTCAGTATATTCTGGCTTGAATCCCTGATGGCTTACCAGCACGCGCAGGTCACTGTTGCGCGTCCAATTACGCCGCTGACTACGCCGCGGCTCAAAGGTCGCCACGTCAATACGAGTGGAGACACAAGCCTGACAGCGGTAGCAGCAGGGACGATAAATATCACCACCGCTACGTCGGAAGCCTTTATCAATCAAACGCCCATAGACAAGAGGATCCATACGGAACACAGGGTCGACCAGTAAATTAGTCGCCTTATTACCGTCGATATAGGGGCACTCGTGCGAGGCCGTAATGTATAATTCCAGAGACTCAGAGATCACGGGGCTATCATATTACGGTTGGTAGTGAGTTAACAAGATAGATCAGGTGCTTAGCAGGGATTCATATAAAATTACTTGAAAAAATCCGATAACAAGATTGTATAACTTTTATTTTTCTGCTAAGGGTATATTAAGTAATTGACAATTATACTACACACATATTCTGAGTTAGGGCTTAGATTAAGACAATACGATTTTAGGACGCCAGATACCTGAGAAAAATGATTCCTCCTCCAATCAGACGTACTCTCCTCACGTAATTTTCAAGGGTATCTGGCACTCCTAAATCAACAGCTTAGCAAAGTTACACTATTAAAAACCGTTAATTCTACCTGATTTATTTTAAATCATCACAAGTAATTCTTAATAATCTCATAAATAGCAGATCTATTTTCCTTTATCTCTGCTTTGGTTAATCCTTCCAATGAATGGGGGTATTTAAGCCAGGCCTCCGTTTCGTAAAGAAAATAATCTGGCTTGAAATTCACCTCATTCCGTTTTGGCTTGTAATACGGCACGGCGATACGAATATCGTCCGGTGCATTCAGGCGAGCCTTGCGCTTCAATTCGGCGATAATGGCCGCTACCGAGCGGCCCGTATCGAAGACATCATCCACAATGAGTAGGCGATCATCGAAGCGCACATTCTTAATCAGATAGTTCAGGCCAAACACCCGCACTTCGCGTGCCTGCTGATCAATCCCGCTGTAGGAAGCCGTGCGGATGGCGATGTGATCAGTCTGAATGCCGTGAAATTCCAAAAACTCCTGCACCGCAATCCCCATCGGCACACCGCCGCGCCACACCGCAATCATAAAGGTGGGCCGAAAACCACTGGCCAAAACATTAGCCGCCAGCCGGAAGGAGTCTTCCAACAAATCCTGTGCACTGAGATAAGTTTTCGCCATTATACTTAGCCTAAGTCGTACCGAGCGTATTGCATGAGTTGCGGCGGGCGGTCTGTTATACTATGGCACTTGCCTCACCACACTCATCCGACTGCATTATAGTGTGCCGTCCGCATACGCAGCGCAAGGGCCGGTCATGAAAAAACACTTTATTGATGAAGAAAACCTGATTTTAGATTCCTTTCGCCTCGGTGTCAGCATCTTCGAAAGCGGCTTTCGCCCCACGTTTATTGTCGGCCTGTGGCGCGGCGGCAGCACGGTCGGGATCTATGTACAGGAGTGCTTACAGTCTCTGGGAATCGTCACCGACCATATTGCGCTGCGCACTTCCTATCGCGGCCAACAGCACTATCTGGAGCGCGTCGATACCCAACTGCCAGAAACCCGCGTGCACGGCACCCAATACCTGCTGGAAAACCTGAACGCCACCGATGGCTTATTGCTGGTGGATGATGTCTTCAGCACCGGGCGCAGCATGGAAGCGGTCATCCATCGCCTGGACAGCAATTTAAAACGCAATATGCCAGGCGATGTCCGCATCGCATCGCTGTGGCAGCGTCCCAATTTTAATCAAACCGAACTCCAACCGGATTACACCCTGCATACCACTGATGATTGGCTGGTGTTTCCCTATGAAATGAGCGGCCTCAGCCTCGCCGAAATACAAACGCATAAACCCTGGCTGGCGGATATTATGGCGCAGACGCCACCAGCTTGATGCGGAGCCGGCAGCAAATAACTGATGCGACGCTCTTGTCTTTATTAACACCACCATCCGACTGAATTCGCGTGTTGCGATTTGCCGAGTCGCCGAGTTGCGCCGCGCCAGATTTTTAGCGTTAGTTCCAAATCAACGGCGATTGATCCAACAGCGCGGACTGCTCTTTTAGCGTTAAAATATGCTGATCCCAAAACGTGGCGCTGTAAAACCACGGGAAGGCGCGCACAAAAGCCGGATCATCGGCGCGGCGTGCCAACCAAGCCGCATAATAAATAATTCGCAGCGTGCGCAGCGCTTCAATTAAGTGCAGCTCCACCGGCGCAAAGTCACGAAACTGGGTGTAGCCCGCCAATAAATCTGCCAGCCGCGCAGTCTGTTCAGCGCGATCACCCGCCAGAAACATCCATAAATCCTGAATCGCTGGCCCCATGCGGGTATCATCAAAATCCACAATATGCGGCTGGCCGGAGCGCCACAGGATGTTATTCGGATGGCAGTCGCCGTGAATGCGCAGGCGCTGGTAGTCACCGGCCGCGCTAAAATGGTCACGCATTTTCAGCAACACATCATCAATCAGCGTGCGATAAGCCTGTTCCAACGCTAGTGGGATATGCTGATTAGCCAGCAGCCAGTCCGCTGGTTCGGCCCCATGACTGGCAATATCGATTCCGGGGCGATGCGTAAACGTCGCCTGCTCCCCCAAAAGATGGATACGCGCCAGAAAACGCCCGATGACTTCCAGCTGCTGCGGATTATCCAGCTCCGGCGTGCGCCCACCCCGGCGTGGGAACACGGCGAACCGGTAGCCGTTCTGCTGTTGCAGGCTCATCCCCTGACTATCCACCAGCGGTGCAATCACCGGGATTTCTTCCGCCGCCAGCGCCAGGGTAAAGGCATGTTCCTCGTGAATCGCCGCATCCAGCCAGCGCTGTGGCCGGTAAAACTTCACAATCAGCGGTTCTGGTCTGATGCTGTTATCGTCAGTGCCTGCATCGCCACCGCCACCCTCATCACCTTCGATCCCAACCTGATAGACCCGGTTCTCGTAGCTATTCAGCGCCAGAAAACTGCCGTCACAGCGCCAGCCCCCCTGCTCTACGGCGGCAAGAATACGTTCCGGTGACAGCTGGTGAAAATCATCCAGCGCGCTGACAGTGCTGTGTGGCGGTGATGTCGTCATCCCAGCTACTATACACGCGAATCGTCGCACCCAATAATCATCGCGTTAGCGCAGCACCCAAACCCCTAAAATTCACCGTTCATCACCGTTGCCGATAAACGCCAATAGGCAGAACACCGGCACATAACATATAATGCAGCGCTTCAGATTTAACGCAGGAAATTCCGGCATGACACAGTCCGTTAACAAAGTCGTTCTCGCCTACTCCGGTGGCTTAGATACTTCGATCATTGTCAAATGGCTTCAAGAAACCTATCAGTGTGAAGTGGTGACGTTCACCGCTGACATTGGGCAGGGTGAAGAGGTTGAACCCGCCCGCGCCAAAGCACAGGCTATGGGCATTCAGGAAATCTATATTGAAGATCTGCGCGAAGAATTTGTGCGCGACTTTGTGTTTCCGATGTTCCGCGCCAATGCCATTTATGAAGGCGAGTACCTGCTCGGCACCTCGATTGCGCGACCGCTGATTGCGCGACGACTGATTGAAATTGCCAATGAAACCGGGGCGGATGCCATTTCCCACGGGGCCACCGGCAAAGGTAATGATCAGGTGCGCTTTGAGCTTGGTGCCTACGCCCTCAAGCCGGGGGTTCAGGTGATTGCACCGTGGCGCGAGTGGGATTTAAATTCACGCGAATCGCTGATGACCTACGCTGAGCAGCACAACATTCCCATTGACTATCACAAGGCAAAAACCAAATCGCCCTATTCCATGGATGCCAATCTGCTCCATATTTCTTATGAAAGCGGTATCCTTGAAGACCCCTGGGTAGAAGCAGAAGACGATATGTGGCGCTGGAGCGTCTCACCTGAAGCTGCGCCGGATCAGGCCACTTATATTGAGCTGGATTACGTGAACGGCGATCCAGTGGCACTCGATGGGCAGGCATTATCACCGGCTACCATGTTGGAAACGCTGAATAAACTTGGCGGTGACAATGGCGTGGGCCGCTTAGACATCGTTGAAAATCGCTATGTCGGTATGAAATCACGCGGCTGTTATGAAACACCGGGCGGCACGATTATGCTGAAAGCGCATCGAGCGATTGAGTCACTGACGCTGGATCGTGAAGTCGCCCACCTGAAAGACAGCTTGATGCCGAAATACGCTGAAATCATTTATAACGGCTACTGGTGGAGCCCGGAGCGTGAAATGATGCAGCACATGATTGATGCCTCGCAGGCGTGTGTAAACGGTAAGGTGCGGCTCAAGCTTTATAAAGGTTCGGTCAGCGTGGTGGGTCGTCAATCAAGCGATAGCCTGTTTGATGAGAAAATCGCCACGATGGAAGATGACGCCGGATCCTATAATCAGGCCGATGCAGAAGGCTTCATTAAATTGAACGCGCTGCGCCTGCGTATCGCAGCGGCAAAAGGCCGTTAACCCGCAGCCAGCAAGAGGACGGAGCATGGAACAACGCATTGCAGAGCTAGAAATTAAATTCATGGAGCAGGAGCATACACTGGAGAGCCTGCACCAGCAGGTCTATCGCCAGCAAACCGACATTGCCCGTCTGACGCAGAACATTGAGGTAATGAAAGACCGGCTGAAAGCGCTGGCGCAGTCCCCTCTGGCTTCGGCGGCGGAAGAAACACCGCCGCCGCATTATTAAATGATGCCCAGCGCAGCTCGCTGACTCATGCGGTACCGATTGCAGCAAACCCTGGATCGACTGGAACTTCACGATACTGAAGAAGCACTCACGCAGCCGGTCTACGTTGATTTTATTGGCGGTAAAGCACGCCATCGGCTGCACTACGGCGGCGGCAAAGGGCAGGCCATCGCCAAAGCGATTGGTCTGCACAAAATCAAACACCCCCATGTGGTTGATGCGACCGCTGGGCTGGGGCGCGAAGCTTTTGTGCTGGCAAGCTTGGGCTGTCGGGTGACGCTGCTAGAGCGCAACCCACTGGTACACGCTTTACTCGCTGATGGCTTACAGCGCGCCGCGCAAGCTGACGATGCGGCGTTACACGCGATTATTGGGCGGATGACGCTGCTGGCGGCTGATGCGCGGGACTGGCTCAGCACGCTCACTGCGGCGGCACAGCCCGACGTAATTTACCTCGATCCCATGTTTCCACCGCGCCGCAAGACCGCACGGGTACAAAAAGAAATGCAGTTTTTCCATACTGTTGTCGGCGAGGATAAGGATAGCGGAGCACTCCTAGCCAGCGCACGGCGAGCAGCGCGCAAGCGAATCGTGGTTAAACGACCCAGCGGTGCGCCAACTCTCGCCGCAGTCACCCCAAATTTTGTGATTCGGGGTAAAACGACGCGCTATGACGTTTATGTGCCGGTAGACTGAAACCTTGTCAGCAGGACAGCGTTGGCCTGTCCCTAAGGTTGAGCAAGCGATCACTTAACTCTGAAAAAGAGCCTATGATGACTCAGGTCTAAATAGGTAGAAACAAAGAGCAGTTGTCATGCCAAAACAAAATACAGAAGAACAACTCGCCGCATTAAACCAGCTCTATGCACTGGATGACGAACCAGCAATCACCCAGGCGATCACACAGGCACTACGCAGTAAATCCTCGCGGATTATCGCAAAAGCCGCAAAAATCTGCGAAGAGAAGCTGCTATATCAGCTGGAAGATGAGCTGATTGCCAGTTACCAGCGGCAGCTTAAACAAAAAGACGCCAATTGCCTCGCCAAGTCGGCCATTATGCGGGCTTTGGTGGCACAGGATTGCCATCATGTCGATTTCTATCTGGCGGGCCTGCGTTACGTCCAGAACGAACCGGGCTGGGGCGGGCCAAGCGATTCAGCGGTTGATATTCGCTGTAGCAGTGCCATGGGGCTGGTGTCCACGACTTACCCCAGAGCCATGGTTGAATTATTAAGCCTGCTGCATGATCCCGAACCCAATGCGCGTATCGGTGCGGCCCGCGCCATTAAATATGGCCTGCGTTATGAAGCCACGCTGGTATTCAAACAAAAACTCCTGAGCGGTGACGAAGAGCCGGAGGTGCTGGGTGAATGCATGTCCGGCTTGCTCACGGTTGACCCGGACTATGCGCTGCCGTTTGTGGCCACTTATCTCAATAGTAGCGATGACATCCTGTTTGAACTGGCGGCGCTGGCGTTGGGCGATTCGCGCCTGGATGAGGCATTGGTGGTGTTGCAAGCGGCCTGGGGGCATACCTTTGCTATCCATGCGGAGCGGCGACGCGCACTGTTCAAGGCGCTTACTTTACACCGCAGTGAAGCGGCGCTGGCGTGGTTGTTTGAGAAGCTGGAACATGCGGATGCGGGTTTGCTGGAAACCGGGATAGAGTTGCTGGCGGTTTTTAAGCATCGGCTGGCGTTGAAAGACAGGATGGGGGAGATTGTTGCGGGTTCAGGGAATCGGCGGCATCATGCTTTGTATCGGGAGTATTGGGGGGATTAGCATTGCCTACAAAACTTACATTACGCATGGACGAAGCGCTTATCGAACAGGCTAAGCACTATGCGGAAGAACAGGGAAAGTCATTATCGCAGGTTGTTGCTGACTACCTTACAGCACTCACCCTTCCCATTGAAACACAGCCGCTAACCCCAGCCACACAGTCACTATTGGGTATAATGAAGGACAATCCGGCTGATGAAAGTGACTACAAACAGCGCCTTGAGGATAAATACCTATGAAGGTATTGTTTGATACCAAGATCATCCTTGATGTGTCGGTTTACTTACCGCAGGAGTTATGGGAAGTTTATGAAATACGAAAACCGTAACGGGAAAGCCTATTACCTATACGAAGGGAAAACCAAGACGGGTAAACCCCGCTATTTTTTCTCGGCAAAAGACAGTAGTGATAAGGGTATGCCAGTGGATGAGATACCTGAGGGCTATGAAGTCTATGAGAAACCGGAAAACGCTCAGGTATTCTTAAGGAAAAAGCGTCCCCGACTGCTTACAGAACTGGAAGAGCGGTTTGTAGAAAAACAGCTGAATGAACAGCATCCAGCAGGTCATTACATTACTGACTGTAACGATGAATACCTGACCATCTATGAGTCTGCCCGCAGTAGTATGTATGAGTTTGAGGAAGATGTGTCGAGCTTTGACTGCGAAAATCAGCTCAACAACATTCTGGGTAAGCTAAAAAATGAGCTAAATGTGGCTGTAGGTATACCATCCCGTCAGAATCCGTATGGAGGCCATTATAGTGCGGTACTAAGATTTTACCTATGTGACAGAAAGGCACGGGCATTTACCGCTGAACGTTATTGTTTTCGAGGCGCTATTGATGACTGGATTCATATCGATGGCCCTGATAGATTTCAGAGCCTTGTTACAAAATATGTAAAGCATCTGGGGACTGATCGGTTTTATGAGCTTCCGTATTTGTGATAGACGCCTGAAACAAGGGGACGGCATGCATAAAGATCAACCGGTTTTTTATAGCGTTTGTGCCTCCTGCATAATAATGGGCTTGAGGTGGCGGTTGATCGCACGTTCGCTCACCACATCAACATCGCGCTCTAGTAAAGTGCTGAGTTCTTCGATTAAGCCTGCCTGATCAAACAAGGTTGCTCCCGGTAGGAAAGACACTAGGAAATCCACGTCGCTGTCAGCGTTCGCCTCATTCCGCACCACTGAGCCGAATACGCGGACATTCTCGGCTCTGTAGCGCTTGGCTATCGTGATGATACGGTTTCTCTGTTGATTTACTGATTGGAACACTGGATTCATGGCAAGCAACCTACAGTCAATATGGTTTAAGTATAACAGGGAATAGATGACTGAAAATTATGATGTATTTACAATTTCCCCTGGAATGCCAGCCCCAGATTATGGCGAACTGATCGCCTGACACCTTAATAACGCAGCCAACGAGATGTCCAAGGCCCCAAAATACTTGGCTTTGCCTAAAAACCGGACAGAGCTGCGACTATCATTTCCTAGTTTTACAGCTATGAATGTGGCTCTCATGATGCAATCATTTTCACTGTTCAAACCTCAAAAAATCAAAACAAGCGACAACAACAAGGTAAGCATTAACTAACCATAGGTAAATGCCAACTCTTCGCTAAAACCACCAGAACCCAACCAATGGTTTGCTACAGCTCGAGGCAGTATGATTGCAGCAAGTGCATGACCAGGTAATGGGAAATGCCACAACCAATCTTTTCTGAACAATCCACCACTATGACCAACGATACCATCATGGCCTAAGGCAAGAATAAGCACCGAGTACGCTATCAACAAACATAGGGCCGTAATTTTAGCCAACGTCTATTGTTCAAAGATATCTTCATAGGTTAGTCGCTAATAATACTGAGACTTCAGATAGTAATAAATGATTGGCAATAAAAAGAAGATTAAAGCAGTTCCCGTGTTCCTACGCCACTCACCCCTAAGGAACATATACTCATCACTATACCCTACGCATTTTTATTATTTAATAATCGGTCAAAGCTAATACAAGACAAGTGTAACAGAGAAACGATGGCCAGAAGAAAATCCAGCCATCGTTGCAGCAACAGATTTAACCCCTCATCCGCTCCCCAGCCGGATCATAAAACCCTCTCAAACTAGCCTTAGCAGCAAACCGCTCCCGCGCCACCTCAACCTCAAACACCGCCCCCTCAATCCGATCCTTAGACAACCCAGCCACCGAGACATACCCCATCCCCAGAGCACCACCCACCGTATGCCCATACATCCCAGACACCAGGTACCCCACATACTCCCCATCCATCAACACCGGCTCATTGTGGTACAACATCGGCGCAGGGTCATCCAGCTTAAACTGTAATAACCGCCGATCCGGCAGCCCCGCCGCCTTCTGCGCGACAAACGCTTCCTTACCCAGAAAATCCTTCGCATCTGGCTTCGCCACAAAGCTCAAGCCCGCCTGCACCAGATTATCCTCCGGCCCGACATCATGCCCCCAGTGGCGGAAGCCCTTCTCCAGCCGCAGGCTATTCAGCGCATGCAAACCCACATTCGCAATGCCATGCGCCGCTCCGGCCTGCTGCAAAGCCTCATACACCGTTACCGCGTTCGCCGTAGGCATAAACAATTCCCAACCCAGCTCACCGGTATACGACAAACGTTGCATCCACAGGTCAATGCCTTCCACCTGACAAAAACGCCCCGAACCGAAGGCAAAACCGGCATTCGATACATCCGTATCCGTCACCTGTTCCAACACCGCCCGCGCATTCGGCCCCTGAATCGAAATACAGCCATAGTCCATGGTCGCATCTTTCAGCTGCGTATCACCGATCAGGTGCTTCTTCAGATGCCAAAAATCGCGGTAAGTCGAAGCCACCCCGGTCATCACAAAGAACTGCTCATCCGCCATCCGCGCCACGGTTAAATCCGCTTCAATGCCACCCTGCGCATTCAGCCACTGCGTATACACCAGCTCCCCCACCGGCACATCCACATCCGCCGCGCACACATACTGCAAGGTCGCCAGCGCATCTTTACCCGTGACCTCAAACTTACCAAAGGACGACATATCAATCAGGCCAACGCGCTCGCGCACCGCCTTATGCTCCGCCTCAAAAAACGGAAACCAATTCGCCCGCTTATAGCTGTACTCATACTCAGGCGCAGAGCCATCGGTAGCAAACCAGTTAGCGCGCTCAAAGCCACCGACCTCACCGAAACAAGCGCCCTGCTCCTTCAGTAAATCGTACAGCGGCGACTGCCGCTGATCGCGGGCGGTGTGGTACTGATAAAACGGCCAGTGCATCGCATAAGTATGCCCCAGCGCCTCGGGAATCCGCGCCTCCACATAAGACTGCGTGCGCTGCACCGGCTGGAAGCGGCGCACATCACATTCCAGAATATCGCCAGACGGATAACCGTCGATAATCCAGTCCGCCATAATCATACCCATACCACCACCAGCACCAATCCCCTTGGAATTCATGCCACAGGCCACCCAGAAATTATCCACTTCTGGCGTCGGGCCAAGGAGGTGCAGATTATCCGGGGTAAAACTCTCCGGCCCGTTAAAGAAGGTATTAATTCCGGCTTCACCAAACGGCGGGAAAGTCTCAATACTGTCCATCAGGTAATCTTCGATATGATCCATATCAAACGGGAACTCCCCGAAGCAGAAATCCTCCGCGATATTCTCCATCGGACAAGCCTTGGCGTGGCCTTCAAACCAACCGACCAGCATCTTGCCCGCATCTTCCTTGTAATAAACACCCTTAGAAAAATCACGCAGCACCGGACGCTTAGTCAACCCTTCCATCGGCTCGGTCACCACATAAAAATGCTCACAGGCATACAGCGGCAGATCCACCCCGATCTTCGCCGCCACATCGCGTGACCACAAACCACCGGCTAATACCACCTTATCCGCCTTAATCTCACCCTGACTCGTGCGCACACCGACCGCCGCACCGTTCTCCGTCAGAATCTCATCCACCTGAACCCCCTCAATCACCTTAGCGCCACGCATCCGCGCACCCCTCGCTAAAGCCATGGTGGTATCAATCGGGTTGGTCTGGCCATCGCTCGGAATAAACAGCGAGCCAATCACACCCTCGGTATTAATCCCCGGATACATGTCCTCCAACTCGTCGTTAGTCAGCGAACGCGATTCCACATCAAACGCCGCCGCCATTGACGCGGTGCGCATCAGCTCTTCCAACCGCTCCTCATCCCGCGCCAGCGAGAGACTACCCGTGCGCCGATAACCCGTAGCCTGCCCGGTTTCTTCCTCCAGCGAGGCGTAGAGTTCATGGCTATAGCGTGCTAAGCGCGTCAGCGTTGGCGTCGGCCAAAGCATGCTAACCAGACCTGCTGCGTGCCAGGTGGTGCCAGAGGTTAACTGTTGGCGTTCGAGCACGACGACGTCGGTGACGCCGCGTTTTGCCAAATGATAAGCGATGGAACAGCCTGCGATGCCGCCGCCGATGATGACGATTTGGGCCTGTTCAGGCAGATTGGTGTTACTCATTTCAAATTCCTCTTATCTGTTCGTTTTCAGTGGCGCACAGCCCACAGATATAATTTCTTCATGCCTGAATATCCCTACCAACCCTACAAACCACCACTTAAAACACTGGCCCGTAATAATCGCTGCCAATCGACTTCTGCCGAAGCACTTATCTGGCAACAACTGCTGAGAAAAAGACAACTCAACGGCTATAAATTCCTGCGACAAAAACCGATTCATGGTTATATCGTCGATTTTTACTGTTCTGCACTACAGTTGGTAGTTGAGATTGATGGGGACATTCATCATGCACGGAAAGAATACGATGGTGAACGAACCCAGATATTGCAGGCACATGGGTTAAATGTTTTGCGGTTTGGTAATGAAGTGGTCTTAAATGATATTGGGAGTATCCGGCAAAGGTTAATAGATTTTATTGCAGACCGTTAAACCCCACCCCAGCCCTCTCCTTATCAAGGGAGGGAGCTTTACTTCAGCTCTAAAAACCAGCAAAACAAACCCTAGAAAAACTCATCCTACCTAAAAGCCAAATCCAACCTCAAAAAATCGCACAATTAAGCCCCCTTCCTTGATAAGGGAAGGGCTGGGGATGGGTTTTCTTTTAACTACGCAGCTTCTCATTCCCCGGATCATAAACCGCATCCATCTCCACATGCGCCTTACGCTCACCCAGCGCAGTCACCACAGTAAGCTCCGTACCCTCAGCCACTAACTCACCGCGATACAAATAAGCCAGTGCCAAACTCTTACCCACACGATGGCCATAACCGCCGCTGGTGATCAAACCAACCAGTTCATCACCATGATAAACCGCTTCATTACCAAAACATTCCGCCGGTAAATCATCGTCAAACACCATGTAAGCCAGATTCAACTTCCAATTCGCTTTATCTTCCAAGCGCGCCCGCAGGTTTTCCGCGCCAATAAAGTCACGCGATAAATCAACAAAGCGTCCCATGTCGGCTTCTAAGGCACTCATCTCTTCGGTGAATTCGTGGCCATAGGCACGGTAAGCTTTCTCTAGGCGCATAGAACCCATACCGTAGCCACCAAAATCACGCAGGCCATGTCCGGCACCAACGCGGAATAATGACTCATAGATCGATAGCATCTGGTAGGTTGGCATGTGCAGTTCGTAGCCAAGTTCACCTACGAAGGACACACGAATCGCTAATACATTAGCGCTGTCCACCTTAATGTTTTGTGCGCTTAACCACGGAAAAGCCTTGTGCGATAAATCGTCATCCGTCAACGCCTGTAAGATTTCACGTGACTTCGGCCCGGTCAGCAGCATACCGCCCCAGGAATCGGTCAGGTCATGAATCTCAACGTCAAAACCATCGGCATGCTGTTGCATCCAATGCAGGTCTTTAAACTGGGAACCAATCGCACTAATTAAGTAGAAACGCTCCTCGCTAATACGTGTGATCGAGAATTCACACATAATGCCGCCGTTCGGCGCATGGAATAAGGTCAGGCCTAAACGACCATCTTTGGTAGGCAACTTATTGGAAGACAGCTTATCCAAAAACGCCGCCGCATCCGGGCCAACCACTTCGTATTTAGCCGAAGCGGTAATGTCGATTACACCGGCGTCATTCATCACCGCCAGACATTCTTCTTTCACCAGTGGGAAAGCTTCGCTGTGTCCCCAGGTCGGTGTTTCGGTACGCACATCACCCTTACCAAAGAACATGGGACGCTCGTAACCATGGACATCGGCGAACACGGCGCCTTTAGCCGCTAACTGCGCATGTAAGGGGCTAACCCGCTTCAGGCGGCCATGGTAACGGTTATCATTGGGCGCAACCTCGTCGTACATCATTTCGTATGACTCAATCGCTTTGGTAATACAGTAATTCTTATCCGCCCACTCGCCAAAACGACGGCTGTCCAGCGGTGCCATATTGATGTCAGTCTGACCGTTAATCATCCACTGTGCCATGTAATGACCCAAGCCAGCACCTTGCGCAATACCAATACTCGCGCCGCACAAATTCCAGAAATTACGCAGCCCGGCCTGTGGCCCCACCAATGGATTATCATCCGGCGTATGCGTAATCGCACCGTTAATCACCGTATGCACGCCCGCTTCTGCAAAATCAGGCGTCAACTCCATCTGGTTCTCCAGAAACGGCATAATGCGTTCCAAATCGCCGGGGAACAAACCGCGATCAAATGACCAGTCCATACCTTCTAACGCCCACGGCTTAGAACCGTGCGTTTCGTATGGCCCGACCAGGAAACCATTACCTTCCTGACGGATATAACTCATGCTAAACGAGTCGCGACAAACCGGCAGCTCTTTATCCAGACCTTTCACCGCGTCATGCGCTTCGGTGATCAGGTACTGATGCTCAAGGTTAATAATCGGTACATGCGCACCAACCATACGCCCGACTTCCGGCGAGAAACAGCCCGCCGCATTAACCACATGTTCGGCGATCACCGTGCCTTTATCCGTCACCACTTCCCATTCACCGGAAGGCAGCTGGTTAATATCCAGCACCTGGGTGTTACGGTTGATTTCAGCACCGTTTTTCTTGGCCAGCGTCGCGATGGGCATCACCACCGACGTTGGATCAACGTGTCCATCATCCGGGTTACTCACAATAATGCGTGCCTTGCTGAAATCCATTAGCGGATTGAGCGCTTTCGCTTCTTCCTTGCTGACAAAATTAAAGGCAATGCCTAAATTACGCGCCCGGCTTTCCAGGTGACGGAACCACTGCTCTTCCACCTCACTAAAACCAATGCGCAAACTGCCGGTGCCATGAAACGGCGTTGGATCGCCGGTCAGCGTTGGCAGCGTATCGCGGTAGAATTTAATGGAGTAATCCTGGATCTGCGACACCGTCATATTGCCGTTAAAATTCGGACACAAGCCCGCCGCATGCCAGGTTGAACCGCTGGTGAGTTCACCTTTCTCGATCAGGACAACGTCCGTCCAACCTTGATCGGTTAATTGATAGGCTAAATTTACGCCTAAAGAACCGCCGCCGATTATTGCGACCCTTGTATGTGATTTCATTTTTACTCCCGTCCCACCGCCTCACGCGATAACACAATATTAAACTTCTCCCGAATAGCCTGATCCACTGCATCACTCACATGATCTGGAAAATGACTGGCCAGTATTTCATTCTTGCGTCGGATCGCTTTATCCAGAATTTTCGGGCGGCCATTTTCATTCCACTCATTCGGGCTATTGCGATCCGAAAATTCCGGGTAGATATATTCGCTTTGCATCACGCTTAAGGTCTGATCCGCACCGAGATAATGCCCCGGCCCGTTACAGCAAACGTCTTTGATAATATCAATACTCAGCGTTTCATCGTTCACCTCAACGCCGCGCACCACGCGCATCACCGAACCGAGTATATCGTTATCCATCAGCAGGCTTTCTTTGCTACAGCTCAGCAGGCTGGCATACATCCCGGCGGACTCATACACCAGGTTCGCGCCCGATAGCGCCGCCGCCATGGCATTGGCTGAGCGTTCCGCTCCGGCCTGAAAATCCGGGTATTTCGCGTCACTCATACCACAGGCCGTACCCGATGGCAGGTTATAGAAGTTACCCATCTGCATACAGGCCGCCGACAGTAAACCCTGTTCCGGTGAACCGCCGCTCATTGCACCGGTACGCAAGTCGGAAATAAACGGCCAGGTGCCTAAAATTGCCGGTGCGCCCGGCTTAATCGCGTTGACATAAACCAAGCCGCCGAGGCATTCCGCCCAGGCTTGCGCCGTGGCTCCGGCCAGGTTCGCTGGTGCGGTCGCGCCCGCCTGTGCTGCCGATAACAGTAGAACCGGCATGCCACCTTCTACCGCCACGCGCAAACATTCCAGCGCGTCCTCAGCAAATTTCATCGGGGGTACCACAAAGCAGTTCGACTGACTTACAAACGGGCGCGCGCGCCACGCTTCCTCAGAACCCGCCACCATATGCAGCATTTCAAACGATTTTTCCAGATTCTCCGCCACCGTCCAGCTGCTGCCGATTGGTTTGGTCGTCCCCATAATGGAGGCGTACAGCGTGTTCTGATCCATGTCATTATTGTCTTCGATATCACGTAAGACACACATGCGTTGGAACATGCTGAGGTGTTCACACTCCTGCGTGAGCCGCGCCAGATCGTACAAATCCTGCGACGTGCTGTCACGGTAGTCATCGTTTTCCGCATCGGCGATCATCACCGCTGCACCGGCGGTAGAGAAATGCACTTTCTGTCCGGCGAGGTGAAGATCGTACTTCGGATCTTGCCCGTGCAGTGTGACCTCGCGCTGACACATCGACAGCGCCTTTTCCACCACCGCACGCGACATACGCAGACGACCATCGTCCCCCATCACCGCACCAAATGCGGTACACACCTCAATGCAATGTGGTGTTGCCTGACCGAAGCCCACCTCTTCCAGAATGCGATACACCGCGTCATCAATCTTAGCGATGTCCGTGTCCGATAAAGGCCGGTACTGGCCGCCACTCAATCCGGGCTGAACCGGCTTAACATCTTCCGCCAGCGGTGCGTTGCGTAACGCGACGCGCGCCTGGCGTCCTCCTGCTCTGCGTGCCATAGTGCCATCCTCATCAAAATGTGCTATCAGTCCAGTGTATGAAGTACTGCTGAATTCTGTATTATGAAAAATGCACTTTAACTTATAAAAAAATGACAATGCCGGATTTTAGGTTAACTTTTTTGAAGATCACCCGGAATAATCGAAATTGTCCACCAGGGATAATGGAAAATAACGTGGTTTAATACCCTTTAAACACCGGCTTACGCTTCTCCACAAACGCATCCACTCCTTCCTTAAAATCCTCAGTCTGTCCAGCTAAACCCTGTAGCTTCGCCTCCAGCGCCAACTGTTCTTCCAGTGTGTTTGCCGCTGAGGCATTAATCGCCTGCTTGGTATACGCCAGCCCTTTAGTTGGCTGTGTCGCCAGCTGTTCAGCCATATTGCGTGCTTCGGTCATTAAATCGTCATCATCCACACAGCGCCAGATCATGCCCCACGCCTCCGCCTGTTCCGCACTAATTTTATCGCCCAGCATACTCAAACCGATCGCACGCGCCCGCCCCACTAAACGCGGCAATACCCAGGTACCGCCCGCATCCGGCAGCAGGCCAATCTTACAAAACGCCTGTATAAACGAAGCCGAACGCGCCGCCAGCACAATGTCCGCCGCAAACGCCACATTAGCTCCGGCCCCGGCAGCAACACCGTTGACCGCGCAAATCACCGGCATAGCTAAGCCAGCGAGCGTATTCACCAGCGGCGCATAGTTTTCCTCGATAATCGTCTCCAGATCAATAGCGGCATCTCCCGCCACAGCCTGCGCATCCACTAAATCCTGTCCGGCACAAAAGCCACGGCCATTGCCGGTGAGTAACAGGCAGCGCACCGATTCATCCGCCTGCACCTGTGCTAATGCCTCACGCAGCTCGGCATGCATTTGTTCGGTAAAACTATTGAGTCGATCCGGGCGATTTAACGTGATGGTAGCAACGCCCGCCGCAACGGCGTATTCGATGGCATTAAAGGTCATAATGTTTTTCCGGGCAGAGTTGAGAGGTAATAGACATGCGATAATCAAAAAACTTTGACATGCTGCGTTATCATAAAAGTAATTAAAGAGGAGTTCCAATCATGCCTTGCTACGCCATTGACGGTATACGCCCGGTTGTACATCCCGATAGCTACGTCCACCCCACCGCCACACTGATTGGCGATGTCATTATCGCTGCTGACTGTTATATCGGCCCCGGCGCGGTCATGCGCGGTGACTTTGGGCGGCTGATTATGGAGACCGGCGCTAATTTACAGGACACCTGTATCGTGCACGGCTTTCCCGGTACCGATACGGTGGTGGAGGAAGACGGGCACATCGGACATGGGGCCGTGCTGCACGGCTGTCATATCGGCCCCGATGCGCTGGTGGGAATGAATAGCGTGGTGATGGATGGGGCCCACATCGGCGAATCGGCGATGGTGGCGGCGATGAGCTTTGTAAAGGCAGGTATGGAAATCCTACCGCGTCAGCTAGTCGCCGGTTCACCGGCCAGAGTAATCCGCACGCTGAGTGAGCAAGACATCGCCTGGAAACAGGCCGGCACACGCGATTATCAAACGCTGGCAAAGCGCAGCGCGGCGACCATGGTAGAAACCCCGCCGCTCACGCAGATTGATGCGCAGCGACCGGTATTACCGGGCTGCGAATCGGTGCCGCTGTATACCCTACAAAGATAGGGCGATAAGCTCACCTCAGACAATCAGAGCATCCGCTACCGCCACCACGGCGACGCCGCTGAGCTGGGTATGCCCCCCGGTTGCCCGGTCTTCTAAATGCAGCGTCACCCAAATCACCAGCTCGCCCGCATCGAGTGTATCCGTCTCAATGTCATACAGCGGCCCATGCAACACCGTAGACGAACCATCGTGCCGCCAGGCATAAACCAAGCGCGCCTGCTGCGCCTGCTGGTTAACAAAGCTTTCATCCAAGCGCACGCTGAGATGCTCACCGGCCTGTAGTTTTGAATGACTGACACGGATAGCCTCTTTCAGCTCACCATAGGCTCTAAGCGGTCTAACGTACGGTGCCTGCGGTTCATCCGCTGCGGCCAGCGAAAACCGTGCGCTCCCAAATAAGGGCTGACCGTTGCGCTTATGAACCGTCAGTCTGATGTGGTGGTCGCCCGGATTCATTAGGCGGGTGTTTAAGGTAAATTCCGGCTCCAGCGCCATCTGATTATCGACTAGCCAGTAATACCCCAGCTCATCGCCAGGCTGGAAATAATCCGCTTCATTCACCCTAAACGTGATGGTTTCACCCACGGTCGCACTCAGCGGCTGCGCTCGTATCGCTAGGGTGCTGAAATTCTGCGGTAACACCGCAGCATGAGGACGATCGACCTCTAACGGCTCGGCTAAGAACCATTTGAGCTGGGCATTACGCCGCGCCTGTTCCACAGGCGCAAGGTCAGCAGCCAGCTCGATTTCACCGTTACGGCTCGCCAGACGCTTGATAATAAAACTGCGTAACGCACCCAGACTCTTGCGCTCGCCTGCTGCTGTCGTATAGCTATTCAGCTCAGCCAGCTTCCGGTTTAAAACCTCAGGTTCGTTGCGCTCCAACCAAGCAAGCGCCCCTTCCAACACGGGTAATAATTTTTTTTTCTGTTCTTTTGAGGGCAGTCGCAGTACTGGAGCGCCCGCATAACTATCCAAACGCTTATTATCCCGGTATTCAGTAATGCGTTGCACCAGCCACGCCTCCAAACGCCGAAACCCGGCGGGATCATTTTGCTTAAAATCCCCCAACGTCCAAGTGCTGTACTGCTGTAGAAATTTTTCAAAATTGAAGTTGCGCAGAAAAATCGAGTCGCGCCGCGTCGATACCGGCTCCTGCGGTATTTTATCCCGGTTATCGATGACCTGTTCCGGCAGCACTTTGCTTTGCCCATTGGCATCAACCCCAATAAACTGATTGCCGTGTATTTCTACGTCGCCGTATTGATACTCACTGCCCGGCGCAAATGACAGGATGTACAAATTACCGTCATCTGCCATATTACCGCCCAAACGCGCAGGGTCTAGTAAAATCCGTGGCGGCTTACCTTTAGGCACCTGCTGCAAGATATTATTCGTCACTTTACAGCCAGTCATCGCACCATTTATGCTAATGAAGTGCGAACCAGCGGTGCGAATAAAGTTATTTGTGACTGATACATTACGAAACAGACCATCGCTCATAAATATACCCTGCAGCACGGACTTTTCCGCAGTGACCTCACATTGATCGATGCTAGCGTTTTCTAAAAACGCACCCGCCAAACGATCAATATAAACATCATTCAGCGCCATATTGGCTGGGATTAATTGGAAAGCATCACGGTGGGCGGAGCGTTGATTCGGCGGCAGCGCCAAATCGTCAGCCGGATCGGTGACCTGAATATTCTTCACTTTAATACCGTTACACTGCAGGCGCACCGCATCCTTATCGCCGGGTGCTAAGCGGATACTCTTTGGCCCCTCAAACACAAAGCGACAGCCTTCGACGGGCTGTCCATGTAAGCGAAACTGCTCTTTGCAGTAATAATTTTTCGTCTGACTATCAATGATATACCTAAATTTCTTCCGGTAGTCATCAAGTGTCTTACAGCTATCACCGCGTGCTGCCAGCTGCGCGATTTGGTCGGTATAACTGATGAAATCAGCGACGGCCTGATTATAACGCTGCGCGCGGTCCGACTGCGATGCGGCTGGCGCACGCACGCTGATTAGCCACGGCGTCCAGTCGCCGGGCTGGCCGGGTAGCGGCGGCCGCCCCATGCCCGTAAACTCGCTGAAATGATTGTATTCTTTTTGTATAGTCTGCATCGCCGTATACAGCGCACGCACGTATTCCGCATAACAAGTATATGCCATTATTTAGACCCCCTGCCCTTTAGTTTTTCAGATTTTATACGCTAAAATTCCGCTTAACACCAATCATTATTAATTGTTTTTATCTATTGATATTTTAAAAACACGCTAAAATTTTTCCTGTACTAAAAAGGAACTAATTTAACAAAAAACAATCTGAACCACACGCTTGCCCTTTATGAAAAACATTCATTTTTAATCAATTTTCTCGGAATATAATTATTAATATAACCTTAATGTTAAGTGCATTTGTTAACAATTCACACATCGCTTATAAATTAAACTCTGGCGTTAAAAAACCCTACTCGCTTTAATCACATCAGGCCCGATAGCATCCCACCCTACAACCGGCAAACGGTTAGCGCGTTTTCTAGCGACCTCACGTCCACACTGGCACGCCGCTAATACGCCCACCTCTTACTGTTTAGCTGCTGGTTTTAGTCTGATCTACGCTCTCCGCCCTACCCAATAGGCTGCACGCGGTGATACGCCAGCATGAGGCTCATTAAGATACCTTCACCCTGAGTAGGGTTTTACGTTATATTGCATAAACAGCAGGTTACAGCCTGCCTGCTGATTTGTCGGCCTCGCCCGCCTTCTTGTCTCAGAAGCTTGCACACTATGAACGCATTGACTGCCACCGGTACGGCCTCTAACTCACTGCAGCAACCTGCCCTCCTCCGCGGCATCGATAATCTATTGTTAAGCTGCATGCAGCTTCAGCGCGGCGACCGTATACTCATAGTCGATGAACCCGAGCAAGCAGGCCTCTACAGCGCGACCATTAGCCAACGGATCGCGGCCCGCAGCGTTGAGCTTGGAGCAACAGTTAACATCATCAGCCATCCCCTAGTGCAGCGCAGCGCTGATTTCTCATTAGAACTGGTCGCCCGTATGCAGGGGGTTGAACATACCCTGTTTATGAGTCGTATCGGCGACTATGCCCGCTTTATGCCATTTGGTGGCCGCTGTCGCAAAACCCAATGTTATGCGCTGGATGAAACGATGTTTGCCTCGCCCTATGCTGGTATCTGCTATCAGCTCATGCACACCTTGCATGCCCGTTTGGAAGCCGCACTCATGGCGGCTGAGGAGTGGCACATCAGCTGCCCGCTAGGCACTGACTTAAGCGGCAGCTTCTGCTGGCCAAGCTTACGCGGCGGTAACGATGAAGATTTCTCGCTGCCGATGTTTCCAGTGACTGGGTTTAAACCCATCCCCTGCGCCACCGCCAGCGGGCAGGTCGCGCTGTCGCGCTGGCTTTTACCCGGTGCAGCACCCAAGGTCGAGCCGGGCTATATCGACTTAGCAGATACTGTCATGGCCGAAGTAAAAGACGGCCAGCTCAGCGCCCTCCACGGTAGTGCACACAGTCTAAAAACCGTTAACGCGCACTATGACCGGATTGCTAATACGCTTGGTCTGAACCGCAATCGCGTGCACTCCTGGCATGCCGGCATTAATCCACACACCGCTTTTACCGGTTGCCTTTCGACCGAACTGGATCACTGGGAAAGCGTGTCTTTCGCCAGCCCGCGCTATCTGCATGTGCATACCTGCGGTGATTATGCGCCGGGCGAAATCACTTGGCCGGTCTTCAACCCAACCGTCATCATTGACGGCAACGTCTGGTGGCAGGATGGGCAGCTAATGTGGTACCAAAACCCCGAGAATCTAGCCCTCATTCACTCGGTCGCAGGCGGAGAGCAGCTGCTCACACCCAGCTGCTGCATTCAGGTATAACCCTCCGCCCCAGACACTGATCTTAGGACAAGCCGCATGAGCATGCTCAGCATCCGCCACCTGAACCCCACCCCACACGGCATCAGTGCGACGCTAAGCGGCGGGCAGCACCTGCAAATAGACCTCGCTGAAGAATGGCTGCTGCGCGTCGCCATTATGCCTGCCACTGGCCTAGCCGTTGGACGTAGTTGGATGATTGCCCCCGAGCAGAATCCCCCACTCAACGGGCGCGACCGTCTGTCGCTGGCGGGTTTTTCCTGTCCACCAGTGGCCACAGCAAACACAGACAGCGGCTTTACCCTCTGCGCCAAGTCGCTGCGCATTCGCGTCGAAGCTGAGCCGCTGCGGCTGCACTTCGAGTATTCCGCTGACGACCGCTGGCAAACGCTATGCAGCGACCGCGAAAACGGTGCCTACCAGTGGCTGCCACAGCGCGGTTCCTTTCGCCATTTCCAGCATATCGAGCGCCAGGAACGCCACTTTGGACTGGGCGATAAATCTGGGCCGCTGGATCGCACCCGCCGCCGCTTTGTCTGCCTGCAAACCGACGCGCTTGGCTATGATGCCGAACACAGTGACCCACTGTATAAACACGCGCCTTTCTTCATCACTCAGCAGACCGGCCGCCCGGCCTTTGGCCTGCTGTACGACACGTTTAGCGAAATCAGCTTCGACTTTGGCTGTGAGCACTCCAATTATTATCATCCCTTTCGTCAAGTCGCCGCTCAGGAAGAAGGATTGGTGTATTACCTGATCGCTGGGCCTGCTGTGCGTGATATTGTGCCACGCCTGCACCGTTTAACCGGCATGCCCGCCATGCCACCGCGCTGGTCGATGGGCTTCGCCTTTTCCGCCATGGCTCACACCGACTCACCCCAGGCGCAGGATGAAATTCTTAATTTCGCCCACGCTATGCGCACCCAGCGCCTGCCGCTGAGCGCGCTGCATTTTGGCTCCGGCTACTCCCAAAAAGACAATGGCCGCCGCTATGT
This sequence comes from uncultured Thiotrichaceae bacterium, assembly GCA_937925855.1. Taxonomy (GTDB): domain Bacteria; phylum Pseudomonadota; class Gammaproteobacteria; order Thiotrichales; family Thiotrichaceae; genus Thiolinea. The sequence continues at coordinate 23,294 of CALAMO010000031.1, forward strand.
GTTTAATTGGAACCTGAAAAAATTCCCGCAGCGCCCAGCGCTTTTTCAAGCGCTAAAAGCCTTGGGGCTGCACACCTGTGCCAATGTTAAGCCCGTGTTACTGGATGATCACGCTGCTTTCAAACAGGCTCAGCAGGAAGGCTGGCTGGTCACACGGGCTGATGGCACGCCGGCCATTGAACGCTTTTGGGACGGTGCGGGCGCGCAGCTGGATTTTAGCCATCCTGCTGCCCTCAAGTTCTGGCGTGAAGGCCTGCAAAGCCAGGTGCTGGGTGCAGGTTTCGACAGCGTGTGGAATGATAATAATGAGGCCGAACTGTGGGACGAGCAGGCGACCCTACACGGCTATGGCCAACGCCTCAACGGCCTATTAATGCGCCCACTGCATGCGCTCCAGATGCTGCGCACCTCCTACCACACCCTACGGGAAACCGCGCCCACCAAGCGCCCCTACACGATCAGCCGCGCGGGGCCAATCGGTATTGCGCGCTACGGTGAGACCTGGTCGGGTGATAACCAAACCAGCTGGCACTCACTTAAGTGGAACCTACGCCAAGGCCTATCAATGAGCCTGTCGGGTTTTCCGGTGACCGGGCACGATATTGGTGGTTTCTCCGGGCCGTCGCCCACGCCAGAACTCTTGGTGCGCTGGTTTCAGATGATGGCACTTCATCCACGCGCGGTGATGAACTCCTGGAAACCCGAGGAGGCGCTACAGACCAACCTGCCGTTTATGTATGCAGCAGTCACACCACAGGTACGGGCCGCCCTAGAACTGCGCTATCGCTTCCTGCCTTATCTATATGCTCTGGCTTACCAGACGCATCAGAGCGGCCATCCACTGATTCGCCCGCTCTTTTATGACTATGATGATGCGGCCTGTTTTATCGACCAGGATACGTTTCTGCTGGGGACTAATGTCCTAGTCGCCCCAGCAACCGCCCCAGACCAGCAGAAACATCGGGTCTATCTACCAGCGGTCAGCGGCGGCTGGGTGCTGTGGCAGACCGATGAAGTCTGGGCCGGTGGGCAGTGGGTAGAACTGGAAGCGGCCTTGGATTTCCTACCGATTTTTATACGCGCGGGCAGCCTCATTCCACTGGCACAGCACTGGGATATAGCCGCCCCCCACGATGCTACCGCGCTGGAAGTTCGGGCCTATCCCACAGCCGACAGCGGGGAGGAAACCTTGACGCTGCTGCTCGATAACGGCGACAGCATCGCGTTGCAGGAGGTCGTCACACTGCGGATGCAGTGGAATAGCAGCAGGGTACGCTTCGAACGCTTAGGGGCAGTGGCATGGCCGTCTGACCTCCCCTTAGTGTTTAGCTGCCCAACACTGGGAGCGCGCCGCATTGAAAACGCCGTGCAAGCCGGAGAGTTAAAATAAAGACCCCTGCTGCGGCCCAGCAGTCTGGCTGGGCTCGTTACTCTGCCAGTGTCCGTAACTCTGTGAGTGACCGAACCACTGATACTGCGCCAAACTCAGCCGCCCCTTAACAAACACCACGCCCTCGGCCAGCAGTAACGCCCGCTGCCGACCCGCATCGGGCCGCTGACTAATTTCACCCCGCGCATTTAGCACCCGATGCCAGGGCACGCCTTCTGGGCAAGCCGCAAGCGCAGCCCCAACCCAACGCGAGCCGTAGATACGGTATGTTTCTGCGCTAATTCCTGCGGGCGGGGGCAACAGCTGAGCGATTTGCCCATAAGTTGCGACCCGCCCTGAGGGAATCTGCTGCGCCCACTGCCAGACTTGCGCGTGATATAACGATTTAACATTCGCCGGTAGCAGTGACATCAGGGCATTTCAATCTCACACACCGCATTCGTGTTGCTGATTTTGCGCCATTTCCCTGTCCAGCGGCCTTTATTGTTGGTCGCCGCCAGCGGGCATTTTTTCACGGCCTGCGCCTGATCCCAGATGCCGCCTACCGATACTTCCCGCCGCTTGCCTGAGCCTGTGTTCGCCTGCACTGGGCGCAGTGTAGCCGCTGGTTTAGGCTGCGCTGCAGCCACCGTAGCCGTGCTAATTTCACAGACCGAAACATGGCCAGGACCCGTCTTTGTCCAATTCCCCGTCCATTTTGACTGATTATTCGCAGCCACTACCGGGCATTTCTGGGCGGCCTGCTTATCATCCCAGATTGGGCCAGCGGCGACATTGCGCGTGCGCACATTATTGGCTGGCTGTGCCACAGGTTTAGCCGTGGCAGAAGGGACCGCCTGAGCTACAATACCGCCGCCAAACTTCACCTGACAGACCGACTCATTCCCAGGGCCGGTTTTTGTCCAGCGCCCCGTCCAGGTGCCCTTGGCATTGCGCGCCACTACCGGGCATTTGCGTTCCGCTTGAGCTTGATCCCAGATTAAACCCGCCGCCACATTGCGCAGGTTTTGCTCCCAGATTGCCGTCGCCTGCTCAGCCGGCTTTGGCGTTGGTGGTGTGTTGCGCGTAGCGGCTGCGGCCTGATTATTCGCCGTCTGCTGCGGCAGTTTTATCATACAAATACTGTTCTTATTGTCCTGCGTATCGCGCCATTCGCCCTGCCACTCGCCCCGGTTACGCTGCGCCAATTCGTTGCAGTGCTTCTTGGCGTGCGCATCACTCCAAATTTTAGTGGTTACAAAGGCTTTGACGGTCATCGGTACAATTTTCACCCTCACCATACAGCGCGCCTTATTGGCATCTTTTGGGTCGGCCTGCCAGCTACCGGCCCACACACCCCCGTTTGCTTGGGCGACCCGCGGACACTGATACTGAGCATGGCTGTCGCTCCAGATCTTACTGGTAGACACCGCCCGCAGTACAAATTCTGGTTTTTTTCTTAGCTGGCACTGCGCCTCGCTGCGGGCATCGTGCTTTTTCCAAATCCCTGTCCAGCTTGCGTTTTTACTCAGCGCAACCTCTTCACAACGCTGGGCCGCATGCAGCTGACTCCACAAACGCCCAACATTCACCATTTCAATACGGCTCGTCGCGTTGGGGACAGCCTGAGGTACCGGCTGACGAATAGTGCCCTGTTGCTGTACCGCCTGAGGCAGCGGCGAACGAATCGTCGTGGGTTGTTGTGTTGGGCGTGTCGGATTCAACGTGCCCGGTGTGGCGACAATGCCACCAGAGCGCCGTGGAATATCCACATAACAAACGCCGTTCTTATTCGGTCCAGAGCGCTCTGAACGCACGAGACGACCACCGCGCTCTCCCGCCACCCGATTACAGACTAACCGCAGAAAAAATGGATTCAGCGTTGGCCCAACGTTTATTTTAACAATCTCGGCGCTCGCAGTGCTCGCTGCGGCCAGCATAGCCCCAACGATCAAAATGATTGCGGATGATTTCAACATATTGCTTCCCCTTCTTATACGAGTTGAACACAGGCTTCGACCAGGAAAACCCGTTCTCCGTTCGCAGTATAACGTAAATTTATTAAAACACGCTAACCGACAACGAGGGGAAAATCGTCTAACCGCACCCTTCATTCATCCACCATCCTCATAGTTGACTGGGTGATTCGGTTTGGCTATCAGTTGGGCTTACCCTAGCCATATTGAGCTGCATTTGCATCACCTCGCTAGCAACGCCTTGCGCCAGCCACAGCCCCATTACCAGAACTAATACGATTAAAAGCCTAGTGAAACGACTGCCCAAGCCTGCTAGCTGCTGTATGACTGTCATATTGCGGTACACTTCGTGTGGCACCGTATTTTGCTGCGGTTTAGCTCCCGAAAAATCCAGGGTAAACGACTGTCCCTCTTCTATAAGATGTAAGCATTCAACCAGCGGTGCATCAGACCAGTACATCGGACGTATTTTCTCAATCTTGCCGTTATGCGCCACATCGATAATCGCACGTACCGTTCGCGAAAGACCACTCTCATCTTCTAGCAGCCAGCTCATTGAACCCTTACCTGGCCCAATTTCCTTATGAAGAATTTCGCGTACAGTTAGCGTCTTTATCATGATATAACCCGCAGGATTTTTATTAGAAAGCACATTTTTCATTAATTATTTTTATACAATATTATCAAAAAATTAAGCGCCATAAGTGCCAACGGCGGCTTACATCGAACAGATAGGAAACACGGTTATTTACATCGTATTGACGGTACCACCCAACGGCACAAACTTTTATAGGCGGATACGCTCGCCGCAAACTGTGTGTACTCGCGGGATGAAATAAACCGCCTGAAATAGTGTAAACTTAGCGTCAGCCTGATTGAACAACATTTATTGCGCAAACATATTTATGCGTGACATTTATGCGCGGCTATTGCGCGAAATTTTCAACTCGACATCTGAATAAATGACGCTAAAGGAGTAGTAGAAGCAGTATGAGTATAAAACCGTCTCTATTTGACCTCAGTGGCAAACGCGCCCTTATCACCGGTTCCAGCCAAGGCATTGGTTATACATTGGCTCGTGGTCTGGCTGATGCCGGTGCGTCCATCGTGATTAATGGTCGTGATACAGCGAAGTTGGCTGCTGCGGCCGCACAGCTCGGCGCAGACGGGACGGTGCTCCACTCACTACCCTTCGATGCGACTGACTACGCACAGGTAAAACAGGCGATTGATAACTTTGAAGCTAACACCGGTGCGATTGATATCCTGATCAATAACGCCGGTATGCAGCACCGCACCCCACTGGAAGATTTTGATCCCGCCGCATTTGAGCACCTCATGCGCACTAACGTCAGCAGCGTCTTTAATGTCAGTCAGATTGTCGCTCAGCATATGATCCAGCGCGGCTATGGAAAAATCGTCAATATTGCCTCAGTGCAAACCGCCCTTGCGCGCCCCGGCATTGCGCCCTATACCGCTTCCAAAGGAGCGGTTGCCAACCTCACCAAAGGCATGACAACCGACTGGGCCAAATACGGAATCCAGGTGAATGCGCTAGCCCCTGGCTATTTTGATACCCCACTGAATGCCGCCTTGGTACAAGACCCAGAATTTAGCGAGTGGCTGTGTAAGCGCACGCCTACCGGGCGCTGGGGCCAGCTGGAAGAGCTGATTGGTGCCTGTGTGTTCCTATCCTCAGCGGCCGCCAGCTTTGTTAATGGCCAAACCCTGTATGTCGACGGTGGTATTACGGCCTGTATCTAAGGAGTCCAGATGACACACCCTAAAATTGCGCTCATCGGCGTCGGAATTATTGGTAGCGCGGTGGGCACACGGCTGCTGGCATGCGGCCAGTCGTTAAGCGTATACAACCGCAGCCCGGCCAAAGCCGCGGCACTCGGTGCCAAAGGTGCCACCGTCAGTGACTCCGCCACCGCAGCAGCACAGGATGCAGACTATATTATACTTAGCCTCAACTCAGCGGACATCGTGCATACGGCCGTATTTGGCGAGCACGGCGTAGCGACTCAGGCTAAACCCGGCGCGCTGATTATCGACCTGTCATCCATCGATCCGGCCTCAACCAAGACGCTGGCACAGACAGCGCAGGACAAGGGCTTGCGCTGGTTGGATTGCCCTTTATCTGGCGGTGCGCCCAAAGCGCTCAGCGGGCAGCTCACCGTTATGGCGGGCGGTACGGTGGCTGATTTTGAGGACTCAAAGGCGGTCATGGATTTACTCTGCGCCAACTACACCCTCATGGGGCCGAACGGCGCTGGGCAGACCACCAAACTCTTAAATCAAGTGCTGTGCGCCCTTCACTTCGTCGCGGTCGCTGAAGCCACACAGTTAGCACAAGATGCGGGGGTCGACGCGAGCAAAATTCCGCAGGCGCTGCAAGGTGGACGCGCGGACAGTGCGATTTTACAGGAATTTATGGCGAAAATGGCCGCTAAAGATTACAGTCCGATGGGACGCATTGATAATATGGTGAAAGACTTAAACGGCGTGCAGGATCTGGCGCGGCTCACCCATACTGCGATGCCGCTGACTGCGACCTGTGCTGAGATTCACCGTCTACTCGCCTACGCCGGGCACGGTGCAGCCGACAATGCCGCCCTGATGAAATTTTACCAAGGACCAGAGGCAGACACATGAATACAAGCTCCAACCCCACTGACCCCCTCCACCACGCCGCCGCTGTCATCGGCTTAGGCTCCATGGGCTACGGTATTGCCCACACCCTGTTAAGCAGCGGCGACTTCAGGGTTCATGGCTTTGATGTCGTCCCAGCACAAGTAGAACGTTTTCGAGACGAAGGTGGCGCAGCCGGTGAATTACAGACCGTGGCAAGCACGCTGGATACCGTCGTCGTCGTCGTGCTTAACGCTGCACAAACCGAGACCGTCCTGTTTGGCGCGCAAGGCATTGTGCCCCACTTAAAAGCAGGCGCAGTTGTTATCGCCTGTGCCACCGTCGCGCCAGAATTTGCCGTTACAATGGCCGCGCGCTGCGCAGAGCGTGGCGTGCATTATCTCGATGCGCCAATTTCCGGCGGTGCGCTCAAAGCAGCCCAAGGCCAATTATCCATCATGGCCTCAGGCACAGCGCAGGCTTTTACTGCCGCTCGCCCCGCTCTGGATGCCATGGCAGAAAATGTGTTTGAGCTGGGGGAAACCGCCGGGCCGGGCTCGGCGATGAAGGCCGTCAATCAGCTGCTGGCCGGCGTGCATATTGCCAGTATGGCCGAAGCGCTGACCTTTGGCATGAAGCAGGGAATAACCGCCGATAAAATCGTCGAGGTGATTACCCAATCTGCGGGCAATAGCTGGATGTTTGCCAATCGCGCACCACATGTGGTCGCGGGTGATTATACCCCGCACTCGTCGGTTGACATTTGGCCGAAGGACTTAGGCATCGTTTTGGATATTGCGCGAACGCTTAAGTTTTCCGCACCGCTGACCGCCGCCGCGCTCCAGCAATTTGTTGCCGCCTCAGGCTCGGGTCTAGGCGCTGAGGATGATGCGGCGGTCGCTAAGGTTTATGCGCGCAATGCTGGCGTTGAACTCCCCTAAAGTACACGCTGCAACTAGAGTCAACCGCATGATTGAAGAACCGAAAAAGCTCACCATAAAAAAACCGAGCCGCCGCCCGGATGCTCAGCAAATTGCAGCGTTCCAGAGCGTGCCCACCGGTTTCATCGTGGATGCGATGGCGGGCTGTGGCGCGCTATCGCCTGATATTCGCCCACTCGGCGAAGGTCGTGATTTACTCTGCGTCGCCGCTGGCCCGGCGCTGACTGTGGACACCGGCCCGGCGGATGTGTTGGCTCTGCTGGCAGCACAACAATTCATCCAGCCCGGCGATATCGTGGTCTCGGCCTTCAGCGCCTACCGCGGCTGTGCCGCCTGCGGCGACCGCGTCGCTGGCATGATGCGCAATAATAAGGCGGCGGGCTTTGTCACTGACGGCCCAATGCGCGATTATGCTGGCGTGGTCGCAGCGGGCCTGCCGGTCTGGAGCTGCGGTATCAACCCCAATTCACCGGTCGCTCAAGGGCCAGGACGCATTGGACTCCCCATTCAAATAGGTGGCCGCCAGGTGGAAAGCGGCGATATGGTGATTGCGGATCACGACGGTGTAGTCATCGTGCCCTACGCCCAGATTTCCCAGGTGCTAGCACGACTGGAACGTATTAGCACGCTGGAGGCTGAGCTGGATCAGGCCGTGCTTGACGGCCTCAAAATCATGCCCGCGATGACGGAGCTGCTGGCGAGTGACGCCGTCGCTTACGTTGAGTAACGGGTATGATCATCAAGCGCGTCAAGCGCGGCCTCAAATTCAGCCAGCTCTGCCGCTTTGACATGACCAAAACCCCGCACCGGATCGGCTAATAATAAACGGTCACGCAGCACCGCCTGATTATCTGCCGTCAATTCCGCCGCGACCCGGGCAATCAGCTTAGCATAACGCTGGGCGACGCGCCGCTCCTGCTGGCGCTCTGCGCTATACCCAAACACGTCCAGCGCCGTGCCGCGCAGCGGTTTCAGCCGTGCCAGCAGCGGCATTAGCTTTAGCACCCAAGCACCATACTCCCGCTTTAGCAGCTGGCCCTGTGCGTTCTTTTTGCTCAGCAATGGCGGTGCTAAATTCAGCTTAATCCGGTAGTCCACGCCCGGCTCGCCCGCAAACTGCGCGCGCAGTTTAGCCATAAATTCGGGCTGGCTATATAAGCGCGCCACTTCATACTCATCTTTGTAGGCCATCAGTTTGGCCAGATAAGTCGCCGCTAGCCGGGTCAACGCCAAGTCACCCTGAGCATGCTCATCTCCACCCTGAACCTCACTCCCAAACAGCGCACGCTCGCGCGCTTGTAACGGCGCTATGACCTGACGATAACGTGCCGCATAGGCCGCGTTTTGATAAGCACTCAGGTGCTGGCAGTAGCGCTCAATTAATGCCTCAACCGATTCTGTCGGTGCCGCCGCTACCGACCCGTTCGATGCTGACGCAGACAGGCGAGCGTTTGCGGGTTTGACAAACTGCACGGTGCTTGTCGCCACTGTAGGTTTCATCCGTCCACCGGCATCACTGCCGGCACCGTGATGGGCAAAATAACGTCCCCACTGAAAGGCCTGCTGATTTTCCGCCACCTTAATGCCATTAATCACCATCGCCTGTAACAGACTCGCGCGCTGTAAAGGCAGCCAACCCTTCTGCCAGGCATAGCCGATGAGCAGCGCGTTCGCGTATAAAGTGCTACCCAGCAGCTGGAGTGCCAGCGCATTGGCATCGATGAATTCACTGTCCTCCCCCAATGCAGCGCGTACATCCTGCACCACTGACGCGCCTGGAAACGTCCAGTCGCGGTTCTGCACAAACGCAGCAGTTGGGGTTTCATTGCTATTCACCACCGCTTTGGTCTGTCCGGCCTGCGTACACGCCAACGCCTCTGCCGAGGCCGAAACAATACCGTCACAGCCCAGCAGAACATCCGCCTGCGCTAAGGCAATTCGTGCGGCATGCAGCTGCGACGCTTCCTGCGCCAGCTGCACATGGGATAAGACCGCGCCACCCTTTTGGGCTAAGCCGGTCATATCAAGCGCACTGCTGGCGAGGCCATCGATATAAGCCGCCATACCAATAAGCGCGCCCACAGTGATCACACCTGTACCGCCCACACCAGTGATTAAGATACGCTGGGGAGTATCAAGCACCGGCAGCTGCGGGGTCGGAATGGCATCCAAAGCATCAGCGCCACTCGTCACCGGCACTCGCGCTGCGGGCACAGACTGGTCTGCATCAGGTGCGATGGCCTCGGCTGCCGGTGGCGACGCGGCACTTTGCAGTACCGCGCCCTCAACGGTGACAAAACTCGGGCAAAACCCTTTCACACAGGAAAAGTCCTGATTACACGTCGAGTAATTAATGCGGCGTTTCGTCCCCAGCGGGGTCGCCAGCGGCTCTATCGAAAGGCAGTTTGAAGCGCTGGAGCAATCGCCACAGCCCTCACATACCGCAGCGTTAATAAACACATGCTTGTTTATCGTTGGCAGCGTGCCACGCTTGCGCCGCCGCCGTTTTTCGGTCGCACACATCTGTTCATAAATCAGCACAGTGGTACCCGCCGTGGCGCGTAAGGCTTGTTGCACCTCATCCAGCTCATCACGATGATAAACCGCCACATCCGCCGGTAATTCAGCCCGCCGCTCCGGGTTATATTGGGCGAGATCATCTGTCACGATCACTGTGCGAGCTGCCCCTTCCGCTACCACCTGCTGCGCCAGCCGGGGCACACTGAGCACGCCATCGACAGGCTGCCCACCGGTCATAGCAATCGCATCATTAAACAGAATTTTATAGGTGACATTCACCTTTGCGCCAATCGCTGCCCGAATCGCCAGCAAACCGGAATGGAAGTAAGTGCCGTCGCCCATATTCACGAAGACATGGTCTTCTGCGGTGAACGGTGACTGCCCAATCCAGGCCGCGCCCTCGCCGCCCATGTGACTGAAGGTAGCCGTGGCCCGATCCATCCATACCACCATAAAATGACAGCCAATCCCCGCCAGCGCGCGCGACCCCTCGGGCACGCGGGTAGAGGTGTTATGCGGGCAACCCGAACAGAACCACGGGGTACGCTCACCGGTGGCTTTAGGCGCGGCGGCGGCGCGCTCCTTGTGTGTAAGCACCGCTAGACGCTGGGCCAACATCTCGCGCAGCAGCGCCGGCAATTCCAGTGTGAGTAAACGTTTGGCCACCACCTGTGCGACCTGCGATGACGACAATTCATAAGCCGGGGGTAATAGCCAATCTGCTCGTGGCAGCGCCCATTCACCGCCTGCTGCACCGCGGGCACTCGCCGCCTCATCCGGCGCATTAAACCTACCGTACACCTTAGGCCGCGCCGCATCAGGCCAATGATACAACACCTCTTTTAACGCAGGCTCCAGCAACTGGCGCTTTTCTTCCACCACCAGAATCTGATCCAGCCCCCGCGCAAACTGGCTCACCCCCTCCGCATCCAGCGGCCAAACACAGCCTACTTTCAGCACCCGCACGCCAAGCTGCTTGAGCGCCGCGCGATCTAACCCCAGGTCGTTTAATGCCTGACGTACATCCTGATAGGCTTTGCCCGCGGCCATAATGCCAAAACGTGCCTGCGGCGCATCAAACACGATTCGATTCAACCGGTTTACCCGGATATAAGCCAACGCCGCATACCATTTGTGGTTGACTAGGCGCGCCTCCTGCGCCAGCGGCATATCCGGCCAACGCAAATTAAGCCCGTCCTGCGGCAACTCAATATCATCCGGCAGCAAAATCCTCTGCCGTTCCGGGTCAATGTCTACCGTAGACGTAGTCTCCACTACCTGCGTCACGCACTTTAAGCCGACCCACAGGCCGGAAAAACGGCTCATCGCCCAGCCATGCAGACCAAAATCCAGAAACTCCTGCACATTAGACGGATACAATAGCGGCACCCCCGCAGCGGCCATCACCTGCTCCGACTGATGCGCCGTAGTCGATGACTTCGCGGCATGATCATCACCAGCCACCATCAAGACACCGCCGTACCGCGCGCTTCCGGCCAAGTTCGCATGCTTAATCGCATCAATCGAACGATCGACGCCCGGCCCTTTGCCGTACCACAGGCTGAATACCCCGTCGAACTGCGCCTGCTCTGTCAGGTTAAGCTGCTGCGTGCCCCATACCGCCGTCGCGGCCAAATCCTCATTCAATCCGGGTTGAAACACCACATCATGTGCTTTCAAGAAATGTTCGGCTCGCCAGAGTTGCTGGTCAAAACCCGACAGCGGCGAACCGCGATAACCAGAAATAAACCCCGCCGTATTCAGCCCAGCCCGGCGATCACGGTCTTTTTGTAACATCGGCAGCCGAACTAGCGCCTGTGAACCGCTCATGAGAGCCTGACCGTGGGACAGGGTGTACTTCTGATCAAGCATTTGTTGGGGCGATAGCTGAACGGTCATAGCATTATCCGAATTAACGTAGCGACAAAGCCTATCTTACTGCGCCCACCACCGACTTGCATGATTGTGGCGTGAAATTTTTGTAATCGCCGAACCCAGCCTACGCCTTTTATCCAGCAGATTGCGCCACTTATTTTTTATAAATGTATAAAATTATGCCAATTTGCACTTGTCATTTCTGTTGATTCAGGTATAAGGTGATCTTATAAAAATTTTAAGATCAATCTATCAGCAGACTTATCAAAGCTAGATCTGCAAAAATCGGGTAACAATAAGATGGAAAACACTGTTCTAGAAGTTGACTTTAAATATCCTGTTTGCCTGAACGCCTGTAGTGCCACGGCCAGCCAACAGGTTTCAGTCTATCGCGAGGAAACTGATGGCCTATTCGGCTATATCGGCACTAATACGGGCGAAGTCGGTGGCTTTCTTAGCGAATCCGCCGTACTCAATGAATTACGTGAGCTGGGTGCGCAAATACGCCATATTTGCCGCTTAACTTAGACGGCCATGGAACCTAAGTAGCCTAAACCGCATAACAACACGCTGCGCTATGGCGCGGGTCTTTGGCTTGCAACGCACGGTTCAGATGATTGTGATCAATGCCACTCAAACCAACAGACATTGGGGGAATAGCGATATGCATCTAGAAATTGCAGGGCGCTATTCCCTAACTTTTATTCAGACGATTACAGCCTACCCTTTGGCAAGCGCCCCATTAAATAAAACTCATCATTCGCGCGGATACCCGCCATATTCACGAGACGGTTCGATAGCGCAAAAAAAGCGGCTATCGCCCCAATATCCCAAATATCGTCATCACTAAAACCCTGTTGGTACAGCGTCTCATAATCCACCTCATTAACCTCGTAGGCACTGAGCGCCACCTTCACCGCAAAATCCAACATCACTTTCTGGCGTTCAGTAATGTCTGCCTTGCGGTAGTTCGTGCCAATCTGGTCGGCCAGCAGCGGGTTTTTCTCGCGAATACGCAGCACTGCACCGTGTGCCACTACGCAATAAGTGCACTGATTAATTCCAGAAGTCGCGACCACAATCATTTCACGCTCACCCAGCGTCAATCCGCTGGCACGTTCCATCAGTGCCTCGTGGTATTGGAAAAAGGCTCGAAATTCAGCCGGACGATGCGCTAATGCCAAAAACACATTAGGGATAAAACCGGCTTTTTCCTGAACCTCCAACATTAAAGTGCGCATATCTTCGGGAAGCTCGTTAATATCGGGAATAGGAAAACGGCTGATGGGTTTGGCTGACATAGATGAACTCCTTGGATCTTATCGACACGCTGCCTTTGCAGTGTAGCAGACCTAAGCACAACGGAAATAGCGATGAAACATGATAGCAACCAACCGGTCAGCTCAGCCGCCAATGAATGCATCGCTAAAACTACAGCGAAGACTGGCCGTGTCCCGCTCGATTTCTGGCGCTTTGCACCATGGTTATTCGTACTGCTCTGGGCCGGTGGCTATAGCTTCGCTAAAATGGGGCTGGCTTATATTGAACCCATGACGCTGCTAGCGCTGCGTTATGCGATTGCTGTGGCTTTGTTATTGCCGCTGCTGTGGCTACTCAGGGCCGGTTTGCCGCGTGACCGGGCGCACTGGCTTACGCTCATTGTGACCGGCTTATTGATCCAAAGTCTGTATTTTGGGCTGGCCTATTTAGCGATGAAGGATGGCATGGGTGCAGGCACCGCAGCCTTGATTTTATCGCTACAGCCGATTTTGGTCGCCTTTCTTGCGCCGCTCTTAGTCGGCGAGCAGATCAATCGTTCATTTTGGTTCGGCCTACTCTGTGGATTTGGCGGCACGCTGCTGGTGATTTTCGCTAACTATGAACTAGCTGCCGTTTCGTTTTTTGCGGTTAGCATGGCCGTTGGCGCATTAATGAGTATCACATCAGCCACGCTGTTTGAAAAGCGCTATGGCCGCAAAACCCATCCGGTGACCAATGCCTGCGTGCAGTATTGCGTTGGCTTTATTACGCTATTGCCCCTGGCCTTAGCCACAGAGGAGCAGACGATTATTTGGCATCCCGAGCTGCTGATCGCACTGGCTTATCTGGTATTGGGCAATTCCCTAGTCGCCATTAGCCTGCTCATTGGCCTGATTCAGCGCGGTGCGGCTTCGAAAGTCTCCGCCCTTTTTTACCTAGTGCCGCCGCTGGCGGTGCTACTCGCCTGGGTGATTCTGGGCGAAGTGATGCGACCGCTGTCATGGCTGGGCTTTCTATTTTGTGCGCTGGGGATTTGGCTGGTTAACCGGGCAGATACGTGAGCAGCAGCAGTACCAGCGGCAGCGTTAACATCGATACCAGGGTCTGCCCGGTGATGATTCCCGCCATCAGTTCAGCATTCCCACCCATTTGCCGCGTTAAAATATAAGCCGCAGATGCGGTTGGCAGTGCGCTATAAACCACAAAAACACTCAGCGTTAAGCGATCTAACGGCAGTAGCAGCGCAATCACCAAACCCAATAGCGGCATGAGCACCAGCTTTAATAAGGTATTCCACACAAAAACCCACCCCGCCGCCCGCAGTGCTTGCAGCTTCAGCCCTGCCCCCACCGCCAGCAGCCCTAGCGGCGCAGCCATCGCACCCAAGGTTTCCAACACTCCAAGCAGCACAGGCGGCGGCAGCCATTGGCAAGTATTCAGCAGTATGCCACTGGCACAAGCCAGCACCAACGGGTTTTGCAACACGCCAGACAACACTGCGCGGTAATTGGGTTTCGCCCTGGCATACCTCGACAATACCAACACGCTCAATACATTCATGGCAGGAATAAACACCGCCATTAGCAGCGCCAATACGGTCAATGCGGGGTCAGGCAAAGTCGCGATTAAACCCAGCGCAATAAAGTTATTCAGCCGGATTCCCCCTTGAAAAAACGCCGTGAAATCATGGGCGCTAAGACGCAATAGCCACTGCAATCCAAAGCACAGTGCCGCTGCCACCGAGATCAATAGGAGCGCTGCGATAAGTAGCCACTGGCTGGCCTGCCAGTCAAGTTCAGCCTGTGCCAAGCGCGTGAGCAACAGCGCCGGAAACAGCAGATAGTAAGTCGCACGCTCGGCCTGAACCCAAAATACTGCATCCAAAAAACCACTGCGCCGCGCCCAATGTCCCAACACCATCAGCAGGAAAACAGGTAACACAGCCGCCAAACTAGCGTTCATTCATACCCTCCGTCATTGCGACTCAGGCATACGCATGGCCTGGTCAACAGAACGTTATACAACAGCAGATTGTACACAAGCGGATTGAATAGCAACGTCATTCATTATATAAGGTATCCTACTCTGTAAGTGATGTTTGAGCGCACAGCAATCAACATTCATAGTTCGCAGGGGTGCCATGATTATTTGCAGGTGAGTGACTGCACGAGGCGCAGACTCGCATGCTTACAGGATAGAATTTTTTCATAGTGGTTACATTGGAGGAGCAATATGAAACTTAAAGCACTAATCGGTTTATGGCTGGTACCAGCAGCAGTAGGGCTTAGCCTGCCAGCGTTTGCAGAAGGCGAGCTGAACGTCACTAACTGGGGAGAGTATATTGGCGAGGAGACGATTGCCAACTTCGAGAAAGAATTTGGCATCAAAGTCACTTACGATACCTACGACTCAGTGGAAGCGATTGACACCAAGCTGCTGGCGGGCAGTACCGGCTATGATGTGGTCAGCCATGCCAGCTCACAGATCGCACGTCTGATTCCAGCTAATATTCTGCAGCCGCTGGATAAAGACAAGCTGCCGAATATGAAACACCTGCGTCCCGACGTCATGGAACAGCTGGATGCGCTGTGGGATCCGGGCAATAAGCATATCATTCCCTATATGTGGGGCACCCACGGCGTCACTTACAATGAAGCGCTGGTCAAAGAAACCCATCCCGATGCCCCCATTGGCTCCATGGATCTAGTGTTTAACCCAGAGCACATGGAAAAGCTCGCCAAATGCGGCGTGGCTTTCCTCGACTCACCCACCGATATTATGCCGATGGCGCTGGCTTATCTGGGCCTTGATCCGAACAGCACGACTAAAGACGATTACGCCAAAGCAGCGGAAATGCTGAAAAAAGTGCGCCCCTACATTAAAACCTTCGATAACTATGCCTATCAGCGCATGCCACAGAAAGAATTTTGTGTGGCCATTACCTTTGGCCCAGATGGTCTGCTAGCAATGTCAGGTGCCAAAGAAGCCGACACCGGCGTGGTGCTCGACTTTTTCCTGCCGCCCGGAGAGAAAGCAGCGCAGTTTTGGACTGACGGCTGGATTATCCCGGCTGATGCTAAAAATGTAGATAATGCACACACCTTCATCAACTACATGATGCGGCCGGAAGTTGCAGCGGGTGACACCAACTTCACCTGGTACGCTACCGCCAATAAGGACGCATTTGATCTGGTAGATAAGGAAGTCACCAGCAGCCCAGCCGCTTACCCATCAGACGAGCAGGTCGCGCAGATGTATACCTTGGGTGTGGCGCCGAAGAAAATTGAACGGGCCAGAACGCGGGCCTGGACTAATTTCAAAGCCGGAAATTAAGGCTCCGTCATCGCCTCTCCTGGTGCTGCTGCGATAACAACCCTGCAGCGGCTGGGCTAGGAATTCAGTACATGGGCACTAGCTCCGCCTCACCCCCAGTGAGTGAGGCAGAGTAGCGGAGCGATTCCCTTTTTAAGTAGGAATCGTTCGGTGCCGATCAGCGGGCCCACTTCTTCTATAGCAGCTCAACCATGTCCACAGACCTAAACGATACGCATCGGCCCTGGCTAGACCCTAAGCAGGAACCCTTCATCAAAATCCGTGGGGTGACCAAACGCTTCGGGGATTTCACTGCGGTCGATAATGTTGATCTGGATATTTATAAAAGCGAACTGTTTTGTTTATTAGGTGGCTCGGGCTGCGGTAAAAGCACGCTACTCCGCATGCTCGCCGGATTTGAAACGCCAACAGCGGGCAATATCTTTATCGATGGCGAAGCCGTTGCTAACATTCCAGCCTATGCCCGCCCCGTAAATATGATGTTTCAATCTTATGCGCTGTTTCCACACATGACGGTGGAAAAAAACATTGCTTACGGCCTGAAACGCGATGGCCTGCCAAAAAAAGAAATCACCCGGCGCGTAGCCGAAATGATTGAACTGGTTGAACTCGGTGACTTCCGCCAGCGCAAGCCCAACCAACTCTCCGGCGGCCAGCGCCAGCGCGTCGCGCTAGCTCGGGCATTGGTCAAACAGCCCAAGGTCCTATTGCTGGATGAGCCGCTAGCGGCACTGGATAAGCGGCTGCGGGAACACACCCAATATGAACTGATGAACATCCAGGATCAGCTCGGCGTCACCTTCATCGTCGTCACCCATGACCAGGAAGAGGCCATGACCTTATCCACCCGCATTGCGGTGATGGATCAGGGCAGGTTTATTCAAACCGGCACGCCGACTGAAATTTATGAAAGCCCAGACAGCCGCTTCGTCGCCAATTTTATTGGCTCCGCCAATATTTTTCAGGGCCATGTGATAACAAGCACTGCAGATCATGTCGTGGTGCGTTCAGCGCAGGATGATACACTCCAGTTTACCGTCAGACACAGCGCCGAACTTGCGCAAAATACTAAGGTTTGGGTAGCGGTTCGCCCAGAAAAAATACGCATGCTTAAGGATGCACCCACAACCCCCGGCCCGAATCAGCTGGCGGGTAGCGTGCATGACATTGGCTATCTCGGACGACTGTCAAATTATAAAATTAAGCTCGATAACGGCAAGATGATTGATGTGACACACCCTAACCAAACCCGCCCCACCTCTGGGAGGCATTTGGTCGATTGGGATGAGCGGGTTTATCTGCACTGGGATAGTGCTAGTGCTATCGTGCTGACACATTGAGGCGGCACGCATGAAGCCATCGACCGTTCCCGCCTCCACACCGTCACTGCGCCAGTCTTCAGGACGCTATTTGCAAACAAAATGGAAAGGCCTGATCATTGCCGTACCTTACCTGTGGCTAGTCCTGTTTTTTCTGATTCCCTTTTTTATTGTCATAAAAATCAGCCTGGCCGAGTCGATTATCGCCAGCCCGCCCTTTTCTTCACTGTTAAACTGGACGGAAGACGGTGCACTCCAGCTCAGCCTGCTGTTCGATAATTATGCTTATTTATGGGAAGATGAGCTGTATTATAAGACTTATCTAAACTCGATCAAAGTTGCCTTTATCTGCACGCTGATCTGTCTATTTATTGGCTACCCCATGGCCTATGGCATCGTGCGCGCCACGCCCACTCAGCGCAATATTCTACTGATCCTCGTCATTTTGCCCTTCTGGACCTCATTTCTACTCAGAGTCTATGCCTGGATGGGCATCCTGGCGGATCAGGGCACGCTGAATAATCTCTTAATTTGGTTCGGCCTGATTGATGAACCGATTCGCATGTTATATACACCATTCGCGGTCTATCTCGGCATTATTTATTCCTATCTGCCGTTTATGATTCTGCCACTTTATGCCAATATCGAAAAGCTGGATATGAATCTATTAGAAGCGGCAGCTGCTCTCGGGGCAAAGCCGTTGATAACGTTCCTCACGGTAACCTTACCGATGACGCTGCCCGGCATTATTGCGGGCAGCCTGCTGGTGTTTATTCCTGCTACCGGTGAATATGTAATCCCCGACCTGCTGGGCGGCGGCAACTCATTTATGATCGGTAAACTGCTTTACAGCGAATTTAATAATAATCACGACTGGCCGGTAGCCGCCGCCGTGGCCGTGGCCTTGCTGATTCTGCTGGTTCTTCCCATGATGCTTTATCAAAACGTGCAGGCCAGACAGGTCGGAGTCAAGACATGATCCATAAACGCTCGCGCTGGGTCATAGCGATGCTGTGCTTTGGGTTGGCGTTTTTATATGTCCCGATTTTCCTGCTGATTCTCTACTCTTTTAATCATTCTAAGCTGGTGCCCATTTGGGGTGGGTTTTCCACTCGCTGGTATACAGTACTGTTTGAAAGCCCAGAGGTCTGGGAAGCGGTCATGCTCAGCCTGCGCATTGCGCTGATTAATGCCACTTTCGCCACGCTGCTCGGTACGCTGGCCGCACTGGCCATGGTACGTTTCGGGCGCTTTAAGGGGCGTACCCTATTTTCAGGTATGATTTCTGCCCCACTGGTGATGCCAGAAGTGATTACTGGACTGTCGTTGCTCCTGCTGTTTATTACGCTGGCAGACATCATCGGCTGGCCAGGCGCACGCGGTTTTACGACGATTACCATCGCTCATATCACCTTCTCCATGGCTTATGTCGCGGTGATTATTCAATCACGTCTAATCGGGATGGATCAATCCATCGAAGAGGCTGCACAAGACTTAGGCGCTAAACCCCTGCGCGTACTGTGGGACATTACGCTGCCGATTTTAGCACCGGGTATGTTAGCGGGCTGGCTACTAGCGTTCACGCTATCACTGGATGACCTGGTCATTGCCAGCTTTGTTACTGGGCCAGGATCGAATACACTGCCGATTCTAATTTTCTCGCGTATTAAACTTGGGCTAAAACCAGATATTAATGCACTGGCGACGCTTATTATTTTAACGGTCTCCATCGGCGTGCTGCTGGCCGCGTGGCTGATGTGGCGTCAAGAAAAACAGCGCATGCAGGATCGCAAAATGGCATCCCGTACTGATCACTAAACCCTATCAAAGGCGTAGGCAAAACCATGACTCATCCACAAACTTACGCTCGGGGCGTATTATTTATCCTGCTAGCAGGCATTTTTCTCAGCACGGCGGGCCTACTGGTGCGCAATATTGAAAGCGCAAACCCATGGACCGTGCTCTTTTATCGCTCGCTGGCATTCTCAGTGACGGTGCTACTGTTTGTTTTTTGGCATAATCGGCGCAGTACTCTACAGCGCTATCGTGAAATACGTCCCCTTGACCTGATTGTGACGCTGGCGCTGGGCATGGGATTTATTTTCTACCTGCTGAGTCTGTTTAGCACCTCAGTCGCCAATACTGTTTTATTACTTAGCACCGGCCCTTTTATAGCCGCAGCGCTGGCGTGGCTGGTGCTGCGGGAACGGGTCGCAGGTAGCACGGTCGCTGCTGCCCTGGTGGCGATTATCGGCGTGTTAATTATGGTCTCTGGCGGCATTAGCGCCACCGATTGGCGCGGCGTTATTTATGCCCTACTCGCCGTCTTAGCCTTTGCAGTGATGATTGTCACGCTGCGTAAAATCGGCACACAGCGCGATACCCTAGCGGCAGTATCACTAGCAGGGGTTGCTGCCGCGTTGCTGTGCCTACCGTTTATGCCGACATTTGCGATTTCAGGCCATGACTTACTGATGGCAATTATGCTGGGGAGCGTGCAGATTGGATTTGGCTTTATTTTAATCACGCTCGGGACGCGCAGCGTACCGTCAGCCCAGGTACCCTTGCTGGCACTGGGCGAGACCGCACTGGCCCCAGTCTGGGTCTGGTTGTTTGTCGCTGAAGTGCCAACAGTTAATACGCTATTCGGCGGAGGCTTGGTACTGGCGGCGGTTTTGTTCCAGGGCTTAGCTGGCTTACGACGGCGTTCAATCAGCGCTTGAGTTGGGATCCGGCCAAAAGCGCCCTACTCGGGCACCCGCAAGCGCAGGGGCTTGGTTGGCGCATTCTCTCGAACGAAACCACCTCTCACTTCCAGCACATATTTAACGTCCGTGACGCTAAATATTGGGCAATGGAACTCACCACAAGGTTGGGCCGACTCCACCCGTGATAGTAGCTCTCCCTGCTGATCGAAGAATAAAATATCCAGTTCAATAAGTACGTTTTTCATCCAAAAGTGAACTGGAGTAGCCGCTTCAAACACAAACAAACCACCGGTATTTTCTGGCAGCTGCTGAATACCCATTAAGCCGAAGCGGTGCGCTTGCGGTGTCTCAAAAACAGCGACTTGCAATGCGCGCTGATTGAGGTAAATACGGGTATCGAAGGCAAGCTCACGCTCAGCAGGTTGAGGGGTACAAGCCGTCAAGAGAACACTAATCGCCAGTAGATAGGCTGCCAGTCTGCTGCGGGGAAAAAGCAGAAATTGCGGCTGAAGCAAGCGTGAAACATCCGGTTAAAACAGAGAGGGTAGCACAGAAAATGAAATAGTGGGTGCAACAGGTTTTCCTACCCGCCGCACCCAGTGGCATAAGCAAATTTAATCTAAAAAAAGCCAGCCATGTCAGCCTAGAGCCTTACCAAACAGGCTCAAACAAGGCTGGATAAGCCCCTTACTCAGCCAGTTTCCGATTAATCACTAACAAACTTTCTTCCACCCGTACCGTATTAGGATGATTAATACCCAGCTTAGAACGGAAAATTTCCAGCGCCTGTTCGAGATACCCGAAAGACTTCGCATAATCTTTCATGTGGTAATATAGGATACCCAGATTGTTTAAAGTCGTTGCGACATCCTGGTGATCCTCACCCAGTGCGCGACGGCTGATTCTTAGATCACGCTCATACAACGGCAGTGCAGTTTCAAACTGTCCCATCGCTCGGTATAAACCCGCTAAATTATTCAGCGTGGTCGCGACCGCAGGATGATTTTCACCATGGATGCGCTCATTAACCTTTAATGCCTCCTGATAAAGTTCCAGCGCTTGTTTATATTCGCCCGTTGACTCATATAAACCGGCCAAATTGTTCAGCGTAGTGGCAAAATCAGGATGCTGGTTACCCAACTTTTCGCGATTAATATTTAACGCTCTTTGATAAAGCGGCAGCGCCATTTCATATTCACCGCTCAAGCGATAAACATCCGCTACATTATTGAGCGCAACCGCAACCTGCGCATGGCGCTCACCAAACGTGCTTTCTTTATTAGCTAGTGCACGTTGGTATAAAGGCAAAGCCTCATCATACCGTGCCATCAGACGCTTGATCTGTGCCAGCTGGTCCAAGCTCTCTAACGCAGCAGGCGTGCCCGGTACGTGTTTATCGCGCAGCTCAAATGCCGTTTTCAGCAAAGACCCGGCTTCAGTGTAAAAACCAGCTTCCCGAAAAGCAGCACCTGCGCTACTGGCGTAGCTGCTCCATTTAATATGGTGCTTTTCACCCAGTGTTTCTAACGCAGAACTCGCCCGTAAATAGTAGTCAGCAGCTTCCTCAGTATTCAACTGAACCAAAGCGCGGGCAGCATTAGCCGCATCCGCCTCAGCGGCAATCAGATTCAATGCGGGCTCAGCACTCAAACTCTCAGTACGAATTTCATTGAACAGCTTACCGGCTTGGTCAAATTTCATTTCAAGCACTAAGCGTTTGGCATCGGCTTTTAAGGTCCTTAAGGCTTCGGCAGGCGCCTGAATATCATCAACGGCGGCCAGCAATGTTTTATAATGCCCCACCGCATTTTTCAGCAACTGCGGCCACTGATTAAAATCTTCTTCTTGTTTTTTTATCAAATCCAGCAGTGAGTTCAGTACCTCAACCCGAACTCCCAATGCCGATAGATCATCAACTTCAAGCAGTGTGAGTAGCCTGCCCTCATACTGAGTTGCAAAAGAGCCGTTATCCTGTAAGCCCGAATTTTTAGCGGTAGCCTGGATTTGCTCTTCTGCCGTTTCACCCAGTACAACATGACTATTCAGCATCAAACTGCTGAATAAAATAATAGATGTTAGTTTTACTAATTTTAGTGAATTTACTGCAAGCATCATTGTTATTTTCCTATTAACCCCTGATCGCGGCTAGGCTACAACAATGTCAACAATTTGTTTAATTTTTCCGCCAAACGGCCAAACACTGCAATCACCTGATGCTCAGGGCAAATTTGACGGCACCATAGAGCCATTCATTATATAATTTGCAGCAAAATACTGACTAACTGTTGCGTCGGCAATAGCCGCGACCCCCCCAGGTTATTGTGCATCAAGCGTGCCGCATAGCCATAAGGCTCCTTTAGCACAACCTTTAACTGTAACTGAACATACTCAGAGCCAAAGCATTCAGACCTGACTAAAGCGCAGCAGTAAAACCCCGCTAATCGCCAACAATACTGCAACAACCTTCTGCCAACTCAGGCGCTCACCCAATACCAACACACCCAACAGCATCGCAAAAATAATACTGGTCTCACGCAGGGCGGTTACCAGCGCAATCGGTGCAGACATAAACGCCCATACCACCAACGCATAAGCAGCAAAGGAGGCACCGCCACCGCCCAGCGTCAGCTTCCATTCCGTCGTGAACAACTGGCACATTAAACCAGGGCGCTTGTTATAAACATACACCGCCCACACTGCAGCATTCATACCAGAGCCAACAATATAATAGCCCAGTGCATTACCCGCCACTCTGGCTCCTAAACCATCCACTATCGAATAACCCGCAATAAAGCCACCGGTGATTAGCGCCAGCAGCGCGGCCTTATGATTAAACAGGCCGCTGCTTTGTTTCAGCAGCGCCAAACTAATAATCGCACAGCCAATGAACGCCACCGCCAACAGCTCAACCGTGCTTAAAGCCACACCCAGAGCACCGAGCGAAATCAGGGTTACCAATAGCGGAGCTACCCCACGCGCCATTGGGTAAACCTGACTCAGATCACCAATCTTATACGCATTCAACAGAAACCACTGATAGCCCGTATGCAGTAACATCGTCGCGACCAAATAAGGCCAGGCATCCAGATTTGGCAGCTCAGCAAATGGAACCATCAACAGCGCCAGCGGCATATGACCCAGCACCACCGCGCTCATACTGAGCATTTTATCGTCGGCTTTTTTAACCAGAAAATTCCAGCTGGCATGCAACAACGCCGCCAGCAAAACCACCAACATAACGGTGGTAGACATTAACCGCGTCCCCGATACCCCGGCACATCCTGTTCCGGCACCCACACCCCTTGCGGCACTGCGCCATGCTGGAAGAACACATCAATCGGGATACCGCCGCGTGGATACCAATAGCCTCCGATGCGCAGCCACTTTGGATCAAGCTCCTCAACCAAACGCCGCGCAATGCTTACCGTACACGCCTCATGAAACGCCCCATGATTCCGAAACGCGCCCAGAAATAACTTCAGCGATTTACTCTCCACCAATAACTTGCCCGGAATATAATCAATCATCAAATGGGCAAAATCCGGCTGACCGGTCATTGGACACAGCGACGTAAATTCCGGCGCCGTAAAACGCACCACATAATCAACGTCGGGTTCAGGGTTACTGACGGTTTCCAGTACCGCCTGCTCAGGGTCAGTCGGCAACTCGGTTGCGCTACCCAACTGCTTCAGGTCAGCATAAATAGATTGGTCGCTCATTGTGATTTTATCTGTCATTAAAAAAGCGCGATTATACGCCCGCTATTGAGGCTTTAAAGGGCAATGGTAACGTTTTTCCGGAAAAGTTTAATGGCCCGCCATCAACTCGCGCACAATTACCATTTTTTGAATATCACTGGTGCCCTCATAAATCTGCGCGATACGCACATCACGATAAATCCGTTCCACCGGATAATCACTCAGATAGCCGTAGCCACCATGTACCTGTATCGCATCCGAGCACACCTTCTCCGCAATCTCTGAGGCAAACAGCTTCGCCATACACGCCTGTTTCAGACACGGCTCACCGGCATCCTTCATCCGTGCCGCATTAAGCACCATCAGATGTGCGGCTTCCAACTGCGTCGCCATATCCGCCAGCCGGAAACCCACGGCCTGATGCTGAATAATTGGCTTGCCAAAACTTTCGCGCACCTGCGCATAGGCCAGTGCGGCCTCATACGCCGCCCGCGCCATCCCCACGGCCTGCGCCGCGATGCCAATGCGCCCGCCTTCCAGATTACTCAGCGCGATACGGTAGCCATCGCCTTCATTTCCCACTAAATGATCCGCCGGAATATGGCAGTTATCAAAGAAAATACTCGCGGTATCCGAACCATGCTGGCCCAGCTTGTCCTCGACTTTACTGACCTGATAACCCAGACTATCAGTGGGTACCACAAAAGCACTCAATCCCTTTTTACCGGCATTTTTATCCGTAACGGCAAACACGATAGCCACATCGCTGTTCTTACCTGAAGTCACAAACTGCTTGCTGCCGTTGAGCACATAAGCATCGCCATCACGCTGCGCCGACAAACGAATCGCCGATGCGTCTGAACCGGCATGTGCCTCCGTCAGGCAAAAACAACCCAGCATGGCACCACTCGCCAGCGGGCGCAGATAACGTTGTTTCAGCAGATCACTGCCAAAGCGTTGCAGGATGGGACAGACCAGGCCGTTGTTCACGCTCAGGATGGTGGAACAGGCACCGTCTGCGGCGGCCACTTCTTCTATCATCAAAGCTAAAGCAATGTAATCTGCACCTGCGCCTCCCCATTCTTCGGGTACCAATAGGCCATACATGCCTAACTCGCCCATTTCACGCAGTTCTTCGGTGGCGAAGCTGTGGGTTTTATCGCGAGCGGCTGCGCCGGGAAGCAGGCGGTTCTGGGCGAAGTCGCGGGCGGTGTCGCGGATTAATAACTGTTCTTGAGTTAGGTTCATGTCGATTTCTTAATAGATTATGGGAGTGAACTTTGGCGGCGTCGAACCCCTACCCAATTCCACCAACCTCAAATAATTTCCACCGCCATAGCCACCGCCTCACCGCCACCAATACACAGCCCGGCCACACCTTTCTTCAGCCCGCGCCGCTGTAACGCCGCCAGCAAGGTCACCACAATGCGCGCGCCGGAGGCCCCAATCGGATGACCCAAGGCACAGGCTCCACCGTTCACATTCACCTTATCATGCGGCAGTTCCAAGTCATGCATCGCCGCCATCGACACGACAGCAAAGGCTTCATTCACCTCAAACAGATCCACCTCACTCGCTGCCCAGCCCGTCTTTGCCAGCACATTCTTCAGCGCACCCACCGGAGCCGTGGTAAACCACGCGGGTTCGTGGGCGTGGCTGGCGTGGGCGTGAATTTTCGCAATTGGCTGTAAGCCCTGCTTTTCCGCCTCACTCTGCCGCATCATCACCAGCGCGGCCGCACCGTCAGAAATTGAGCTGGAATTTGCCGCCGTCACCGTACCGTCTTGGCGGAACGCCGCGCGCAACTGTGGAATCTTCTCCAGATTCGCTTTGGGTGGCTGCTCATCGGTATCAACCACCGTTTCGCCCTTGCGTGTTTTCACTGTCACCGCTGCAATTTCCGCTGCAAAATCACCGGCTGCAATCGCCCGCTGCGCCCGCTTGAGTGATTCAATCGCAAACTCATCCTGCGCTTCCCGGCTGAAGGCATATTTATCCGCTGTCGCCTCCGCAAACACGCCCATCAGACAGCCTTTGTCGTAAGCGTCTTCCAGTCCGTCAAGGAACATATGATCCTTGACTTCACCATGACCCATGCGCATCCCACCGCGTGCTTTGGGTAACAGATACGGCGCACTGCTCATATTCTCCATGCCCCCAGCGACGACCACATCATTTGTGCCTGCCAGCACAGTATCATGCGCCAGCATCACGGCTTTCATACCGGAGCCACACATTTTATTCACTGTGGTACAGCCCGCAGCCTGTGGGATGCCCGCGCCCAGGCTGGCCTGCCGTGCCGGTGCCTGACCCAGGCCTGCGGGTAACACACAGCCCATCAGGACTTCATTCACCGCATCGGCACTCACACCACCACGCGCTAAAGCTGCCTTAATCGCCACTGCACCCAGCTCAGGCGCGGGCACATCGGCCAATACACCCTGAAATCCACCCATTGGGGTGCGGGCGCTGCCGACAATAACTACCGGATCGTTCTGACTCATCGTTCTCAATGTCCTTTGTTTTCAAGTTCGCGCAGGGTTTCCAGTGCGCGCTGTTCAATCTGTTCAATATCCGCCAGGGACAGCGCTAATTCACTGCGCTGTAATTCCAGCGCCTGCCTGCGCTCATCCAGCTTTTCCAACAGGCGTTTAATCTGCCCGGATTCACCCGGGCTGGAATCATACATATCGAATAATTCCTTCACCTCCGCCAGCGAGCAGCCAATACGCTTACCGCGAATAATTAAGCGTAATCTTACCCGGTCGCGCTCGCTGTAGATACGTTTCTGGCCATCTCGCTGCGGCTCCAGCAAGCCCGATTCTTCGTATAAACGCAAGGCACGCGGCGTGACCTCAAATTCTTTCGCTAAATCGGAAATGGTATAACAGCCGCACCGCTCGGTCGCAGAGGGCTTTACTTCACAGGACGTAGTGTTCACAGCAGACAGGTTTCGCTTTCTTGACGTTAACGTAAGCGTAAGTTACTGCATGCCACCCAGATTCGCAAGCCCCATTAGCTGCCGCTGTGAGGCAAAGGCCATACCCATGCAGCACTGTCTATGCGTGTGATTAAATTTTGATTAAATGCGCATGCGATTAAAAACAATGCGGGGTAAGTGACGAATAATCATCATAATTAAGCGCCACTTACCCGGCACATAAGCCACCGCAACACCTTGATTAATCGCTCGCACAATCTGCTCGGCAACGTCAGCAACCGGTGCTAATTTCATGCCTTGCTGCTTGAACGCTGCGGTCATTGGCGTATCAGTCGGGCCAGGTTTTAGCAGCACCACCTTAATCGCAGTGCCCGCAAAACGGTGTTGTAGCCCCTGAACATAGCGCTCCATCAGCCCTTTGGCCGCCCCATAAATATAGTTAGATTGACGCCCACGGTCACCCGCCACAGATCCCAGAACGGCCAGCGTGCCTGCACCTGCCGCTTCCATTTTGGCCGCAAACGCCTCAGCAAATAAGGCGGCAGAGACCGCGTTCACGTCCAGCACCGCCCGGCAGACTGCTAAATCAGACTGACAGTCCTGCTGCGGGGGTAACACCCCCTGGGCCAGCAATACAATCGCCGCAGGTTGTGTCCCCCATGCCTGCCCAGCTAAGTCAGCAATACTGTCGGTTTGAGTAAAATCACCGCTCAGCACACGCAACACCACCGCCGGATTGCGCACCCGCAGATCGGCGGCCACGGCCTGGAGCCGCTCCACATTACGCCCGACCAGGACGATTTCAGCGGGAGCCTTTGCCAGCCAAAGGCGCATACAATGCACCGCAATCGCAGAATTGGCGCCAATAACAATTATTTTGCTGAGTTCACTCACATCATGCCCCTTAATATTTACCAGGAGCCTGTCCAACAACAGACTGCCCAAACGTAGAAGTAATGGCCTAATCAATTAAGCGCCGCGCTAAGGCAGATTGAATACCCGGATCGCGATACGCCAGAAACGCGGATAATTCAGGATACCCCGCCGCAAACAAACGGCGCGGCATCCGGGCATCTTTTGCTGGATACAGCCGCCCCCCACATTCGCTGACTATGCCGTCCAGCTGTGCAAATAAACGCTGGGTGCGCTGCTGACGATTGGGAAAATCCAGCGCCAGTGTCACGCCCGGCATCGGAAAACTCAGCATGCCCGGCGCTGTGCGCGACCCAAATGTTTTCAGCACTGACAAAAATGAGCCCTCATCAGCCCGTGCAATCACATCAAGCATCTGCTTAAGCGCCAATGCACCGTCCGCTGGCGGAATAACGCATTGATACTGATAAAAACCCCGGCGACCATACAGCCTGTTCCAGTGCTGTACATTATCCAACGGGTAAAAGAACGACGTGTAGTGCTGTATTTGCTGGCTTTTTTTACGCTGGTTAGCATGGAAATACAGCTGGTTAAAACACCGCAAAGACAGCTTATTAATCAATGAGAACGGCGGCGTAAACGGCACATTGCGCAGAGCACCACCCGACGACGGTAGGGGCGGACAGCTATCCGCTGCGATGGGCGGACTGTGATTGGCTTTGATAAAAACCCCTCGGCCCTGCTGACCGGCTAAACAGTCAACCCAGGACACCGAATAGGCAAATTCCTTTTCAGCTTGCGCACTCAGGGCAAAAAATTCGTTCAGGTTATGATAAACGCAGGTCTCTACATTCAGCCAGACACTGCGCACGGGCTGTAACTGCAGCTCCACTAGCGTAATCAGCCCGGTGAGACCGAGTCCTCCAACCGTCGCCCGGAACCAGTCAGTAGCCTGCTCAGGCCCGCAGTCAATCACTTCGCCATCGGTGCGTAATAAGCGAATCGCACTAACATGATCGCCAAAAGAACCCGCGACATGATGATTTTTACCATGGACATCGTTCGCGATAGCGCCACCCACCGTGACAAATTGCGTGCCCGGCGTAACTGCCAAAGCCCAGCCGCGTGGCATCAACAGGCGCTGAATGTCTTTAAGCAAAACCCCGGCCTCACAGCACAGGCGGCCCGTTTGTTCATCAAACGCTATAAAGCCATCCAACCCAGTGGTTTGCCACAGCACGCCGCCCGGATTCAGGCACACATCCCCATAACTGCGGCCCATTCCAAAAGCAATACCCCGCCCCAGCGGTTTATCAGCACGGTGTAACTCAGCGCGGCTGAGTGCACGCACTGTATGGGGTAGCGGCGTCAAGCCTCCCCAAGAGGCGACCTTCAAGTCAGCGCTACCGATTTAAAAACAAAATGTTTATCCAGCTGGTATTTCAGTAGATAGCCTGCGCTCAGGCCCAATACCGCACCGACATAACGCATCACCGGCGTGCCAAATACATAGTGAAAGCCCAACTCAACGACCCAGAACAAGCAAGTGGTTATGCCTCCCATCAGGCTATACAACAAAAAAGTCTGCCCATTTTCCAACGCGCTGGCAGCCTGAAAACCAAAGATATAGCGCTTATCCAACCCGTATTTACTGACCAGCCCAGCCACCGTACCCGCCAACATCGCGCCAAACAGCGCGGCAGAACCTAGCACGGCAGAGAAAAACCGCAGAGTCAGCTCCTGTACAAGCAGGTTTGCTAGAATAGCGAGCACAGCCAGCACGCAATAGATGATGGCACGTTGCATTAGCAGAACTTTCCTTATAATTAAAATAATTCCAACGATAAGTATGAATAATATACCGAGAAGTAGCCCGCTGCCAACACAGATCGAAAGTGCCATCACACTTTTGCGTCCTAAGCAATGGGTGAAAAATGCGTTTGTGCTGGCCCCACTGCTCTTCACCGGTACCTTTCTCGATATCGTTGCCGTCACCCATGCCTTGCTGGCGCTAATATTGTTTTGCATCGCCTCATCAGCAACTTATATTGTAAACGACTGGCATGATATTGAGCACGACAGACGCCATCCGATCAAAGCAAAAACACGACCGCTAGCCGCCGGTACGGTTACCCCCTCCGTGGCTTTTTGCATTTTAAGCACGCTATATGGTGTGCTACTCGCCTCCTGGTTTATCTTCCCAGATGTGCTCTTAGTCATTAGCGCCTATGCCATACTCAATCTTGCCTATACCCGGCTGCTGAAACACCAACCCGTGATTGATATTTTTGTGATCGCAACGGGCTTTGTCCTCAGGGTCTATGCCGGTGCAGTTGCCCTGGCGGTTCCCGTCTCCGCCTGGATGTTTATCACGACTTTATGCCTCGCACTGTACCTTGCTGCGGCGAAACGCCTACAGGAATTAAAGCATAGCGGAGCCAATAGCCGACTAGTACTCCAGCACTATTCGGTGCAACTCGTCGAGCGCTACGCAGAAATGGCGGCGATGAGCGCGCTGGTTTTTTACAGTATGTTTGTGCTGTCTTCCCGACCAGAGCTGGTGCTGACCATTCCGCTGGTGCTGTTTGGTCTGTTTCGGTACTGGTATGTATTAGAGATTCAGGATGGCAGCGAATCACCGACAGAGCTACTCTTGGATGATTGGCCTTTGCTGTTAACCGTGCTGAGCTGGGTCGGGTTTTGTGTTTTTACCCTGTGGCCCGCCTAGGAACGCCATTATGACCTGGGATTACTTATTGGCACCGGCTGCCGCCTGGCTCATGGCGGGCACCCTCAAATTCCTCATTAATAGCCTGCGCGCCCACCGCTGGGCCTTTGACCAAATAGGCTACGGCGGTTTACCCAGTAATCACAGCGCCATCGTCAGCGCCACCTTAACCTTAATCGCCTTGAAAGAAGGCATCCAGCACCCGGCCTTTGGCAGCGCGCTTACGCTGGCGGTTATTGTCATTATGGATGCCCATAGTTTGCGCCGGCAGATTGGCGCACAGGCCGCCGTCATTAATCAGCTGACTCGCCTCCACGCGGAGTACACCGCCCCGCCACTGCGAGAGCGCGTCGGGCACAGCCGCACAGAAATCCTGGCAGGGATTAGCAGCGGCATTGTAACCGCTTTGGTACTCTATTATGGGTCGTGGGCAGCGTAATCTATGCCCACAAAACACCTAAGCCCAAACGCCGCCTTTATTTCGACAGGCTTATTATGGCTATTTTACCTAGTCGCCACCTTGATACGCGCGCCCCAACTCTTTACTGCGCCGCGTTTCTGGGCAGAAGATGGCATCATCTATTTTTTACAGGCCAGGGTATTAGCACCCTGGGACGCGCTATGGGCCACACCGCTTAATTATTTATCCTTACCGGCGAATCTAGCCGGTGTCATCGCTGCCCAGCTGCCGCTATGGCATGCCCCTTATGCGGCGCTGGCCGTAGCATTCGCGGTACAGCTGCTGTTTTGCGGCGTGGTGATCACGCACTACCGTCCTGCGCTGAGCCGGTATCGCTGTGGCGTGCTCTTAATCATCCCGATAGTCGTCACTCAGTCTTATGAAACCTGGTTAAATCCAATTAATAGTCAGTTTTGGCTCACACTGACAGCCGCACTGATTTTATGCGCACCGTTACAGCGCCAGACAGGACTGCGCTGCCTGGGACAGGGCAGCGTATTACTGCTCGCCGGACTAAGCGGTGCGGTGGCAGCTTTTCTAGCGCCCCTTTTTATTGCACGCGCCCTATTGGAAAAAAAGGTTTTGTGGGCGCTGTATGCTTTGCCCGTCTCCCTCGGTGGCTGGATTGTTGTCCTCAACTCAACGGAACAGGCGCGCAGCTTAAGTTTTCCGCTAGACGTTATCGCGGTTAAAAGTTTCTTGCAGCTGCTGATCAATAATGCCTGCTTGTACTGCGGCGTCGCTGTCTCAGGCCATCCCCTATTAAGCAGCCCGGCATTTGCGCTGCTAGCACTCCTCGGTCTTATCCTCGTTTACGGCACACTCTTAATACTCAGCAATAAGACCGGCAGATGGATGCTAGTCACCTCGGCTAGCCTATTGCTGCTCAGCACGGCGGGCGCCTTAGGCAAAGCACAATGGCTGACAGAAATCTCAATCAATAGCGCACGCTACTTTTTTGTGCCCGCTGTTTTACTCATAGCGGCTGTCCTGCTGATTGTGCACCCCAAATACCAAAAAGCCGCAAAATTTATACTAGCCTGCTGCCTGTTGCAGGGCGTGCTTAGTATCATTTTTGGGTTAGGCGTAGTGGGACAATATGATGGTCAGGTTTGGCGGCAAAGCGTGCTTAATTACCATCAGGGACGCGACCCGCTGGTGTACTTCAATAAGCCGTATTGTGGCTTTGTCCCTAACCGCTCGCTAACGCGCTCAGCGCAAACCCACACAGCACAGGATGCTGCACGCCAGCATACCAGCGCTATGCAACCGGTCATTAGCGCACAGTCCTCTGAACACCTGCTGATACGCTTTCCTGACCTCAGCGATTTAACGGCAGCCAATATTTATTTACTGCGCCCGACTGACGGTGAGTTATTCGAATATTTTGATCACGCCTGGCAAGAGGAAAAGCTGTATTTAGTCGGTACAGCGCAGTACGGGCGCTGCTATGGTGGCGCTACTCCACAACCCATAAGCAATGTCAACGTCATGCGCAACCACCTGCTGATAAACGCAGCCTTATATCAGCAAATTAAGGGACAGCCGGTCATAGTAGGCGCAGGCCGCAGCTTTATTGAAATGTTAGCCCAGCAGCGCTATTTGGCAACTACTCCTCAATAAGCACCACACTAGGCATGCGGAAAATATTTGACGTTAACGTAAGCGTCATTTAACTTAAGCAGTGATCAGTCGTCATAGATTTCCTGAGCCAGCCATGCCTACTACCCACCGCCAACCACCCCGCTTCGTCACCGCCGCCAGCCTATTCGACGGCCACGATGCCGCGATTAATATTATGCGCCGCATCCTGCAATCCTCCGGGGCAGAGGTTATTCACCTCGGCCATAACCGTTCGGTGGCGGAAATCGTCGATGCCGCCCTACAGGAAGATGTCCACGCCATCGCCATTAGCAGCTATCAGGGCGGGCATGTCGAATACCTGAAGTATATGGTCGATATGCTTAAAGCACGCGGCGGCGAGCAGATTCGCGTCTTTGCTGGCGGTGGCGGTGTCATTATCCCGGAAGAGATTACATTACTGCATGAGTATGGTGTCACCCGCATTTACTCACCGCAGGACGGACAGGAAATGGGCCTGCAAGGTTTAATCACCGATATGATTGAACGCTGTGACTTTGATCCCGGCTCGCTCGCTCCAGATTCGGTCGAGCCGTTGCTACAAGGTGATTGGCGCGCTTTGGCACAGACACTGACCGCATTGGAAAATGGCACGCTGGCTGAAAGTGTGCGTAAAGAAGTGCTGGCGCAAGCGGCTGCTCAAGATAGCCCTGCTCCGGTATTGGGTATTACCGGCACCGGTGGCTCGGGTAAGTCTTCGCTCACCGATGAGGTGATTCGACGCTTCCGTCTGGGCCAGCAGGATCGGCTGAAAATCGCGATTATCGCGGTGGATCCAACGCGGCGAAAAACCGGTGGTGCGCTGCTCGGCGACCGGATTCGCATGAACGCGATTAATCACCCCAACTTGTTTATGCGCTCGATCGCGACGCGGGATTCGGTGGGTGAAATTCCAGCGGTGGTGAGCGCTATGGTAGCGGCCTGTAAGCTGGCGGATTTTGATCTGATTATTGTGGAAACCCCCGGCATTGGTCAGGGCGATGCGGCGATTGTGCCGCTGGTGGATAAGTCGTTGTATGTGATGACGCCGGAATTTGGCGCACAGAGCCAGCTGGAAAAAATCGACATGCTGGACTTTGCCGATGTGGTGGCAATTAATAAATTCGACCGCAAAGGCGCGGAAGATGCCTATCGCGATGTGTGTAAACAGGTACAGCGTAATCAGGAGGCCTGGGGCAGCAATATTGAAGACATGCCGGTGTTTGGTACGATTGCGGCGCGGTTTAATGATGATGGCGTGACAGCGCTTTATCATGAGTTATTGGCGCAGCTGGGCGAGTTGGGATTGGACGCGCAGAATGATGCGTTGCCGAAGTCTGGTTTGCGTAAGTCGTCGGGCAATACGGTGATTATTCCGCCGGATCGGGTGCGTTATTTGGCGGAGATTGCGCAGACGGTGCGGGGGTATAAGCGTGGTGCGCTGGAGCAAGCCAGGTTGGCGCGGGAGCGGCAGCAGCTTTTGGCTACTTTGAAGATGCTGGGTGCTGGCGCTGAACACCCTCACCCCAACCCCTCACCCTCACAGGGAGAGGGGCTAAAGATAAAGGATGACAACGTCTTGTCTCCCCCTCTCCCTTCTGACGTTTCGATAGAAACGGCGCTTTTGAGGGAGAGGGGGCCGGGGGCGGGGGGTGAGGGTAACG
The DNA here is from genome assembly GCA_937925855.1 of uncultured Thiotrichaceae bacterium. Classification (GTDB taxonomy): domain Bacteria; phylum Pseudomonadota; class Gammaproteobacteria; order Thiotrichales; family Thiotrichaceae; genus Thiolinea. Next base: position 57,213 of record CALAMO010000031.1, read on the forward strand.
AACGAATCCACGCCCTAATCCAAACCCGAGAAGAGCAACTCCAACCCACGCTAAAAAAAGCGCTAGCCAATTGGGAAGCAACCAAAGCCCGCTACGCCGCCGACGAATTTGTAGCAAACATCCGCGACCGCGAAATCCGCACCGCCCTCAAACACAAAACCTTATCCGGCACGCTGATCTCAAAGGTCTCGTTACCAGACTATCACTGCCACGGTGAGCTGACGAAATGGCTGATGCTGGATAATGTGCCGGGCGAGTTTCCCTATACTGCCGGGGTGTTTCCGTTTAAACGCGAGGGCGAAGATCCGACGCGGATGTTTGCCGGTGAAGGAGATGCTTTCCGTACCAATCGGCGTTTTAAGCAATTGTCGGAGCACTCTCCGGCCAAGCGCCTGTCTACCGCGTTTGATTCCGTGACCTTGTACGGTAACAACCCGGATGAGCGCCCGGATATTTACGGTAAGGTGGGAAATTCCGGGGTGTCGATTGCGACGTTGGACGATATGCAAGCCTTGTACGACGGCTTCGATTTGTGTAATCCAACCACGTCGGTGTCGATGACGATTAATGGCCCGGCTCCGATGCTGCTGGCGATGTTTATTAATACCGCGATACAACAGCAGTTGGATAAGTTCGTGGCAGATAACGAGCGCCAGCCGAATGAGCAGGAAACAGCGGAGCTGAAGGCGTTTGCGCTGGCCAATGTGCGCGGCACGGTGCAGGCAGATATTCTGAAGGAGGATCAGGGGCAGAACACCTGTATTTTCTCCACCGAGTTTGCGCTCAAGATGATGGGTGATATTCAGGAATATTTTGTGCAGCATCGGGTGCGCAATTTCTATTCTGTGTCGATTTCGGGTTACCACATCGCGGAGGCCGGGGCGAATCCGATTTCACAGCTGGCATTTACCCTGTCGAATGGCTTCACTTATGTTGAGGCGTATCTGGCGCGCGGCATGCAGATTGATGATTTTGCCGCGAATCTGTCGTTTTTCTTCAGTAATGGCATGGATCCCGAATACACCGTCATGGGGCGGGTAGCGCGGCGCATTTGGGCGGTGACGATGCGGGATAAATACGGTGCTAACGCACGCAGTCAGAAGCTGAAATACCATATACAGACTTCGGGACGCTCGCTACACGCGCAGGAAATGGATTTCAATGATATTCGTACCACGCTGCAGGCGCTGATTGCGATTTATGATAACTGTAACAGCCTCCATACCAATGCTTTTGATGAAGCGATTACTACACCGACGGCGGATTCAGTGCGGCGGGCGCTGGCGATTCAGCTGATTATTAATAATGAGTGGGGGCTGGCGAAGAATGAAAACCCGAATCAGGGCGCGTTTATTATTGAGGAACTGACGGAACTGGTGGAAGAAGCGGTGCTGGCGGAGTTTGAGCGCATTGCTGAGCGCGGTGGCGTGCTGGGTGCGATGGAAACGGGCTATCAGCGCGGCAAGATTCAGGACGAGTCGATGTTTTATGAGCATAAAAAGCACGATGGCAGTTTGCCGATTATTGGGGTGAATACCTTTTTGAACCCGAACGGGCCGGAGACGTTTGAGATTGAACTGGCGCGGTCTACGGATGAAGAGAAGGATAATCAGATCAAGCGGTTAAGGGAGTTTCAGAGGCGGCATGCGGGTGAGTCTGCGGCAGCGCTGGCGCGGGTTAAGCAGGCGGCGATTAGCAATGGGAATGTGTTTGCTGAATTGGTGGAGGCGGTGCAGTTTTGTTCGCTGGGAGAGATTTCGGATGCGTTGTTTGAGGTGGGCGGGCAGTATCGGCGGAATATGTGATTTCGGCACGACCGCCTGATATGCGTTAATATAGAAATACAACGTATCAGTTAAAACCACTCGACAGAAAAACAGGGAAAACTATGTGATGAATGTCCGATAGAGCCTAGCCATTTTTGGATTGCCTCATAAAGACCCAGCCTGTAAGCAAAGCAGCCAATGCACCGGTAAGGGTCACAACAAACGGAATATGTGTTAATTGGTATGCCTTATCGGCGTGTTGCTCTGGATAAAAAGAAGGCACCAATAAAAACCACGCTGTGACTGTTCCCACAACAAATATGACGCTGGCAAAATGAACGCGATATGTAGATGGCGCTGCCAGGTAAGCCAAAGATATTGCTGAAAAAGCAGAGCAAAACCCAATAACAGGCCGCTCCCACAGCCCAGATAATTCGGCTATAACAGCCCCCCCGATAATACCACAGAGGAAGACTGCCCCTAGCACTGCAAAGATGGCGATAACCCATTGCTTCATTGTTTTTCCTGATTATTAGCCAGCCTACAGCTGCTACTGAAAGGCAAGGATACGGCGGTAGAGGTCTTTTTGGCTAGCTTTTTATGTGCTCATCACTCAATCAATATTCCCATACTAAGCCGATCTTCAGGAAGAAACCCAAGAGACTGATAAAAGGCAGCAACCTTTGTATTTGTTGAGCGAATCTGCAAATTAACTTTACCACATCCCATACTTTTCAGGTGTGCAATGACGTGTTTTATTAATTTTGAACCTACGCCGCTGCGCCTATTTGCTGGGTCAACCGCCACAGCATATAACCACCCTCGATGACCATCATAACCAGCCACGCAGGCCCCTATTATTTGCTTGTCCTGCTCTGCTACAAAGATCAGATCATCAATGTTCAGTTTCTCAGCAATTACCTTACTCGGCTCGTTGTGCGGTGGGTCGTCTGGGAACACGGTTCGCCATAGTTCCACCACTTGTGAACTGTCTTTATGTTCATACTTACGTAAGTTCAATAGCACTTCCTTTCACTATGCTTCCTTGAGGCTGTTTATCGCTTACTATACAGAATGTGAGCAATAATCATTCGGGTCTAAACAATTAATACGCTGATACGGCACATGGATGGCTTCAGCAAGTTCTCGTTGCGAAATACTCATTGGAATAAGAAACTCTTCTTTCAACATCTCACCAGGGTGGGTGGGTTCTCTGTATTTTGGTACTCTCATGCTATATAACCACCTCAATGGTAATCTGTGATTTCTACATCTGATGGCCCAAAATCGCTCCAGGCAAAGCAGATTCTATACTGCTCACTAATGCGGATGCTGTAAAAACCTTCTCTGTCACCTGATAGTGCTTCCAGCCTACGACTATATCCATACCGTGGTTTATTTTGCACTGGGATGTTCAATTCGGTGATCACCCGGCTCTGGCGTAACTGACATGATTTTTACACCATGAGGTGTTTCAAATCGATGCCATGTATTAGCAGGCACTACAATGATCTCGCCACTTCTCATAAGTTCGTGTTTGTCCCCACTTTCATCATGAATAACGAGCGTAGTTTCGCCTTCTATAACCATCACTATTTCATCACCCAGCGGATGCCGCTCCCATTCACTTTGCCCTGCATAGTGGCCGAGATAAATCGAACCATCCCTGTATTTGGATAACTCAGTAAATGCTCCATCTAAATCTTTTTCAGTTGATTCAGGCCTTCGATCCTGCACAAACGTTAGCCCCTTTAAACACTGCTCAATTGATATAACTTTTGATTTGTTCATGTTTTCTCCATGCAAGAGACATAACGCCTTGCTCAGCGGAAAAATACGAGCGCCAGCGAGTAGTTTTTCCAATTAAGCAACTTGTTAAGTTCCCCGCCGACATAATCTAAAAACAAAAAGGCAGCCAAAGGCTGCCTTTTTGTACAAACACGACGCAAGAACAACTACCGTGCCTTACTAATCCGCTGGAACATCTCAAACTGAGCCTTAGCCGCTTCCAACTCAATTTGAAGCTGCTCATAATCAAGATCCTCAGGATCTTTCCCAGCCAGCGCCGTCTCAGCACGCTCGCGCGCTTCAATCGCTGACTGCTCATCCAGATCGTCCGCCCGAATCGCCGTGTCCGATAACACTGTCACCACATGCGGCTGCACCTCTAAAATCCCACCGGAGACAAACAGAGACTGCATGCCCTCACTGGTTTTATAGCGCAGTTCACCCGGCCGCAGATTAGAAATCAACTGATTGTGACGCGGCAGGATACCTAAGTCCCCTTCCGCACCAGGTGCAATCAATTCCTCTACTGCGCCTGAGAACAACTGCTCTTCAGCACTCACCACATCAAGATGCATTGTCGTAGCCATAATCATTCTCCTAACATATCAGCCCACCACCCCAAATCTCATCTTTCGCCCCTCTCCCTACAAAGGAGAGGGGTTGGGGTGAGGGTGTTAAAACAATTACGACTTCTCAGCCTTCTCAATCGCTTCGTCAATTGAACCCACCATATAGAACGCCTGCTCCGGCATATGGTCATACTCACCGTTCAAAATGCCTTTAAAGCTAGAGATCGTATCTTTCAGGCTCACATACTTGCCGGGCGAGCCGGTAAAGACTTCCGCAACGTGGAATGGCTGCGACAGGAAGCGCTGGATGCGACGTGCGCGACCTACGACCTGCTTGTCTTCTTCAGACAGTTCATCCATACCCAGAATCGCAATAATATCCTGCAATTCCTTATAACGCTGCAACACGCCCTGTACGCCACGCGCTACGTTATAGTGCTCTTCACCGATAATTAGCGGGTCAAGCTGACGTGACGTCGAATCGAGCGGGTCAACCGCCGGGTAAATACCCAGTTCCGCGATATTACGTGACAGTACCAACGTCGCATCCAAGTGAGCAAACGTGGTCGCTGGCGATGGATCCGTTAAGTCATCCGCCGGAACATAAACCGCCTGGAACGACGTGATCGACCCCGTCTTAGTCGAGGTAATTCGTTCCTGTAGCGCGCCCATTTCTTCTGCCAACGTCGGCTGATAACCTACCGCAGAAGGCATACGGCCCAACAGAGCTGATACTTCCGTACCCGCTAGCGTATAACGATAGATATTATCGATAAACAGCAGTACGTCACGGCCTTCATCACGGAAATATTCCGCCATGGTCAGACCCGTGAGTGCAACCCGCAGACGGTTACCCGGTGGCTCATTCATCTGGCCATAGACCAGCGCAACTTTGTCGATTACGTTAGATTCAGTCATTTCATGATAGAAGTCATTACCCTCACGGGTACGCTCCCCAACGCCTGCAAACACAGATAAACCGGAGTGCTCGGAGGCGATGTTATTAATCAACTCCATCAGCGTCACGGTTTTACCCACACCCGCACCACCAAACAGACCGATCTTACCCCCCTTAGAAATAGGCATAATCAGGTCAACCACCTTAATCCCTGTTTCCAGGATCTCAACGGTTGAAGACTGCTCTTCATAGGTCGGCGCATCACGGTGAATCGGCCATTTGACCTCAGCCTCAACCTCACCCTTCATATCGATTGGCGTCCCGAGGACATCCATGATCCGTCCCAGCGTGCCGGTACCTACTGGAACCGAGATTGGCGCGCCGGTATTATCGACATCCATTCCGCGTTTCAGGCCTTCCGATGCGCCCATTGCAATCGTACGCACGACACCATCACCCAATTGTGACTGAACTTCCAGCGTTAGGCTGTCATGTTCACCCACCATGAGCGCGTCGTATACTTTCGGTACCGCATCGCGTGGAAATTCCACATCAACAACAGCCCCGATTACCTCAATGACTTTACCACCACTCATTGATAGCACCTCTTAAAATTTGAATTCCAAGCAGTCCTGCGCGTGCAGGTGCTGCCAAATGCCAGATTCCGCGCTAGTAACGCAACAGAACCTGAGCTTATTGATAGTCTATTCACGCGCCTGCATGCCATATTAGACAGCCGCCGCGCCGCCAACGATCTCGGAGATTTCTTGCGTAATAGCCGCCTGCCGTACCTTGTTGTAGACCAGCTGTAGCTCATCGATGAGATTACCGGCATTATCCGATGCACTCTTCATCGCCACCATCCGCGCCGACATCTCACAGGCGACATTCTCGACCACAGCCTGATAAATCAACGACTCGATATAACGCTGCATCAACGCATCAATCACTTCCTGGGATTCTGGCTCATAAATGTAATCCCAATGATATTTGATCGCTTCCTCATCGCTGGGCACAATTGGAATCAATTGCTGCACGCGAGGTGTCTGCGTCAAACTGCTGATGAACTGGTTCTCAACCAGGAATAAACGATCAATCCGGCCTTCTTCGTAGGCATCTAACATCACCTTGATGCTACCGACCAGCTCGCTTAATTCAGGCTTATCACCCATGCCGGACTTTTCTGCGACTAAACCATAACGCCGGAAAGCCGAAGCGGCCTTACTACCAAACACGGCAATATCCACTTCAACATCCTGCTCACGCCATGCGGCGATGCTCTTTAAAGCGGCCTTGAACAGATTAGTGTTCAGCCCGCCACAAAGGCCACGGTCAGTCGAGACAATAATATATCCGACCCGCTTTACCTCCTCACGCGCAACAGTGTAAGGATGTTGATACTCCAGATGACCATTCGCGACATGGCTAATCACCTGCTGCATTTTATCTGCATAGGGACGTGATGCCGTCATGCGATCTTTGGCACGACGCATCTTAGATGCGGCGACCATTTCCATCGCTTTGGTGATCTTTCGGGTGTTTTTTACACTCCCGATCTGCGTTTTAATTTCCTTAGTACCTGCCATGGAGCTTACCTCCCCTTACCAGGTATTTTTGGATTTAAAATCTTCCAGCGCAGAACGCATTGAATCAGCAACATCGTTATCGAAGCTGCCGCTCTCATTCATGCTGTCCAGCAAGTCAGACTTTTCAGAACGCAGATAGCTCAGCATAGCGGCTTCAAAATCCACCACCTTATTGGCGTCGACATCGTCGAGGAAACCTTCGTTGGCTGCGAACAGTGAGAAGGCAATTTCCGCTGTAGTCATCGGTGAATACTGAGGCTGCTTCATCAGTTCAGTAACTCGCTGACCCCGCTCCAGCTGTTTGCGCGTCGCTTCATCAAGGTCAGAAGCAAACTGCGAGAACGCTGCCAGCTCACGATACTGCGCCAAGTCAAGCCGCACGCCGCCGCCCAGCTTTTTAACAATTTTCGTCTGTGCAGAACCACCAACCCGCGATACCGACAGACCTGCGTTAATCGCCGGACGAATACCCGCGTTAAACAAATCCGTTTCGAGGAAGATCTGACCGTCAGTGATCGAGATAACATTGGTCGGTACGAATGCCGATACATCACCTTCCTGCGTCTCAATGATCGGCAGTGCAGTCAAAGAACCGGTCTTACCTTTCACTGCGCCGTTAGTCACCCGCTCAACATAATCAGCGGTTACACGCGAAGAGCGCTCTAACAGACGGGAGTGCAGGTAGAAAACGTCACCCGGATAAGCTTCACGACCCGGTGGACGCCGCAGCAGCAAAGAGACCTGGCGATAAGCCCAGGCTTGCTTAGTCAAATCGTCATATACGATCAGCGCATCTTCGCCACGGTCGCGGAAATATTCACCCATCGCACAACCGGCATAAGGTGCCAGAAACTGCATTGACGCTGGATCAGAGGCATTCGCCGCGACCACAATGGTGTAGTCCATTGCGCCGTGTTCTTCCAGCTTACGCACCACACCCGCAACGGAAGAGGCTTTTTGGCCAACCGCCACGTAGATACATTTAACGTTTTTGCCTTTCTGGTTCAGAATGGCATCAATCGCGACTGCCGTTTTACCGGTTTGGCGATCGCCGATAATCAGCTCGCGTTGACCACGACCCACAGGAACCATCGCATCCAATGCTTTGGTACCTGTTTCCATCGGTTGGTTAACTGGTTCACGGTCGATAACGCCAGGGGCAATCTGCTCTACTGGAGCCGTTTGCTCAGCCTCGACCGCACCCTTACCGTCGATAGCGGTTCCGAGTGAATCGACAACGCGACCCAGCATCGCCTCGCCCACCGGCACTTCCAAAATACGACCGGTACATTTTACAGTGTCGCCCTCAGTGATGGTTTTATAATCACCCAGAACAACCGCACCGACAGAGTCACGCTCAAGATTCAGAGCCAGACCGTAGATTCCGTTGGAAAACTCGATCATTTCCCCAGACATGACATCGCCAAGTCCATGGATACGCACGATACCATCCGTTACGGAAACAACAGTACCCTCTGTACGTGCCTCAGTGCCGGCTTCGAAGCTTTCAATTCGCTTCTTAATCAGATCACTGATTTCAGTTGGGTTAAGTTGCATGTACTAATTCCTCAATTGTCGAGCAAAGCCCGAGCCTATTTAGCCATCGACATATTCATGGTTTTCAGGCGGCTTTGAATCGAACCGTCAATCACCAGATCACCGGCGCGAATAATCGCACCTCCCATCAATGATGGGTCAATGCTGGTAACAAGTTTAACGTCACGTCCCAAACGCTTCTGAAGTGCAGCAGTAATTTTATCCTGCTGTTCAGCGCTCATTTCCATCGCAGAGACCACTTCTGCTTCAACCGAACCTTCGGCTTCTGCCTTCATCGCTTCATAAATCGAAGCCATTTCAGGCAGTAGAGCAAAACGGTCATTCTCGCTCAGCGTCGCTAATAAGTTACGGCCACCCGGTGAGAGTTCGTCACCGATCACCTCGGAAAAAATTTCCGATTTTTGCGCCTTGCTTATTCGTGGATGAGCGAGTAGAGCAGCTGAATCTTCCGTAGCGACGACCGCTGACATGGCAGCCAGCTGATCCGACCACTCATTCAGCGTGCCGGAAGCTTGCGCCATCTCAAAAACAGCTTTAGCGTATGGGCGTGCAGCGGTTGTCAATTCAGACATGATTGTTCACCTAGATTTGTGCGGCCAGATCGTCCAATGCTTTAGCGTGTGCCTTAGCATCAATCTCTCTACCCAGAATCTTCTCAGCGCCAGACACCGCGAGTGTCGCAACCTGAGCCCGCAAGCCTTCACGCGCACGAGTTACTTCCTGCTCAATCTCTGCGTCCGCTGCCGCTTTAACGCGACCCGCTTCCTCAGTAGCAGCACCCTTAGCCTCTTCAACAATCTCACTGGCGCGTTTCTGTGCCTGTGCGATAATTTCAGCAGCCTCTGTCTTAGCCTTGTTCAGTTCTTCAAGCGCCTTTTCGCGCGCCAACTCTTCGTCCTGCAATCCCTTTTCAGCGGCAGCAAGACCGTCAGCAATACGTTCTTTGCGGGCGTTCATAGCAGCCAGCATTGGCTCCCACATCACGCCTTTGACGAACCAGACCAGCACCATGAAAACCAGCATCTGACCGATCAATGTAGCTGTAATATTCACACTAACCTCCTGTTAAAAGAGCATTAATAGGAAAGGTTAATTATTGTGCGCCCAGTGCGGCCATTGCACCACTGACAAAGGGGTTGGCAAAGATGAACCAGAACGAAATACCCAGTGCAATCATCGGGAATGCTTCCATCAGACCACCGGTAAACAGCATTTGACCCGTCAGCTGAGCACGGACTTCCGGTTGGCGTGCAATACCTTCGATAAACTTAGAACAGATCAGACCCCAACCCAGGGCTGAACCAAACGCCGCAGCGGCGAGAATGATACCCACTACAATCGCAGTATTGGAATAGATCATTGCAATGCTATTTGCATCCATTGTGAAACTCCTAAAGATTAAAATTAAACAAACTACAAAACTAAATTACGCACCTGAACGTTAGCCCACATCACCCATCAGTGATCATCATGGGTCTGACTAGCAAGACTCAGGTAAACAATGGTTAGCAGCATGAAGACAAAAGCCTGCAAGGTGATAACCAGAATATGGAAAATAGCCCACATGGAACCTAGGATAACCTGCCCCGGCATCGCCCACACGGAGAAGGCCATCAGCGCGATTAACAGGAACAGCAACTCGCCCGCAAACATATTACCGAACAAACGTAAACCGAGACTAACCGGCTTGGCAATTTCTTCAATCAGGGTCATCAGCAAATTCGGAACCGCCAGAGCAATTTTACCGCCCGTGCCTTGTGCGACAAAAGGATGAAAGAAGAATCCTTTCAGCCAACCACCCAAGCCCTTTGATTTGATATTGTAATAAATAATCAACACAAATACGGACAGCGCGAGGCCAAACGTTGTGTCTAGGTTAGTGGTCGGGACGACTTTGAAATAGGCGTGGTGCGGATCACCACCAAATAAACCATACACACCAGCCACTAAGCCAGGGATGAGATCAACCGGAATCAGATCCATCGCGTTCATCATAATGATCCAGACAAACAGCGTAATGGCGACTGGGCCAACCATCTTATCGGCACTGGGGAAAATATCCTGCACCTGCTGATCGACAAATTCGACCACCATTTCAGCAGCATTTTGGATCGGGCCAGGATTATCTGGGTCAATATTACTCCCGATTTTCTTGGCGAAATAGGCAAAGATACCCGCAAGTACAATACTGACGATCATGACATCAAGATGGATAACACTGAAGTCCGCGATGGACTCCGGTTTACCACCCAGACTCAGATTGGTCAAATGGTGCTGAATGTACTCAACAGGATTTGAAATTGCTGGTTCAAAACCACTCACAATTCACCCCGTACGACTAAAGTTAAAAAAACGACTAACGGCTGCCGGTCTGAACGCTAATCTGCATCCGAACCCACAGCGCAAAATATTAATTTTCGAGACCGATTATAAACGATCTAAACCTACTGACGCATGCTACCGATCACAAAGGCTAACTGTGAGGACATAAACGTACCCAGCAGCGGCAGCGGCATTAATTTCAACGCACCTAATCCTATGCCTAAAGCCACTAGGACAAACACAAAGCGCTGCACCACCCCTAGCATAAGTGATAAGACGCCCGTCTGCGGACTGGTGGCCGCTAATTCATCAAACTTCTTGATACGGCCCGATAGTAACATCGTATTTGCCAGCGCAACAGCGCCCCCATAAAACGCCGGCAACATCGCGCTTTGACCGAAGTAATGGACAGCCACTACGACGCTCAATAAGATGATTACCAACTGTATAATGAGTAAACTACGCATGCACCGCTTCCAGAATCGATCAATCGCGCCTTCAGCAAAGGCCCGTGGAGTATAGTGACAGAGCAATATAGGGTCAACCTTAATGAAGCAGCACTTTAAGCTAAATCCTGTGGCAGCCGAACTAGAAACGCCTGCTATTCCACTGACAGCAAGCTGGGCAAAACAGTATGTCGCTCAGCTCGGCCCACTCATCGACTTGTCACAGGCCGTACCTAATTATACGCCCTACCTTCGCTACCCGGCGGTTTCTTTGGCACTCGCCAAGAAGGTTATCTGCAGATGGTGCTTGCGGATATTGATGACAGGACGCTATAGCACTTAGCCAACCGTTTACAACGCATGAGGTGGGCTGCCATAACGTTCAACCCACCATTCTATTCAACGCCAAAGCATACCTCGAGCCCGTTTTTAATGAAATATACCCAACAGATCGTATCGCGCAAAACCCTGTTATTCACCGCCATACTGCTCGCCGCCCTGTTAAGCCCCGCTACATGGGCCGACTCTTTACAGCGTGGCACAGACTTTAGTCAATTGGCCAAAGACATGAGCGCCAATACCCAGCCCCTCATTCTGGTTTTTGATGCGGAACATTGCCATTACTGCGCGCGCTTACAGGCCGATCATCTTGATCCGATGAGTGTGAGCGAGGACTATCAGCACGTACTGCTGCGTTCACTGGAATTTGAGGGAGACACGGTGGTAACAGACTTCGATGGCCAGGTTATTACAGCGCGTGAATTCAGCCGACGCTACCGCGTACGACTGACGCCCACGCTGCTGTTTCTGAATGCTGAGGGTGAAGAAATTGCTGAGCGCCTGTTGGGGTACAATACACCGGAACTCTATGGCGCTTACCTGGATCGGGCGATTGAACGAGCCGTTGCTAGGATGCGCTCTGGCACAGCGTCTGCGGCGGAAACCGCTAATCGCTCACAGTGAAGCTAACTCAGAGAGCCAACGCTGAGGTAGCAGCCCTCAAATCCCCGGTGTCGTTCATATCTATTGCGCTCACTTTGCGAAAGCGCTTCTTGAGGATTTAGAGGGTGCTACGCCAACCGTGTAACGAGCATTTAATACCACGCCACCTTTCAAGCCGCTTTATTAGCGACCACGGACAAAACGGCGTACTTCCGCCAAATGGCGACGACTGACTTCAAGCTGATCCTGCACTTTGTCCAGTGTGATCTGGGTGCGGCCAATCTCAGACTTCGTCAGCCCGGTAATGCGACTTTTCGCCACCAATGCGTTGCGATGGATGCGGATAAAACGATCAGCTAGATCATTTTCCAGTGACTTAAGTGATTCCTCAATAATCACCTCACCCTTATTGTGGCGCACGGTAACGTACTTCTGATCTGCCTGAAAATAAACCACATCTTCGATGGGAATCAGTTCTAAATTACCGCGCATGCGGGCGCAAATGTGTTTACGGGAAGAACGCTGCCCATCGCGCTGTTCCAGCACTTCAAGACGCTGCACACGGTTTAAAGAGCGGGCTTGTTCCAGACTTTGTAATAGTTGTTCTTGTCTTATTGGTTTCATGAGATACCCTGTTGCTTTTGTTGAAAACGCTTCTAATGCATATTCACCATACGCTGTGGTGAAAATGACGGCAGGTGGATTACCCATAGTGGATAAATTTCTGGCAGACTCCAGCCCGTCCATGCCGGGCATAGAAATATCCATCAGCACAATATCAGGCTGGTAGCGCTCTACCATCGTAATGGCCTCGACCCCGTTTTCGGCTTCGGCACAAACTTCATAGTCCGTACAACGCTCAATTAACCCCTTGATGCGTTCACGGGCAAATTCTTCATCATCAACGACCAGAATTTTAATAGACATAATTCTCATTTACTCCTTGGGGATGGAAAAGGAGACGCGATACTGCTGTGGCATTTTTTGTATTTGCAGATTCGCCCGGCCTCCATAGGCAAGTTGAAGTCGGTTCTTCATATTTTCCTGGGCTATGTGATTCCCCTTCTGATGGGTACTAATACCTTCTGGTGGTAAAGGGTTGGTCACCGTGACAGCCAGATGGTCGCCCGCATCATACAAACTAACGGTCAGTGTTCCGCCATCCTTGCGCGGCTGTATACCATGGTAAATGGCATTTTCTGCTAAGGGCTGGAGTATTAACGGCAGTATTTCCATGTCAAACGGCAAGGTGTTTTTATCGAAATCCCAAACCACCGTCAAACGACGCTTGCCTAAGCGCAAGGCTTCCAACCGCAGATAGCGCATAGTGACATCTAATTCTTCCTGCAAACTAATCCGGGTACGTTTATCTAAGGTGGTACGCATAATGTCAGCCAGATCTAAAATAGCGTCTTCTGCGGTATCAGGATCTTTATGCACCAAAAAAGCCACGGTATTCAGACTGTTGAACAAAAAGTGCGGCCGCATTCTGGATTGCAGCGCCTCGTATTTCGCGTTGGAATCAGCTTCGACGGAAGCTTCCCACTTTCCCTGAATATAAAAGTACCGCAACATACTCACGGTGATGATCAAGCTAATCAAGACATTGCGTAATACGAAGAACAGATCAAGGCTGCCCCCAGGATTAACCAAGGCCATTCCCACCCAGGATGCAATCAGGGTAAACAGCAACACAATACCGATAATAGTCAGTGTGGCGCGCTGTATTGTCTGCGGTGAGTAAAAACGATTCACCGTGCAAATCGACAGCACGGAAGCCAGCCCCACCCACAGCGTGAACATCGAATGCAGGCCTAATTCAATAAAGAAATCCCACAGATCCCGTGCGAGGGTTAACGCCAAAATAGCAGCCAACAGTATGGCTATCGCCAGCGTGTTCAACAGCGCTTTCGATACGCACAAATCCGGCAAGCAGCCAAATGTTTTAGTCATTGATGAAGGCATTTTTTTTGGCTTTTGAACCTGATACTGTTAGTGGTAAGAATCATGGCCCAGACGCACCCTTTCTATTAATTGTTATTTTTATAATGACGATCATCGGCTATGATCATACATCGCTTATAGTATAGTCAACTGGCTTACTACCTGCTGAAGGGCAAATCACTTTTTCTGCGGCATGGTGCAAACTTCAGCAATGCCTCTCCCATTCAAGACTTTAGGTGAAGATAATTATTAATGTCTAACAAAGAAACAGCGACACCACAAACGGCGACTAGCAGCACCAACCGCTCCTGGGGCGGACGCTTCAGCGAGTCCACTGATGCCTTTGTCGCGGCATTCACCGCCTCCATCGATTTCGACCAGCGCTTATACAAACATGATATACAAGGCTCGCGTGCGCATGCCCGTATGCTCGCAAAAGCCAACATCCTGACCGCTGAAGAATTAGCAGCGATTATCGACGGACTCGATGCGATTGAAGCCGAAATTGCAGCGGGTCAAATCGACTGGCGCGTCGAGCTGGAAGATATTCATATGAATATCGAAGCGCGGCTCACGGATCGCATCGGCATTGCGGGCAAGAAGTTACACACCGGCCGCTCACGCAATGATCAAGTTGCAACCGACATTCGCCTCTGGCTACGCGAACAAACAGACGGCATCAGCCGGGAGATACGCCGCCTGCAAGTGGCGCTAATCGATCTCGCTGAGCGCGAAGCTGATACCATTCTGCCCGGCTTTACCCACCTTCAGGTCGCGCAGCCCATCACCTTCGGTCACCACATGTTGGCCTGGTTTGAAATGCTACAGCGTGATTATGAACGCCTGCAAGACTGCCGCCAACGGATCAATGTGCTACCGCTCGGTGCGGCGGCCTTAGCAGGCACAACTTACCCTATTGAGCGCGAATATTCTGCCGAGCTACTGGGCTTTGCTTATCCCGCTCGCAACTCACTCGATGCCGTGAGCGACCGTGATTTTGCCATCGAGTTTAATGCCGCAGCAGCCCTCATTATGATGCACCTCTCACGCTTCTCTGAAGAACTCATTATTTGGACCTCTGCTGCCTTTGATTTCGTGCGGCTCCCAGACCGATTCTGCACCGGCTCATCCATTATGCCGCAGAAGAAAAACCCGGATGTGCCCGAGTTGGTGCGCGGCAAAAGCGGACGAGTGTACGGTAATTTACTGACCCTGCTCACCCTAATGAAAGGACAGCCGCTGGCCTACAATAAGGATAATCAGGAAGATAAGGAGCCGCTGTTCGATACGGTCGACACCCTCTACGGCAGCCTGCGCGCTTTTGCTGATATGATGCCACACGTCCAGCCGAAAGCAGAAAACATGCGTAAGGCCGCCATGCAAGGCTTTGCGACGGCCACTGATCTAGCCGATTATTTGGTGAACAAGGGGCTGCCGTTTCGCGATGCGCACGAGGTCGTGGGCAATGCGGTGGCACTGGGCATCAGCAGCGGGCGTGATTTAAGCGCAATGTCGCTGGCAGAATTGCAGCAATTCTCCGATGTGATTGATGATGATGTGTTCGCGGTACTCACGTTGGAAGGCTCCGTCGCCGCCCGCAATCATACCGGTGGCACCGCCCCACAGCAGGTATTACACCAGGTGGCAAACGCGCGCGCATTGATTTCAAATTGACAGCACTGAACATTGATTCTAATCTGAACTACAGCGCTAAGCATCAACTGACATGAAAGAGATTTCACCATCACACATGGAAATCTACTATTCCCTCAGTAACGCTTAATTTTAAACCTGACTAACTGTTTCGGATGCGCCTGAAAATCGTTAGCCGAAGCCGAGGAGAGACAATATGAAGTGTAAAGCTGCCGTGGCCTGGGAGCCAAAAAAACCGCTGGTGATCGAAGACGTTGAAGTGGCTGGCCCGCGTGAAGGCGAAGTTTTACTCAAAGTACACGCGACCGGCGTTTGCCACACGGATGCTTTCACTCTCTCTGGCAATGACCCAGAAGGCGCATTTCCCTGCATCCTCGGCCATGAAGGCGGCTGCGAAGTGGTTGAGTGCGGGCCAGGCGTTAAAAACCTAGCGCCAGGCGACCATGTGATTCCGCTATATATTCCTGAGTGCGGTGAATGTGACTACTGCCATTCGACTAAAAGTAATCTGTGTCAAAGTATTGCTGGTACCGTGTGGACGGGCTATATGCCAGACGGCACGCGCCGCTTCTCACAGGGCGGCAAAGACATCTTCCATTATATGGGATGCTCCACGTTTGCCGAATACACCGTCGTACCGGAAATTGCGCTGGCCAAAATCAATAAGGCTGCTCCGCTCGATAAAGTCTGCCTGCTCGGCTGTGGCGTTACCACCGGCATTGGCGCCGTGATTAATACGGCTAAGGTTGAACCGGGTTCTACCGTAGCCGTATTTGGCTTAGGCGGCATTGGCCTATCAGTCATTCAGGGCGCAACCATGGCCAAAGCTGGACGCATTATTGCCATTGATATTAACCCCGACAAATTTGAGTTCGCCAAGCAGCTCGGGGCGACGGATTTTGTTAACCCGAAAGACATTAGCGGTAACTTTGTGGAATATATGCAGGACACCTATAACGGCGGCCCGGACTACTCCTTCGAGTGCATCGGTAATACCCACGTTATGCGTGATGCACTGGAATGTACCCATATGGGCTGGGGCGTATCGACCGTAATCGGCGTCGCCGGAGCCGGACAGGAAATTGCAACCCGACCCTTTAATCTAGTGGTGGGACGCCGCTGGCAGGGTACCGCCTTCGGAGGTGTCAAAGGCCGCACCGAGCTGCCGGGCTATGTTGACCGCTATATGTCAGGCGAGATTGAGCTGGATAAAATGGTGACCCACACCATGGGCCTGGAAGACATTAATACCGCCTTCGACCTAATGCACTCCGGTGAAAGTATCCGTTCCGTGGTGATTTTCTAACGCAGCGCAGGACAAACTTGATGAAACAGATTGAATCCGTAAAAGAGTTTGGCGGCTGGCTAAAACGCTATACGCACGACTCATCCAGCTGCCACTGCCCGATGACGTTTTCGGTTTATCTGCCGCCACAGGCAGAAGACAGCCCTGTGCCCGCAGTATACTGGCTATCTGGCCTGACCTGTACCGATGATAATGTGCGCACCAAAGCGGGCGCACAGCGCTACGCCGCCGAACAGGGGGTTGCGCTCATTATGCCAGATACCAGTCCGCGCGGTGACGCCGTTGCCGACGCGCCCGCGCGTTACGACCTCGGTCAGGGCGCAGGCTTTTACCTCAACGCCACGCAGGCACCCTGGGCTGAACACTACCAGATGTATGACTACATCACGCAGGAATTGCCCGCGCTGATCGAAGCCAACTTGCCGGTATTACCCGGCGTGCGTGCAATCACCGGCCACTCCATGGGCGGGCACGGCGCCTTGATCTGCGCGCTGAAAAATCCAGGCAGGTATGCCTCGGTCTCCGCCTTTGCACCGATTTGTAATCCGGTGGCCTGCGCCTGGGGCGAAGGCTGCTTTGGGGCCTATCTCGGTGATAATAAGAGCGACTGGGAAGCCTATGACGCGACCTGCCTGATTAGGGCGGGCGCTACCGTACCTCCCCTGCTGATTGATCAGGGTTTAGGCGATGAGTTTCTGGCGGACCAGCTCTATCCAGCGCACCTGGAAGCCACCGCAGCCGAACAAGGCATAGCACTGCAGGTACGGCGTCATGCCGACTATGATCACAGCTATCATTTCATCAGCACGTTTATCGGCGAGCACCTAGCGTTTCATGCGCAGGCCATGCGACAGCTGACAGCATAAACGCTCAACCACTTTGTTCGAACGCGCTAAATCGGGTGCAGTACGTCGCGTGCTGCATCCATCACCTCACCTCAATTTTTTTGCGCAGCACCCTAACCGCCGGCAGATTAGGGCGCAATATGCCCACGTCCCTGAAAATATTGCAGCAGAATATTCAGCGTAAATGCCAGCAGCAGCAGCACCATCCCCAATGCAATACCCTGCGCAAAGGCACCTTTACTGGTTTCCAACGCAATCGCCGTTGGGATATTACGGGTGTAATTCAGAATATTACCCCCCAGCATCATTGACGCACCGACCTCCGCGATAATACGCCCAAACGCCGCCAACACCGCCGCCATCAGCCCAAAACGCACTTCAAACAGCACGGTACAGAAGGCGCGGGCTTGCGATGCGCCCAACATCCGCGCCGTCTCCCAGGCCCGTCGGTCTGATGCCTGCAAACTGGCATGACACATCGCAACTAGGAGCGGGAACGCCAGCGCAATCTGCCCCATGACCATTGCGCTTTGGGTAAACAGCAGGCGCAGATCACCGAGTGGCCCGGCGCGTGATAACACCAAGTATAGGGTCAGGCCAACCACCACCGCAGGCACCGACATCAAGGTCGAGAAAATTGAAATCAGCAAACGCCGCCCTGGAAAGTGGCTGTAGGCCAGCACAAACGCAATTAATAACGCAGGAAAAATCGCCAGCGCCAGCGCAGTGCCAGACACACGAAAGGAGATAGCGACGATATGCCATAGCTCGGCATCACCACCCACTAAGAGCCCAAAGGCTTGCAAGCTATGTTCGATCAGGGTTTCCATGAGTCCTAGCGATAGGTGTCTAGCAAGGACTTATTCAACCAGCAGCCGCCGCGCTAGCTCAATCCAATAACTAGCCCCCAGCGGCAGAATAGCGTCATTAAAATCATAGTGCGGATTATGCAGCCCGTGCGTCCCCTGGCCTTGGCCATTGCCGATCCAAACATAGGCCCCCGGTTTGTCCTGTAGCATATAAGCAAAATCTTCAGAACCCATAGTCGGGGGTGGATTCCAGGTCACATTCTCCACCCCCACCAGCTCGTTCAGCACCGCCGCACACACCTGCGCTTCGGCATCGGTATTCACTGTCACCGGATAGCCGTCACCGATCCACAGGCTCGCCTGAACCTCGAATGCCGCTGCGGTATGTTCAACCACCGTCGCCATGCGCTGCTTAATCCGAGCGCGCTGCACCTCATTGAGCGAACGAATCGTGCCTTTCATATGCGCCGTTTCGGGGATCACATTAAACGCCCCCTCGCCCGCCGTCACGCCGGTAATACTGATCAATCCAGCATCCACCGGGTCTAAGTTACGCGCCACAATGCTTTGCAGTGCGCTAATCATCTGCCCAGCGACCACCACCGGATCGGTAAACGTCGCCGGAATCGCTGCGTGGCCACCCTTGCCGGTGATTTCAATCCGAAAGGTGTCAGACGCTGCCATCACTGGCCCGCTGTGCACCCCAAACTGTCCAGCCGCCAGCGGCGGCCAATTATGCATGCCGTAAACCTGCTCGATCGGGAAGCGCGTAAATAAACCGTCAGCAATCATGCGGTGCGCACCGGAATGTGATTCCTGCCCCGGCCCTTCCTCGGCGGGCTGAAAGATAAAATACAGCGTACCCGCAAAATCAGGCTTCTGCGCCAAATAGGCCGCCGCACCCAGCAGCATACAGGTATGACCGTCATGCCCACAGGCGTGCATCCGACCATCATGGCAGGACCGATGCTCAAAATCATTCAGCTCTTGCAGCGGCAGCGCATCCATATCCGCCCGCAGCGCGATATGCCCACTGCCAACACGCTGACCACGAAGCACACCGACCACGCCGGTAATACCCATATCGGTATGCACTTCCAGACCGAACTGTGTCAGTTTTTCTGCCACCCACTGGCTAGTGCGATGTTCTTGATAGGCTATTTCAGGGTGGCGGTGTATATCGCGCCGCCAGCGTTGCATCTCTTGGTGTAGGGGGCTGTTAACTTGAATCGGTGCAGTCATAGGGTACTCACTCATCAGACGGGGCTTTATCCGGGAATTTATCAGCGCAGAGCTGCCCACCCGCACCCCAGTGCTGTTTAGCCACCTCATCGATCACAATATACACAGAATCTGGCTTGCCGCCCGCTGTGCGCACAAAAGCAGCCGTGAGTGCTGCGACCATTTCGCGCTTTTGTTCCACGGTACGCCCAGGAAACATTTCGACTCGAATAATGGGCATGACTTATCCTCTAATCAACTGAATATAAAGAAATTAATGACTTTAAAACCTCAGCGAAAGCAAAACCGCACTACCGCTTGTCATCAGAAATTGACCAACAGGTAAAGCTTAAATTTTAACCATTTTGAGCGATTGCAGTGATATGAACAGTTTATCGCACTAATCAGTAGTTACTCACGGGGTTATCCACAGATTTTGTGGATAACCCTGCTAAAAAATGACTGCTGAAGTCGCAGATTGCTCTGCTTGGCGCTGAAATTTATCCTGCGTATTGCCGTGAAACCTTCTCACCACTTGGTTTAGAAATTTAGCGAAATATCGCGATGCACCGAACGACAGGCTGCTACATACAGCGCAGTCTCGCGATCCATTCGGCGCTGGCTGCGTAGACCCACTGAATGACGGATAGCCTGCTCAAAGTTGTCCAGCTGAGGCAGCAGCTCAGCCGAAGCGGCTCGCCACGTCTGCTGCTCAGCATACAGCGTTAACGCCTTCGCCATCGCCTTATTCGCCTTCGCGGGGTCAGCTTTTTTACCCTTTAACGCACGCCGTACCTTAGCCACTTCTGACTTGATCTTAGCCGCACCTTCGACCGCACCGACCTGTTTCCCTAATGCAGTCAGCGCCGCCAGCAGCGCTTCATCATTCGGCTGCGCTGCGCTCACCCGCGCCGCCATCGCCTGCAATGGCTCATCCAGTGCGGCAAAGTCAGCCGCCGCTGCCAAGGTCGCTTTTGTCAGCAGTACGGTATCATAAGCCTTATCCGCATTGCGTCGATACTGATTACGCGCCGTACGCTCGGCCTTAACCCGTTTATTATACGCCTGATAGGTGGCATCCCAGTCTGCCGGAATCGTGCCCAGTAGACGCTCCTGCTCAACCTGGAGCGCACTTAAATCAGCGCTCAAGTTGGCTTTTATACCGCTGGCATCGTTATCGTCCAGCCGCTCTAGCCGTTCGGTCAGTGCCTCGCTGCGAACAGCCAACTCACGTATCTGGCGCTCAATATCACGCACCTGTGTGTGCACGACCCGATAAGCAGCCGACGCCTCCAACACTTCGACCTCCGCCGCCAGCGCAGCACTCAGCAGTTGGGGCGCCTGTTCGACTTGATCCAGCGCAGCGCTAAAGGGCTTCGCATAGCTGGGCGGCAGCGCGCTCAAATCAAGAGCGCGTGCCTGACTGATAACGGCGCTAAACTGTGTGGCATTCTGGGTGAAATACTGGTGTGCACTTTGCTCAATACAGTGCTGCAACTTTGGATTACGCGGCGGTGGCGCAGTCTCAGACAACATTGAGATACGGTTTGGCAGGTAATTCACCAACTGCGGGTAAGCGCCAACAATCCCCAGCGCCAATATTTGCAGAGCAATAAACGGAATCACACCTTTGTACATTTGGACGGTGCGCACAATCGCCGGTGCCACGCCGCGCAAATAAAATAACGCGAAACCAAACGGCGGCGTCAGGAACGAAGTCTGCACATTCAGTCCAATCATCACGCCCAGCCAAACCGCTGTAATATTGGCCGACGGATCCGCTAGTAAGATGGGGGCCACAATCGGTACCACCACCACCGCAATTTCAATAAAATCGAGGAAAAACCCGAGCAGAAAGATCACCAGCATCACAATCAGGAATTTTGACCAGAAGCCACCGGGCAGGGAATTTAGAAAATCCCGCACCAGCTCTTCGCCACCAAACGCTCGAAATGCAGCGGTCAGCATGGCCGCACCCAATAAAATAATAAACACCAGCGAGGTCGTCTTTGCCGTTTCCAGCATCACCTCACGCAGGGTATTATCGATCCGCATCACCCGCCAGCCCGACCACACCAGCGCGATAATCAGCAGGCCAGACGCCAGGACGCCGAGGTAAATCCCCTCGAAGTCTTCCGCTGTTGTCGCCGCCTTCACATTCATTTCATAGCTGGCCAAGGCCACCCCCATCAGCAGCAGCGCAAACAGCGCAAGAAGCGCCGGATAAAACGACGTTTTCTGGCCTTCCGTTAGGCGATAGCCCGCCATCAGCATGGCGCCAGCGGCACCAATGGCCCCGGCCTGATTCACCGTCGCGATACCAGAAATAATCGAGCCCAGTACCATAAAAATCAGCGCCAGCGGCGGAAACAGCGTCAGTAGGACATTGCCCCAGAATTTGGCATCAAATTTACCGTCATAGGGTACTGCCGGAGCCAGCTTAGGTCGCAGCCAAGCGATGGCTAAAATAAACACCATATAGAGTCCGACCAGCACTAGGCCGGGCAGGAAAGCACCCAGAAACATTTCGCCCGCGCTGGTCGAAGCCACGTCGAAAGCCGAAGGCATGGTCAGTTCGCCTGTATTTTCTTTAAACAGGGCTTTCCGGGCGCTGCTGGCCTGATCGGTGGCGGAGGCCAACTGATCCGCCAATATAATGAGTACAATCGACGGCGGAATAATCTGCCCCAGCGTGCCGGAAGCGGCTATCGTGCCGCTCGCCAACGCGGGTGAATATTTATTCCGCAACATCGCCGGCAGGGAAATCAAACCCATCGCCACCACCGTGGCCCCAACAATGCCGGTTGTTGCTGCCAATAAGGCCCCAACAAAAATCACCGAAATCCCCAGGCCGCCCGGTACCGGGCCAAACAGCTGCGCCATGGTCACTAGTAGGTCTTCGGCGATCTTTGAGCGCTGTAGCATGATGCCCATAAAGATAAACAGCGGAATCGCAATAAGGGTATCGCGCTCGACCTCCCAGTACACGCCGCGCAAGTTGGTCACCCCAGCGGATAACCACTGCGATGGCCCGCCAGAGTGGAAGTAGGCATCGGTATCACCAACCGCGAGGTAACCGGTGGCCGCCGCCAGCCCAATCGTTAGAATCGCCGCACCGGGCAGCGCAAAAGCGACCGGAAAGCCGGAACCCAAAGCAGAGGCCATCAGTACGATCAGCAGTACCAGAAAGAATAATTCCATGCTTAAGCCGCCTGTTCAGCCAAGCTTGCTAGCTTACGCGCACCGGGTTCGGCACGGTAATCAGCAACGCTTTCAAAGAAATAGCTGACAAACTGGATCAGCATAGTTATCGCAAAAATACCCAGGTAAGCCGCCATCTGGTATTTCACAAACATACCGGTGCCACCGGTCTGGGTAATTTCAAAATTCATAATGGGCGCGTTAATAATCGACTGCTTGTCGCTCAGACCAATCAGCAAAATCACCCAGCAGGTACTCATCCCAAGTAAAGTGCAGCCCAGCGCATTAAAAAAGCCGCGCGTGCTCTGCCTAAAACCGGCATACAACACATCAACCCGCACATGACCCTCATCAAATAAAGTATAGGCCGAGGCAAACAAGAACAGCGCTGCGTACCAATAGCGCACCAGATCACCCATCAGCGCCTGCTCATAAGAAAAGACAAAGCGCGTAATTACAATCAGCAGCTCACTCAGCACAATCAGCAGCGCCAGCCAAGTAAACCCAAGCGTGCGGGTAAACGCCGCCAGCACAAAGCCCAGTGCAATCAGCGGGATATGAATATACGTGCCCACAAAACGCGCGCGCGCCAAATTCCGCACCATGTCTTCATCCACAAATACAATCAGCAGCCGTTCAACCCGCATAAACGCAATGGCTACATCAACCACACCCACCAGCAACACCGCCCAAAAACAGCCGCGCACCAAGTATTTATTAAAGCGGTGGATAGCGTCCGCTTCCCAGCGCAAATTGCGGCGCGGCGAACGGCGGATATAAAACACACCGGCAGCGAGCGCCAGCAAATACAGCGCCCAAGGGATGGGTGAAAACGACTTGGCAGGATTGAAGGCATCCATAGCGGTGGGCACCGCAAAGCCAACGTGCAGAATATTATTGATGAGAAAAGCGGCTAGCAGCGCGAGCATGCTCCAGCCAAAGAAGCGCACAAACGGTGCAGGGCTACCCTCGCGCGCTATCGCGCCGGAATCGCGCTGGTCAGACATAAGTTTGTTCCCCGGTTTACAACACTCCGTGCAGATGCACGTCAGTAACTCTGCATCGTGCAGATGCATGTAGCGGCTCTGCATACACGTATGCTTGTGGCGACAGGCATGGGCCACTGCCGCAAAAACGGGGCAGACGTGGCTGCCCCGATAGACCGCATTAGCGCAACGTTAAGCGCGTAAGGCTGACTAGATCAGCTCTAATACGCGGTTACGCTGGTTAACGAAGGTACCTTCGAACTTAGCCATGGTGCCACCAATGTCACGCAACGCCTTCTGGAAAGCATCGTCAACTTCAGTCGCTAACTCCGAGTGATCGCGCGTTTCGGCGAAGACCTCTTTCGCCGCTTCACCGAACGCATCCCAAACGTCATCGTTAAAGGAGCGCACCTGCACGCCGTGCTCATTCACCAGCTTCGCCATGTACTGGCCGTTCAGCGCCATCGCCTCTTCAAACTGAGCCGCGTGCTCTTCATTACACGCCGCTTCGATCACTGCTTTTTCCCACTTCGTCAGGTTGTTATACCACTCAAGGTTCATCCCGAAGGCTAAGCCACCGCCCGGCTCATGCATACCGCCGGTATAATAGTACTTCGCCGCTTCGTAGAATTTCATGAAGTAGTCATTATATGGACCAACCCACTCGGTCGCCTCAATCGCTCCAGACACTAGATTTTCATAAATCTGTCCGCCGGGCAGTGAAACCGTCGATACACCCAGCTTAGACATCACCGACCCGCCTAAACCTGGAATACGCATCTTCAGCCCTTTCAGGTCTTCAGGCGCTTCGATTTCTTTATTAAACCAGCCACCGGCTTGAGTACCGGTTGCGCCACAGGCCAGCGCCTTCAAGCCAAACTCACCCGAAACCTTATCCCATAACGCCTGCCCACCCGAGAATTTAATCCAGGCATTCCACTCGACGGTCGTCATGCCAAATGGCACCGCAGTAAAGTAAGCGAATGCTGGGTGCTTGCCCACCCAATAGTAATCGGCGGCGATATAAGCCTGACTATTACCCGATGCGACTTCATCAAACGAATCGAAGGCACCGACACGCTCACCCGCTGCGAAATATTTAGTCGCGATACGACCTTCAGACAGTTCGTCAATGCGCGCGGCGAGACGCTGGGCAGAAACGCCCAGGCCGGGGAAATCACGCGGCCAAGTAGAAACAATCACCATTTCTTTCTTAGACTTAGCAATAGCTGGCGCGGCAACCGTTGATGCTGCACCCGCAGCACCGGCAAGCGCGGCACCTTTTAAAAACTTACGACGTTCCATAAATAAACCTCCTCAGTTTAAAATTCATGCTGGTATTGAGCCTAAATAAATTGAGCCTGTAATAACAGGTCTGCAATAGGCAGGATGCATACCACCTCAATTATTTGACGGCAGACACTAAAAACTAGACCTTAAAGTCATTAGATTGCACCAGATAAGAAGTCTGACACAGAGTGATGGCCCAATAACCCGCACGCAGATTACTTCGTTCTCTCCTCCAAATAATAGGTATACTTTAATGGAATTTTTTGCACAAGTATAGCGAGAGACAAATAGCCCTATGGATATCCTGCTACGCGAATACGGCGGCATTATGCTGCGCAAAAAATGGGCTACCCTCTGTGTATTCCTCGGTTTGCTGTTGGCGGTTGGCTGTGACCTCGCGGCCCCGCTATTTTATAAAGAAATCGCTAACCACCTCGCGCTGGACTTCTCCCCTACCAGCCGCGAGGTACTGTTGAACAATCTTTTTTATGTGGGTCTGGCCTACCTCGGCGTCTGGCTGGGCTGGCGCATCATAGAAATCGCCCTGTTACCGGTGGAAGCCGGCGGCCTTAGGATGCTGGATAAGCGCTGTTTTGATGTGCTACTAGCACAGCGCTATACCTTTTTTGAGAATAGCTTTTCCGGCAGTTTGGTCAAACAGGCCAATCGCTTTATTAAAGCCTACGAGTCCATTTTTGACTGGCTCTTCTTTGAGCTGATATACAACCTGCTGTCACTCAGCATTGCCTTTGTCATCTTCTGGTCACAGCAGCCGGAGTTCGCCCTGTACTTTCTGGCCTGGGCCATCGTCTTCATCCTATTTAGCGCGACTTATTCGGTCTGGAAACTGAAATTTGATGAGCGCCTAGCCGCCTGGGATTCGAAACTGGGCGGTGCTTATTCCGATGCCATCGCGAATATCTTTGTGGTGAAAAGCTTTGCGCTGGAACAGCACGAGCGCACCGCCTTAGGCGCGGTGGCGGATGAAACCTATCGCAAGCGTCGCATCGCCTGGATTCTGATGTTTATCGCTTTTGCGATACAGGGGCTGCTGACCTTTGGGATTGAGCTGCTGCTCATTTACCTGATGATTGATAAATGGGAGACCGGTCAATTTGAAATCGGTGAGTTCGTCTTATTTCAGAGTATCCTATTACTGCTGATTCGCAGCCTGTGGAATTTTGGGCAGAACTTTAAAAACCTGTTTACCGCTCTAGCGGATGCCCGCGAAATGAGCGAAGTCTTCCGCCGCACCGAACTAGAAACTGACCGGCCCGGCACCCGCCATCATCCGATTAAGCAGGGCCATATCCGCTTCCACGACCTGCAGTTTGACTATCACCGAGCAGAAATAGAAGCCGCAGCAAACGCAAATGCTTCCTTCCAGGGTGCACCCGCGCAGCAGCCCAGCACCAAGACAGCGGGCACTACCAGCGCTGAAGTATTAGGCGCTGCGGATGAATCGGCCATCAGTCACCCTCTGTTTGAGCACTTCAATCTCGATATTAAAGCCGGTGAGAAGGTCGCTCTGGTTGGCGCTTCTGGCTCGGGTAAAACCTCGCTCACCAAACTACTGTTCCGCTTTGTCGAACCGCAGGGCGGCAAACTGACAATCGACGGCATTGATGTTCAGGACTTTACCCTGCGCTCGCTGCGTGAACAGCTCACCCTTATCCCACAGCAGCCTGAGTTATTCCACCGGAGTATTCGCGATAATATCAGCCTCGGCCAAGACATTAGCGCTGAGCAGCTGCGCCAAACGGCTCAGAAGGCCCGGGCACTGGAATTTATCGAGGCACTGCCGCAACAGTTTGATACCTTGGTGGGTGAGCGCGGCGTAAAACTGTCCGGCGGCGAGAAACAGCGCATTGCCATTGCGCGGGCTTTTCTGGATGATGCGCCCATTGTTGTACTCGATGAGGCGACAAGTGCGCTGGACTCGATTACTGAGCAGGCCATTCAACAGGCGCTGTTTGAACTGATTGCCGATAAAACAGCGATTATAATCGCCCACCGCTTGGCGACTATTTTGCGCATGGATCGCATTATTGTGCTCGAACACGGTAACATTATCGAACAGGGCAGCCACGCTGAACTCCTGGCTCAGCAGGGACGCTATTATGAAATGTGGCAGCACCAAAGCGGTGAATTTTTGGGAGAATTAACATGATCAGCCATTTTATCAAAGGCATCGCCTGTGTCTTTACCGGCCTTAGCTTGATTATGCAACGCGGCATTCGGCCCTTTGTGCTCGTCCCGCTGCTGATTAACACCTTAGTTTTTTCCGCCGGGATCTGGTTTGCCAGCTCGCAGGTCGCCCATTGGATGGATCGGCTGCTGGGCGGCTTGCCAGACTGGTTATTTTTCATCAAGTGGATTTTGTGGCCGCTATTTTTTATTGCGATTTTCTTCGCGGTCTTTTATAGCTTCGCTCTGCTCGCGAACCTGCTCGCCGCGCCGTTTAATGCCATT
Source organism: uncultured Thiotrichaceae bacterium (assembly GCA_937925855.1). Classification (GTDB taxonomy): domain Bacteria; phylum Pseudomonadota; class Gammaproteobacteria; order Thiotrichales; family Thiotrichaceae; genus Thiolinea. Next base: position 84,814 of record CALAMO010000031.1, read on the forward strand.
CTGTCCGAACGGGTGGAGCAGCATCTACGTGGCCTGCCTATTAGCCCATTTAAAGGTTATCAAACCCTACCGGGTATTATTGTGCGTACCTTCCGCAGTGAGGCCAGCAAGCTGTTTTACATGGCAAAGTGGCTAATCCTGATATTAATCATTAGCTTTATTCCGGTGATTAATATCATCGCGCCGTTTGCCTGGGTATTATACGGAGCCTGGATGCTGGCGGTAGAATATGCGGATTACCCTATGGGCAATCACGAGCTGTATTTTAAAGACGAGCTGCCCGTCCTGAGACAAAACCGCAGCTATGCGTTGGGCTTTGGCGGTGCGCTGGCCGTGATGATGCTGATCCCCTTTGTGAATTTTTTGGCGATGCCTGTGGGCGTGGCCGGGGCGACGGCATTCTGGGTCAATCAGCTGAGTAAAACGGCGCGGCGCTAGATCGCACGCTGCCCAGCATTAGCGCTTACTATTAACTAGGATTCATCATGCCATTACCCCCCGCTGCCGCCCGCCAATTGACCCACACCCGCGTTGTCACCTGCCAAGGATTTGAGCGCGAAGACGGCCTGTGGGATATTGAAGGTCACATTGTCGACACCAAAGCCTATTCATTCCCCAATGCTGATCGTGGCGGTACGCTGGCCGCCGGTGAACCGCTACACAGCATGCGCATTCGCCTAACCATTGATAGCAACATGCGGATTCATGCAGCGGCACAAAGCACCGAATATTCACCCTACCATTATTGCCATCAGGTGGAGCACTTCTGTAAAAACCTGGTGGGCCAACATATCGGGCCAGGCTGGACGCGCAAGGTTAAGACACTCATGGGCAGCAGCAGCGGCTGCACCCACATTACCGAACTGCTCGGCCCGGTTGCGACCACCGCCTTTCAGACCCTGGTTAAAGCGCGCAGCGAACACACCGCCCAGCCGCCTGAACCCTCCCAGCCTACTACGCCACCGCGTCTACTCAATACCTGCCACGCCTTACAGGCCACCAGCCCAGTGGTAAAAGGGCTGTGGCCCGCGTTTTATCAGGGTGAATAACCGAGTGCCGATTACACGGATATGACAGACTACCTGCTAATCATTGTCAGTACGGTTTGGGTCAATAACTTTGTGCTGTCCCAATTCCTCGGCCTGTGTCCGTTTATGGGGGTATCGCGCCGCCTGGAAACGGCTATTGGCATGGGGCTGGCGACCACCTTTGTGCTGACCTTATCGTCGGTAAGCAGCTATCTCATTGATACCTACCTTTTGGTACCGCTGGCGCTGGAATACCTGCGCACGCTGAGCTTTATTCTGGTGATCGCGGCGATTGTCGGCTTTACAGAAATGGCGATTCGTAAAAGCAGCCCCATTTTGTTCAACGTACTCGGTATTTACCTGCCGCTGATTACCAGCAACTGCGCAGTGCTGGGCGTGGCACTGCTCAATGTGCAGCAGTCACATGATTTTATTGAATCCGCCCTCTATGGCATGGGCGCTGCTCTCGGCTTCACCCTGGTGATGGTACTGTTTGCCGCCATCCGCGAGCGCCTAGAGGCCGCTGATATTCCGACGCCGTTTCGCGGCCATGCCATTGGCCTTGTCACTGCCGGACTGATGGCACTGGCGTTTATGGGTTTTTCTGGGTTGGTGAAACACTAATGGCGGGCGTCCCATGTTAAGTGCCCTACTCGTCGTTGGCGGACTGGCGCTGGTGTTTGGACTGCTGCTCGGGCTGGCAGCCGTGTTCTACCGAGTGGAAGGCGACCCGGTTGCTGATCAGATTGACCAGCTGCTGCCCCAAACCCAATGTGGACAGTGCACCTATCCGGGCTGTCGCCCTTATGCCGAGGCAATTGCCAGCGGTGAGGCCGCCATTAACCAGTGTCCACCCGGCGGTGATGAAACCATCAAAGCGCTGGCGGAATTACTCGGCGTCGCCGCTACCCCGCTGAATGCGGAACACGGTGAGATCGCCGAGACGCCGCTGCTGGCGGTGATTGATGAACAGAACTGCATTGGCTGCACGCTGTGTATTCAGGCCTGTCCAGTCGACTGCATCGTCGGCGCGGCTAGACTGATGCATACTGTCATCGCCGCTGAATGCACGGGCTGTCAATTATGCCTGCCGCCCTGCCCGGTCGATTGCATCGATATGGTGCCGGTTAAAACTGAACACGCCAGCTGGAAATGGCCTTATCCGGTCGTGCCTATTCAGCCGGTCTGCACCGACAGGGCCGCAAGCATGATGGAGCCGCCGGCATGATCATCGCGCCACAAGCCTGGACGGAGCCGCAGGCATGATAAAGGCATGGCAATGGCTGCAGCAGCTAATCGGCGAGCACAGCGCCTCGTTTGGTAGCATCATACCGCCAAACGACCACAAAGCGCTGTCTAATCAGCAGCCGGTGCGCCGCCTCCGCCCTAGCGCCGGGGATGAATTGATTCTTCCGCTACAGCAGCATCGCGGCGACAAACCAAAACTTAACGTGCGGCCCGGTGATTATGTCTACAAGGGCCAGATGCTGGCGCACGCTGATACGGCTAATAGCGCTAAGAACACCCGCTGTGTGCCGCTGCACGCCAGCACCTCAGGCACAATTACCACGATTGCAGACCGACCCATTGCGCACCCCTCTGGACTGAACGATACCTGCGTTATTTTACAGGCCGACGGATTGGATCAGTATGGCGCGGATGGCTTAATGCCTGCACTAGCGAATTATACCGAGCTGGACAGCGCCTGCCTGCGCCAGCGGATTCGTGACGCCGGTATTGTTGGCCTCGGCGGTGCGGTCTTTCCGGCGGCCATCAAGCTTGCGGTCAACCCCCAGCGCCCGGTCGATACGCTGATTATCAACGGTGCAGAATGCGAGCCTTATATTACCTGCGATGACGTGCTGATGCGGGATAAGGCGGCAGAGATTTTGGCTGGGGCACAGATTATGCTGCACATTCTCCAGGCGGATGATGACCCAGCTGCGGATTCGATAACGCGCCGCTGCCTGCTGGGAGTTGAAGCTAATAAGCCGCAGGCAATCAGCAGCCTGCGGGCAGCGCTGGCACCGCTGGACGATCCACGCCTTGAGGTCGTCGTTGTCCCCACGCAGTATCCAGCGGGCGGGGAAAAACAGCTGATTCACGCCCTCACCGGCAAAGAGGTGCCGACAGGTGGCCGCCCCGCAGATAAAGGCATTATCTGTCATAACGTGGCGACCGCGCGGGCAATTTACCGGGCAGTGGTGTTAGGTGAACCCTTGATTTCGCGCTATGTGACGCTCACCGGCGCGGGCGTCGCTCAGCCGGGGAATGTTGACGTGCCATTGGGGCTGCGGGTTGGAGCACTGCTTGGAGCAACGCCCCCCGACGCGCAGCTGATTATGGGTGGCCCAATGATGGGCCTGACGCTGCACAGCGCTCAGATTCCGGTGGTAAAGGCCACTAATTGCATTCTCGTTAACCCCCTCAGCGCCAAGCCAGCAGCCCTGCCCTGTATCCGCTGTGGTCAATGCGCACAGCACTGCCCGGCCGGCTTATTACCGCAGCAGCTCTACTGGTACGCACAGGCCCGCGACTTTGCCAAAGCGGAACGCCATGCCCTATTCGACTGTATCGAATGCGGCTGCTGTGCTTATGTCTGTCCCAGCCATATCCCGCTGGTAGACTATTATCGCTTTGCCAAGGCAGAAATTCAGAGCCAGCGCACCGCCAAAGCCAAAGCAGAGCACGCTCGAAAACGCCATGATTTTCACCAAGAACGCCTGGAACGCGCCCAGCGCGAACGCACCGAACGACTGGCAAAGCATAAACAAAAAGCACAAAGCCACAACAGCGGCCAACAGCAGGACGCTATTCAGGCTGCCTTAGCGCGCGCCAAGGCCAAAAAAGCCCAGCAGCAGCTCCAGGCCAAGGCCTCGACCCGCAACGACCAGGAACCCACGGCATGAACGTCACCCCGCCCACTGCGCCTTATCTGCGCCAAGCGAATCAAAGTGTCGACGGCCTGATGCGCCAGGTCATCTACGCCTTACTGCCCGGCACGCTGGTGATGCTGTGGTATTTTGGCTGGGGCATAGTGACTAATTTGGTCATGGGGATTGGCTTTGCGCTGCTGTTGGAAGCCAGCATGCTGCGGCTGCGCGCCAAGGCGCTGAGTCTATTCTTACAGGATTACAGCGTGGTGGTGACGGCGTGGCTGCTGGCGCTGGCGCTGCCGGCCTTTGCGCCGTGGTGGCTGCTGTTGATCGCCATGGTCTTTGCGGTGGTGATAGCGAAACACCTGTATGGCGGCCTAGGCCAAAATCCGTTTAATCCGGCCATGGTCGGCTATGCGGCGGTGCTGGTCTCGTTTCCGCTAGAAATGACACGCTGGGTCGCGCCGTTGGATTTGAGCTTCATGCACATCAGCCTCAGCGAAAGCCTGCAGGCCGTGGGCGCCACGCTGAACCAAACACGTTGGGATGCCATTACCCTAGCCACCCCGCTGGACACGGTGAAAACCGCCCTGTTCTCGGGCCATACGCTGCCACTCAGCGAGGCACAGCATCTACTTAGCGCGGCTGGGTTAAGCACGGAGATGATTAATCTGGCTTTTCTAGCCGGTGGGCTGTGGCTATGGTATCGCCGCGTAATTAGCTGGCATATTCCGCTCGCGCTGCTGCTGGCGTTGACGCTGAGTGCGGCAGTCTTTTGGCTATGGGATGCACAGCATTACCCTTCTCCACTGTTTCACCTACTCAGCGGTGGTACCATGCTAACAGCGTTTTTTATCGCGACCGACCCGGTAAGCGCCAGCACCACGCCCGTCGGCAAGCTGCTGTATGCTGCGGGCATTGGCCTGTTCACCTACCTGATTCGCACCTGGGGCGCGTACCCCGATGCGTTTGCCTTTGCGGTCATTATTATGAATATGGCGGTGCCCCTGCTGGATGCATACACCCGGCCCAGAGTGTACGGGCATTGAGGCCTCACGGACGAAAGCAGCGAACATGATCCTAAACACTCGCACCCTATTACAGGCCATCAGCCAGCCCATCCGCTACCTCACTGCGTTTGCGATGGCTGGAACCTTGCTGTTGGCTGGGATTCATGCCGCGACGGCCACTCGTATCGCACAGAACGAGCGGCAGGCTTTATTACAGCGGATTGAACAGCTGCTGGCGGGGCAGCCTTACGATAATGATCCGCTGCAAGATAGCGTTGTATTCACGGCGGCTCAAGGCGCTGGCGGCCAGGCCATGACGGTCTATCGGCTGCGCCATCAGGGCACACCGGTCGCAGCGGTCTATGACCTCAGCACCCCCGAGGGTTACAGCGGCAGCATCCGGCTAGTCGTTGCCGTCGATACCGCCCAGCATATTAGCGGCGCGCGCATCGTCAGCCACCGCGAAACCCCTGGTTTAGGGGATAAAATTGAACGCGCGAAAAGCGACTGGATCCTACAGTTCAACGGCACGTCGCTGCGCAATCCTGCACCACAGCAGTGGGCCGTGCGCAAAGACGGTGGCGCTTTTGACCAACTGACCGGCGCGACGATTACGCCGCGAGCCATTGTCAGTACGCTGCGTGAAGTACTCCACTGGTCGGCGCAGCAGCAGGAACAGCTGTTTCAGCCAGCCGCATCAGCCGCGATGGCCGCGACGCACGTCACACCCCAGCCCTCAACTCACTGAGCACGCTATGCCGCTAACACCCGACCCGCCAAACTACGCCAAAATCATCCGCGATGGCCTGTGGCACAATAATCCCGGCCTCGTGCAGCTCTTGGGCCTGTGCCCCTTAATGGCGGTCACCACTAATAGTGTGAACGGCCTAGGCTTGGGCATTGCGACGCTGGTGACGCTGCTAGCCTCTAATCTGCTGGTTGCGCTGGCGCGTGACTTTATTCGCCCGGAGATTCGCATTCCGGTGTTCGTGCTGATTATCGCCTCCAATGTCACCGCAATTGACCTGCTGATGCAGGCATATTTCTACGAGTTACACGCCATACTCGGTATTTTTATCCCGCTGATTGTGACCAACTGTATTATTATTGGCCGTGCCGAGGCTTTTGCAGCACGCCATAACGCCCCTGCCGCCACGCTGGACGGCCTAATGATGGGGTTAGGTTTCTTGCTGGTGCTGGTCGTGCTCGGCGGGCTGCGCGAGCTCTTAGCACAAGGCACGCTGTTGGCGGATGCACACCTTATGTTTGGCGAGCCCGCGCGCGGGCTAACCTTGCGCGTGAGCGCAGATTTTCAGGGCTTATTGCTGGCCGCCCTGCCACCGGGTGCGTTTATTGGCCTAGGCCTACTGCTGGCGCTGAAGAATTGGATTGATGCGCGCTTACGATCATAGCGCTTGACGTAACTTAAACGAGACACACTATGGTAATCAGCACTACCCCGCCCAACTTGCCCTTCGGCCACGCCATTTGCTATTCCGGCTACCGCGTCGGTCAGTCGCCGGTCACTCAGGTTTATCCAAGTGATGCAGAGATCATAGCAGACCTGCGCCTGTTAGCACCGCACTGGCACTACCTGCGGCTGTACGATTGCAGCCAACATGCGGAGAGGGTCTTACAGGCCGTGCGCGCTGAGGGCCTCGCTTTTCAGATTATGCTAGGCGCAGACCTGGAAGCCGAACAAAACAATCCACACTGTCCTTGGGGCGCCGAGTATAGTGATGCCACCTTGGCAGCAAATCAAGTAGCGAATGATGCCCATATTGATCGCCTGATTGAACTGGCTCAGGCCAATCCGAATAGCGTGTGTGCGCTCTCGATTGGCAATGAGGCCAGCGTAGACTGGGGAGACCGCTTAGTGCCGGTTAAACGCTTATTGAGCTTTGTGGCGCGGATCAAAGCCAGTGGGGTGAAGCAACCCATCACTTTTTGCGAGAACTATGTGCCTTGGGTCGGCAAACTGGAGGCACTGGCAGATAGACTCGATATTATCTCGATTCATACCTACCCCATCTGGGAATATAAAAGCATTGATGAGGCGCTGGATTACACCGAACAGAATTACCAAAGCGTAGCGCAATACTACCCGGACAAGCCGGTGATTATTACCGAAGCAGGCTGGGCAACACGTTCTAATGGCCGGGGGATTAAACCTGATAACGCCTCACAGGCGCTACAGGCGGAATACTGCCGACAGCTCCTGCGTTGGAGCCAGGACCAGCAGATACTGACCTTTCTATTTGAGGCGTTCGATGAACCGTGGAAGGGGTCAGACGATCCAGATGAACCGGAAAAGCACTGGGGACTGTATACGGTGGATAGAACGCCAAAGGCAGTAGTGCAGGCTATGCATTTGTAGATTTGAGGCCATTCTTGAGTATATGGACGATATGGAAGATAAGTACCTAGCCATCAGTCGCCTTGAGAACCCTAGCAAACGCTGGACATTGGATGAACTGGAGCAAGAACTTGACTTGGATAGTTGAGTTCGATGATGCCGCCGTCAAAGAGTTGTGCAAGCTCGATAAAAATGATCAGGCATAGCCATAATGATTACGTTTCACCTAGGTAATTTGAACAGAATTTTTACACGAAACTCGCTTCTTAAACTGTCCACAATTCACGGGGCGGATCAAAGATTTTTTCACACCCCGCCTCTTTTAGTTTTTGCTTTTGAACTTCCAGGCTTTGCCCTATTATGCTGACCCGCATATCCTACTTTCATGGAGACTCTCAAAAGTTAGTTATAAAGTGAGAATTACTAATGAGAGTATATTTGAGAGTTAAAAAATGGCAAGTTTTGAACCTCTCAAAAATCTTAAGTTTTGAGAGATTGGGGTGAGTGTGAGCTGGTTTATACATTTCAGGGAATGAACGACCACTAACTATGTTAGGATAGTTATCGCTTTAGCTAAACAGTTGGAAGATGATGAATTCGATGCTCCCTGAAATTTCGGGCAAGACTATAAATATTGATAATTGAGCAACCGATTGTTAATAAGGTAACATTTTACTATTCTTTAAAACGGGACCTATTCATAAATTCTTTGGTCTACTTTTTCTATTAAGCCAAATTGAGAAAACTAAAACTACAGAACCTATAAATAAAAAATAATAAACTGTTTTTGTTGTATGTTTTATTACTCCCAAATACTCTACTGACCAAATTGGAAAGAAGATTGCAAATGGAATTAAAGTGAATGAAAAAGTAAAGAAAATGGCATAAGAAATTAAAACATCACCCACACCTTTATTATCAAATTTATTTTTATTCTGTAATAAAAAATACAATTTGAACCCATATATACAAAACAGTAAGTAGACCACCATAGAAATCAAAAATAAAACCATAAAAAGTCATTCCAAAACTCAAAGGAAGAGACCTATGCACAACAGTAAAACTCTAAAAACAACAGCTTTACATAATAATTTTTAGCTATTGAATGGATAATTTATCCATTTTTAATTCTAAATAAATATGTTATGCACAGATACTCTTTACCATTATAAAATAAAATTACTGAGTAAGTCTCCTTTTGTTGAAAGAAGGTCTCTTGAAAAATCCTTGAGTATTCTTAATTTCAGGGGCTAGTTTTTCAGCTCCACCAACCACTACACCTGTTCTGGTCAAGTCCAACCTGACACTGTTCTGGTCTAATGGAACCTGACACATCGAAATAGGATAATGTAATTATCAATCGAGGTGTCTATGAGCAAGAAACGACAGTACAAAAGTTACAGCCCGGAGTTTAAGGAAGAAGCCATCGCCCTGGTGACTGAGCTATGAACCACCGATTATTTGTACCCCACAAGAACTAATGGAGGGCTAAT
>CALAMO010000032.1 GCA_937925855.1 uncultured Thiotrichaceae bacterium
CCCCATATAGCTGGGGGTGAGCGTCATAAACATATGCGGCCAGCTTTTGGCGGTATTAAAGTAGACTCCGCGTGGCATCAGTTGAGCGTCATGCGGTACAAATACATTTTCAAAAATCAGTGTGCGTGACACCGTACCGCGCATGCCGAGCGGGTCCCAGTGGCCGGTGACTGAAACACCTGCTGCATCGGCAGGCACCGCGATATACATGGTGTTTCTGCGCGAAGGCGTATCCGAAGGATGAGCGAGTTCAGTACACAGTGCACCGTAATAATTCGCGTGGCCGGACAGCGAGGCGAAGATTTTCTTACCGTTAATAATCCAGCCGCCGTCAGTCTTTAGTGCGGTGGTGCCAAAGGCTTTTTTACCTGCTGCGGCTGCCCCGCCTTCGGAAAAAGGTTGGGCGTAGATTTTACCGTCTGCAATAATGCGGCGGTAGTGCAGGGCGCGTAGCCGCTCATGTTCGGCACGGGTGGCGTCATCCATCTCCAGCTGATCCAGCAGCGGGCCAGTCCACAGGCACGAACTGACGTGCATATTAAAAGTGAGCGCGGTCGCACCGCAGTAGCGCCCGATCTCCGCCGCCATCAGCATATACGTCTTTAGATCGGCACCACGCCCGCCCTGTGCCTGCGGGATACAGACGCCAAGTAGCCCGGCCTGATGCAGATCACGGTAGTTTTCAGTCGGGAATGCAGCCGCACGGTCATACTCTGCGGCACGGCCCGCAAATTTATCCTGCGCCAGCTCACGCGCCTCGGTACACAGCTGCGCTTGTTGTTGGGTCAGTCCCCAGGTATCGGGGTCAAAAATGGGAGCATCCCGCTGCATCTCAGCCATTAACATCCTCCACTAGGTGTCCGGTGTGTTGTGGCGTGAGCCTCCCTCGGGCGTTTAAATTTCGGGGTGACTTTCATGCCGATTCAATTAAGATATTGGTATAGCATTATTTGTGAGGACTGTCATGAGACTGGATAAACTTCTGGAATTACAGGGGCAATTTTTAGCGGATTATCCCGAGGGGTTTGCTAGCCCGGATATGTTGAAGATACGTAAGAAGCACAATGTCGAGAAGCTAAGTGCTCAGGCGCAGGATGCTTTTGTGCCGATGAAATTCGGCGACCCGGAAGCCGTGGTGCAGTGCATGATCCAGCTCATTGGGCGCTCTTCCATGGTGTCGATGTTTGAGAAACCGAAATTTCGTGATGCGCTAGGGACTGCGTTACCGGACACGCGCGAGCGCATGGCCGATGGTTTATATGAGCTATTGCACGGTAAGCAGGAGAAAGGTTTCAATGCCCTATTAGATGAGCTGGTGCCGATGAAGCTGGCGAAATGGTCCTTGCTGAGCATCCTGCCCTATTATTATGCGCCGACAGAACGCTGGTTTATTAAGCCAAACACCACAAAAGCTATCCTCAAACATTTTGAGGTCGAGGATTTAGTGTATAAGCCGCGCCCCTCGTATGCTTTCTATCGAGACTACAGTGCGTTATTGGATCAAATGAAGGATATGGCTGATCCCAAGCTGGGGGGAAATAATGCGGCGTTTACCGGTTTTCTGATGATGACGATTATGTGATGAATGGGTTTATGTCTGGAGGACTGAAATGACGAATTTTAGACAAGCCGCACCCGTTGTTAGAGCACTGGTTGAGTTTTTCTCAGTGTCTGCATCTGATCTGGCAGCGGCGGAGAAAACGCTTGCGCTGACTACCGTGTGTGATCAATTAAGCCTGTCTGAATTAAAGGATGAACTGCTGGAGCAAGCAGTTGTGGCACGTATGGTGCGGCGTTTCTGGATGAATCCGTTTGATATGGAGAATGTTTTTGATTTAGAGGATGTGTTGCGTACAGCGGTCGAGGGACATGCGTTGTTTGTAGCAGACGGTACTGGTAAAACGTCCTCTGTTGCCCCTTTATTTGAAGATGAGCCACAAAAAATAGATGTTAACTTCGCTAGCCAGTCGCGCCCTGCACACATTGAGCCCATTAAGCCTATCAGGAGCGACAATGACCCGCAAACGCTGGTACGTTATCTTCAGTGGGCAAATCAGGTGTTCTATTCATCCTGTGCGGAGCTGCCAGCCGGTGAGTTGAGTGCTGAGCGTCCTATGCTGTTCGATAATATTCTGAATTTACTGAATCATGTGTATGCGATGCAGCGGGTTTGGCAGGCACATTTACTGGGGAAATTACATGATTTTACTGCGCGTAGGCCGGATTCAGCTAGCGTGTTGGACTTTACTAGCCTATGGCGAAAGCAGGCGGAGTTGGATGCATGGTATGTGACTTATGCCGTTGAATTGCCCATTGAACGGCATAATGAGAGGATCACTTTTAAATTTATTGATGGGGGGAGTGGGACGATGGCGCGCACTGAAATTTTGCAGCATGTAGTGAACCATGCGTCTTACCATCGCGGTCATATTGAGGGGGTGTTTTATCAGTTGGGGGCTGAACCACCGACGACGGATTTGCCCGTATTTTTAAAGTTGTGTGGCGTGGCGGAGCGTTAGTCATTTTCGATTGCTAATTCGGTAAGCGCGCCAAGTTTCGCAATGTCTATTGTCGGTCAAAAAATTTCAGTAAAATTTGATTGCAGGCCTCCGCGGCTTCCAAGTTCAGTAAATGCCCTGTGCCTGCTAGCGTATGAAACTCAGCATCAGGTATCCTCTCGGCCATTTTTTGCATTGTGGCAGGCGGTGCGGTGTTATCTTCTGCCCCGGCCAATAGGCATACGGGCATGTTCAGCTGTGCGATGTCCTGATAGCGATTGAAGGTGACCAGACAGGCTAAGATGGCACGGTAGCTCTGCGTCGGGATGTTGCGCATGCCGGCAATCGCGGCATTAAGCGTTGGTGCGTCTGTGTCAGCACCGACTAGCGCGGGCACAAACTGTTGAGCCAGTTCCGCCATGCTTTTCCCCTCATCCAGCGGTTTGAGACGCGCCGCCAGAAAGTTATCTTTGAAGCGGTCATCCCGCCCGCCGAAGGCGGAAGTGGTCGCCAGCAGGGCGAGTGATTGCACGCGCTCCGGCTGGGTCAGCGCCAACTCTTGCGCAATCATGCCGCCGATAGAATGGCCGATCAGGTGGGCTCGTTTGATCTTGAGCGCGTGCATAAAGTCGGCCAGTGCCTGACTGAGCGTGCTGAAATCGACCGTTGCCAGCGGCGTAGAGTGGCCGTAGCCCGGCATCGTCCAGCTGATAATGCGATGGTATCGGGATAATGCGGCAAGCTGTGGCGCAAAGCTGCTGCTGTTGCCACCGATGCCGTGCAGGCAAATAATCGGTGGGCTGTGTGGGTCTTGCGCTGTGCCCTGTGCCAGGTATTCAATGCCGCCAGCCGTCTTATACTGCGCTGAGTTAGCGCCGGTGGAGTCATCAGCGGGGACAGGTTCGTGGGTGACAGACGTAGCACTCATTGCATGAGTGACGGGCGTAACACTCATTGCATGAGTGACGGGAGCCACAGTGCAATGGCGGGCACTAATGCCAGCAGCAGCAGGCGCAGAATATCCGCGATCCAGAAAGGCGTGACGCCTTTAAAAATGGTTTTGACGGATACGTCTTTAAGTACGCCTTTTAACACGAATACGTTCAGGCCAATCGGCGGTGTAATCAGGCTAATTTCGGTCGCGACTACCACCAGAATGCCGAACCAAATCAGGTCAAAACCCAAGCCTTCAACGACCGGTGCAAAAATGGGCACGGTTAAGAGAATCATCGACAGTGATTCAAATACGCAGCCCAGAATCAGATAAATAGCCAGAATAATGAAAATCACGCCCAGCGGCGACACGTCAAAGCTATTCACAATACCGATCAGCGCATCTGGCAGGCCCGCACGGTTAACAAAATTCGAGAAGATCATTGCACCAAACAGCACCAGGAACAGTTTGGCGGTGGTGAGTGTGGCTTCTCGTGTGACAGCAAGCAGCACCTGCCAATTCAGGACTCTGCGCCAAGCGGCAATCGCGATAGCTCCGGCAGCACCCATGCCAGCAGCTTCAGTCGGGGTGAAGGCGCCGATATAAATCCCGCCGATCACAAAAATAAACAGGCCCAGTGTGCTCCACACGTCACGCAGCGCCCGCAGGCGTTCCTTCCAGTCGCAGTGCTCTCCCGCAGGCCCGGCATTTGGATTGCGGCTCACCACAAATTTAACGGCGGCCAAATAAAACAGCACGCCCACCAGGCCCGGCAAAATTCCGGCAATAAACAGCTTGCCGACTGAGGCGTTGGTGATCAAGCCATAGATCACCAAAATCACACTGGGTGGGATTAAAATACCTAGCGTACCCCCGGCAGCAATGGAGGCCGTCGCCAGTGCGTCGCTGTATTTGTAGCGCCGCATTTCTGGCATAGACACCTTCGACATGGTCGCTGCAGTGGCTAAGGAGGATCCGCAAATCGCGGAGAACATGCCGCAGGCACAGATCGTCGACATGGCGAGTCCGCCGCGACGGTGGCCGAGAAAAACGTAGGCCGCGCGATACAGTTCTTTAGCCATGCCGCCACGTTCCACCATCAGACCCATTAAGATGAATAGAGGAACGACAGAGAGGCCGTATGACTGACTGGCGTCAATGACTAGGCGACTGGCGCTGGACATCGCAGCGCGCAGGCTGGATTCATAGGCAAAGCCGACTACGCCCACTAAACCCAGCGCAATGCCTAGGGGCATGCGCATAAATGCGAGCACGAGTACCGCGAAGAAGCCGATAAGAGCAGCTGTCATGCGGGGTCTGCCTTTTTGTTATGTGGCTGCGGTGCATCGTTATCCAGTGGGTTTTTAGCGGTGACAATGTCTTTTACTAAAGTGTCGGTAGTGTTTCCGGGGCGGCCCAGCAGCGCCAATAAATGCAGTCCTGAAATGGCAGCGGCTGAGAATATGGCTGCGGTAATAAAGCCCACAATGGGGTATCTGGGAATCAGCAAGTACTCAGTAACATCACCATCTTCAAAGGCGCGTACGGCATAGTCGAAGACGCGGTCGCCCAATTTGTAAGCGATATAAACGCTGAGGCTGAGAAACAGCAGTGAGGTGATCCAGCCGAGGTAGCCTCGGCTAAAATGCGGAATAAGATCAACCGTGATGTGATCGTTGCGCACGAACATGAGCGGAAATGAAAAGAAGGTAATGGCCCCCATGCATAGCTCGACTAGTTCTACAGCACCCACCAGCGGTGCATTAAAGAAGTAGCGTCCGATGACATCAATACAGGTTAATACCACCAGGAGCAGCAAAACAATCGCGGCAATATTAGCGACAAAAAGGCTAAACGTATCTGTTAGCCTTTCCGTTTTTGCTAAAAGCACGCGCATACGAGCGGCCCCGTTCGTTTAGCAAAGCAGCATTTAACGCATAATTCCGCAGACGTCTTTGAGGGAAGCATCTGTTGCATTCGCTCAGTCCTGAGGGGGTTACTTAAGCTGTTCCCGCATAAAGGCCAGAGCAGCTTTAGCATCTACGCCGCGACTTTCCACTTCAGCCAGTACCGCGGCTTCAATGTCTTTAGTTTTTTCCTTGAAGTAGGCGCGTTCTTCCGCGCTGGCTTCGATGATCACTGAGCCGCCCTTAGCGGATTGTTCCATGCCAACTTTATCGGCCTCATCCCAGAATTGGCCGATGGTACGGGCCATTTCAACACCGCGCAGCTTGTCGACGCAGGCCCTATGTTCATCAGACAGGTCGTCATAGGTGTCCTGGCCCATGATGAAGGCGAAGGAGGTGGTGTACATGCCATCAGGATTCTTGAAGGAATACTTAGTCAGCTCATCAATTTTGAAGGAATGCAGTGTTTCCAGCGGGAAGAACACCCCTTCAGCAACGCCGGAAGAAATGGCTTCGTACACGGCGGGGGCAGGCATATTGACACCGGCTGCGCCTAAGGCCTCGCCGACCTGATTAGCGACGCCGCCACCGACGCGCAGTTTCATGCCTTCGACCTGCTTATAAGACGTGATTTCCTTGGCAGTGTTAATCATGCCGGGACCGTGGACGAAGTTAGTGAGTACCTGCACACCTTTCGCTTCTTTGGCAGCGGCAAAAAACTTCTCGTGCGTTTTTTGGAAGGCGACTGACATGCTTTCAGCATTGCCGGGCATGCCGGGCAGCTCAATCATCTTGGTGGTCAGGAACTTACCTTTGGTGTAGCCATGTACGATCCAGCCTAAATCCGCTACGCCGTCACGCACCGTATCGTATTGTGCGGGGGGTGGCGCCAGTCCGTTTTCCAGCTTTACCGTTAGGGAGCCGCCAGAACATTCCGACAAGGCTTCATTAAACCAAGGGTAAACCTTAGTCGCCATGGCGTGCTTCGGCCCTGCCCAGTGGGAGAACGTTAATACCTTATCGGCGGCATAGCTAGTGCTGTAGCCAGTCATTGTGGCAAGCAACACGGTAGATGTGACCAAACTCTTTAACATGGGTTTCATCTTAATTTCCTCCTCCAGAAAATAATCATAGCGCTCCGATAGCGATCACAAAGCGATAAACCATAGGCCGAAGACTAGAGGACACTGCGCAATAATTCAAGCTTACCATCTGGGTTGTCATCTAACTTGCCATTGACATTATGGTGCTCGGTAACTCTGCCCAAAGTTGTCCAATCACTTTCCGAGCATTAGGAGGCAGGCTTTCCAAGTAATCGGGCTGGCTACTGGTGATGCCGGGATAAAGTGCTTCAAGTTGTGCGAGTTCTTGGTCAGCGCGTTGCTGCATGCCCTGTTTAAAATAGAGTACCGTGCGTAACAGAGGTGCCCAAAACGTTGGCGTTCGGATGTGTTCGGCTTCTTTGAGTGCCCGCTGATAATCGCCGAGGCGGTAAAAATTGAGTGCAACCGGTAGACGATACCAGTCTGGGTAGCTAGTAAGGTTATCGGTACTCGCTTGCACCAGTCCAATACCTTTTTCCCAGTCATTATTAATAGCATACATCAATCCCGTGATTGCCTTTAAGTGAGTGTCTAACGGGTTAATCTCCAGCGCTTTGGCCAAATGGGCGTTGCTGGACTCAACCTGATTTTCCGTTAGGTCAATAAAGGCCTGGAATAAGTGTGTGTAGGCATTGCCGGGGGCGAGACGCATAAGTTTTGCGGCTAGATCGGTGCGCTTGTCCGGCGAGCTGTCAAATTTACCGGGTGTTACCAAAAAACTGATGCAGAACAGCTCAGCATAGGCCACAAGGTTTTGCACGTCTCTGGGAAAGCTTTCCATGCGCTGTTGGCAAACTTTCTGTGCATCACGGAGCGTTTTCGGGGTCATATCCCAGATTGCCTGCCGCAGTGCGAGCATTACCTGATATTGAGGTTGCAGTGAGGCCTGTGTGTCCAGCAAGTGACGTGCCCAAGAATCATGCGCCACCCCGCGCTCTAGATTAATGGTATTGTGCGCGAGGTATCTGAAAATTTGCTGTAATCTTTCGTCCGAAGGATAAATTTTATCCAGGTCATAAGTATCCGCCCAAATAACGCGCCGGGTTTGGCTATGGGCCAAACTGCATTTCAGGTGGTAACCGTCATCATCGTCATGCAGGTCAAACAATAAGGCAAAATCAGCTTCATAGTCATTCCAGGCTGTGTCAGGCCACACCTGCCTAGCGCTTTTGTTCTCATCAGCAAATAAAATCTGGCAGCAATTGAACTGGGTCAGGCTAATCACATAATCACGAGTGAGTCGAGTCACCGTCGCCCAGCCTGCCGTTTTATCTTGCGTAAACATGCGGGGTACACAGACGAGTGCGGGGCCGTGTGAAGTGCCTGGAGAGCGTGGACGTCCGGCATAGACATTAAATTTCTGATGCTCATCCCGATTCATAAACGCAGGTTGATAACTGCCGATCGGGAGCATGATGCGAATCATATTTTCACGACCTTCCCCGGCATAATACTCTTCCAGCTGCTTGCGCAACCTGCCTGCCTGCACGCGAATGAGTGGATTTGATGAGGGGTCAAAATCAGCCTCTTTGCCTAATCCTTCTGTGGCTATAGAGTGTTGATTAATGTCCTTGCCGTGTCCTTCTATAGTTTTATGTACGATGTAGCCTAAAAATTTTTGTGCGGCCTTACGTGAACGAAAACAGCGGCTTTCCAGCACACGCTCAAGTTCTGCTTCGACAGCTGATGATGATATTTTCATCGTCTCTCTCTTTAAGTATAACTCTCTTTGATTAAGGCGTCTGCTAAGTTGCATGGGGCCAGCAAGTCAATGTCCACTACGTTTTGGCACATTTTTTGGATGTGCTTTTTTTGGATGTGCTTTTTTTGATTGACGCGGGGGCAATCGTATTGATTTATATACAATAACGGAAGTAACCGGAACATGTTACCGATAAATGTAACCTATGCAGTAGATGAACGGTTTATTGTAAAATATTAAAGTCGTTCTGCTGCCATAGTTTTTTAGTCTGCCGTTTTCAATGGGGCGATGTGGCTAGGCAATTAATTACCTTTGCTTGTATTTTTAGTAACGTAATTCATTCATTCCAGCTTCTAGTCCATTTACAGTGAGTGGATACATGCGACCTTCGATCAGCTGGTGAATCATTTGGGTGCTCTGTGTGTAGTTCCAGTGCTGTTCTTGCTCCGGGTTTAGCCAAATAAGCCTGTTGAATTTCTTCGTGATTCGCTGCATCCACAGTGCGCCGGGTTCCGCGTTATAGTATTCAATACTGCCGCCAGTGTGGCTGACTTCCCACGGTGCCATTGCCGCATCGCCGACAAAAATAATTTTATAATCAGTACCATAAGTATTAATAATGTCTTGCGTAGCGAAACGCTCCTGGTTGCGGCGCTGATTATTTTTCCATACGTGGTCATAAATGAAATTATGAAAGTAGAAGTATTCGAGGTGTTTGAACTCCGCAGTCGCTGCGGAAAACAATTCTTCGCAGGTGCGGATGTGGTCGTCCATTGAGCCACCCACATCAAGGAAGAGTAATACCTTCACCGCATTATGCCTCTCTGGCACCATCTTAAGGTCAAGGTAACCGGCATTACGGGCGGTGCAGTGAATCGTATCGTCTAGGTCTAGCTGGTCGGCTGCTCCTTCGCGTGCGAACAAGCGTAACCTCCTTAATGCAACGTTAATGTTACGTGCGCCCAGTTCCCGACTGGGGTCTAAATCGCGAAACTGACGTTTTTCCCACACTTTTGAGGCGCTGCGGTTAGCGCTCTCACCGCCAATGCGGATACCATCGGGGTGATAGCCGGAATGCCCGAAGGGAGAAGTGCCGCCGGTACCTATCCATTTATTGCCGCCCTGATGGCGTTTTTCTTGTTCAGCCAAGCGCTGCTTGAACGCTTCCAGCAGGGCCTCTGGGTCAGTAAAACCTTGTGCTTGCAGGCGTGCGATTTGCTCTGCACTTAAGGTGTCGGCCCGCAGCCAGTTTGCTGGGATCAGTGTATCCAAGGTACCGTCAGACGCTGTGACCCCCTGCATAAAGTGACCAAAAGCCAGATCAAAGCGATCGAAGTTTTTTTCATCCTTCACCAGGCAAGTGCGCGCCAGCGCATAAAATGCTTCGGTATCTGCAAAAGCCATCCCGCTTTGCAAGGCGCTAAGAAAGTCCAGAAACTCGCGGGTGGAGACCGGTAATTCATGACTTTTTAAGGTATAAAAAAAATTAATCAGCATGGCGTGATCTTAGCGCTGGCTGCGGGCGTGCATAAAGGCCAGCTTTTCCAATAAACTAACATCCCGTTCATTCTTAATCAGCGCGCCGTGTAGCGGTGGAATGGCCTTGCGCGGGTCGCTTTCCTGCAACACCTGCTCCGGTAAGTCATCGGATAATAAGAGTTTCAGCCAGTCGATGAGCTCAGAGGTGGACGGTGGTTTCTTCAGGCCCGGCACCTCACGTAGCTGGAAAAATGTTTGCAGCGCACTATCGACCAGTGTTGATTTAATGCCGGGAAAATGTGCCGCTACAATCTGCTGCATGGTATTTTTATCTGGGAAGTTGATAAAGTGGAAAAAGCAGCGGCGCAGAAAGGCATCGGGCAATTCTTTTTCATTATTACTGGTGATAATAATAATGGGGCGTTGCTCTGCGCTGATGGTTTCACCGGTTTCGTACACATGGAACTGCATACGATCCAGCTCTAGCAGCAGGTCATTGGGGAACTCAATATCTGCCTTATCGATTTCATCAATCAGCAGAACAGCCTGCTGCGCGCTGCTGAACGCTTCCCACAGTTTACCTTTTTTAATGTAGTTTTTAATGTCGTGTACTTTGCTGTCGCCTAACTGCGAGTCGCGTAACCGTGATACCGCGTCGTATTCGTATAGACCCTGTTGCGCTTTAGTGGTTGATTTGATGTGCCATTGGATCAGCGGTTTGCCGAGGGATGCCGCAACTTCTTCCGCTAATAAGGTTTTACCAGTGCCGGGTTCACCCTTGATCAAAAGTGGGCGTTCGAGTGTGATCGCGGCGTTGACCGCAAGCTGTAGATCGGGGGTGGCGATATAGTTTTTGGAACCGGTGAAGCTCATGAGGAGGGGCTCGCTGTGCAGTTGAAATTTTTTGTATTGTACAAATTTTATTTTAAGACCATAAGTATTTATTGGAAAAGAGGGGGCACCTCAACAAAAAAGAACGGTAATGGATATAATGTACCAAGTCACCATGAATTTTAGAAATGATGCCCATGCCCCAGGTCTTTATCAGTTACGCCCGTGATGATGGAGTTGGAGAACAACTCGCAGCTAACGTGCGTGAGAAATTAGAGCACGCTGGAATAATTGTATTTCATGATATTAAGAGTATAGATGTGGGTGATACTTGGCTTAATGAGCTAAATTCTGCTTTAGCTTCTTGCCAGGCTATGGTGCTTATCATTTCTAAAAAGGCTTGTGCCTCTTCATGGGTTCAAAATGAATTCAGTGTTGCTCAAGAAAGAGGGATTCTTATAATACCTATACTATCTGAGAAAATCAGCCTTCCTTTGTGGGTGAGACACTTGCAGGTTTTGGACTTCAGTCAAAATGAAAGCTGGCGAATTTTGATCAATAAAGTAGAAAAACATTTGAATCATGAGTCAAGTGATGTTGAGGATTCTAAAAGTATTGCTAATAATGGAGTTCTTCTGGGTTTTTTAACTAAAGTTGTTCGTGCTAAAAATAAAGTGGCATGGGGTTTGGTTTTTGCTGCTATTAGTGCTTTTTTTGCTGTGACAGGGCCTTTGCCCAGTCTATTTAATAAGCCTTCGAATGGTGTGGCGGTGATTAAAACAGAGGAAGAGTATGAAGGTATTGCAAAAGTTGAAATTACAGGCTATGTTTTGGATAGGGTATTGGAAAGTGGTATTTACAAGGTTAACGTTGAGTTGTTTGATACTTCTCTGTCTTCGACTACAGATGAAACAGGGTTTTTTTCTATTGTAGGTGAAGCGGTACTCTCTAAAAAAATGTTAGTCTTAAAATTGCCAAATGGCAAAGTGATCACAGAAAAATTGGATCGCATAAAAATTTTAGATAAGAAAATTTATGTTGAATGGCCCTAAAGGTGAATGTATATGAAAGTAGTATTATTTTTTCTTTTTATGGTATTTGTTGGTAACGCACTAGCTAATGATTATACGCTTAAAGGTCGTGTTTTAGCTTATGGGTCTAATGGTGAAGAAGTGCCTTTGCCGGATGTTGAACTCTCTGTTTTATACCGAAAGATCAAGCCATCTCGTACTAATGTTAAAGGTGAGTTTGCATTTGAATTTGACAAGTATCGCTACAAAGGAAAAGTGACACTTTCTGGCAGGAAGATAAAATTAGTTGTTAATGAACCTGGATGGGTTGTTGCAACACCTCATAATGGTGAGTTTTTTCTACCAAAGGATTTGGATAACGAGCCTTTGATTGTTCGTGTTGTCTCTAATAATTCAATGATGTCTGTTGGTTCGTTGAATGCGAGATTTAGTGCAAAGAATCCTATCGAACGTGATTCTACACCTAAGTATGTTTTGCAAGTTTTCTACACAAACGATAGAGGTAATGCCGTTGCAATAAAGAGTGACTTGGAATCTAGGAATTATACACCATTTATAACTAATCTTTTCGAAGATGGGCAGCTCTTTTTTAAGGTTTTTGCTGGGCGTTTTATGAATTACCATGAGGCACAGAGAAATAAGGTTTTATTGATGCATTATGGTTATAATGATGCTTTTGTTAGGCCGCTCTCAAAATAGAATTTACTAATATTGAGTCTGATGTTGCGGGTCTTTTTGGAAGAGGTGTCTTATTGTTTGAGTTATAAGTTATATGGTGTTGTGATTTAATGAAGTGTTTTAGAAATTTTTATTTTTATATTTGATCTCATAGGAAAATCTCAGCGAATATTAATTAACTGATACATTATTAAACTAAAATTATTGAGCACGATAATGCTGGAAAAATTCCTCGCTTCGCTGGTTAACCCCGCCGACTTTGGCCCCATCGAGCAGCCGCCGCGTGACACGCTGGCGTTTTTTAAATACTACATCTATCCGATTCGGTATTTGCTGCTTATTACGCTCATTATTTCGGGCATTGCCACCGGTACCGAGCTACTGCTCTATGTGTACCTCGGCCAAATTGTGGATTGGATGAGCCACAATAAACCCGGACAGTTTTTTGAGCAGTACACTCCCGCGCTGCTAATGATGCTGGCCGTGGCGATGTTTATCCGTCCCGTAGCCCTGTTGATGGTGCGGGGCTTGGTTACCTTTGCGCTGACCGTCGGTTGGGGCAATACGATACGGTGGCATAATCAGCGCTACGTGGTGCGCCAGAGCCTGACTTATTTTCAGAATGATTTCGCCGGGCGCATTGCACAAAAGGTGATGCAAACCGGACATTCCGCGCGTGAGGCCGTGCTGAATGTGGTCGATGGGCTGTGGCTTCTGGTGGTTTATCTCATTGGCATTTTCTGGCTGTTTTTGGAAATGGACTGGCGTTTATTGTTGCCGGTGCTGCTGTGGATTGTCGGGTATATCATTGTTATTGTTATCCAAGTGCCGCCGGTGCGTGGTCGCTCAGCGACTTTGTCAGAGTCTAATTCTCAGTGGCTGGGGCAGGTAGTAGACAGCTATTCTAATATCCAGTCGGTTAAATTGTTCGCCACGCCTGAACTGGAAGATGAGCACACCGGCAGCTACATGCAGGCGCACACTGATGCGTTTTATGCGCTGATGTGGTCGATTTTCCAGATGACCGCGTCGCTGGTGACGCTGAATACCCTGCTGATTGTGAGCACGGCGGGAGTGTCTATTTATCTGTGGCAGGCGGGTGAGGTGTCTATCGGCGCGATTACGATTGCGAACGCAATTATTATGCGCGTCAACCAGATGTCTGGCTGGATATTGCGTACTATTACGTCGATGTTTGAGCACATCGGTACCGTGCAAAATGGTATCGAAACCATTGCGCAGGACAATCAGGTGGTCGATCAGCCTGCGGCACCTGCGCTGCGGCTCACGCACGGGGAAATTCATTATCAGCAGGTAAACTTTGCTTACAATACTGCGCGCCTCGAACAAGGTGCACAGCCTAAACAAGGGGTGTTTGCTCCACGTAATGTGGCTGCAGATGATAAGTTGGGCAAGGCTGCTGCTGTGAATAGTGTGATGCATGACTTTAATCTGTTGATCAAGCCCGGTGAAAAAATTGGAGTGGTCGGACGTTCGGGCGCAGGTAAGTCGACCTTGGTGAACTTGTTGCTACGCTTTCATGATGTCAGCAGTGGGTCAATTAGGATTGATGGGCAGAACATTGCAGCAGTCACTCAGGACAGCTTGCGTTCGCAGATTGCGATGGTGACGCAGGATACGGCGCTGTTACATCGCTCGGTACGCGATAATATCCGCTATGGCCGCCCGGAGGCGAGCGCGGCTGAAATCGAGCAGGCCGCGCGGTTAGCGGGGGTTGATCAGTTTATTGACCAGCTAATGGATCCAAAAGGGAATCGTGGTTTTGATGCTTTGGTGGGGGAGCGCGGCGTCAAGTTGTCTGGCGGCCAGCGTCAGCGCATTGCGATTGCGCGGGTGATCCTAAAAGACGCGCCGATTCTTATTTTGGATGAGGCCACCTCAGCCCTTGATTCTGAGGTGGAGGCGGTGATCCAGAGTCGCCTGACGACGCTCATGCAGGGTAAAACGGTTATTGCGATTGCGCATCGCCTATCTACGATCGCGGCTATGGATCGGCTGATTGTGATGGATGATGGCCAGATTATTGAGCAGGGTACGCATGCTGATTTGCTGGCAGCACAGGGCCTGTATGCAAAATTATGGGCGCGCCAGTCCGGTGGGTTTTTAGATCTCGGGCAAGTTGTCTCAGGATCGCAGGTTGCGCCAAAATAATGTCACTCCGCACGATTTGAACACATAATATTGTCACTAAACTCATTTCATACCAGCACTGTCACTCTATTGGCACTTGTCGCCTGTGCTGCGTCATTAATTGACAGCAGGCGACGCTGGCTGTCGCATCTGTTGTCCGCTGGTTTTATTTTAAATTTCCATATTATCAAAGAGTTGTATAAATATCTTGGCTTGGCACACGGTTTGCAAGTAGATAAACAACAATAAAACGACAATAAGAAAATAAAATAATAAAAACTATAAAATAAACCAATAATAATAAAAACCGCAAGCCCCGAGGCCGAACAACACTATCCCCTGTTTACCTGTTGTGACGCCTATTTCAGTCCTCCCCCCTTCATCGGGGGGAGTTCACTGAGAGCAACGATTACCCTTTGTTGCAAGCCCTAATATCAGCCTCGTTCTGCGGGGCTGCTTTTTACCATTGTTGCACCATAAAATTTTGCGCGTTCAAGCCATTTCTGTGAATTAACGATTGTGGTAAAGTTTTCGTGTAAGTCGTAAAAAGACGTATTTCTATGCAAAAAACTGATTTATTGTGCATTGGGCATCGCGGTGCCATGGGGCATGCACCTGAAAACACGCTGGCCTCCATTCGCAAAGCGCTGGAACTGGGTGCGCCGTGGATCGAGGTCGATGTTTACAGCGTCGATGGCCAACTTTTGGTGTTTCACGACGATCGCCTGGACAAAAAAACCGATGGTCAAGGTTATATCCAGGAGCAGTCCTTCGAATACCTGCGCTCATTGCAAGTAAAAAATAGCGACCAGCATATCCCCACGTTGCAAGAAGTGTGCGAGCTAGTCGCCGGGCGGGCTGGTCTCAATGTCGAGCTGAAAGGGGTGGGCACAGCCCAGGCAGTGAGTGAACTGCTGGAACGGCTGATCAATCAGGGTTGGTCGCGTGAACAATTCTTAGTCTCTTCTTTTAATCACCGTGAACTCCTGGCCTTTAGAGAAATCAATGCGGCAATCCGGGTTGGGGTACTGCACTACTGCCTGCCAGTAGATGATGCTAAGTGGGCGGAGGACTTAGGCGCGTACTCGGTGAATCCGTCGCTGGAGTTTATTGACCAGCGCTTCGTCGATGACGCGCACCGCCGTGGGCTAAAAGTGTATGTTTATACCGTGAATCACCCTGAGGACATTGCGCGCATGCTTAAGCTAGGGGTGGACGGAATGTTCACCGATTATCCTGAGCGCGTGTTGCAGGCTGCATAGCGAGCGGTCTGTCCTCGACCTTGGGCTAGCGTCTGCTTTTAAGCGGGCGCCGCTTTGCCTTCTGAGGGGTGCCCGTCGTTTTTTTCATAGTGGAAGTCTCTTGCGCTTTCGGCGGCAGGCCGGTGTGCTGCGTTAATATCTTTTTACCATTATGTTGCCGTTCGTTTTGTGTTTTTCCGGTGCGTTTCGCATGCGCACTGCCTTTATTTTTACGCCGATGTGACTCGTAAATCTTTTGCTTTTCATCCGGGCTATAGGCCGGAATCAGCTGGTTTGGCCCATCGCCAATTAATTCGGCCCGCCCCATACGCTGCAGCGCCTTGCGCAATAAATCCCAGTTCGCCGGATCGTGATAGCGCAGGAAGGCCTTATGCAGTTTACGCTGCTCCGGGTCTTTCACGCTGTCCACTTTGTCACTTTTATAAGTCACCCGGCTCAGCGGGTTTTTACCGGTGTGATACATCGTAGTGGCCGACGCCATTGGAGATGGATAGAAGGCCTGCACCTGATCCGCACGAAAATCGTACTTTTTTAGCCACAGCGCGAGATGCATCATATCCTCATCGGTTGTACCAGGATGCGCTGCGATAAAATAGGGGATGAGGTACTGTTCTTTGCCCGCTTCCTTGGTGAATTTCTCAAACAGTTCCTTGAAGCGGTCGTAGCTGCCGATACCCGGCTTCATCATCTTAGATAATGGCCCCTGTTCGGTATGCTCCGGTGCAATCTTGAGGTAGCCGCCGACGTGATGTGTCACCAGCTCCTTCACATATTCCGGGTCTTCCACCGCCAGGTCATAGCGCAAGCCGGAGCTAATCAGCACTTTTTTCACACCGGGTAATTCCCGTGCTTCGCGGTATAACTCTTTCAGCGAGGAATGATCCGTATTCAGATTCTGGCAAATACCTGGATACACACAGCTCGGTTTGCGGCATGAAGCCTCGATCTTTGGGTCTTTACAGGCGAGGCGGTACATATTCGCCGTCGGCCCGCCAAGGTCAGAGATGACGCCGGTAAAGCCGGGAACCTTCTCACGAATATCCTCGATTTCATTAAGAATGGATTCTTTCGAGCGGCTCTGGATAATACGGCCTTCGTGTTCGGTAATTGAACAGAACGTACAGCCGCCGAAGCAGCCGCGCATAATATTGACCGAAAACCGAATCATCTCATACGCGGGAATGCGTGCGTCGCCATAGTCCGGGTGGGGGCGGCGTGCATAGGGCAGGGCAAATACGCCATCCATCTCATCCATGCTCAATGGAATCGGCGGCGGATTAATCCATAGGTCAATATTGCCGTGTTTCTGTACCAGTGCGCGTGCATTACCCGGATTGGTCTCCAGATGCAGTACGCGGTTAGCGTGTGCGTACAATACTTTGTCGTTAGTGATTTTCTCAAACGACGGCAGGCGGATAACCGTGCGGCTGCGATCTAGCTTAGCACGTGGGTGGAACTGAATTTTCTTCTCGTCCGGGCGTTTGGGGCGATAGGCCGTGTCATCCAGCCATTTGTCATTACGCTGTTCCAGCTCGCAGGCGTCCAGCTCCTGAGTGTTCACATAGGGATTAACGATACGATCAATTTTGCCGGGTTGATCCACGCGGGTGGAGTCAATCTCGCTCCAGCCTTGCGGGGTATCCTGGCGAATAAAGGCGGTGCCGCGAATATCCAACATATCGGCGGGTGTTTGGCCGCGTGACAGGCGCTGCGCGATTTCGACGATGGCGCGTTCCGCATTGCCGTAGACCAGCATATCCGCCGTCGCATCCAGCAGAATAGAGCGCCGCACTTTTTCCTGCCAGTAATCATAGTGTGCGATACGGCGCAGCGAGGCTTCGATGCCACCGAGAATCACCGGTACGTGGGTGTAAGCTTCTTTACAGCGCTGCGAATACACGAGCGAAGCGCGATCCGGGCGTTTTCCACCCATGCCGCCGGGGGTGTAGGCGTCATCGGAGCGCGGTTTACGGTCGGCAGTATAGCGGTTGATCATCGAGTCCATATTTCCCGCCGCTACGCCGAAAAATAGATTCGGCTCGCCCAGCGCCATGAAGGCGTCTTTTGATGTCCAGTCCGGCTGCGCGATAATGCCGACGCGGAAGCCCTGTGCTTCTAACAGGCGACCAATAATAGCCATACCGAAGGAAGGGTGATCGACGTAGGCGTCGCCGGTTACAATAATAATATCGCAGGAATCCCAGCCGAGTGCGTCCATCTCCGCCCGGTTCATTGGCAGGTATTCGGAGGTGCCGTAGCACTCTGCCCAGTACTTGGGGTGTTCGAATAGAGCGGTGTGGACTGGGTGGTGTGAGGCCATGGTGGTTGCTGCGCTGCGTTAAAGGAGCGGATTATACGCGAGTTTAGGCTTGGGGTGGGAAATCAACTGTTTTTGCTGATGTTCTAGCCGTAGTGGCATGTCTATAGCTTCAGTTGAGTTATTAGATTTTTTGAGCTCTTAGTCTAATCTGCGCTTGGATTTCATCATGAATATCGTATTCAGCAGTAGTCTCAACTTCAAGGGTAACAACCAGTGCAAACCTGATTTCATCATCGGGATTGAGGTTTCCATTAGCCGAATCTTTGCATTGTACTCGTATTGGAAGCATAGCGTTTCCACCAAAATTTGGTGCATGTTGCTTTTTGTTAGTTAGTCGACGTGACCAGACACTGCCGCGTTTGATGATATTTTCATCCAAATGCAGATTTTTCATGCCCAAGCCCCATTCCTTGTCATCTTCATACATGTTGTCGCCTGCACAAGCCTCTAGGGCAGCCATTCTATAGCGAGGGCCGTAAGGATCTACAGGAGAAAACCAAGCAATCGTCACACGAAAGGTGCGTCCTATTTTATCACCAGACAGTGAAGGTGGTAGTGGAAAGCGAAAAACCTGGGCTTGGTCTTTACTGATCGTGCCTAAACCAATTAATGTAGCCCTGTGATCTGTGCATTCGTGCATAAAGGGTTTTGAAAGTGCCCCAAATCCATGGTGTTTTGCTACTTGTTCTTTTGATCGGAACCACTGGCGTTTACCATGGATAGCCCTCTCTTCTTCGTAGAGTAGCAAAGCATCATCTGACCAAATGGCAGAATTGACAGCCAACGCTCTGGTTAAAAGGGCTAAATCCTGGCGAGGCAATTCTTCTCCTTGAAATGGCCCGTCCTCTGAAGTTAACCAAGCAGCTGATTGCAGGATTGCACGAGTTGTTAGCGCAGTGGCACAGCTTGTTCCTCTGGCTCTTAGAACGGGCGAGCTGATGCCAGCGCGTGGAGATGCGACTACTAAGCCATTCGTCTGTGCGTTAGTGCGAAGCCGTAAAATTGAATCATTGCCAGCAGGCCAAAGGTTGTACTCATGTCTGCCGCCGCTAGTCAGTAAATCTGGTTTAATAGTACGGGATTTCCCTGGGCCAAGAGCGCTGGAAAGTGCTGGAGCAGGGCCGTTTGTACCATCAAGCGTGAATGTATTTCTGATTTTGTATGAATCTGTTAAATCTTCTGAAAGCGCCCCAACTGTCAAGCCGTTAACGGACTCGGCAGGTGATAGCAATGTTCTGTTATAGGCTAAGTCTCTTAACGCCTGCCTGATGATACCTTGCTGTTCTTTTTCTGACTGGGCCTCAAACTCACCGTTTTTCATTTCCCTGATGACTAGGTCATCATCGATGTTTCCGGCAGAAATAATGAATAAAATTCCATGAGTATAAGACCACCAATCCAATAATCGAGCAAGGGCACTGATATGACCTGAAAACCGCTCTGACGCTATGCCTACGGAAAAATTAATAACAAAAATTTGGTGTTCAAGCGGTTCCTGACTTGAAAAAAGCCTAAGCAGCGTATAATGCACAACATTAATAAATAATCGGTTTGGTGGTGAGACCGACTGGTTCTCCGTAGTATCAATCAGTATTGGAATATTTAATAGGCGGCTGTCGATTAACGGTGTCCCATCTGCACTTAAGTCACCCCGTAGTATCAAAGACGCCATGGATGTAGCATGAAAACGATTATTTACCTGAGATATTCTTACTAGATCATTAACATCTTCTATTTCTACACCACCATCCAAGGCAGGGTGTAGAGCTGCTACAGCCCCATCGAACAAGGCACAGCGAAGTGGTGAATCTGATTCAAACGGCTCGGAAATATCTGGTAGATTACGACTATCATCTGGATTAACTGTGGGAGATTGGGCAATACTTTGCGGCAAAATAAATTGAATACCTTCAATCGTTGCCAACCCGTTCGCGTCTTGGGGTTCTTCAAGCAATTGCCTGACCGCTTCAGCACTCAGCTCTATCAATAGGGCTTCGTAGATAAATTTTTCTTCAGAGATGCTGGATGAATCAAGGATTTGGCCGCCTAATTGAGCAACACGATGCTTCGCCTCATCAGCCCACTTCTTGCGTTGGTGCTGATTAGTGGTGGGCATAATTTCGAGTTCAAGTTTTACGAGTTCCAAATCATCAAGGGGAAGGCTTTCTTTGATGACGGTGCGAACCCCCTCAGGCAATCTATCTTCTGGCCCCCAAACCCGAATCTCTACTAATAATTCAAACAGGTTCTTCCAAGGTGCTGTCCCGGTTGGAAATTCTTGATTATTTATATAAGCATTCCACAGCGTCAGTATTTGTTGAATAGAGGCTAGCGTGGGCATGGTTGCATAAAGGATGGGTGCAAAGCCTGACTTCGGATTAGGCGGTGTAAAATCCCCCGGAATATCAGCTTCAAACTCCAATTCCGAAATAACACTAAGTCCAATATTTTTTGCAGCTCTTGCAAAATTTTGTACTGAGCCTGCTGTAATGAAAACAAGGGTGCGATCAGGTGCTATTCCGACCGGGTCACTTTTTAATTCAATCTCTGTATCTGATTTATTTAATGCTTCTGTCAATTGATTGAAAGTTGGGGAAAAACGTTCTTCTTGAGTCCTTTTGCCTGGCCCTCTTGGCCTAGGCGGTATTGAAGGATTGGCAGCTTTGGGGCGGTGTGTCGAGGTAGAATTAGGAAATCGGATGATTGATTTTTGCGCCATGATGAATAAACTCTCCTGGAATTTCGATTTTCTCCTGCCACATTCTTATTCTATCAGAAATTATTGAGCGAATAGTAATTTCACCTCGACTTAATGCAATACGTCTACGGATATCAAGAAAAAAGTTTTCAGCCTCAGAAAAATTTTTAGGCTTAACGTCAGATAAGAGTCTTTTGGCAGTGTAACCAGTAGCCCCAGGGAGCTGTTTTAACTGGTCTGAGAAATAAGATGTCATCTGACTATCAGTAGGCTTTCCTATATCTAGGCGCAGCTCGAATCTTCTCCATGTTGCTCGATCCAGCAATTCCGGGTGATTGGTAGCACCTATTAAAACACAATATGTAGGCAAATCATCAAGTTGTAGTAACAAGGTGGTAACAACTCGTTTAATCTCCCCTGTTTCATGAAGATCTCCTCTTTCTTTTCCGATAGCATCAAATTCATCAAAAAATAGAACACACGGCTCTGTTTTGATAAAGTCGAATAATCGTCGCAATCTTTGAGCAGTTTCTCCCAGATAACTTGTAACTACAGCGTCATAGCGAACAACAAATAACGGTAGTGCAAGTTCAGTTGCTAATGCTTCGGCTAAAGACGTTTTACCATTCCCAGGTGGGCCTGCTAGCAACAACCTATGTCGAGGTTCCAATCCATTGGCTCTTAATATGTCAGCGCAATGCTGTTCCTCTATAAGCTCATGGCAAGCGTTACGGGTAGGTTTTGTCAGATAAAGCTCAGAAAGCTGCTTGTAAGTCTCACGTCTTTGGATGCCTCCAGAGCCGTCTCGAATACGTACACCTTGGTGCTGGGTTTTATCGCTGGTCTGTTTCTGCCAAGTAGTTTCTAGTACATGACGGATTCTATCTGCAACGCCACTATGCTTTTTAGCATGTTCATCTGCTGCAATTGCTTCTGCTGTAGCTCGAACTTCGTTCTCATTGCCGCTAACGCCAGCCTTCACCAACTTAATAATAAGGTCACTTCGGGCCATCAGATGCACCATCCTAGGAGGAATAAAAATATTTAGTATGGTATTGTACTACTGATTATTAAAAAAAACTGCTGATTTTTGGTTTTTGCTGCGTATATCCTTTATCGGTAGCTGATTGTGAGCTGTAGGAAGATGCTTGTGTGATTTGGATGAAAGGATAGGCAGTAATTTTGCAAAAAATATAGTATCACCCCATAGTAAATCCCAAATAATCGCGATATTTACGAGATTTTACCATGAGCAACGTATCCCTAAGCATCTCCGTCTCCGAAGAACTCAAAGAAATCATCATGCAACGCACCCGTAGTGGCTACTTCGGTACGCCCAGCGAATACCTGCGCCATCTTGTACGAGAAGACATCAGTCGCAACGCCGGTATTAGAAAAATGGAAGATTTCATCCAGCAGGGCATTGATTCCGGCGCAAGCAGCACTCTGCGCGGACAGGATTTAGAAGCTGGTATTGAACGCGGCCTAGTAGATTCAGCCGCAGGCCGCACTATGTCATCTGATGAGTATTTTGAAAGTATTAAGACCAATCTTGTGAAGAAGTACGGCTGAGCAAAGCAGGCAACAACTCCACACAATAACTCCGCAAATGCAACCCCGCCAACTTATCCGCCCGCGTAACCCCCGGATTATTCAATGCAATCGGCTTCCCCCATTCCTGTGCCCGTAGGCAAAACCGATAACCAGAAAACACCTGCAGCGAGCTACCAATAACCAGAAGTGCATCGGCCTGCTGCAACTGCTCAAGGCAATAATCCAACCGGGGCTTAGGCAGCACACCCCCAAAAAACACCACATCCGGCATCAGCACGCCACCACATTCCATACAGGCCGGAATCTTTACCTGCTGCACATCTTCTTCCGCCAATACCGCATCGCCATCCGGGCGTATAACCGCCGTTAAGCCCACTAACTGAGGATTGTCCTCCGCTAAACGCGCCTGCATATCATCACGCAGGCTTTCCGCGCCACATTGCAGGCAGATAATATCCTTCAGGTTGCCATGCAAATCCACCACCTTTTGGCTACCGGCGCGTTGATGCAGGTTATCGACGTTCTGCGTAATCAGAAGCTGAATATGCCCCAGTGTTTCCAGCTCAGCCAGCGCGTAATGAGCGGCATTAGGTTGGGCATCAGCAATGGTAGCGCGACCGATAAAAGAGCGCGCCCAGTAACGCTGACGGGTGGCCTCGGACTGAATGAAATCCTGATGCTGCATCGGCGGATTACCCTGCCAGACGCCTTTCTGGTCACGATAGGTCGGAATACCAGAGGCGAGGCTCAGCCCGGCACCGGTTAGGACAACAGGTTTTGGGTGCTGTTGAATAAAATCAAGCAGGCGGTTGACGTCGTTGCTGAGTGGTTGATCCATGACGCCGAATTAGAGCATACCTGCGGGCTGCCCACTAATTTCATTATTTTGTGTTCGTCTGCTCTGTGCTGAGGGTGGTTTGCCTTTATAATACGAGCTTATTTTTTCATGAGCCTTGCTATGCAAAACACACCCATTATCACTGTCCGTAACCTGCAAAAACACTATCCCGAGGTCAAAGCGGTCGATGGCGTGAATTTCCAGGTGAATAGCGGTATTTGCTTTGGCTTACTTGGCCCGAATGGTGCCGGTAAGACCACAACCATTGAAATGATGGAGGGCATCAGCAAGCCCACTGGCGGCGAAATCTTTTACAAAGGACGCCGTCAGGGCGAGCAGTTCCGCAGTGAAGCCGGTATTCAGTTCCAGCACACCGCGCTACAGGATTTCCTTACGGTGCGTGAGAATCTGAATTTTTTTCGGGCGCTGTACCCGGACGGTTTGGGTATGGACGAACTGGTGAGCATATGTCGGCTGGAGAATTTTCTGGATCGTGATGCAAACAAACTTTCCGGCGGTCAGCGTCAGCGCATGCTGCTGTCGATTGCGTTGGTGAATGATCCCGAGGTGGTGTTTCTGGATGAGCCAACGACCGGGCTTGATCCACAGGCGCGGCTGAATTTCTGGGATCTGGTGAATAGTATTAAGGCACGCGGTAAGACGGTGTTGCTGACCACGCATTATATGGAAGAGGCGTACAACCTGTGCGATGAGATTGCGATTATGGATCACGGCAAAGTGATTGCGATTGGTTCGCCGGATGAACTGCTGAGTAAGCATTTCGAGGATGTGGTGATTGAGTTACCGGAGTCTGATTTGGGCGAGGCGGCTGAGCATGTGACGCACCGGCGGCTGGAGAAGGTGACGCCGAGCGTGGAGATTGTGTCGAAAGACGTGAATGTCACGCTGCAAACCTTAATGCAACACGGTGCTTCGCTCTCAAACCTCTCGGTGCGGCCACGTTCGCTGGAGGATTTGTTCTTAGAACTCACCGGGAAGGAGTTACGCGCATGATGCGTCGAATTTGGGCTACTTTATATGCGCGCTCGTTGGAGTTTATTCGTGATCGTTCTTCCCTCGGCTGGAATTTAATTCTGCCGGTGATATTGGTGTTTGGGCTGGCATTTGTGTTTTCCGGTGACGGGCGTCCGTTGTTTAAGGTGGCGGTGGTGGCTGAGGGCATGACTGCCTCTGCTGTGGCCGCTGAAGACTTGTCGGAAGTTGATACCTCGCTACATGAGTTTTTACAGACGCGCCATGTTCAATACTATGGCGTTACGCCGGACGAGGTCGATGGCACGATTCGTAAAGTCGGGCGGCATCAGGTCGATATGCTGCTCGACCTGCGTGCGAATGAGCAGAAGTATTGGGTGAATGGCGATTCGCAGAAAGGCTATTTTCTGGAAAAAGTGCTTAACGGTGCGGATGGCCCGGCGCTGAGTAAGCAGAGTGTGAGCGGGGAAGAGATTCGCTACGTTGATTGGGTGCTGCCT
Organism: uncultured Thiotrichaceae bacterium; assembly: GCA_937925855.1. Lineage (GTDB taxonomy): Bacteria > Pseudomonadota > Gammaproteobacteria > Thiotrichales > Thiotrichaceae > Thiolinea. Next base: position 24,480 of record CALAMO010000032.1, read on the forward strand.
GGTATTCTGGGGATGAATATGATGTTTAGCTGCCTGTTTGGGGTGGGTTATGTCATCGTGCGCTACCGTAAAAGTGGTTATCTGAAACGCTTGAATGCGACGCCGTTGCGTTCCGCGGAGTTTTTACTGGCGCAGGTGTTATCGCGGGCGGCCTTAGTTATCGTGGTGACGGCTGCTGTGTTTTTAGGGACACATCTATTGATGGATTTCACTATGGAGGGCAGTTATCTCAATCTGCTGTTGGTATTAGTGTTGGGGACGTTTAGCCTGATTTCGCTGGGATTGCTGATAGCGGCGCGGGTGAGTAGTGAGGAGCTGGCCGGTGGTTTATTGAATGTGCTGACCTGGCCGATGATGCTGCTGTCCGGGGTTTGGTTTTCCATGGAGGGTACGCATCCGCTGATGCAGTGGTTTAGCCAATTGTCGCCGCTGACGCATATTTTGAGTGCGGCGCGGGCGATTATGATTGATGGGGCGGGGTTGTTGGATATTAGTACTCATTTACTGGTGCTTATTGGAACGTCCATTGTGTTTTTGGTGTTGGGGGCGGTGTTTTTTAAGTGGACGGCTGATTGAGGAGTGGTAGCTATATGAAAATTACATTGTCTACGGGAGCGCATTTTTTCGTTGAGGATGAGTGGGTATTTGAGGCAATGCGGGTGAGTGGCTTACCGACTGCACAGGAAACAGTACAACAAGCTTTGGAGTTGTTAGTAACATTGAAAAAGCAGGAGCAGCAGCGCTTAGAAATTAATTCCCCGCACAGATAGCGGTTGCCTGAGATGCACAATATGCAGTATTTCTACGGTGCTGTCTGAAGGCACATGGTAAAAAGCGGTGTAGCCTTTGTGGCTATGCTTTCTAATACCTTTTGCTTTGTTGTGTAATGCCCCGCCGTTGGGAAAGACTGATAGGGTGTTGTCAAAATGCTCTTTCAACTCGTCCAGAAAAGACAGCGCATTTTCCAAGCTGTCGTTGGCGATGTAGCTGAAAATTTCTTCCAGGTCTTGTCGTGCACTTTCCGTATACCGGACGTCGTACATGTTTAGCTGTACTTTTTGATGAGATTAGCTTTAACACTGTCAAAGCATTCATCAGATGACATAGTGCGCCCGGCATCTGAGTCTGCTAAACCACGTTCAATGCCTGCCTCAATGCTAGTTTCCAGATCTTGTTCCCGCAGGGCGCGTAAACCGGCACGAATAACCTCGCTGGCTGAGGCATACATGCCACTATCAACTTTGGCTTTGATATAATTTTCCAGTGGTGGCGTCAGAGATACATTCATCATTATGACCTTTGTGTACGGTAGTTGATAACAGTATATGCTATTTGTTGTTATTGTTGCACGCCCACTTCGCGCAACAAATACGGATCATCAAAATGCCGCATGCCAATAAAACTAATCGCATGCTCCCCAAAGCGCCGCACCGCTCCCGGATTTCTAACGCCCATTGGCCAGAAAAACCAGCGTTCCGTGCGTTCTGACTGTGGTACATAACCCGCTCGGTTAAAGGCTGGCAACCGTAGCAGCTGGTCGAAGCCTTGCAGCTGATAATTGCGTGTACCAGTCTGGATGTCGTTCACCGGCTTCAGATCAATAATCTGATGCGTATCCCGGCTAAGATAAACCCGCATTTGCCGAGCCGCCCTGATGTATTCAACCGTCACCGGTTCGCTGTTGTCTGCTTCTTTCGCCTGAAACGGCGTGCCTTCCGGTAAAAATAAGCGATACCAACAGCCACACAAATGAATGCTATCATAAGCCAGAATGTTCTGTGTGGCATCAAGATGCACCCGGAAAATCACGGCATCATGTTTGCCCGCCACCCAATCAAATGTACTTAGGGCAGGGCGCTCAGTAAACCAAATGATGTAATTCAGCTGGGTGGTGATCTGATCGCGCCAGCGGCCAAAAGATAAGTGGGTGTAGGTGGTCTGTTTGTTGGTATCGACACTGATTTTGTCTGCCTGGCGATAAGGCGTGCCCGGTATGTTGGCGCTGGATTGGCTGTCGATTAGCCAGCTGGGGGCGTGTTGTGTGAATAAGCGCTGTTGTTCCTGTCTATTGAGCAGTGGAATATTAAGCGCATCCTTGCGTGGTTTTATGACGTGCTGTGTTTGGGTTTTACCCGTTTGATGCGGCGCATAAATTGTCCATGGTTTGCCCTCTGTTTTGCCCCATTGTTCCTGTAACTCATGCTGCTCATTGATGACACCCCAGCGAAAAGGGATAGCGGCCAATGGGTATAAACCCAGTATGCGTTGCAGGGTGGAGTAGCTGGTGGCCACATCGAGTTGATGTCGCCATTGTTGTGTTGTGCTGGCTGGCGTGAGTAGTTGTGCGGCAAGTAATTGTCTGGCACAGCGCTGGACAAAGGCGGCGGGTGTGGTTGTTATTTTCTGCCGGGTTTGCCAGTTTTTAAGGTGCGCGCCGGGGATTTGCTGGATTTCAATGGTGAGACCATTGATCGCACGCCGATTCATGCGCTGTAGTAAAGCGTTGAGCTGAGGCTTGCTGAGGGCTTGCTGCTGGAAGCTGTGCAGGAACCGGTTATTACGCAGCCAGGGCGTGCCGGGAATGCGTTGGTCGCTGAGAGTGCCAGCATGTTCGTGCGCCAGCTGATTTAGTTGTGTGAGTGCGGGGAGGCAGCTGGTTTGTTGATTGACTAACAGTGGTGGTGGCGTTGTGGTTGTGCAAGCTGATACCAAGAGGCTGATGAGCAGTGCTACCAGGGCTTGCCAGCGGATTAACTTCGGGATTTTGCGGGTAAACATCAGGCGCTAAATTTTCAGTGCGGTGGTTTCTTTTATATTTTCCATGACCAGCATAGACGTGACATTATGCAGCTCAACCTTGGCGATTAGCTTTTTATACAGCTCATCATAGGCTTTAGTCGACGTCAGCCGCACCTTGAGTAAATAATCTACCTCGCCCGCCAACCGATGGGCTTCCAGAATTTCTGGGAGGGTCTCTATGGCTGCTCTAAAGTCAGTCAGCCATTGCTCGGAGTGGCGGTCTGTCTTGACGGCGATAAAGAAAGTCTCATTGAGGCCCAGCTTGTCCGCATCCAACACGGCTATCTCGCGTTTAATCACTCCCGCCGTCTTCAGTTTTTTGATGCGTGTCCAAACCGGCGACTTGCTGGAGCCGACCGTGCGTGCGATTTGTTCTAAAGGCTGGCTGGTATCCTGTTGAAGGGTGCGGAGAATTTTTCGATCCAGTTCGTCTATTGGAAACATGGTGCTTTCCTGCTTAGCTTGTTTGGGAAAAAGTATCTGTTTGAGTGTTAATTTTACCATTAAATTCTTACTTTTTCCTTTGATATATGATTTAAGAGGAAAATATTCTAATATTTTACCTATTGAAGGATGCCTACAGGAAGGCGCGAAATGGCTAAACAAAAGTACCAACACTATGACCGGGTTCTGAGCGCTAATGATTTGCGCTCTGGAGATGTGGTGTTCTGGGGTGCGCAGGGTTGGCAAAAAGACGTTGCCAAGGCTGCGCTCCTTCAGGGGGGGGCGCCCGCTGATGCGCTGCTAGCACTTGGTGAGCAGGCGGAGACGGATAATATTGTCGTGGGCAGTTATCTGGTAGCCGTTGAGACTCATGCCGGTCGGCGCTCAGCGGTTGAGCTGCGGGAGCGGGTACGTCTGTCTGGGCCGCCGATTTTGAACGCCGTTGACGTGCGGGTGGCTGCCTAATGTATCGCTATAACGAACATGACTCAGCCTTTGTGCAAGCGCGTGCCGCCGAATTTCGCGATCAGGTGAGTCGCCGTTTGACCGGTAAGCTGTCTGAAGACGAGTTTAGGCCGCTGCGCCTAATGAATGGCCTTTATTTGCAGCTGCACGCCTATATGCTGCGCGTCGCGATTCCTTATGGCGTGCTGTCAGCCGAGCAGCTGCGCACGCTGGCGCTGTTGGCACGACGTTATGATCGCGGTTATGGGCATTTCACCACGCGCCAGAATATTCAGTATAACTGGCCGAAGCTGGAAGACGTGCCGGATATGCTGGATCAGCTGGCCGCAGTCGGGATGCATGCGATCCAAACCTCAGGCAACTGTATTCGTAATGTCACCAGTGATCCATTTGCCGGTGTGGCAGCGGATGAAAACATTGATCCACGCCCCACTGCGGAGCTATTGCGCCAATGGTCATCGTTACATCCTGAATTTGCTTATCTGCCGCGCAAGTTTAAGTTCGCGGTGACGGGGGCGGCAGAGGATCGTGCTGCGATAAAGCTGCATGATATTGGCTTACAGGTTAAAGCCGACCCTCAGGGGGCGCCGCTTTATAACATCTGGGTCGGCGGGGGGCAGGGGCGTACGCCACGGGTGGCGCAACTGATTTATAACGATGTTCAGCTGAATGATTTATTGCCAACGCTGGATAGTATGCTGCGCGTCTATAATCTTGAAGGCAGACGCGACAATAAATATAAGGCCCGCATTAAGATTCTGATTGCTGAGAAGGGACTGGATGAATACCGCGCGGCGGTTGATGCGGATAGGGCAGCGGCGCAATCTGGGGCGGCGGCAGAAGATTTCGTTGGAATCGAGGCGCTGTATGATCGCATTGCTGCACAATTTATCACCGCGCCGCTGCCCGTCCGAGATGATAGGCCGCTGCCCTTTGGTGATGATGCTTTTTCAGATTGGGTGCGCACGAATATTGCTGCCCATAAAGCGGCGGGCTATGCCATTGTTTCTATTTCGCTGAAGCCGCCGGGTGGCGTCCCTGGCGATGCGACGGATCAGCAAATGGAGCATATCGCTGATTTGGCGGAGCGTTATTCAGCCGGCGAAGTGCGAGTAACCCATCGACAAAACCTAGTATTGCCCCATGTGGCGATTGATGATTTGCGCAGTCTTTATGCGGCCCTGGTTGAAATTGGCTTTGAAACACCCAATATCGGTCAGGCCTCAGACATTATTGCCTGCCCCGGCTTGGATTACTGCTCGCTGGCAACGGCGCGCTCTATCCCAGTTGCACAGGTCTTGAGTCAGCGCCTGCGTGCGCGTGAAGCGCAGGACGCACTGGGGCCGATGAGTCTGAATATTTCCGGCTGTATTAATGCCTGTGGTCATCATCATGTCGCCAATATTGGCATTCTCGGGCTAAATCGGGCGGAAAAGGAAAACTATCAGATTACGCTCGGCGGGCGCAGTGATGCGCAGGCAGTGATTGGTGATGTGATGGGGCCGGGTTTTACCCAGGATGAGGTGCCCGCTGCGATTGATCGCGTGTTGGATTGTTATTTGCAACAGCGTAAAGCGGGCGAGCGCTTTGCTGACACTTATCAGCGGGTGGGTAAAGCGGTATTCAAAGGAGCACTCTATGTGGAGTCTTAAAGCAGATGGTGCTTTCGCGCAGCGTGAAGCGCGGATGCAGGCGGATAGCACTGTCATCGTGTTTGAAAACGGCTGTGGTTTTTCTGAGGCAACCTTGATGCGGCGAGCTGAACCGAGCGCACATATTGTCGCCACAGGTGACATTATCCCGGATCAGGCGCGGATGGTCTTCCAGTCCGGTGTCGATGAGATTGTGCTGGATGATGAGCAGTTAGTGCGCTACGGCAGTGAGGCGTGGCAGCATGCCTTGCAGCGTTCTGTGACCTCGCTGTATGCGGGGCGGAGCGTCTCGCGCCTTAGCGCTAACCTTCCGCTTTGGCTGCGAGACGAAAGCATAACAAACAAGCAGGCCATCGCGGCCTTCTCTTAAAAACCGTTAAATTTTAAAAGAAATCATTATGTACCAGGAAACCGTTCTTAATACTCAACATTACACGGATAGTTTGTTTTCGTTTTCAACGACTCGTCCCGAGGCGTTCAGATTTCGCTCTGGCGAATTTATTATGCTGGGTCTGAAAGATGAGGAAACCGGTAAACCACTGCTGCGGGCCTATTCGATTGCCAGTGCAGCCTGGGAAGAGGAGCTGTCGTTTTTCTCCATTAAGGTGCCGAATGGCCCGCTAACTTCGCGTTTGCAGAATATTACTGCGGGTGATCAGATTATTTTGAGTAAAAAGCCGACGGGTACCCTAGTGTTAGATGCGCTGACCCCGGCTAAAACACTGTACCTGGTTTCGACTGGTACCGGGATTGCGCCGTTTGCCAGTCTGGTGCGTGATCCTGACTTGTACGAGCGTTTTGAACGCATCGTGCTGACGCATAGCTGCCGCACGGTGGCTGAGCTGGATTACGGTAAAGCGCTGGTGCAGGATTTGTACTCAAATGAGTTTCTGGGTGAGCTGGCACAGCAGCAGTTGATTCACTATACCTCGACTACCCGTGAGCCGTCACAACGCAACGGGCGGATTACCGACCTGATTGAGAGTGGACAGGTCTTTGCTGATCTGGGATTGCCGCCGTTATCCCCGGAAAATGACCGGGTGATGATCTGTGGCTCAAAAGCGATGTTGAATGATACTAAGGCGCTTTGTGAGGCGGCGGGTATGGTAGAAGGGTCGTTGTCTAAGCCCGGTGATTTTGTGATTGAGCGGGCGTTTGTGGATTAAACTATTATTGAGAGGGTAATGACTTCTAATCGGCACCTGCGATTTGTATGGAAATCCTTTCGCCGTCCAATACGGTAAAAGAAATGCAGGACAAGGTGTTGTTGTATCTGGCGAAAGGCGCGAAAGAAGTCTGGCTGGTAAGTGAGAGCGGTAAGACGGTTATTTATCAGGCGCAGGGCGAGGTTAGCGAATCTGCTTTTGTTAAACGGGTGAGTCCGGTTTAGGTTGTTCAATAATGATGCTTGGCCTGAATAATAGTGATGCTATCTTCAGATACTTTATACACTAGTCGGTGCTTTTTTGTTTAAGCAATGCAAGTAACGACTCGAAGCGCTGGTCATACAGTTATGGTATTTGTTTAAATTCCTGCATGCCTGAGTCGATAGATTATGCCAATAATTCCTTTCGAGCCTATGGCAAACCACAAGCCGAGTAGTGGTTTGAGTAGCAGGCTCAATAGATAGACAGTGTTACTAAATGTATCTTTATAGTCAGGTGTTGGTTCAAATATAAAAGCCAGATAGTTGAATAAGGGAACGACAGCACCAAGGATTAGTGCAAAACCAAACAGGGATAACAAGATGCAATGCAACTCCTTAGCGTTGATCTTTATCAGGATCAGGGTTGTTGTAGCTGGATTTTCAAAATTGAATAAACTGTTAGAAAGTTTCTTTGCACACAGTAGTAAAACGGTTCCGGCAATGAGCGGGCCGCCCATTACGGCAAGCGAGGAGAGTGCCCAAGAGAACCAGTTGTTGAAGGGTGTAGTCACAAATTTATTGAGCAGTAATATATTGAGGCTATTACTCAGAATGCTGAGTGCATAAATAAGGCAGCATAACCCTAACAGTTTTAATGCCAGCTCAGTTACTTCTTGTTTATTCATAAATGGCGCCTACCGCTCCTTAACATAAGGCTCACCCCCCGCACGCGGCGGAATCGCCTTACCCACAAACCCCGCCAGAATCACCACCGTCAGAATGTAAGGCAGCGCATCCAACAGCTGCAGCTGAACCTTAAACCCTAACACCAGCTCAATCTGATCCGGGCGCAGCGCGATCGCCTGTAGAAAACCAAACAGCAAGCAGGCAAACAGCGCATACCACGGACGCCATTTCGCAAAGATCAACGCCGCCAGCGCAATAAAGCCACGCCCGGCGGTCATGTCTTTCACAAAGCCCGCCGCCGGTTCAGCGGTCGCCAGCTGTGCACCAGCAATCCCACACAGCACGCCACAGATAGCAACAGCGGCAAAACGCAGTCCAATAACCGACACACCCGCTGTATCCACTGCTGACGGATTCTCACCCACGGCACGCAGGCGCAAACCAAAGCGGGTACGGTACAGCACAAACCAGGTCAGCGGCACGGCCAGCATAGCGACATAAACCAGAAGGGTATGCCCGGAAATCAGCTCATAATAGATCGGGCCAATAATGGGTGTGTCTTGCAATGTTTCGGCAAAGGGCAGGGTAATCGGACTAAAACGTGATTCGTCGGTCAGCCGGGGGGTTTGCCCGCCCTGACCAAACCAGCTTTGCGCCGCAACCACGGCCATCCCGGCGGCAAAGAAGTTGATCGCAACCCCGGAGATTAGCTGGTTACCGCGATAAGTAATCGAAGCGAGGCCATGTACAGCTGAAAGGGCTAACGAAGCGCCGATACCAGCCAGCAGACCTACCCAGACGTTACCGGTGGTATAGGCGATGGCGGCGGACATAAACGCTGAGGCCAGCATCTTGCCTTCCAGTCCAATGTCAAAGATGCCAGCGCGTTCCGAATAAAGCCCGGCGAGGCAGGCGAGTAATAAAGGTGTCGCCGAGCGTACGGTAGAATCAAGTATGGGGAGCAGTAAAGTTAATAGTTCCATGGTTTACTCCGCTACCGTCTTTTGTTTTTGCATGGCAAGGTACAAGCGCTCAATCGGTGCACGCACCATCCCATCCAACGCCCCGGTAAACAGGATAACCAGCGACTGAATCACAACGACCATTTCGCGTGGAATTGAGGTTGAGAACGCCAGTTCTGCGCCACCCTGATAAAGGAAACCGAACAGTAGTGCGGCGAGAAATACGCCGAAGGGGTGGCTGCGTCCCATTAGCGCAACCGCAATACCAATAAACCCGGCACCTTCCGCCGCGTTCAATACCAGGCGTTCCGCTTCGCCCATGACATTATTAATAGCCATCATGCCAGCCAGCGCGCCCGAAATGAGCATGGTGATCATAATGATTTTGGTGCTGCTAATCCCGGCGTATTTAGCCGCTGATTCCGACTGACCAAAGGAGCGTATCGCGTAGCCGAGGCGGGTGTGCCAGATCAGCACCCAGATGACAATACAGGCTGCTATCGCCACGAATAAACTGATATTGGCGGGCGTTGCTTTAGAAAATGGGATGCCAAACAGTCCCAGCACTTCATGTAAATTCGGTAAGTTAGTGGCTTCAGGAAACTTAGCGGTTGCTGGTTCCATCACCTTCGCGGGTTTCAGCAGGCCAATCAGCAGGAAGTTAAGCAGGGCTGCCGCAATAAAGTTAAACATGATAGTGGTGATGACAATATGGCTGCCGCGTTTAGCCTGCAGGAAGGCCGGAATGGCAGCCCAGGCCGCGCCAAACAGTGCGCCACAAATCGAAGCGCCGACCAGCGCCAGTGTCCAGTGCGGCCATGGGATGTATAGGCAAATTAAGGCGACACCCAGTCCGCCCAATACCGCCTGTCCTTCACCGCCGATATTAAACAGGCGGGCGTGAAAAGCGATGGATACCGCCAGACCGGTGAAGATAAAGTTAGTGGCGTAATACAGGGTATAACCCCAGCCATAGGTTGAGCGGAGCGAGCCATCTATCATGATTTTGAAGGCATTAAACGGATCTTCACCAATCGACCAGATCGCCAGTCCACTAAACAACATAGCTAATAGAAGTGAGATGGCCGGGATGATAATGAGATCAATCCAGCGCGGTAAACGATTCATTTCAGGCTGCCTCCTTAGCAATGCCCGCCATCAGCAGGCCCAGCGCTTTCACATCGGTTTCATGCGGCAGGCGCTCACCCATGATTCGGCCATCAAACATGACGGCGATACGGTCGGATAGGGCCATGATTTCATCCAGTTCGACGCTCACCAGTAGAATGGCTTTGCCCTGATCGCGCAGTGCAATAATCTGTTGGTGAATAAACTCAATCGCGCCAATGTCTACGCCGCGTGTTGGCTGCCCGACAAGGAGTAAGTCCGGGTTGCGCTCAATCTCGCGTGCCACTACGATTTTTTGCTGATTACCGCCGGAAAAGCCGCTGGCTCTCAGGCGTGGGTCGGGGGGGCGTACGTCAAAACGTTCCATGCTGCCCGCTGTTTCCGTGCGCACCGCTTTATTGTTCATTAGTAGGCGATTGCGTTGAAATTCCGGCGCGTTGTGATAGCCAAAAGGGATGTTTTCCCACGCCGCAAATTCCATAATTAGACCTTCGCGCTGGCGGTCTTCCGGTACGTGGGAAATGCCCATATTTCTACGACTCTGGCCGTTGGCACCGGAACCGGTGAGCGGTATTTTTTCGCCTGATAGGGTGACTGTACCCGTTGCTTTACGGTAGCCACCGAGCACTTCGAGCAGCTCTGACTGGCCATTACCGGACACGCCCGCCAGCCCCAAAATTTCACCGGCACGCACCTCAAGTGAGACATCTTTCAGACGGTGGACACCGTTTTCATCTGTCACATTTAAGCCGATCACCTGTAGGACGGAATCACCGGGCTGCGCGGCCGCTTTATCCACTTTCATCAGTACTTTGCGGCCTACCATTAATTCTGCCAGCGCTTCCGGTGAGGTAGAGGCAGTTTTAACGGTGGCCGTCATTTCACCCCGCCGCATCACGCTGACGGTATCGGTAATATCCATGATCTCGCGCAATTTATGCGTGATTAGAATAATAGTTTTACCCTCATCGCGCAGGCGTCCGAGAATGCGAAACAGCTGGTCGGCTTCGCCCGGTGTTAATACCCCAGTGGGTTCATCCAGAATCAGAATATCCGCTTTGCGGTACAGCGCTTTTAGAATTTCTACGCGCTGTAACATGCCAACGCCAAGGTCTTCAATTAGGGCATTGGGTTCGACATGTAAATCGTATTCATTGGCCAGCTGTGTGAGTTCGGCCTGCGCTTTTTTGAGGGACGGGCGTAAGAAACGGCCATCTTCCACCCCTAGAATAATATTTTCCAGTACGGTGAAATTTTCAACCAGCTTGAAGTGCTGAAACACCATGCCAATACCCGCTGCGATAGCGGCCTGGCTGTCTGGAATCAGTGTTTTGTTACCGTTGATGAAAATCTCGCCGGAATCCGCTTTATAGAAACCGTACAGGATAGACATGAGGGTGGACTTGCCCGCGCCGTTCTCACCGATAATGCCGTGTATCGTTCCCGGCATGACGCGCATGGAAATATCTTTATTGGCTTGAACCATGCCAAAAGCTTTGGAAATAGAACGGAGTTCTATGGCGGGATGCTGATCCATAGGCTAAATCGACCCTGTTTAGACTGGAATCAATAATGCGCACAATCAAAAGTTTGTGCGCATTGTTATTGTGCTAAGTTCTGTTGAAATCAGAACTCATAGGAAGGACAGCTTTCATCACTGCTGTAGTTGTGTACTTTAATGTCGCCTGCGATGATTTTCGCTTTTGCTGCTTCCACTGCCGCTTTCATTTCGTCAGTGATTAACGCTTCGTTATGCTCATCCAGCGCGTAGCCCACACCTTCATTCGACAGATCCATCTGGTTGAAACCGGTCTCCAGATCCACACCTGCTTTAAACGAGTTGTAAACCGCATTATCAACGCGCTTCAGCATAGAGGTCAGTACTTTACCGGGATGCAGGTAGTTCTGGTTAGCATCAACGCCGATAGACAGAATGTCTTTGTCCGCTGCGGTTTGCAGTACGCCAACACCGGTGGCACCGGCAGCAGCGAATACCACATCAACGTCCTGACTAATCTGGGCCAGCGTTAACTCAGAGCCTTTTACCGGGTCATTCCAGGCTGAAGGCGTAGTGCCGGTCATATTGGAGACCACTTTCATGCCTTCTTTTGCATCTTTAGCGCCCTGTGCATAACCACAGGCGAAGGTACGAATCAGCGGAATGTCCATGCCACCGATAAAGCCAACTGCACCGTTTTTAGAAGCGAGTGCGGCGAGCATACCGACGAGATAAGAACCCTGTTCCGCAGCAAAGACGGTCGATTTAATGTTTGGCGCATCGACGACCATATCAATGATGGAAAACTTGGTGTCCGGGTAGTCTTTAGCCACTTCGCCTAATGGGGTGGCCCAGGAAAAACCAGCCATGACGATTGGGTTTTTACCGGCTTCGGCGAAGCGGCGGATGGCCTGTTCGCGCTGTGCATCTGACTGGATTTCTACTTCAGCAAACTTTTCACCGGTTTCATCTGCCCAGCGCTTAGCGCCGTTATAGGCACTTTCGTTGAATGATTTATCAAACTTACCGCCGAGGTCGTACAGAACCGCTGGTTCCGCGAAGGCAGTGGTGGACGCTAAACTCAGCGCAAGGGCGATGCTTGTTGCGAGTTTTTTCATAGTGTTCTCCTCGAATCATAACCATAAACAGGGGTTAACCGGCTCATAAACTGAACCAGTCCTTGCTGATTGACCAAGCTAAGCACTTGAGTTAATCAAGTCAATCTATTTTTCGCTGCTAGCGCAGTCAATGCTCGATGTGTCGTTATTTTGCACAGTGAGGGTTGTTGTTTGAACTTAAGGATTTTGGGGAGGAACAGCAGAAACTGGGGGCGCGCGAAGGGATCAAATAGTAAAAAAGCCCGCACAAACCATGGTGACGGGCTTAAAACGTCAAACGATGCCAATTTATTCAGAAATTGGGGTGCTAGTTTCGCTTAGGGATAGCGTATATACACCCTCAACCGCTGCATTTGCGTCGTACTCAACCGCAGCGTATGAGCCACTCGCCAACGTGCCATCAGCCAGTGCGATATGAGATTTACCTGGTCCCCGGTCTTGTCCAGTAAAATCGACGATCAGTACATTATCTAATTGACTATGATCCGCAGCGGTACCTGTGAATGTGAAGAAGCCACCTGAACAACGTTCGTTAACGGTTATAACCGTTCCGTTGAAGGAAAGCGTTCGCG
>CALAMO010000033.1 GCA_937925855.1 uncultured Thiotrichaceae bacterium
CCGCCGCATCAATCGTCATCTTCCCTTTGCTGGCACGAATGTCTTCACGTATTTTGGGGGTCGTTCGGGCTTGGCTATGTATATTCATAAAACAATGTCTTTTCCGGTCAATAAGCTATTCAATACTTGTCTGGCAAGGTACAGTTTACCAAAATTAGAAAGACTATGATGATTCGGGTCTAAACAGTTAGCCTTTTATGTGCATTAATGATTAATTCTAGCATTTGATGATACGGCAGCGTTGTACTTTGTCAAATTCAACATCAAACTTGACAAGCCCTACACTGTCCATACAATTGAGACATGGCGCAAATCAACTGGAACCCAGAAAAGGCAATTTTCCTACAGCAAGATACAACCCGTAACAAGGTAAGTTTTGAAGATTGTGTCATTGCAATAGAAGACGGCAGGGTATTAGACGATCTCCCGCACCCGAAAAAAGCCAATCAGCGCCTGCTGATACTTGAGATCAATAACTATGCGTATGTTGCACCCTATGTATTCGATGAAGAGGGGATATTCCTAAAGACCGTATTTCCCAGCAGGAAACATACCGCACAATATTTAGCCGGATAAACACCATGCAAACAGCACCAAAAGTAGACAAATACCTGGATAATGAAGAAAAAGAACTCATCGAAGCCATTGAATCAGACTATTACGAGTTTGGTGAAAGTGAACTTACTGCTGAGCGCTTAGTTTTTCTCCAGCAGGCCGCTAAAAACACGGTCAATGAGCCACGCCAGAAAATTTCCATCAGGGTGCCGAAAACTGATCTTGCCCGATTAAAAGCTAAAGCTTTGAGAGAAGGAATTCCTTATCAAACAGCCATCAACTCATTGATACACAGATATATATCATCGTAACATATACGGCTTGGCCAAAAGAGCTACGAGCATGGAAAAAGACTTATTTGATGAAATTTTTATTAGCCTTGCCCGCCCGAATCTTACCCACTGCCTTCCCATAAGGCCCAGATTCTGAGGGTGTCGCTTTAACCTGAGGCCGACTCTTGCGCACATAATTCAAAATCGAAACCGGCACCACCTTCCGCACTGGAAAGCCCGCAATTTCCCGTCGCTCGATCACATGATTCAAGCGACTCTCAATCGCACATAAATTCTTAAAATCCCCCGCCGCTACCAACGAAATCGCCTCACCCACCTCATTCACCCGCCCGGTACGGCCAATACGGTGAATATATTCCTCTGGCTTAAACGGTAGGTCATAATTCACTACCCGACTCAGCTTGCCAATATCAATACCACGCGCCGCTACCCCGGTCGCCACTAAATACTTCAGTTCACCCGCCTTAAAATCAGCCAATATTTTCTCACGCACCGCCTGACTGCGACCGCCATGAATCGAATCAGCCGTAATGCCGCGCTTCTCCAGCTGGCTCACCAACTTAGCGGCGGCATGTTTCTTTTCAATAAAAATCAGCGCCTGATCCCATTGTTGTTCCTTGATCAGATGGCTCAGTAACGCTGATTTGGTGTCTTTATCCACTGTGATCAACCACTGTGTAATCGACGGTGCGGCTTTCACATCCGGTGAAATGGTGACCTCAGCCGCAGGCTCTACCTTACCCACAGAAAAACCATCGGCCAGTTCACGCACATTCCGGCTCATGGTCGCCGAAAACAATAAATTCTGGCGCACATCGGGCAAACGCTCGATAATTTTGTCTATTTTCTGGATGAAGCCCATGTCAGCCATACGATCCACTTCATCTAAGACCAGCACTTCCAGCACATCAAAATGTACGGCGCGTTGATGCGCTAAGTCCAGTAGACGACCCGGCGTGGCTACGACAATATCTATCCCTGTAATTAAGCGCTGCTGTTGCGGTTCGGTCGCAACGCCACCGTAGACAGCCATTGAACGCAGATCCAGGTACTTACTGTAGGCCGCAATATTGGCTTCAATTTGCACCGCCAGTTCGCGGGTTGGGGTCAGAATCAGCGCCCGAATACGTTTACCACGCAGTTTGCCGCTGTGTTTAAAACGTTCTAATAGCGGTAAGACAAAGGCAGCAGTTTTCCCCGTTCCGGTTTGGGCAGTGGCGATTAAATCCTTACCCGCGAGAATGAGAGGAATGGCTTTTTGCTGAATAGGAGTCGGTTGGGTATAACCCCGTTCGTCAACGGCCTGTAACACCGGGTCACACAGTCCAAGGGTTGAGAATGCCATATCAGCCAATCTCCCGTGCCTTAACTACCCGCCCCTTAACCTTGCCCCGCATAAAATAATTTAACGCCTTGCCACTCACTTCCCGCTCAATCGCCACATAGCTAAACGTGGCCAAGATATTAATCTTCCCAATCCGTGCGCCGTCTAATCCGGCATCTTTAGTCAGCGCACCCAATAAATCACCGGGCCGCAGTTTATTCTTTTTGCCCGCATCCAGCTGCAAAGTGGTCATCCCGCTTTGCAAACTAAACCCGGGCTGGCGCGTTAAACTATCGGCGCTTTCACTATCAAACTGTTTTTTCTGATAATCCTCAATCGCCAGTAAACGTCCAACTTCCGATTCAGTCAGTAGACTTAACGCCATCCCGGTTTCCCCGGCCCGCCCGGTACGCCCAATGCGGTGCACATAGATTTCCGGGTCGTGCGGTAACTCATAGTTAATCACCGCCGCCAGCGCTTTAATATCCAGCCCGCGCGCCGCCACATCGGTCGCCACTAACACGGCACAGCTTTTATTGGCAAAGCGCACCAGGGTTTCATCACGTTCCTGTTGCTCCAGGTCGCCGTGTAACGCTGCCACGTCAACCCGGTTGGCGCGCAAGAATGCTGTTACCTCATGGCACTGAACTTTAGTACGGCAAAACACCACCGTGCTTTCCGGCTGGTAGTGTTCAAATAAGGCCAGCAGGGTGTCATGGCGCTGTTGTGCGCTATCTTCACTGTGTGCCACCTCATAAAAATGTTGTTCAATCACATCGGTATTATGCTCAACGTCTACTTTTACCGTGAGCGGGTCTTGCTGAATCGAGCGGCACATCTTTTTAATCGCAGTAGGGTAGGTGGCGGAAAATAATAAGGTCTGGCGCTGCGCTGGGATATTGCGCACGATGTGGTCGATTTCTTCCTGAAAGCCCATGTCCAGCATGCGGTCGGCTTCATCCAGCACCCATGTTTTTAGGCCTTTGAGTTCCAGCGTTTCGCGGCTGAGATGATCTTTAATGCGGCCGGGTGTGCCAACGATAATATGCGCACCGTGCTGTAGTGAGTCGGCTTGCGCACGTAACGGTTTACCTCCGCATAACACCACCAGCTTAATATTAGGAATACAGCGGGCGAGTCGACGCAGTTCATTGGCGACCTGATCGGCTAATTCACGGGTGGGGCAGAGGATTAAGGCCTGCACACCAAAAAAGCGTGGGTTGATACCCTCCAGTAAACCGAGGCCAAACGCAGCGGTTTTACCACTGCCGGTTTTGGCTTGTACGATGACATCTTTACCTGCCAGTATCGCGGGCAGGCTGGCCTGCTGCACCGGGGTTAGCGTGTCGAAACCCAGCGATTTTAGGTTGTCGATTTGCGCACTGGCGAGGGGGAGGGTGTTGAAATGCGTCGTGTTTTGCGGAGCGGAATTGTCGTTGCTGGACATGATGCGGGCCGTCGGATAAGAAATTGTGCGCATGATAACAGGTTTTGGATTTATACAGACGGGTGTGTGACCGTGCTTTCAGAATCACCCCAGGATCAGTTATAGTGCTGACCTTATCTTCTTGTATAAGTATTTCTCATGCGCCACGCCTCAACTCAGGGTTACCTGTTGGCTCTGTTCGGTATTTTCCTGTTATCACCGGATTCTTTGTTAATCCGCTTTATCGGTGATGATCCGTGGCTGATTTCAGTTTGGCGCGGCGGCCTCTGTGGGGTGATGATTCTACTGTACAACCGCTGGTTCATCGACCGTCGCCCGCTGCGTGAACAGCTGGTGCCAGCGGGCTATTGGGCCTTTGGCATGATCGTATTAACGGCAGTGTCGCAGATCGCATTTGTTTATGCTATTGCGCATGCCAACGTAACCGATGTGCTGGTGATTCTGGCGTTTGCGCCGCTGGCGAGTGCGCTGATGTCGGCGTTGTTTCTGCATGAACGTGTGGATTTGCGCACCTGGGTTGCCACGCTGGTGTGTGCGCTTGGGCTGGCGGTATTATTTTTACAGGGGGATAGTCATAGCAAGCCTGTGGGTCTGCTGGCGGGCGTGGTTGCCGGGGTGACCATGGCCGGGCAGTTTGTATTAATGCGCGGATTGCCGCAGGTTAATTTCACCGCCAGTGTGGGTTTGGGTTATGTCCTGGGTGGTTTGGTAAGTGTGGCTGTGGCTGAAACAGTTTGGCCCGGTGACTCCCAGTGGTTACCGATATTAATTATGTGCCTGATTGTGGCGCCCCTGCCAAATATTCTGTTTATCCTTTCGTTACGCACGATTACGGCGGCGGAGACCAGTTTGATTATGCTGCTGGAGTCGATTCTGGGATCGCTGTGGGTGTGGGCCATGGTGTCGGAAGTGCCGACTACGCAGACTATGCTGGCCGGGGTATTGATTGTGGGGACGCTGACGCTGTATGGCGTTTCGGTAGTGCGGGAACAGGTGAGCACACGGGCGCACTCACCGGATTAGGATCATGCACGATATAACTTATGATACTTATACCGTGCCCTTAGCTGTGTAATCATCATTTAGCCGACTTATGCGGATAAATGCTTACCAAAAAATTCCAGCGTGCGTGACCAGGCCAGTTCAGCCGCTTCCTCGTTATAACGCCCGGTAGAATCGTTATGGAAGCCGTGATTAACGCCCGGATAGATGAAGGCCTCATAGTCCGCACTATTCGCTTTTAAAGCAGTTTCATAGTCTGGCCAGCTGGCATTGACGCGCTTATCCAACTCGGCAAACTGAATCATTAGCGGGCCTTTGACCTGATTCACTAAGTCACCTTTGGCCGGTGTGCCATAGAACGGCACCGATGCATCAACCACCGCTGGCATTGTCGCCAGCAGGTTGCAAATATAGCCACCGAAGCAGAAACCAACCGCGCCCAGTTTGTCGCTGCTTAATTCATGCGCCTTCAGCATTTTTGCTGCCGCGATAAAATCCTGCTCAATCTTGCCGCGATCCATGGATTTTTGCAGGGCACGACCTTCATCATCATTGCCCGGATAGCCGCCCAGTGTGTGCAGCGCGTCCGGTGCAAATGCCAGAAAACCCTGCTTAGCCAGGCGTCTGGCAACGTCCTTGATATAAGGATTCAGGCCACGATTCTCATGTACGACCAATACTGCCGGTAGTTTGCCTGCGGCATTAGCTGGCTGTACCAGATAGCCACGTCCCTCGCCATTCCCTTCCGGCGAGTCAAACGTCATATAGCTGGCTTTAATGGCTGCGTCGTTGAACGATACCTGTTCAGCCAGCGCATAATTTGGCATTAAAGCATCACTCACCACACCAACCGTTAAACCCGCAATAGCCAGACCACCCAGACGTGACATAAAGGTACGCCGGTCGATGCCACCGTGGGCATACTCGTCGTACCAGTCAAAAGCTTCCTGTGGGATAGTAATAGGTGTTATTTCAGTTTTCATTGGGCTTCCCTCCGCTAGTGGAACTCGAAATTTATACCAGTATAAACCGACTTATCAAATAATGAAGCATGCCCCTGCAATGACTATAGTTTTGTTGTTAGCAATGGAATGAGTATCATTAGATTTTGAGTCGGCGGGTTTTAAAGTTATGCACGCCATCCACTATCGGCGCTTTGTCGCGATAATCACGTACGTCACCCATCACCGCCAGTATCTGAACGCATCGCTATGGCCCTGTCCGGCAAAGCCAGTACCGTGTACCAGTACCTTGAGCTTTTTCCCCATTACTTCTCTAATTTCACGAAGTAATCATAAATCTCCGGCACATTGCCTTCACCCATACCGGCATCCAGAGCCGCTTGCAGATGGGACGAAGTACCTTGCGCAATCGGGGCTTGCGTCCCCAGGTCGTTTACCATCGCCAGAAAATAGCTTAGATCTTTATTCGCATTCGCAATCGAGAAGCCTAAATCACTGACGCCATCAACCGCATAGTTTTTACAGAATTGCATAAACGGCGAGTTAGACGGGCCGGTAGACATAATGTCGAACAGCTGCTGGCGATCAACTCCGGCACGCTCCGCCACCGCAAACGCCTGCGACATCGCACAGACCGTGGTCATGCCCATAAAGTTATTGATCAGCTTCGTGGTATGACCCGCACCCAGTGCGCCCAGATTGAAAACATTCTCACCCAAGACATCAAGTACTGGCTTCAGCTTATCAAACGTTGCCTGTTCGCCGGAGGCCATGATGTTCAGCAAGCCGTCTTTGGCGTGAGCTGGCGTGCGCCCCAGTGGTGCATCGAGCATACCCACACCTTTGGCGGCGAGGTCTGCGCCAATTTTGATGGTGGAGGCAGGGATCGAGGTGCCGAAGTCAATCACATCGGAGCCTGCTTTCAACCCTGACAGCAGACCATCGTCACCATAGACCAAGCCCTCAACAACCTCTGATGTGGTGACACAGAGCATCACAATATCACTGGCGGCGGCCAGTTCTTTGGCGGTATCCACTGCGTTTGCGCCACGGGCGACAGCGTCAGCGGCTTTCTTGCTGCTATTCATCACGGTGAGTTCAAAGCCATTGTTTTGCAGGCATTCCACCATGTTGCCGCCCATAAGACCGAGGCCGATGAAGCCAATCGTTGGTTTGCTCATATTTTGATTCCTGAAAGTCGTTGTTGTTTAAGAATGTTTAATTAAGATGTGCTTATGCCGACTGGCGCTCATGCACCATTAGCTGTTCAAATGCCAGCGCGATCCAGCCGCTGATTAACATATCAAACCACTGCTCCACGCCGCTACAGGCAACCACCACATGGCCATACACAAAGGAGCCATAAAACGGCAGATCGCCGTCACGCAAAGACGATGGATGCTGCGTTTGCAGCACGATATTCGCCTGGGCGTTACGCCAGGCCTGTTCGGCTTTATTGCGCGCGAAGTCATCGAAGGGATGCTCCCATGGCTCTGCGCTAAGGATTGATTCCTGATACAGGATCGCATCAGTAAAATCGGACTCCCACGGCTTGATGCGGGGATCCATAATCACGATGTGCAGTGCTTTGCGGTTAGTGCGCTCAAACAGTGATTCAATCGAAGGCTTTACCAGTTCGACAGCCTGTCGTGCGATTTCTTTGTGATTCATAGTTATTTTTGGGACTCAGCTGAAGACGATTCTGCTATATCTTCGGCTATTTGCTGCTCAATCGCACGCAGTTTTTTAAACTTGCGGTAGCTGGTGATCGCCATGAGTACTGCCAGGATCAGGAAAATCGCGCTAATGGGGCGGGTGAAGAAAATACTGGGGTCATCCTGTGACAACATCAGCGAACGCCGCATATTTTGCTCCGCCATTGGGCCAAGAATCAGCGCCAGCAGAATAGGGGAGACCGGGAACTTAGCCTGTCCCATAAAATACGCCAGCACCCCAATGCCCATCGCCAGCCACACATCAAAAAAGCTGAAACGCATGGAGTACGAGCCGACAATGCATAACAGAAAAATGACCGGCGTTAAGACTTTAATGTCGATATTGATCAGCTTGGCGAATAATCTTGCGCCGCCGAGGCCTACGAATAGCAGCACGACCTGGCACAGGATCATGCCCGCAAAAATCGGATAAACAATGTCTAAATGATCTCTGAATAATAGCGGGCCGGGCTGGAAACCATGGATGGTCAGCGCCCCCAACAAAACCGCTGTCACCGCGTCGCCCGGCACGCCCAGGGTCAGCATTGGAATCATCGCGCCGCCCGTTGCGCCATTATTTGCTGATTCAGGTGCAGCCACACCTTCCAGCGCACCCTTGCCAAATTTTTCCGGCTGTTTCGAGGTTCTTTTTGCTTCGCCGTAGGCCACGAATGCCGCCACATCAGCACCTAATCCCGGCACACTGCCCGTCATTGCGCCCATGCCACCGGATTTAAACATGGTGGGCAATAAGGACTTCACTTCTTTGAAGCTCGGCAGAATCTTGCCGACTTTAGATTTCACCTGCGGCACAATTTCCATTTTTTCGATATTGCGAAAGACCTGCGCAAAACCAAATAAACCGATGAGCGCTGGGATAAAGGTGACCCCGCCGAGTAAGTTCTCGCTGCCAAAGGTAAAGCGCGGCACGCCGGATAAGGGATCAAAACCGATGGTGGTAATCAGCAAGCCAAACAGGGCAGCAATGACGCCTTTTAATAAGGATTCACCCGAGATGGAAATAATCATGGTAAGGCCAAAAATAGCCAGCGCGAAAAATTCCGGTGGCCCAAAGCGCAGGCCAAACTGTGCGATCTGTGGCGCCAATAAGGCCATGATTAGTGCACCGATAGCACCGCCGACAAAGGAGGCGATCGTGGCAATACCAATCGCCTTACCCGCTTCGCCTTGTTGTGAAAGCGGGTAGCCGTCAATCAAAGTAGCGGCAGCGGCGGGTGTGCCCGGTGTTCTAATCAGAATACCGGAAATGGAGCCGCCGTAAATACCGCCGGTAAAGATACCCATTAACATCAGCAGCCCCTGAATCGGCGGCATGCTAAAGGTAAACGGAATCAATAAGGCACAGCCCATGGTCGCGGTCAGGCCCGGTAGACAGCCGACCATAATGCCAGCGGTTACGCCAATAAGGATAAACAGCAGGCTGAACGGGTCACTAAAAATGGTTTGGAACGCACCCAATAACAGGACAATGCTCTCCATTTACCTCTCCCAATAAATGTGGTTTTGGTGGTTAAAGGTTGAGTTATCGACCCTAAACAGGCGTGTAAAAAATCCCTTCCGGCAGGGGAATTTTCAGAAAATAATGAAACAAACTGTACACAGCGGTCGCGACCAAAACGCTTACCAAGACCCTGATCCACAGCTTCTTTTGACCGAGATAGGTCATGACAACAAATAAGAACAGTCCTGTCGCTAAATAGAACCCCAGAACATTCATCAACAGCACATAAGCGGTCGCAATCAGCAAAGTCACTGCGGTACGAAGCAAGCCCGGCTTATTCATGGCTTCGAGGTTTTTGAGTGCTTTACCGCGCAGTGCCTGAATGATGAGGCCGACAGCGGCCAGAAATAGCATGAATGACAGTGCCTGCGGGAAGAAATTTGGCCCGTAACTATTCACGCCCCGGCCTGCATACTGCTCGGCGTATAAATAGATGGCGACGCTTAACAGGCATAAGATGATGCCGATCCCAATATCAATTCGTTTACTATCCATTACACACCGTTGTGTTGTTTTTGCTTAGGCTGAGTAAAACACCCTCACCCCCCAGCCCCCTCATAGGGCGAGGGGGAGAATAAGTGACTGACTTCTTTAGCCCCTCTCCTTTTGAGGGAGAGGGGTTGGGGTGAGGGTGTTTTAAGGCTTTTATCTTTGCAGCTATTACTCTTTCAACAAACCCACCGCATCCAGCGTTGGCTTAAGTGCTTCTTCCATACTGCCAAGAAACTCGCCGAAGCCCGCCGCGTCTTTGTAGACCAACATCAGGCCAACGCCTTTGGTAAATTCAACAAACTCAGGGTCATCAAACATCTTCTTGAAACCGGCTTCCAGAAACTTCACCCGATCTTCTGGTACGCCTTTAGGTAAGGCCAGACCACGCCAATCCAGTACCGGTGCGTCCAGTTTATAACCCGCTTCTTCCAGCGTTGGGGTATCCGGGAAAGCCGGGTGGCGTTCCAGCGCGTTAACCGCCAGGATATTCACCTGACCGGCTTCGCTCAGCTGCTTAACCTCGTCAATACCGGTGGCTGCTACCGTCACATGACCGCCTAATAGCGCAGTACGGGTTGGCGCACCGCCGTCAAAAGGAATGTAGTTGAATTTAGCTTCCTGCAGTACCCCCAGCGAAGCCGCTGATAAGTGCCATGCGCCACCCGCACCGGTGTGACCCAGTGTAACGATGCCCGGATTCTCTTTGGCGTACTTCATCAGGTCATCCAGCGTCTTGAACTGCGAGTCCGCTGCGACGCTCAGTGCTGCTGAGCTTTGGTTTAGCAGCTGCAGTAACTCAAAGTCACGGTAAGTCATGTCAGACAGGCCCATCAGCTTATACGTGCTGAGGCCAAAGGTGATCATGCCGACCGAGTAACCATCGGGACGTGCCGTCTTAGCCGCACTCATACCGACCACGCCGCCGCCGCCGGTCTTATTAACGACATTGACGTTAACGCCGAGGTGCTTTTTGCCGCTTTTTGCTAAGGCGCGTGCGATGGTGTCAGTACCACCACCGGCTGACCAGGGGACAATCAGGGTGATGTCCTTCTCTGGGAAATCTGCGGATGCAGCCGAGCTGAAGGCGAACAGAGCCGCCGCACACAATGATAAGAGCTTCTTCATACTTTCCTTCTCCATTAAATGTAATCTAGTATGCTAGTATAAAACTATGCTGTTCACAATTGTTGTTTTAGGGTCGGGAACGAATAAATTTATGGGTAGTTGGCGCTTAATAGCGCTTTAAGGCAAAATGTTTCCGTTGCAATTGAAGATTTCAACGCTTGCGGGGTGCATGCCCCAGATAAAACTTTGGAAAGTCATGACGTACAAGAGAGCTTATGCAGCCGTTAACTGACATCATCAAACGCCCGACTACAACCGATTTGGTATTCACTCAACTACACGACGATATTGTGTCGTTGCGGGTATTGCCGGGTGATAAATTATCTGAGGTGGAGGTCGCCAGGCGTTTTGGTGTGTCGCGCCAGCCGGTGCGGGATGCGATTAACCGCCTGTATCATCAGGACTTAGTCTGGATTCAGCCGCAGAAAGCGACCAAGGTACGGGGTTTCTCGCTGGAGCGTATTAACCGCGCCCGCTTTGTGCGCCTTGCGGTTGAATTAGAAGTCATACAGCGTGCCTGCGCCGTGTGGGATGACGCCTGTGCGGAAAAACTACAGCATAACCTCGACCAGCAACAGCAAGCGATTCGCCAGCAGCAGGGCGATCAGTTTCATCAAATCGACTCTGAATTTCACACCCTGATTTGTGAATTAAGCGGCTGTGAGTCCGTTATCCCTACTATTCGGGAATGCCGACAGAAAACCGACCGCCTGTGTGTGCTGAGCATTGATCATCACAGTGATATCGAAACCATACTGGATGATCATAAAGCACTGGCGGATGCCTTGAGCCGACGTTCAACTGCCGATGCCACCAGTCTTATTCGCAATCACCTCAGCCGATTGGACGCTACGATTGCTGCGGTGCATGAGGCGCATGCCGATTATTTTGAATAGCCCTTAGGCCGCAGCCTACTTCACTGTCATGCTTCCAATATCAATAATTCCAAAGCGTCCCATCCACGAGCCGCGTCACCGGATGGAAACCCTGTTCATAGCGATAACGCAGTGCCTCCGTTTCATCAAAATCCACCCCCAGCCCCGGCGCGTCGCTCACATAAAATAAACCGTCCACCAGTTTATGCTCGGACGGAAATAACGCAGCACACTCCGGCGTATCCAGCACCAGGTATTCTTGTATGCCAAAATTCGGCGCCCAGGCATTCAGGTGGTGCTGCGCCGCCATGGAGATTGGCGAGTGGCTTGGTGCGCCGTGAAAGCCGGTGCGCACATGGTGTAAACCGGCTAAGTCAATAATCCGTTTCACATGGGTAATGCCACCGGCATACGTTACGGCGACCCGGATAAAATCAATCAGCTCTTCCTCGATCAGTTTGTTGCAGTCATAAATCGAGTTAAACACCTCGCCAATCGCCAGCGGAATAGTGGAGTGCTGGCGCACATAACGCAGCGCTGCCTGATCTTCCGCAGGCGTCGGGTCTTCCAGCCAATACAGATTAAACGGCTCCAGCGTTTTAGCGAACGCCGCGGCCTCACGCGGTAGCAGGCGATGATGCACGTCATGCAACACCTTTAGCTCATCACCAAAGCGCTCCCGAATCCTGGTAAAGACTTCTGGCATATAGCGGATGTACTTATCCGTATCCCAGATTTCTTCTTTGGGCACCGAACCGGAGAAATCAGTAATAAAGTTCTTCTCCAGCCCGTCCTGTTCACTCACGCCATAGCCATGCGTCGGCATACCAGGAATGCCACACTGTACACGCACCGCCTGATAACCCTGTTGCACATAGTCCTCAATCGAATCCAACAGCACCTCCAGATTCGACCCGGTCGCATGCGCATAAACCAGACAGCCGTCCCGGCTCTTACCGCCAAACAGCTGATACAGCGGCAGTCCGGCAAGCTTGGCTTTAATATCCCACAGCGCCATATCAATCGCGCCAAATGCCGCCATCGCAATCGGGCCGCGCCGAAAGTAGGCGCCGCGATAAAAGTATTGCCACAGGTCTTCACTATTGCGCGGGTCTTTCCCGATCAGGCATTGCACCAGATAGTCCTGTAGATAGGCGGCAGTGAGGGTTTCGCGGTTATTGAGGGTGGCGTCACCCAGACCATAAATACCCTCATCAGTGATGATTTTGAGGGTAACATAGTTTTTTTTGGGGCCGCCGAGGAAGACTTTTGCATCGGTGATTTTCAAAGTGCTTTTACCTTGTACCCAGCGACGGTTACGCTGACTGTTTTCATTGCTTGCTCACTAAACCATTGGTTTGGAGGAGGCTGATAGGGCGTCGAACCCCACCCTAACCCTCCCCTTATCAAGGGAGGGCACTCAGTTGTGCAAATAGTCATGAGCACCGATAATCTGATAGAGCTAAACTTTGCTTAAAGTTTTGTCCTAAACGATTTCCCCAGACGGTATTTCATACTGAGGCAAAGCTCCCTCCCTTGATAAGGGGAGGGCTGGGGAGGGGTTTGACACCACCCCAGTACTTATCAATTTCTACTCCGCCCGCGCCAGCTTCTGCACCACAATTTTAAACGACCGCTCTTCCGCATCGGTAAAATACAGATTGCAGTCATAGCCCTGATCATCTAAAAAGTGGAAAATCCGTTTGGGTTCTTTCAGGCGATAAGGCACTAACAGGGTCGCAATACGATGCCGCTTACTCGCCGGAAAATTCCCACTCAGAAAGCTACCAACCGGCAAACCTTCATATTCAGCCGGATTAACACCAGGATAACCTTCCTGCTGGGTGAGCTCAGCCTTGCCGCCCTCCGACCAGATGTACTGTCCGTAAAAGCCAGCCTGTGCGCCGTTGTAGCGGAAAGAATTGTTGCCCAGCTGGAATGGCCCGTTGCTGTGCAAGAGCCACTGTACTTCCACCGCCTCATCAGCATCAACGTTATCAATAATCACGAAGTAGCTGTTCTGCACGAAGTAAACCTCGCGCTCAACGCGGGTCACCTGTGGGTTAAAGTGCTGGTAGGCCGGGGTGGCGTCGCTGCGGATATAAATGTGGTCGTCATGCTCCTGCGCGTCCACAATCTGGCCGGTGGAACGCATGGCAATGGCTTTGTCTTTATCGGCGTATTGGCCCTTACCATTGATCAGAATGGCGTTCTTAGAATGGGTTTGGCGTCGCCATTTTTGGTGCATATCGCTGCCGAAGGCGACGTAATAGCCGGACTGTACCGCTAAATCTTCACCGTAGGCGGATAAGCAAAAGGCGTTTTGGTCGCCGTGGCTGTGGCTGATCGAACCAAAGCTACTGGATTTCAGCACGAAGTGAATGTGCTGGGTCGGGTCATCCATACGGTGCTGGATCGCGGCCCAGCCGGTGCCCTTAAACCAGCGCAGTTTGTCAATATCAGCGGGCGGTACGGCTGCCACCTGTGGGAAGTCATGGCGGTACATCATTTCATCGAAATTAAAATCCCACCAGCCGTAGTTATAAAACGCCATTTCCGTACCGGGGTCGTTGCGTTTAATTTCTTCGTAATACCACTGGTAAGCCGCGTTACCGGTCACGCCAGCAAACTGGCGTACGTTATAACCCAGCTTTAAACAGATGGTATCGCCCAGGGTAGAATCGTCGCCAAAGGTAGCGCGCCGGATACCGGGCGGTTTGGTATACATTGGGAAATCGGCGGTGTGTTGGAAGAAACGGCGCTGATACAGGTCAATCCCCATATAACTTTTCATCAGATTGGCCGCTTCAATCAGGTAGGCCATCGCGGTCATCCAGTAATGCGGCCCTTCGGCCCAGCCGCCCTGATCATCACCCCACGGCGTATACACCGTGGATAAAAACTCAATGGAATAATCCAGCCATTCCTGTGCTTCTGGCTCTTCATCCCACATAGCCATACAGGCCGGAATAAGTACCGCATATACCGAACGTACGGCGTGGCTGTCGTACGGGAATAGGTGGATATTCGCCCCTTTGATTGCATGCTCGGCGACCTGCCGGGTTCTTGCCAGCAGGGCTGCCCGCACCGTGTTGCGCTCTTCGGTGCTGAGTTCACTGTGTAGCCAGTCATAACCCCAGGCCAGTGCCACACACACCCGATAGGCCCATTCATCGGTATAAGCGCGCGAAGTCGTGCCATCCGGGTTCCATTGCGCCGCTGACAATAGCCAGTCTTTTGCTTTGGCTAAGTACTCTGGTTTTTCCAGCACTTTACCCGCAATCGCCAGATGCCGGATGGCGTAAATCAGCTCCTGGCAGTCGATATAAGTCTGCCGCCAGATGGGTGCAACGCGGGTGTTATTCGGGTACGGCTCAGGCTCGGGCATTACCGGGCGTTCCAGCCACGGTAAGACCGACTTTTCAAAGAACACATCCCAGCCGCAACAGGCCGGATCGTCTGTGATAGATTGCCGGAAATCTTTGATGCTGTCCGGGTTGAGCCATAGGCGGGGGTGTGCGGTGGACAAATTAGCGTAGCGCTGTTCGCGGGTGGCTAAGGGTACCTGTGTGGCTTCCTGAGAAATCGAGAATGTTCTGGTGGAACTCCAGTCGCTCGTCGCTGCTTGTGTGGTTTCATCCCACACTGCGTATGACCAGAAATAGCGCCCGGCGTCAAAGGTGACGCCGGGGGTAAAGAAATTCAGGGTTATATCGGTAAATACCCGGGTTGTTGCCTGCGGGAAGTCCTCATCATGCGAGACCCGAATGACGTAATGCGCTTCATCTTCCACCACCGGCAGCCACATAAAGCGCGGCGGGTTTTCGATGACCTCAACGTTGTTGGCGGGTGCGTATTGAATATTCAGGCGTCCGGCTTTGGGTTCGTCGAGGTAGGCGGTGGATCGTTGGTCAGTAGAAGACATTGGTATTAGTTTTTCTGTTAGGTAAGGAGAGTTATATATCCAAAACGCTGCCCACCGATCACGGCGGGCAGCCTGGAGAACCTGTGCGTAGTCTAAACACAGGTTTGAGGAGGACTATTTAGCCGCCGTATTGACGATCATAGGCAGACTGCATCACAGCAAGTACTTCATCCAGTCCCTTCTTTTTCAGCTGATCCATATAAGCATCCCAGTCAGCTTCGATGTCACCGTTGCCCAGAATCCATGCCTGCTGGCGTTCCAACATATAGTCACGGATAGAACCCCAGTACTTGTCATAGACTTTCTGTTCGTCGGCATTGAAAGCCACACCCAGGAACTGGTCGATCAGGTAATCACCCTGGTCATACAGCGCAATGCCTTCCAGCGCGAACTTGTTCGACCACTGCTTCTCATACTCGTAGTCCTGGTAATAACCACGGCCTTGCAGCTGCGCACCGATGGTATACAGGAAGTTATTCACCGGTGTGTCGCTATTCAGGATAGCGTCAGTGAACTTTGGCTTACCGTCAACCATGGTGTAGTGCTCGCCTTCAACACCGAAGTTAGACAGGCGACGGCCTTCTTCTGAGAACCAGAAATCAAAGTACTTAATGGTTTCCACCGGGTATTTATTGGTATGACCAATCGCCCAGCCGTCTGGCTTGATCGGAATACGACGATGTTCTTCGATACGCTTACCGGAAATTGAGGCAGGTGGCGCGAAGGCTTTCAGGGAGAAACCGTCGATCTTGGAAGACAGGCGGTTGTAACCTGAAGTCGAAGCGAACCAATCATGCGTCATACCGCCGAGGTTTTCACCCAGCAGGTAATCACGTGAACTGGAACCACGGGTAAAGACTTCCGCGTCAATCAGGCCTTCTTTGTACCATTGTGCAATATTCTTGATACCGTCACGATAGCCTTCGCCCGCATAAGGATGTTTTAACTTGCCTTCATCAACATAGAAGTCGTGGTAAGTATCAGAACCGGAAGAACGACCGTCCCACAGGGTAACCAGACGCAGCAGCTCAGGCCATTGGCGTGCAAAGAATGGAACCTCATCCTTCTTACCGTTGCCATTTGGATCTTTATCGCGGAATGCTTCTAGGGTGGTTTTCAGCTCATCGACATTTTCTGGTGACTTTAGTCCCAGCTTATCCAGCCAGTCCTGACGGATAAAGTAAGCACGACCATACTTGCCATCAGGCAGATAAGGGATGTAGTACATATTACCGTCAGCGGCCTTCAGCGCAGAGGCAACCTCTGGCTTCATTTCAAAGAAGGCTTTCAGGTTCGGTGCATGCTCTTCAATCAGCTCATTCAACGGTAGAAATGCGCCTTCTGGGCCGTACTGATTCACAAAGTCTTTGATCCGGCTTGAACCCACAATATCAGGGATTTTACCCGAGGCCAGCATTAGGTTTAAGACCTCAGTCTTACCGCTGTTTTCACTATCAGAAACCGTATTCGCGCCGACCGTCGCATCCTTCAGATGGATATTGGTCATCTTGCGTGCGGCCTGTTCGACCGGCCAGTCTTCCAGATAGCGCGGATAGCGCTTGTGGTTCATTTGGATGGTCAGCTCTAAGGGCTCATCCACGATTTTGTGACCGTGACCATCGGCAAACGCCGGTGCGGTTGCACTGATTGCGGTAGCTGCCAGTATGGCTGCGGTGAGTTTTAAATATCGCATTGGTGTCCTCCTCAATTGCAATATGATGTAAAAAAGTTACTCCTTCACCCCACCCAATAAAATACCTTTGTTAAAGTACTTCTGAATAAAGGGGTAGAAGAGCAGAACCGGGATAATCGAACACACGATAATCGCGGCGTTAACAGTTTCCGCGCTATAGAGCGAGGATAATAAGGTCGAAGAAAACTCATGGTCATCAGACAGTTCTGCAATCGTCTTGCGCAAATAAACCTGTAACGGAATTTTGCCTTCGTCCTGTAACAGGATCATCGCCCAGAAGAAGCCGTTCCAGCGGGCAACCACACAGAATAAGGTAATGGTAGCAATGGCCGGTTTGGATAAAGGGATGAATACTTTCCACAATACCTGAAACTCATTAGCACCATCCATACGGGCGGCCTCTTCAAATGAGCGTGGAATACTTTCAAAGAAATTACGCAGCAGAATGATATTAAACGCATTCACCGCGAAACCAATAATGATGCCAAAGTAGCTGTCGAGCAGGCCCAGATCACGCATATTGAGCCAGAACGGAATCATTCCGGCGTTAAACCACATGGTGAACGCAACCATCAGGTTCCAGAAACGCCGCCCGATGAGCTGTGGGCGGGATAAAGCATAAGCCGCCGGAATAACCAGCAGCAGGCTCATAATCGTGCCGCCAATGGTATAGATAAAGGTATTCAGATAGGAATTCCAGAAGTCCGGGTCAACTAAGATTTGTTGATAAGCCGCGAAAGTTGCCTCCACTGGCGTCAGTACAACAACGCCGGAGCGGGCCGCCATGCCAGAACTTAATGATACCGCCGCAATGTAAATAAACGGGTACAGTGTTGCCAGGGTAAACAGCCCGACCAGTACCATATTAATGCGGACAAAAAACTTATCGCCCCGCGAATAAAGGTTCATATTTGCCATTAGTCAGCCCTCACCACAACGATGTTCTGGAAAAACGCTTGGAAAGCGCATTAGCCGTCATCACGAGAATAAAGGCTACCACGGCATTGAACAGGCCTGCTGCCGCCGCAAGGTCATACTGCCCGGACTGTATACCCTGACGATAAATGAAGGTATTGACGACATCCGCTGTGACATAAGTGGCAGGTTGATAGAGCAGTAAAACCAGCTCAAAGCTGACTTCCAGCAAATTACCGATACGGATAATCAACATAATCAGAATGGTCGGCAATATGGACGGGATGGTGATTTTCCACATCATCTGCCAGCGCGAGGCACCGTCCACTACCGCGCTTTCATACAATGAGGGATTAACCCCGGCAATCGCCGCCAGGAAAACGATGGATGAGAAACCGGCCTCCTGCCAGATACCGGAACCAATAAATATCGGCCGAAACCACTCAGGCTTAGACATAAAATAAATCGGATCAACGCCAAACCAACCCAGCACCGTATTAACAATACCGGCTGAAGGTGAAAAGGCAGTCAGTACGATACCGGCAAGAATAACCGTGGAGATAAAGTGCGGCAGATAAACAATAGTCTGCGCGCCTTTTTTGTACCATTGATTCAGAATTTCATTAAACATCAGCGCCAGAATAATCGGCGCAGGGAAGGCAAACAGCAGGTTATACGCACTCAGTATGGCTGTGTTTTTAAGCGAACGAATGAAGTCATCGTTGTCAAACAAGGTCTGGAAATGTTCAAAGCCAATCCACGGACTGCCTGCGACACCTTTAAAGATACTGTAGTCTTTAAAAGCAACCTGTAACCCGTACATTGGCGTATACAGGAAGGTAAGAAACCAGATAACTGCCGGAGCAAGCATCAGGTAGATTTGCCACTCACGTCTGAAATGGCGGAGCAGCCAGCGGGATTTGTCAGATAAATTCGCCATAGCCCTGCCTACTTCAGCCGCTCAGGATGATCAAACACATCACCGTTGACACCATCGAACACTTTGAGCATATCGGGTTTAAAGTGCAAGGCACGCACGTTTTCAAGGTGACTCAAATCACCTCGGGTTTCAGTTTTGACCACGAAAGGCTTGCCCATAACGGTGGTGTGCAATAAAGCTTCAGAACCCAAGGTTTCAATCAAATCTAGCTCAACCTCGATAGCATCAGTATCTGGGTCGGCCTGCGTCATAATATGTTCTGGGCGAATACCCAACGTTACCTTACGGCCATGGTCGTTAGCGCCTAATTCATGCAGCATTGGCAGTTCAAGACGATGCGCGCCAAATTTAGCAAACAGCTTATCACCGCTGGCCTCAACTTCTGCTTGAATTTGATTCATTGGCGGTGAGCCAATAAAGCTGGCAACAAAAAGATTTTTCGGATGATTGAATAAGTCCATGGGCGTACCGACCTGTTCAATGCGCCCATCACACATCACCACAATGCGATCGGCCAGCGTCATTGCTTCGACCTGATCATGGGTCACATAGATGCTGGTAACGCCGAGACGTTTATGCAGGCGTTTAATCTCAGCCCGCATCTGGGTGCGTAATTTGGCATCAAGATTAGATAGCGGTTCATCGAATAAAAACACTTTAGGGTGACGTACAATAGCGCGCCCCATCGCGACTCGCTGACGTTGACCACCGGATAGGTCTGCGGGGCGGCGCTCAAGATACTCAGTCAAACCTAATATTTCAGCAACTTCTGCAACCTGTTTCTCAATATTGGCTTTGCTTTCCTTTCGAATCCGCAGGCCGAAGGCAATATTTTCTTTGACGTTAAGGTGTGGGTAGAGGGCATAATTCTGAAATACCATCGCCACATCGCGATCTTTTGGTGCAACTTCATTCACCACCCGGTCATCAATAGTGATGCGGCCTGCCGAAATTTCTTCTAGTCCGGCCACCATGCGCAGCGTCGTAGATTTTCCGCAGCCGGAAGGCCCGACCAATACGACAAATTCTTTCTCAGCTACCACTAAGTCAATGCCATGGACAACTTCAATTTTGCCATAGGATTTAACGATTTTTTCTAGTGTAACGCCCGACATTACTCCTCCAATAACAGGGAAAGTTGATTAGCCCACCCGTCGTGTCAGTCGGTTTTTGGGTTTGGCGCTATTATTTAGCACCTCGATAAAATTTAGCAGATCCGCATGCGAAGCCAGCTCCTCAACTTCCTGCTCCAGCGAACCAATATGATCAAGCATGGCCTGTTCGGCGGCATCAGCAGAACCACCCCGAATCGCAGCGACAATGGCTTTGTGTTCCTGTAACACTGCGCCTCTGCGTTGGATGTTGTGCATGCGTTTGAGGTGGCGAATGCGGTATACATCGGCCTGTGAATCTTTCACCACATCCCATACGCCGGCGATGCCTGCGGCTTCAAAAAAAGCTTTATGCAGCGCCTCATCTAACCGGAAAAAAGCCAGTTTCTCATTCGCTTCCAAAGCGGCAGCCTGTTGGCGAAGAATGCTTTCCATTTTCAAAATGGAATCCCAGCTGTTTTGCTGTGATGCCGCCCGTCTGACCGCGCCGATTTCCAACTGCAAGCGGATAAAGCAGGCTTCCATATAGCGCGTGATTTGTATGGGGGTGACGTAAGTGCCACTCTTTGGCACGATGCTAACCAGCCCAATCCCCTGTAAACGGATCATTGCTTCCCGCACTGGCGTTTTGCTAGCCTGTAAGGTTTCCGCGACCTCTTTCTCTGAAATAAGTTGGCCAGGATACAGTTTGACCGTGATGATGAGGTCTCTTAACAAGGCAAAAATCTGCGCAGTTAATGCGCTGGCATCGTCTAATGTTTTGTCTTTAAGCAACTCGGCGATGGCTGCGGGTTGTTGCAAAGTGGGCTTGAGAAGCGCGACTTGTGTTGGCATCCCTGTCCTTTAGGTGGATCAAATATCTCAAGAGAATTTCTAATATCTTAGATTTTACGCTGGAGTAATGCAAGTCTCGTTACAACTCTTTTGGGATAAATAAAGGCGCAACAGTATGTGGCTGTGTGGCTTTTGAACCAGCAGCCTCTAGGTAGTGTTTTGATTTATCGGGTAAATTTTTAGCGTAGAGTCTATGGTTTAAGAAGACATAAGGCATGAAGCTCTGAGTGATCTAAATCCACTCAGTCGCAGGCCGCTGTCACCGTAATTTCTACCTTCAGTACGTCACGCGCCAATTTGGCCTCACCGCAGGCGCGCGCTGGGGCAAATCCGGCGGGTACCCAGGCATCCCATACCGCGTTCATCTCAGCAAAATCTGTCATATCACTGAGCCAGATAATAGCTTGTAGGAGGCGGCTGCGTTCTGATCCGGCCTCACTTAACAGGGCATCGACTCGCCGCAGGCATTCCTCGGTTTGGGCGGTGACACTGTCGCCTGTTCCGACCTGTCCACAGAGGTAGGCCACGCCATTGTGCTTGACGATTTTGCTCATGCGTGCGCTGGTGTGTATGCGTTCAATGGTCATGGTATTATCCTGCTGAAAAGGTGATTTAGCCGCTCAACGTCTCGCTCAGACGGCCTGTAAAGCGCAGCATTATGCCGTCATACGCCCTTAGTCGCTAGAAAAATCGGTGTCAAAGCGGATTACTGTACCAGACGCTGCCGCCGCTACAATTGCTTCGGTCACGCGCAGGTTCTGTAGCCCGTCATGCACGCTGACCAGCGGTGCAACCTGGCGTTGAATCACCTGACAGAAATGGCTGAGCTGCTGGGTTAGGGGATCTTTACGCTGTACGGCGGCCTGGGAATGCGTCAGCGGCTGGTACCAGGAACGTTCCTCTTGCGTTGGAAAGCGCTTCAGCTGCATTGTTGGCACTGAGAGTGAACCCTGTGTGCCCGTGATATGGTAGCAATCTTCAGTATTATCATAAGCATACGCTGGGTTTTCCTGCGCGGTTTGCTCCCAACTGCGGGTCGAGGCCGCCGTATCTGAGAGTACAAAGGTCGCCAACGTCCCATTGGCAAAGGTCAACACAATGCCGACGGTATCTTCCACTGCAAAGCCGCGGCGTTTATTCGAGGCGGTGGCCTGAACCGCAGTAATTTCGCCGCATAAATAGCGCAGATTGCCAATCTCATGAATCATATTAATGAGCACGGGGCCACCGCCAGGCTGTGTGCGCCATGGGCCAGCAGCAAAATAATCTGCCGGTTTATAAAACAGTGCGCTGCCACTAACCGCCACCAGTTCACCCAGCTCACCGGCCTCAATAATTGCTTTAGCCTGCTGCATGAGTGGGCTATGCATGCGGTGATGTCCCACCAAGAGCGGTACATCGCTGTGACGGGCCGCCGCCAGCAAGCGCTGCCCTTCAGCGAGGGTGTGTGCCACTGGCTTTTCAATCAAGGTTGGAATTTTTGCCGCCAGGCATTGCAGCGCTTGGCTGACATGGAGATGATTAGGCGTGGCGAGGATAATTCCATCGCAATGACCGGCTGCGAGCACGGCGTCCAGGCTTGCAAGGCGCGGCAACTGATAGGCTTCAGCCAGCGCCTGCCCCTGCGGGCTTGGGTCAGCCAGCGCACAAAGCTGGCAGTCCGGGTGGGCGTTGATTTGCTCTGCGTGCACCCGACCAATCAGACCTGCGCCAATGACGGCAATATTCAGCTTTGCCGGCTGCGCTGGACTGCTGAGGGTAAACTCGTCTTGTGGTTCAGGGCGCAGAGTTGGATAAGGATTCACCGGCTATCTCCAAACGGTTTAGGGGGGGGCATGCCTAGGACGCCGCTTATTCTATCCAAAATGCGCGCGCAGAAAAATAGCAATGAAAATAAACTGATAAACGCCGCCAAAAATCTGGGAGGGGAGAGCATGCTCGTTGTATGCTGTGGGTGCAGAAGCATGAAAATCTAAGCGCAGCCTGTGGAACAGGTTTGAAAAAATCTCCCCATCATCAAGCGTTTGTTAACCATCGGAGCAAGAAGTTATGCACGCACATAATAAAGGCATTCTATTAATGATTGCCACCACGATGCTGTTCGCTTCGCAGGATACGGTGACCAAATTCCTTGGCCAATCGATCCCAATTTTTCAGTTTGTTGGCATTCGTTATTTGGTTTTCCTGCTGTTTGCGCTCTGGTTTACTACGCGCAAGTGCACGCTGCGCGCCGTGCTCACGGTGAAAAACCCCTGGTTGCAGGCATTACGCGGCGTGATTTTAGGGGTTGAGGTGGTGGCCTTTGGCTACATCATTCGTGAGCTGGGTGTGGGTGAGATGCAAACGATTTTCATGGCTTATCCACTGATCGTCACCGCGCTGTCGGCCTCTGTTTTGGGTGAGGAGGTCGGGTGGCGACGCTGGGCAGCGGTGTGTATTGGTTTCGCCGGTACTTTGATTATTATCGCACCGGGCTCTGCGACGTTTTCAGTGTACAGCCTGCTGGCGCTGTGCTTGGCGCTGTTGATTGCGATTTACACTCTCTTAACCCGCTTCGTTTCACGCACGGATAGCGCGGATTCATCGCTGTTATATACCGCCTTATTCGGTGCTTTAATCACCGTACCTTTTATGCCTGCGGTATGGCAGCCGCTAAATTTGGAGCAGTCCGCATTGATTGGCCTGTTATGCCTGACCGGGACGATTAGCCATTATTTTATGATTTTGGCGCTAAAATTGACGCCCGCAGTGATCTTGCAGCCGTTTAATTATCTGGTGTTGCCCTGGGCAATTTTCATGGGTTATTGGTTTTTTGGCGAAGTGATCCCGCAGCACAAGTGGTATGGCATCGCCTTGGTGATTGGCGCAGGTATCTTTATCGCCCTGCGCCAGCGCCAGATTAAGGGCGTGTGATGCCGTAACAGTATGGGAAAATTCACCGCCAAGCCTAGCAGGCTGCAACTTCTACAGTAGGTGATATTGGTTTTTGCGCGCAAGCCCGTTACCATAAGTGGCCTATTGACTAACAGGGTGACAGCCGTGGCCGATTCTCCAGCACAACATCCCATGCAATTTAAAAAATCACCCGCTATGATTGCGCAGGCGTGGCTGGATGCGTCCGCCAAAACGGCGACGGCGCGGGACTTTGCGGCACACTTCGAGCTGATTTCAAAAAAGGTGCGTGTGACCGGCGTACCGGGGTTTGAAAGCATTGGCTACGATGATTGGGCCAGAGCCTCCGAACAAGATTTTAAAGCAGGCGTGCTCGACAGCGTGCGCTATGACGGCTTGAAAATGGCGGCGCATAACGCGACGCAAATCATGTTTAAAACGCTGGAAATCATCAGCGTTAATGATGGTAGCAAGAAAGCACAGGGGATTGAGGTGCTGTTGGAATTAGAGGTGGATGGCGTCTGGCGTGTGATCCAAGAGCGCGTCATGACCAATGATGAAAGTAAACATGTTGGTTTGCTGTCAGCGTGACGATTAGGCCATCGGTTATGTCTAAAAAAACAGCCTTCGATCCGAATAATCCCTGCCTGTTTTGCCATCCCAAGCCGCACGAAATCATTGCGGAAAATGCACATGCGCTACTGATTGCCGACACCTATCCGGTCAGCCCTGGTCACTGTTTGGTCATCCCCAAGCGCCATATTAAAACCTACTTTGAGTGCACAGAAGCAGAGAACAACGATTTTCGTGCCTTAGTGCTGCGCGCCAAACAGTACGTGGAAACTCATTATGAACCGGATGGTTATAACATCGGCTGCAATAATGAATTAGCCGCTGGGCAAAGCGTATTTCATCTCCATATCCATATTATTCCGCGTTACGCGGGTGACGTTGACAACCCCAAAGGCGGGGTGCGCTGGGTGGTGCCGCAGAAATCACAGTATCGGCCCAGCGCCCGTTCAGAATAATGTTTTAATTTAAGGCTAGAGTCGATTATATTAAGCCAGCGCGAAAAATCATTGAATCTGAGGTGAGTCTATGTCGACAACTGTAGTAAATTCCTGGAATGAGTTTGATCCGCTTAAGCATGTCATTGTAGGCAGAGCTGATCACACCTGTATTCCGCCCAACGAACCGGCGACCGAGGCAAAGGTGCCGGAAGACAGCGACATGCGGGGCATGTGGGGGCCACGCCCATTGGAAACCGTTGAGAAGGCGAATATTCAGCTTGATAATCTGGTCAAAATTCTTACTGATCGTGGAATTAAGGTTGACCGGCCAACGCCGATTCAGTGGAATCAAGCCGTTAACACGCCCGATTTTGCGACGGGGACGCAATTCGGCTGCATGCCACCGCGCGATGTGTTGTTGACGATTGGCAGTGAGATCCTCAGCGCGCCGATGTCATTCCGCTGTCGTTACTTCGAGTACTTGGCGTATCACGATCTGATGCAGCGCTATTTTGATGAAGATCCGAATTTTCGCTGGGAACAGGCACCGCGCCCCAGATTATCTGAGCAGTCGTACAAGGCGGGATATTTCGACGATATCACCATCGAAGATCGCTTGCAGCGTACGGCGGCGCTTGATTTTGTCACCACTGAGCATGAGCCGCTATTTGATGCGGCGGATGTGTGTCGTTTAGGTAAAGATTTATTTTGCCAGCACGGTCTGACCACGAACCGTCGCGCGATGGAATGGTTGCAGCGCCATTTCCCTGAGCATCGGGTGCATGCGGTGAATTTCCCCGGCGACCCCTATCCGATTCATATTGATGCGACTTTTGTGCCGCTGCGCCCAGGGTTGATTATCAATAACCCGAATCGCCGTTTGCCCGCCGCCCAGCGTAAGATTTTTGAAGCCAATGATTGGGAAATTATTGATGCGGCATCGCCGGCTAACGATGAGCCGCCACCGCTGTGTTATTCCAG
This sequence comes from uncultured Thiotrichaceae bacterium, assembly GCA_937925855.1. Classification (GTDB taxonomy): domain Bacteria; phylum Pseudomonadota; class Gammaproteobacteria; order Thiotrichales; family Thiotrichaceae; genus Thiolinea. The sequence goes on from CALAMO010000033.1 coordinate 25,615, forward strand.
CGTTTGGCTATCAATGAACTGCTTGGTGCTTGATCACAAGACGGTGATTGTAGAGGCGAGCGAAGTTCACCAAATGGAACAAATGGATCAGTTAGGTATGGAAGTGATACCGATTGAGTTTCGGGATGCTTATCCGTTTGGCGGTGGCCTGCACTGTGCGACAGCTGATGTTTATCGTGAAGGTCAGTGCGAAGATTATTTCCCCAAGCAGGTTCCGGGTACTCAGCTGCGGGCCTAAGCAATTAAAACAGCCCATGTCTGTGGCGTGGCGTTAGATTTAGCGCTGCGCCACGGGCAGTGCCTTAACGTTATTCAAGCGCACTGCTTTTTAGAACCTGGCTAGGATAGCGACCTCAAGTGCTACTAGGCTGTTCCCGCCGGTAATAAGTGCCGCAGCATCGACACGATGCGTCCTACTAGGCCCTTAATATCCTCTAAGATTAGATATAAACTGGGAATGAGTAGCAGGGTAATAAAAGTCGCGAATAAAATTCCAAAGCCCAGCGATACCGCCATCGGAATAAGAAATTGGGCCTGCGTGCTTTTTTCCAGAATCAGCGGGGTCAACCCAGCGAACGTTGTCAGTGAAGTCAGCAGAATAGGGCGAAAACGCGCGCCACCAGCGAAGCGCACCGCCTTCACCAGCGACATACCGTCTAGTAGGCGTTTATTGGTGTAATCCACTAGCACCAAGGAGTCATTCACCACCACGCCCACCAGGGCAAGTATACCCATAATGCTACTGATACTCAGGTCGATGCCCATAATCATGTGTCCGCCCAGCGCGCCGATAATACTAAACGGAATCACAATCATCACCATAATGGGCTGAGTGTAAGACTGTAGCGGAATCGCCAGCAATACATAGATCATTAAGAGCGCAATCCCAAAACCCATCAGCAGACTGCTCTGAAATTCTTTTTGTTCGCGCTGTTCGCCTTCGGGGTCAAAGCGAATGTCGGGGTATGCGCGCAGCATTTCATTCACCCAGGTCGTCATTTCCGTGTTGATGGCACCGGCGTCTGCCTTATCTTTATCAAGGTCAGCGGTAATGTTAATAATCCGTTTTCGATCCACCCGTGAGATGGTGGTGGTGCCTTGTCCAACGTTAACCTCGGCCATGCTGGACAGGGGAATGCGTTCACCGCTGGGGGTGCGAATCTTAAGATTCTGCAGGTCAGCCAGCGAATAACGTTCCTCCTGTGGGAAACGCACCATCACTTTTACCTCAGACTGGTTGCGTTGAATGGTTTGTGCCTGCGCGCCAAAAATGGCATTGCGCACCTGAGTGCCAAGCTGCTGCATATTCAGGCCAAGCTGTTCTGCTTCAGGTTTAATTCTAAGCTGCACTTCGGTTTTACCGTCTTCGAAGCTATTCTTAATATCAAATAGTCCGTCAAACTCCGAAAGTTTTTGTTTGATTTTCTCACCGGCTTCATTCAAGCGCTCAAAATTAGCGCCGGTGAGCTGAATATTGATTGGCTCACCGCCACGGCCGATTTCTGAGCGAAAACTGAGTTCTTTGGCACCGGGAATGTCACCAATCATACCCTGCCACTGGCGCACTAGCTGGCGAGTGCCGATCTCGCTTTGGCGCAGTTCGGGCTGTAAGACCTGAAAGGATACGCGCGCCACATGAGATTGGCCGCTGCTATCACCGCGTGGGCTAGAGCTGGTGCTGCCGATAGTGACCAGGATATGTTCAATCACCGGGTCGCCGTTGGGTTCTCGATAGCGCTGTTGCAGGGCTTCTGCCATGTCATTCATGCGTTCCGCATGGCGTGTGGTGACTTCAATCGGCGTGCCTTCTGGCATCAGCAGGGTGCCGGAGACAAATTCACTTTCAATCCGTGGGAAGAAGACATAGCGGTAACGCCCGCTAGCAACTAACGCAATACTCAATGCTAACAGCACAATAAATATCGTGAGCGTGGCATAGCGCCAGTGTAGGGTAAATTCCAAAAATGGACGGTGGACGTGCTCGACGTATTTTTCTAGCCCATGTGAAATGTTCTGTTGGAGAATGCCAAATAAACCCATATTGCGGCGCTCGCGCTTTTTCATATGGCGCAGGTGTGCGGGCAGGATGAACTTTGATTCAATCAGTGAAAATAACAGCACCGGAATGACAATGAGTGGAATTTGCATGAAAATAGGTGCGCGCGCGCCGTCTAGCAGCAGCAGCGGCATGAACGCGGCCACAGTAGTCAGCACGCCAAATGTGACCGGCACCGAGATCTCCTGTGTGCCTTCAATAGCAGCGCGGACTGGGTCATTATGCCGCCGCATGTGGGTGTAGACATTTTCTCCGGTCACAATGGCATCATCCACCACAATACCCAGCACCAGGATAAAGGCGAACATGCTGATAATGTTCATGGTCACCCCTAATTCCGGCATCAGCAGAAAAGCACCGAGGAAGCTGATCGGGATGCCGAGACTGACCCAGAACGCGAGGCTGGGGCGCAGGAATAAAGCCAGCAGCAGTAGCACGAGGCCGATACCCTGAGTCGCGCTTTTAACGAGTGTATTGAGGCGCGCCTTAACGATTTTAGAGCCGTCGCGCCAGTAACTCAGTTCAATCCCAGTCGGCAGGCTTTCTTGGCGCTCGACCAGATAATCTTTAACCGTTTCAGCCAGCGTAATCGCATTTTGATCACCGACGCGGTAAACATTGATGAAAGCGGCGGGGCGGCCATCAAAGCGGCTATACAAGGGGTCTTCATTAAAGCCATCGACAATGGTCGCAATGTCGCCGAGGCGAATGCGGGTGCCGTTGCTGCGGCTGATAATACTGATATTCGCAAACTCGTCTTTGCGGTAGGCCTGGCCGAGCGCCCGCACCAAAATTTCACCCCCGCTGGTCTTAATGCTACCCCCTGGAATATCGCGCGACGAGCTGCGGATAGCGTTGGCGACATTGTCCAACGTCAAACCGTACTGTTCCAAAATAGCCTGGGGCGCGATAATGTTGATTTCCCACGGGCGCACGCCGCCCATGCCGACCTGAGTAATGTCTGGCAAATTACGGATTTCATCCAGAATCATTTCAGTCGTCGTCCGCAGTTGAGCCTCGTCATTGCCCTCAACGGCGACCACAACCGTGATCACATCGCGCGAGCGGATTTGCTGTTCAACCACCGGACGTTCACTGTCTTCCGGCAGGCCACCGACACCATCAATGCGGGTTTTAACCTCATTCAGTACCTTGGTAACATCATAGCCATCGCGGATTTCCAGCCGCATGCGCGCTGAGCCCTCATTGGCATTACCGTACATTTTTTCGATGCCGGGCAGGTCGCTGATCGCATCCTCTAAGCGCAGCACAATCCCCTGTTCTACCTCAGAGGGTGTGGCACCGGGGTAAGCCACGGAAACGTTGACCACATCACGCGCAAATTCAGGAAACACCTCCAGCGGAATTTTTTTCAGTAGCGCATAGCTGCCAAACAGAATAATGGCTGCCATCATAATATTGGCCGCTACCGGGTTGCGCACAAACCATGCAATCATGGCATGCATAATTAACTCCCCTCTGCTGGTTGACGGCTGCGCTCAGCACCGCCTTGTTGCGGTTTGCCCTGGCCGGTACCGTCGCCGCGTTTACCGTTGCGCTGACCTTCAGCCTGACCTCCACCCTCGCCACGCTTACCGCTGCGCTGACCTTCAGCTTGGCCTTTACCCTCGCCGTGCTTACCGCTGCGCTGGCCATCTGGTTTGCCACCGCGCGCTTGGCCGTCTGCGGGGCGTCCGTTAGCGTTAGCACCGGGTCGACCTGGCTTTTTCTTTTGGCCCGGTAAGGCTACCTTCATGCCCTCAGTCGCCTGTCCCAGTGCGGTAGTAATGACAGGATCGGACTGTAAACGCTCGCTGCTGGTGACGACTGCTTCGGTTTCGGTCGACCACACCACGGTGACTGGCACAATTCGTACGCTATTATCACGCAGTTGCAGCACATCCCGGTTTTGGCGGACTGCGCCCGGCGGCAGCACGTACACATCTTCAAAGGTACGGCCTTCGATGCTGGCATTGAGGTATTGCCCAATTTTTAGTGTGCTACTGCGGCCCGCGCGCCGTTCATAGGGGTTGTCAATGCGCGCCACTAACGTAATCTGGCGACTCTGTTCATTGAGCGAGGCGCGGGTTCCAGTGACAAAGCCTGTCCAACTTTGCTGGGTCTGGTTAAACGGTGTGGTGAAGGTCACCACCGGTTGGGCGGTAAGCTCTAGGGTTTCTCCTGCAAACGCATCCGGCATATCCAGAAGGCCATATTGTTCTAGCGTGAGTTGCATATCGACTTCGACATAGTCTGTGGCATAGAGCACACCAAGCACCGCATTAGGCGCAACAAATTGGCCGAGATCCACACGCTGTTCCAGAATACGGCCCGCATAGGGTGCAATAATCCGCGTGCGTTCCAGATTACGCTGCTGTTGTAATAACTGCGTGCGGGTCAGTTCATTACTGGCTTCGAGCGCATTGCGGCGGCTATCAAAGGTCGCTAGCTGGCCCTCTAAATTTGCTACGGATTGACGCTGTTGGTTAACGGCCTGTTCCTGTTGCAGGACTTGTTGCTGTTGGGCCAGCACGTTCTGATCCTGCTGGATGAGCGAGGTATCCTGTTGGGTCAGCTGCTGTTCCTGCTGTAAGATTTGCTGCTGCTGTTGGAGCAGGCTTTGTTCGAGCTGTACGACCTGCTGCTGCTTCTGTGAGAGTTGCTGGCGTTTCTGTGAAACCTGCTGCTGTTGCTGGAGTGAGGCGCCACGCTGGCCGTCTAGCTGGCTAATCGTGATGAGTTTGCGGTCACGCAGTGCTTGGAGCCGCTGGAGTTCCTGGTCTGCCAGCGCAAGATTGCGCTGTGCCAGCTTAAGATCGTTATTCGCTAGTTTGAGGTCGTTTTGGGTGAGCTTAAGATTACGCTGCGTCAGCGCATAATTCTTGCGCGCCAGCACAATATTACGTTTGATGAGTGCGGTATTTTTATCAATCGGTGGTTTTTTGCGCTGTACATTCGCCACATTACGGCGCGTTATTTCTAGGTTTTTCTGTACGGTACGCAAATTATCGCGCGCCAGTTCTAGATTAATTGCGATGTTTAACTCTTCCTGTTCCAGTTGGGCGAGGGCGGCTTCATTGGCGGCAATATTGCTGTTGGCAATTTTGATCGCGTCCTGGGTATTGGTGTCATCCAGCGTTAGTAGAGTTTCGCCTGCCTCGATATAGGCACCGGGGCGGAAATTATCTGAAATTTCTACCACCCGTCCAGCCACTTCGGCGACCACGCTGCTTTGAGTGCGGGCGCGCACAATCCCGGAGCTTTTAATCGTGAGCGTGTAATCATCAGCCTTAACGTCGGTGACTTCCACCACCGGCGTGCGATCGACGGGGGGGCGTTTGCGCGGTTCTGGGCCGGTCGCCATGAGGTGTTTAAAGACTAAGTAACCCCCGACCAAAATAACCACGGGGATAATAGTTTTCAGCAAAAACCCTAATGCTCTGAGCATATTCGTCTCATTATTAATATTGTTACGGTGCTATTTAGTCTATAGCTAAACGCTTAAGTTTAAAGAATCATTGTGCAAAAAAAGTGGATATTGTCGTGCGGTGAAGCAGTGCGGCGCTCGGTGACGCAGGCACTGACAAAAAAGGCGCAGCAAATGCTGCGCCTTTGATTAAACCTCCCAAATGGTAAAGCAGATTTAGTGTTGTGGCGATTTTACTTAATCTGCTGCACCATCCAGTCAACCGCTGCTTTAATCTCATCATCAGACAGTGCGGGATTACCGCCTTTAGCAGGCATAATACCTTTGCCGTTGATCGAGTTAGCGTATAGCGCATCCATACCCGCCGCCATGCGTGCTTCCCAGGCAGTCGCCTTGCCTAAGGCCGGCGCTTGGGCTATGCCCATGTCGTGGCAGGAAAAACAGATGCCACGATAAACTTTCTCGCCATCGATGCCTGCCCAAGTGGGTGCGGCAGCCGTGCTTTCTGTACTGTCAGTCGCGGCGGTTTGCTCGGGCTTGTCTGCCTCAGCTTCGGCTTCAGGAGCGGCTTGCTCAGGCTTGGCTTCTTCAGCTGTCGTCTCCTGTGCAGGTTTATCTGCTGCTGCAGAAGTATTTGGTGCTATCTCCCCGGCGTCGGCGGCAGTATTGACGCCCGCTGTATCCAACATATAATCAACGGCTGCTTTAACTTGAGCTGGGCTCAAACCAGGATGGCCGCCTAGGGCAGGCTTGGTATTAGTGCCGTTGCCGTCAATCGCAGTGGCATACAAGGCATCGATTCCACGGGCGATGCGTGTATTCCATGCCGCTTTATCGCTCAATGTTGGGCTGCCGAAAATGCCGACGTCATGGCAGGTGAAACACGTCGTGTCATAAATCTGTTTGCCGATTGAACTTGCGCCGCTGCTTGGTATTGCAGCGTTTGTGGCGTCAGTGGCGGCGACGGCTGCCGCACCAGCGGCGGCGCTCACGCTGTTTTGCGCGGCTTCAGCGGCGGCTTTAGCTTCAGCGGCCGAAGCTTGTGCCGCTTCGGCGGCGGCTGTCGCCTGAGCGACGGCGGCTTTAATTTCTTCCATCACTGCAGGATCAACCGCCGCGACTTTGGCCTCAGCGGCGTCTTCAGCCGGTGCATCCGGGTCGTAACCCGATTCTGCCAGCATATAAGCCACCGCATTTTTCATCTCTTCATCGGTGATGGCCGGATTGCCGCCGCGCGCGGGCATATTATTGATGCCGTTGATGGCTGAAGTGGTGAGGCCGTCTAAGCCTTTATGAATGCGCTGATCCCACGCGCCTGCTTCCAGCTTAGGTGCTGCCATGACTCCGGCAGCGTGACAGGCCATACAGGCCGCTTGATACACCGCCGCACCGTCGCGTGCCGGGCCAAGCTCGGCCACTTTTTCAGCGACTGCCAGGGTTTCAATCGGCTTAATTTTTTCTTCTGCGGCTGCGCCGGGGTTTTCTACCGCCGCTCTGCGCGCTTCTACCGCTACTTGCTGGGCGGCTTTGGCGTCGCTAATTTCTTGTTCTGATGGGGCAGTACAGGCATCCAGTATAGCAGCCAGCACAACGCCCCCAATGGCAATGCCGGCATAGGTTTTGTATTGAGCGAAAATAGCGTCAGTATCAGAAGCCACAGTCTCTTCCTCCGGTCGCATGGGCGACGAGTTAGTTCGTATTAACAATAGCCTGCTGCAAGCGACCTGTTTTCTACAAATCTGCCTGTGCAGGGGCTGTCAAAAGTAAATTCAGGGGGATTATATGGGAATAATACGCACTGCACCAATGGGGAAAGACAAAAAGTTTTTCAGCTTTCTATTGCTAACACCCTACATTGTGATACAAAACTATCTGTAGCGGTGATTTTTTTGTATCATATTGGCGAAATGATGGTGCTGTGCCAGCACCGATCTCAAGCGGAGTGATGAATGAAGCTACATAGCTATGCCGCAGGTGAATGGTATCAAGCGGCGGCCTCTGGTCAGCGATTACGGCATGCAATCAGCGGTGCTGAGGTGGCTGAGATTAGCAGTGACGGCCTGGATTTTGCCGCTATGTTGGCTTATGCACGCCATACCGGCGGCCCGGCACTGCGCCAATACACCTTTCATCAGCGGGCATTGATGCTCAAAGCGCTGGCGCAATACCTGATGGAACGTAAGGATGTTTTCTATGCACTGTCGGCGGCTACGGGTGCAACCCGCACCGACTCCTGGATAGACATTGAGGGCGGTATCAGCACGCTGTTTATCTTTTCCAGCAAAGGGCGGCGTGAAATGCCGAACGCTAATCTTATGCTCGATGGCCCCCAGGAACAGATTTCGCGTAACGGAACGTTCACCGCGCAGCACATATATACCCCCATCACCGGCGTGGCCGTCCAGATCAATGCCTTTAATTTTCCCTGCTGGGGCATGTTGGAAAAATTAGCGCCTGCCTTTTTGGCCGGAGTGCCAACGATCGTCAAACCGGCGAGTCAGACTGCTTACCTGGCCGAACTTATGGTCAGGCATATTATTGAGTCCGGTATTCTACCGCTGGGTGCTTTACAGCTGGTGTGTGGCAACAGTGGCGACTTATTAGATCATATGACTGGTCAGGATGTGGTTAGCTTTACCGGTTCAGCGGCGACCGGAATTAAACTGAAACAAACCCCGGCGATTGTGCAGAACGCGACCCGCTTTTTTATGGAAGCGGATTCGCTGAACTGTGCCATTTTGGGGCGTGACGTGCTGCCCGACTCGGCCGAGTTTGAGCTGTATATCACTGAGGTGGTGCGGGAAATGACGGTGAAAGCTGGGCAAAAGTGTACGGCCATCCGCCGCGTTATTGTACCGGCAGAGCGGCTGGATGCGGTCGCCACGGCCCTATCCGCAAGATTGAGTGCGGTGACCATTGGCGATCCGGCACAGGACGGTGTGCGCATGGGCGCGCTCGCTGGGCTGAAACAGCGGGCTGCCGTTATGGATCAGGTGGCAAAACTTGCCGCAGGCAATGAGATTATCTTTGGCAGTCAGGATATCAACCAGCTGGCGGTGCAGGGCGCTGATGCCGCCAATGGTGCGTTCATGGCGCCGCTGTTACTGGCCTGTAATGACCCGTTTAATACCTGTGCACATGAGGTGGAAGCCTTTGGGCCAGTGAGCACGCTCATCCCCTATACGAATGAGGATGAGGCGATTGCGCTGGCGGCATTGGGTAAGGGTAGTCTGGTTGGTTCGGTCGTGACGGCTGATCCGATGGTGGCGCGCACCCTGGTTGTTGGCGCTGCGCCCTATCATGGCCGTATGCTGGTATTGGATCAACAGGGTGCTGCTGAATCTACCGGCCATGGTTCACCTCTGGCGCACCTGATCCACGGTGGCCCCGGACGTGCCGGTGGCAGTGAAGAAATGGGCGGCATTCGGGGCGTGAAGCATTATATGCAGCGTACCGCGCTGCAAGGTTCACCGGATATGCTCCAGGCCATCACCGGCAGCTGGATGCAGGGTGCGCAGCGCACGCTTGCTAGCAAGCACCCGTTTCAGAAGACCTTCGACGAATTGGCCGTGGGTGATGCGCTGATAACCGCCAAACGCCTGATTACGCTGCGCGACATTACCGACTTTGCTGAGCTGAGCGGCGATAAATTCTATGCCCATATGGACGAAGCGGCTGCTCAGCGTAATCCATTTTTTGAAGGCCGGGTGGCGCACGGATATTTCCTGGTGTCGCTGGCGGCGGGCCTGTTTGTCTGGCCGGATGAAGGGCCGGTGTTGGCGAATTATGGTTTGGATAATCTGCGCTTTGCCGCGCCGGTATATGCGGGTGATGAGCTACAGGTGCAGTTTACCTGTAAGCAGAAAGTAAAGCGTGAGACTGAAAATTATGGCGAGGTGCGCTGGGATACAACCCTGGTGAACCAGCGTGGCGAAGTAGTCGCAAATTATGATGTATTGACCCTGGTGGCGAAGTAATTGGACGGCGGCTGGCGATAGACATAGCACATTACCAGGCTCCACTTAAGGGGGCACTTAATTGTGAGATGGCAACAACAGACGGATTAAGCCCAGAAAGCATTAACGGGGGCATTTAACTGAGGTATGACAATGACAGATGGATTAAGCCCGGAAGATAATTTTATGCGTAAAATTGAGGCCGGTGAAAAAATCGAACCCAAGGACTGGATGCCAGAAGCCTACCGCAAGAATCTGATTCGGCAGATCTCACAGCACGCTCATTCTGAAGTGATTGGCATGCAGCCGGAAGGCAATTGGATTACCCGTGCACCCTCGCTGCGCCGCAAAGCCGTGCTCCTATCGAAAGTCCAAGATGAGGGTGGGCACGGCCTGTATCTGTACAGTGCGACGGAAACGCTGGGTATCAGCCGTGAGGAGCTGATTAGTGCTTTGCAGGACGGCAGCGCAAAATACGCCTCGATCTTTAACTACCCCAGCCAAACCTGGGCCGATGTTGGAGCGATCGGTTGGCTGGTCGATGGGGCGGCAATTGTGAATCAAGTGTCCTTACAGCGCACCTCTTATGGCCCCTATGCCCGTGCCATGATCCGTATCTGTAAGGAGGAAAGTTTCCATCAGCGTCAGGGTTATGAAATCATGCTGGTTCTTGCCCAAGGTAGCCCGGAACAGCACGCCATGGCTCAGGACGCACTGAATCGCTTTTACTGGCCATCTTTAATGATGTTTGGCCCACATGATGCAGAATCCGCCCACTCCGCCCGTTCGATGCAATGGAAAATCAAGCGCGAGACCAATGACGACCTGCGCCAAAAATTTGTCGACCAAACCGCACAGCAAATCGAGGTGCTTGGACTGGAACATCCCGACAAAGACCTGCGCTGGAATGAGGCGCGTGGCCATTATGATTTTGGGGCGCTTGACTGGGATGAATTTTATAATGTGATCAATGGTAATGGGTATGCAAACCGGCAGCGCATTGAGCATCATGTGCAGGCGCATGAGGAAGGCGCCTGGGTGCGCGCCGCGATGCAGGCTTACCGCGATAAGCAGCGAGTTCGCCAGCAAACAACTACGCAGGTGGCCGCCTAGTGAGCCAGCAAACACTTGACCTGTATGAAGTCTTCATCCGCGCTCGCCGTGGCCTGGATCATAAACATGTCGGCAGCCTGCATGCCGAAGACCCTGAACAGGCGCTGGAATATGCGCGCGATGTGTATACTCGCCGCAGTGAAGGCGTCAGTATCTGGGTGGTGCGCTCCGCCGCTATCTCTGCCTCACAGGAAGATGACAGCGCCAGCTTCTTCGACCCCTCCGATGATAAACCCTACCGCCACGCCACTTATTATAAGTTGCCGCAGGCGGTTGACAGCATGTAGGGCGCCCTAATGGATAATCGAGAAGCTCATGTCGCCGATAGTCAGGCTGAAACCCTACGGGCGGCGACCGTCAGCTATGCCGTGCGCTTGGGTGATGATGCGCTGGTGCTGGGGCACCGGCTGTCAGAGTGGTGCAGTCGTGGCCCGTTTCTAGAGGAAGACCTCGCCCTACAGAACGTCGCGCTGGATTATCTCGGGCGTGCCCGCATGTACTATAGCTATGCCGCCGAGTTGGAAGGCCAGGGGCGCACAGAGGATGATTTTGCTTACCGGCGTGACGCGCGCCAGTTCAGCAATTTACTCATCCACGAGCTACCGCGCGGTGATTTTGCCTTTACCATGGTGCGTCAGCTACTCGTCGATGTATTTAATACGCTCTGGCTGGAGCAGATGCAGCGCTCCGCTGATCAGACGCTAGCCGGAGTAGCGGCGAAAGGCATAAAGGAAACCCGCTATCATCTACGGCGCAGTCATGAATGGGCGCTGCGGCTGGGCGACGGTACGCCAGAAAGTCAGCAGCGCATGCAGCAAGCCGTCGCTGATCTTTGGGGCTATACCCATGAAATGTTTGAGATGGACACGCTGGAACAGAGCCTAGTGGCGGCGGGAATAGCGGTAGATCCGCGCCCACTGCGTGCGCCATGGCTGCAACAGGTCACATCGATACTGACGCAGGCAACTTTAAGCGTGCCGCAGGATGGCTGGGCAGTGCGCGGTGGGCGCAGCGGCTACCATACCGAGAACCTGGGGCATCTGCTGATGGAACTACAGTCCGTCCACCGGGCTTATCCGGGGGTGAGCTGGTGACAGCTAGCACGGTTAAGACGCAACGCCAACCGATTGTGCCACTGCTCCCCATGCCGCTGCTGAGCACGCCAGAAGCCGCTTTTGCTGCCCGCCAGCGCCAGCGTGATCAGTCGTCGCACCCTGAGCTTTGGAATCTACTGGATGCGGTTAAAGATCCCGAAGTGCCGGTACTGAGCCTGTGGGATCTTGGTGTGCTCTGTGATGTGCAGCAGGACGCGCAGGCGAAGGTCAGCGTTACCCTAACGCCGACGTATTCGGGCTGTCCGGCGCTGGAGACCATGCAGGCCGATGTCGCGGCACAGTTACAGCAGGCCGGTTTTGAGCACTATGAAATCCATATTCGGTTGGCACCGGCCTGGACGACGGACGCCCTATCGCCCAATGGACGCCGCCAGCTTCAGGCTTATGGTATTGCGCCGCCGCTGCAAGATAGCTGCGCTCTGGCGGCGGCACTCACCCCGGAAGCCGGTATTGAGTGCCCGCACTGTCATTCGGACAACACCCGGCGCATCAGCGAATTTGGTTCCACGGCCTGCAAGGCGTTATTTCAATGCCTGGACTGCGCCGAACCCTTTGATTATTTCAAACAACTCTAGGAGCAGGCCATGGCGGCTGCGCGCTTTTACCCGCTGACGATTGCCGCGCTGCGGCCTGAGACGGATGCCGCGTTGTGTGTCACGCTGGCCGTGCCTGAGCACCTGCGCGCGGTGTTCGCCTTTAAGCAAGGCCAGTTTCTGACGCTGCGCGCCCAGATTGCGGGCGAGGACGTTCGCCGCTCTTATTCGATTTGCTCCGGCGTGCATGAAGGCGTGCTACAGGTCGGGATCAAGCGCGTCAGCGGCGGTATATTCTCTAACTTCGCGAATGATCAGTTCAGCGTTGGTGATACGCTTGACGTGATGCCACCGCAGGGCAGCTTCTACACCGAAACGCTGGTGGACAGCACCCGCAACTACCTCTGTATCGCGGTGGGCAGTGGTATTACCCCAATGTTATCGATGATTAAAACCGTCTTGCAGGCGGAACCTAACAGCACGCTGACGCTGCTCTACGGCAACCGGCGCAGCAACAGCGTCATGTTTCGTGAGACCCTGGGTTTTATTAAGAATCGCTACCTCAGTCGCTTTAACTGGATCAATATTATGAGCGGCGAAGATCAGGGCGCGGAGGTGCTGAACGGGCGCATCGACCGGGCTAAAATCATGGCATTACAGCAGGCCCGGTTGATCAATCTGCAGCAGGAAGATGAGGTTTTTATCTGTGGCCCACAAGCGATGATGACGGCGGTGTCTGAGGGTTTACAGGGGCTGGGACTGGACGCAGCGCGTATCCACTATGAACTGTTTGCGCCAGCCACGCGAGAGGCGAGTACGCGTCGCGCTAAAACCCGCCAGCGGATCGCGCACTTCGGTGCGGATAAAACCTGTCAGGTCAGCGTAATTGCGGATGGGCGTACCTTAACCTTTGCGCTGGCAACGGCCGGGGAGAGTCTTCTTGAGGCGGGCTTGCAGCATGGGATGGCGCTGCCGTATTCCTGTAAAGCCGGTGTGTGTTCGACCTGTAAGGCCAAGCTATTGAGCGGTGCGGTCGATAGGGATACGAACTACGGGCTGGCGGCACACGAAGTCGCGGCGGGCTACATCCTGACCTGTCAGGCGCACCCCATCGCCGATGTGGTGGTTGATTTTGATCAGCGTTAGGCCGCTTAGTCCAGCGGGATAATCGGTGGCGGGTCGAACGCCGTGACCGCCGGTAGCTCATCGGTAAATAAGGCGACCTCTACCAAGCAGGAATGGGCAATAGGCCCCTGACCTAATTTCGAGGTGCCTTTATCGGGGGTGAGCACATTGGGGTTGCCATGTTTACACAGGCTGCCCGGCTGGCCCGGTTCCAGCGGATCGAACCACGCGCCGGTACTCATTTGTACGACCGCAGGCCGGATGCGATCGTCAATAATGACGCCCGCTAGACACGCGCCCCGCGCATTAAAAACGCGCACCACATCGCCTGTTTTTAGGCCCCGCTGCGCCGCATCTTCGGGGTGTAGCCTAATCGGTTCACGCCCCTTAATTTTACTGGCGCGGCTGTGGCTGCCGTGATCGAGCTGCGAGTGTAGTTTAGTGGCGGGCTGGTTGGAGATCAGATGCAGTGGATAGCGTGAGGTGTCACCGCCAAGCCACTCCAGCGGTTCTAGCCAAGTGGGATGCTGCGGGCAGTCATCATAGCCAAAGCGACCAATCGTGGGCGAGCTGATTTCAATTTTACCGCTGGCGGTGCTCAGCGGATGCGCGTTAGGATCCTGCCGAAAAGCGTGCAAAAACACCTTGGGCTGGGCGGGGGGCTCGGCTAGGAACCAGCGGCGCTGTTTGAGTTCGGCATAATCCGGCAGCTGAATGTCACGGGCGGCGGCGCGCTGCTGGGTTTCCCGGTAGATCCAGTCCAGCCATTCGGCCTCGCTTCGCCCGGCGGTAAACTGCTCGGCCACCCCCATGCGGGCTGCGATACCGCTGAGGATGTCATAGTCATTACGAGCCTCTCCCACCGGCGCTGTCGCCTGTTCCATCGCTACCACATACGGGTCACGCGGTGATAAGGCGATGTCATTGCGTTCCAGCGGTACGGTACAGGGCAGAACAATGTCCGCATGCTTCGCCAGCGTGTTCCAGCACCACTCATGCACGATAATACTGTCCGGTTTGCGCCATGCGTTTAACAGGCGGTTCAAATCCTGATGATGATGAAAGGGATTGCCGCCGCCCCAGTAAATAAGTTGGATATCCGGGTAGTTGAGACTGCGGCCGTTATAGTCAAAGGCGGCACCGGGATGCAGCAGCATATCGCTAATGCGTGCCACTGGAATAAAACGATCAAGCGGGCGCTCTCCCTGCGGCAGCGACGCACCCGGTATAATCGCCCCGTTCGCACCGACGCTATTGGTCGCACTAAAGCCAAAGGTAATGCCGCCGCCGGGCAGGCCAATCTGACCGAGCATGGCGGCCACGGTCACAGCGGCCCAATAGGTTTGTTCGCCGTGATCTTGGCGGGTGAGTGACCAAGCGACAGAGAGCATGCTGCGGCTAGCAGCCATGCGCCGGGCCAGAGCGCGAATATCTGCGGCGTGTAGACCGCTGATCGCAGCGGCCCACTCCGCATCTTTGGCGATACCATCGCGTTCACCGCGCAGGTACGGTAGAAAATCATCGAAGCCATGGGTATAACGTGACAGAAAGTCACGGTCATGCAAGTCTTCGCGGTATAAGGTATGCGCCAGCGCCAGCAGAATTGCCGTATCAGTGCTGGGGCGTGGGCTGAGCCAGCGGGCCTCGACAGCATCCGTTATATCGCTACGCAGCGGGCTGATATTGACAAATTCCACCCCGGCCTGCTGTGCGGCTAATACCTGTTCGCGCTGAATATGGCGGCCTAAACCCCCGGCATTAATCTGGCCGTTTTTAAGCGGAATCCCTCCAAAGGCGACCACCAGCTTCGTGTGTTTGATGACGGAGTCCCAGCTATTGCCGAAAGCCAGCGCGTGATACAGATTACCCAAGATATGCGGCAGTAGCACTTCGCCCGCAGCGAAGCTGTAGGTGTCCAGCGAGCGGGTAAAACCGCCGATACAGTTGAGGAAGCGTTTAATCTGGCTTTGGGCGTGGTGGAAGCGGCCCGCACTAGCCCAGCCGTAGCAGCCTGCATAGAGGCTCTCATTGCCAAAGGTGTGCCGCACTCGATTAAGCTCATCCGCTACCAGCTGTTCGGCTTTGTCCCAGGAAACCTGAACAAAGGCTTCGGCTCCCCGGCGCTCATTATGGCTGCCGGGGCCAGATTCCAGGTAGCTTTGGCGCACCATAGGCGCTTTAATTCTTGAGGGTGCGTCAAGGACATCGAGGATACCCTGAGCAATGGGCGAGGGGTCGCCGTCTTGCTCAAAGGGATGCAGAGCGTGCACTTTGCCTGCGACGGTTTCAACGCGGTGAGTGCCCCAGTGGTTGCTGGTGAGAGGGAGGCTGCTGTGATCGGACATGGCTTGCTCGGTCATATGGCTTGTTCATCGTGGGCGCGCATTTCAGTTTAGTTGTGTTGCGCGGGGTATACGTGACATTAGCAGACCGCCGAGCAGCGTGCACGCTGCAAAAAACCAAAACGCATCATTCCAGCTCCCACCGGCCCGTTCAACCAGCTGGCTGAACAAGACTGGCCCTAATACTTGGCCGGTGGCCGCACCCTGAAAAACCAATCCAATCAGCAGGCTGATCTGACGCGGTGACTGGGCATAAGTCGGGGCGGTAGCAAAGACGGCACCGGGTACAATCCCGAGGACAAACATAAACACAACGATGCAGGCGTACTGCCACACAAAGGGCATAGTGGTGAAGGCCAGCCCGCCCAGCAGCGCAGGTAGCACAAAAGCGCCGCATAATACCCGCGCGGGTGGATAGCCTTTGGCAATCAGCCAGCCGCCTAGAAAATTACCGAGTGCGTGGCTGGCGATGGTGAGCGCGAGCAGGCGGGCGCTGTAGGCGACCGGCACCTGGTTGATTTCTTGCCAAGCCGCCGGTAGAAAGGTGGTGGTGACAACAAACGTTAGCGCGAAGCAGCAAAAACTCAGCGCTAATAGGAGTGGGCCGGGTTGTAATAGAATCTTCCAGTCCCCGCGCTGGTAGCGGGTCGCCGGGTTGGGTGCGGCGGTGTGGGCATGGCTGCGGAAACTCCAACCCACAACCAGCAGCCACAGCAGGGGAAACAATCCGGTCAGCAGCCAGACTCCGCGCCAGCCGCCCACTTCTATCACAGAGGGAGAGAGCAGGAACATTAGGCTGATCCCCAGCGGCAGCCAGCCCGCCCAGATGCCAAGTGCAATGGGGCGATCTGCTGGCTTGACTACGGTGGCAATCAGCGCCGGTGCCGCGATGGCCGTCATGACATAGCCGAGTCCTTCCAGCACCCGCGTCAGTAGTAAAAAATCCAGCGTGGTGGTGCGCGCGCTGAGTAAGGCTCCGCCACCGAGCAGCATGAGTGCGCTAAGCAGCATGCGATAAGCACCGAAGCGTGCCGTCAGTAGGCCAATGGGAATCGGTAGCAGCATCGCCAGGATGCTGTAAACGGAGACCACTAAGCCCATTTCAAACAGCGTGGTCTCTAGCTCTGCGCGCAGCAGGAGTAGGGTGGGGGCAATTTTACCGACGTTAAACGAAGCGGCAAACCCGGCGGCGGTAGCAATAAACACCAGTGCCCAGCGCGTTTTCGATTGTTTTTGCGGCGCGGTCAAATCCCTACTCCGGCC
Organism: uncultured Thiotrichaceae bacterium; assembly: GCA_937925855.1. GTDB lineage: Bacteria > Pseudomonadota > Gammaproteobacteria > Thiotrichales > Thiotrichaceae > Thiolinea. The sequence continues at coordinate 42,545 of CALAMO010000033.1, forward strand.
TGATTAGGTTGGCGTTAGTCGACCGTTTCTGGGATAAAGTCAGCGCCTTATTCCGCCCGGCCATACAGCTGGAGCGCAGCGTCAATATCGTGCTGCATTTTATTAATGCGTTGTTGCTCGCCCGCACTTGGTGCAGTTCCCGCACGCTGCTGCTCAGCGCTTCCGGCGTCGCTGTTGGGTGTCTGTTGTTCCGTGCGCAGAATTTCATAGGCCAGATTAAGCGCCACAATGACCGCGATGCGATCCGTGCTCATGACTTTGCTGGCGTTTCTGATGCGGCGCATTTCCTCATCGACCCGGATGGCTGATTTTCGCAGCCCATCTTCTTCACCGGGGGGGCAGGCGATGGGGTATTCCTGCCCAAAAATAGCGACATTTACCTGATTGACATTTTTAGTCATACCGAGGTCTCCTTATCAGCCAGCGGTTGTTTCAGCCGGGTAATAATGCTTTCAATTTGTAGGCTGGCATCTGTGTTTTTCTGTTTAAGGGTGTCACAGGCGGTTTGTAATTGTTGCTCACGCACCCGCAATTTCTCATTATCAGCAGCCAGATTTTCCATCACTCCCAGTAATTCAGCCAGACGTTGTTCCAGCGTATCAAGTTGCTCAGCTAATGTTTGCATAGGTAATGTCATTCTGTCGGGGGTTGCTGTTGGTAATTCTGTGTAAACGCCTCATAATACACGTTTATTCATCACTATTCGTGGGAGTATCCCATTTTGGATTATAAATTGCCCGGTTTTTATGCATTTTCAGATGCCTTGCTGCGGGTGGATGCTGATTTCTCAGCGGCGGAAGTACACGGTATTCAAAGTTCAGTTTTAAGCATTAATGCCCAGTATGATTTCCAGGCCTTAAAAACCCAGCTCATTCCTGGTGACACGCATGACGTGCATTATCAGGAAATGAGTCGCCTCTTCACCGCGCTATACAGTGCGACTCTGGCACAGCTAAATGCCGCCGATTTACATTTTACTCTGCTGCTGCCGGATGAGCATGATGGCTTGGAAGAACGCCTGCAGGGCGTGCAGAAATGGTGTCAGGGTTTTGCCTATGGGCTGGCGCTTTCTGGGCTGCAAACCATGAGTGACCTGCCGGAGGATTCACGCGAATGGACGCAAGATGTGATCAAAATCGGTGCTTCCGGTGAGTTTGACTTAGCCGATGAAGAGGCCTCGGAAACGGCGCTGCTGGATATTACTGAATTTTTACGGGTTGGCATTATGCTGCTGAACGAGGAAGTCCAGCCACTGTCCGGGCAGCCAGAGCGGGCGCTGCATTGAAACCGCACTACTTATGCAAGCCCCACTTAAGCCGACATAGCTCAAAAGCAAAACGCTGCACAAAACGCTAAACAAAACGACCAAACAGTATGACTGAACAATACCACTGAGGGATGATACACATGGAGAGCACTCCAACCATTTCAGCCGCTGAGTTTGCGGCGCGCCGCCGCCGCTTGCTTGACCAGCTCGACCCTAATGCGATTGCAATATTAGCCGCCGCCGAGCTTAAGGTGCGCAACCGCGACGCGGAATATCCGTTTCGGCAAGACAGTGATTTTCTTTACTTGACGGGCTTTAATGAACCCTCCGCGCTGGCGGTGTTTATCCCTGGGCGGGAAGAGGGTGAGTTTGTTTTGTTCTGTTTGGACAAAGATCCGCTTGCCGAACGTTGGACTGGGATTCGTGCCGGGATTGAGGGGGCGATGACTGTTTACGGTGCGGATCAGGCATTTCTGCTGTCGGAGCTTAATCGCAAATTGCCCGAGCTGATGAGTGGCCGTGATGCCATCCACTATCGCATGGGCCACAGCCGTAAGTTTGATCAACAGGTTATGAGCTGGCTGAACACCCTGCGCGGGCGGGCGCGTACCGGTCTGGTGCCACCGAATAAGCTGGTCGGTCTGGATGTGCTCATCCACGACCTGCGCCTGTTTAAGTCGGCGGAGGAGCTGGCGATGATGCAGCACGCGGCAGATACCGCAGCGCAGGCGCACACCCGAGCGATGCAGGTCTGCGCGCCCGGTAAATTTGAATTTGAGCTGGAGGCAGAGCTGCTGCGGGAATTTCGGTGTAAGGGTATGGAACCCGCCTACACGTCGATTGTGGGCGGCGGTGAAAACGCCTGTATCCTGCACTACGTGGAAAATCGCGGCGTGCTTCAGGCCGGGGATTTGGTCTTGATTGATGCGGGGGGAGAGCACTATGGCTATGCCAGCGATATTACCCGTACGTTTCCGGTGTCGGGTCAGTTTAGCGCACCCCAGCGCCAGCTGTATCAGCTGGTGTTGGACGCACAGCACGCCGCAATTGCTGCCGTTAAACCGGGGAATAATTGGGATGATCCCCACCAGGCCGCCCTGCGAGTATTAGTCACAGGCTTGGTGGCACTGGGTATTCTTCAGGGTGAGGTTGAGGCCTTGATGCAAGACCCGGTCGCCGCTGAAGGCGAAGCCCAAACTGAGGCCGCGTATAAACAGTTTTTCATGCATAAAACCGGCCACTGGCTGGGACTGGATGTGCATGATGTTGGTGATTATAAGCGCGACGGTGCTTGGCGCACGTTGGAGCCGGGCATGGTGCTGACGGTGGAGCCGGGGCTTTATATTTCACCGGCTGATAACGTCGCTGAGCAATGGTGGAATATTGGGATTCGTATTGAAGACGATGTAGTGGTCACGGAAGAGGGCTGTCGGGTCTTAACGGCGGGCGTGGTGAAAGAGATTGCCGCGATTGAGGCCTTAATGGCAGCTTGATGCCGCTTACGCGCTGTCACCGGCAAGCAGCTTGTTGGCAGGTGTAACGGAATAGCCGCACAACGGGGCAATAGAACGAGGGCAGGATGAACAAAGTGATGTACGATGTAGTCATTGCCGGTGGTGGTCTGGTCGGGGCCAGTTTAGCCGTGGCCTTAGCGCCGACTGGCCTGCGAGTTGCGCTGGTTGAGGCCGCCGCCCTGCGCAGTACGAGTGCAGCACCGACTTATGATGAGCGCTCGGTTGCGCTGGCGCATGGCTCACAGTTGATTTACCAGACCCTAGGCTTATGGCCGCAGCTCCAGGCTGAGGCCGAGCCTATTCGCAGTATTCATATTTCAGACAAAGGGTTTTTTGGGGTCAGTCGCCTCCACGCCACTCAGGAAAAGGTGCCTGCCTTAGGTTATGTGCTGGAAAATCGAGTGCTGGGTCAAGTGCTTTATGCCGCGCTCCAGCGCAGTGAGATAAGCCTGCTTGCCCCGGCGCGGGTCACGCGAATCACTCCGGCAGCTGACGGCAATAGCGCCCGCTTAAGTCTGGATAAGACGGGGGCTGAAACGCTGTTAGATTGCCGCTTATTGGTTGTTGCGGACGGTGCCGATTCGGCGCTGCGCCAACAGCTTGGCATTGCTACTGAGGAGCGTGATTACCAGCAGTCGGCGGTCATTGCTAATGTGTCGACCGCTAAGCCGCACCAGAATATCGCCTACGAGCGCTTTACCCGCTCCGGCCCGCTGGCCCTGTTACCGCTGAGTCGCGGGCGTTATTCGCTGGTGTGGACGCGGCGGGCGGATGAGGTGGCGGCCACCCTACAAGCGGATGATACGGCCTTTCTTCAGCAGCTACAGCAGGCGTTTGGCTATCGCCAGGGAGCGTTCATTAAAACCGGTAAGCGTTCGGCCTATCCGCTGCGATTGGTGAAGTCTGCGGTGGAAAGCGCTGGGCGGGCCTTAGTGATTGGTAATGCCTCGCATGCCCTGCATCCGGTGGCAGGACAGGGATTGAATTTGGCGCTGCGCGATGTGGCCGTGTTGACGCGCCTGTTGCGTGAGGCTGCAAATACGCAGAGTGACGTAGGTGCCAGCGCATTACTGGCAGAGTATACGCGGCTGCGCACACCGGATTATCAGCGGGTCGTGCGCTATACCGATGGACTGGTGCGGGTGTTTTCCAGTGATTTGCCCGGTCTCGGGCCAGTGCGTGCCGGTGCTTTATTCGCGCTGGAGCGGTTATCGCCGCTGCGCAGACGACTGGCCCGCCAGAGCATGGGCCTACATTATATGCGCTGATAAGCGCCCATAGGAATTTGCTGTATGGCAAGACCCATTCGTTTAATCGCTTCCTTTTTTACCGTCGGCTTATGGACACTGCTGAGCCGTATTATTGGTTTTGCACGCGATATTTTACTTGCCGCTTTCTTCGGCACCGGGGCCACGGCAGAGGCGTTTCAGGTCGCGTTTGCGCTGCCGAATATGTTCCGCCGCTTCTTCGCTGAAGGCGCGTTTAATATGGCCTTTGTGCCGCTGTTCTCCAAAAAACTGGAGGGCGACGAGCAGCCAAAAGCCTTTGCGCAAGCGGCGTTTTCAGGCCTAGCCAGCGTGCTGCTTGTGCTGACTTTAGTCGCGCAGCTAGTCATGCCCTGGCTGGTATGGGCGATGGCGAGCGGTTTTGTTGGGGATGGTCGCTTTGAGCTGGCGGTGGATTTTGCGCGCGTTTGTTTTCCGTATATTTTATTTATTTCGCTGGCGGCTTTATTAAGCGGCGTGCTGAATGCTACCGGTCGATTTGCGGCAGCAGCAGCGGCCCCGGTCTTGCTGAATATTATTATTGTCAGTGCGCTGGGGCTGGCTTATTTATTAGAAGCCGATAGGGCTGCCGCATTGGTATGGTCGGTGCCGGTCGCAGGTGTGGCGCAGTTAGCCTTGCTCTGGTATGCCGCTGCCCGCGCGGGTTTTCGTTTAGTGCCGACGTGGCCGCGCATGACCCCAGATTTGCAGCGCCTGCTGCTGATTGCTGGGCCAGCGGTTTTAGCGGGCGGTGTGGTGCAGGTGAATTTGCTGGTTGGGCGCCAGGTGGCGAGCTATTACGATGGGGCGATTGCCTGGCTGTATAATGCGGATCGGCTTTATCAGCTGCCGCTCGGGATTGTGGGTATTGCGATTGGGATTGTGCTGCTGCCAGATTTAGCGCGTAAATTACAGGCCAATGATGTGGCGGGAAGCCGCAATGCCTTTAACCGCTCCACCGAATTTGCGCTGGCGCTCACGCTGCCAGCGGCGGTGGCGCTGGCGGTGATGGCGCACCCGCTGGTGTCGGTCTTATTTGAGCGCGGTGCGTTTACGGCGGCGGATAGCACGGCGACTAGCTGGGCACTCGTGGTGTATGCGCTGGGCCTCCCGGCTTTTGTGTTGCAGAAGGTGTTGCAGCCGCTGTATTTTGCGCGCGAGGATACCAAAACGCCGTTTTATTATGCGCTGGTCGCGATGCTGCTAAACGCGCTGATTGCCATAGGCTTGGCGCACTTCATCGGTTATCTGGCGGCGGCGTTTGGCGTCACGTTGGCTGCCTGGGCGATGGTGGCGCTGTTGTGGCTGGGCAGTGCGCAAATGGGGCTGGCCGCGAAGCTGGATCCGTCATTTTTCCGCCGCCTGCCGCGCATTGGCTTATCCGCCCTGCTGATGGGCGGGGGTGTTGGACTGGTGCAGTGGCTATTAGGTGCGGCACTGTATACGGATGGACTGCGTTATGTGGCGTTGGTGGCGTTGGTGGCCTGTGGTATTGGCGTGTATGGGATCGCGCTGTGGCTGACGCAGGCTTATTCGCCGGGAGAATTAAAGCGCTTTCTGCGGCGTGGCTGATGCGTTTTACGCCCAACCTCCATGTTGGTTTAAGCGGGCGTCCGTAACGGGCTTAACTACCCTGCGCTTGGGCCTTAGCGCGGCGCTTGGCCTGTAGCTGTTCCATCGCTGTTGCCGTACCGTCGTGGTAAGTGCCGAATAAGTAATCGCAGGGCACCTCAGGATTGCCATAGTTACAGTCCAGATAGCGGTGGTGTAGCTGGTGTGGGAAGGTACCGAGCGCGAAGCGGTTTTTACCGCCGATATCCAAGCCGTTGTAGCCGGTGTGTGAGGTCGAGGCGGTGAGTGCCTGATGCATCATATGAAACAGAATATGGACGGGGTGCGCGCTGATAATGAAGTGCACCAGAATTGAGCTGAAAAACACTAAATGCTCCAGTGGGTGCATGGATAGTCCTGACCAGGGGCCGACATTATTATTGCGGTGATGCAGTTTATGCACGATGGGATAGATTTTGGGTCGATGCATCCAGCGGTGTACCAGATAAAAATGCAGCGAAATGATAAGGGGCGTTAGTGGGAACAGCAGCACAAACCAGAGGGGGTTATTAGCCCACTGTAACACCGGCGCATAACCGTTCGCCATCGCCCAGAATATAAGCACCTCATACAACGTCCAACAGGTGACACCGCTCGCCAGCGTCCAGAACATATTATCCCGCACCTGATTACCAAAGGTGAAAACTTTGCCGCTTTTTACCAGCTCACGCGGATCGTGGCGTAAGCGCTGTCCCTGTTTTTTCCAGGTGTAAAAATACAGGTGTAAGCCCCCGGCGACGGCAATCATGAGCAGCAGATTGCGGATGTACAGCGTAGCGATCCAGTCGATACTCAGCACTTTCGTGGTTTCCAGTGATGGCTGGAGCCAGAACCATGAGATTAACGCCAGTCCCAGCAATACCATGTTCTCGCCCGGCACCAGCCAGCGTGCCGCAAACCAGCGCCCAATTGCTAGCGGGCGCAGCGGCCATTGGAATAGGGGATTGATGTCGATTGGTGTTTCCGGGCGATAATGCCATTGCTGTGCAAAGCGGTCGCGGGTGGATGACTGTTGGCTGGATGATGGTGTGCTCATGGGCGGCATTCTCCTGTGGACCCAGCCTAACATCGCACAAAATCTGCCTGAGGAGAATCCTTTGCTTTGAAAATAAGTGGGTGTCTATTCAAGATGCGCTAAGTCATTATTGACCGGCTTGCTTAGTTCTCAATGACGCTGCTCACGCAGTTAGCTGTTGGGCTTGCCCCCATTGTTTGGGTGACTGGCCGTACTGGCGTTTGAATTCCCGGCTGAATTGCGAGGAGCTCACGTAGCCCACTCCCAAGGCCGCCTCATTCACACTCATGCCTCCGGCAATCTTCATCGCCGCGCTGTTGAGCCGCATAGACTTCACAAACTGGATGGGTGACATCGTGGTTGCCTGTTTAAATTTGCGGTGGAACACGGCTCTGCTCATCCCCAGCTGAGAAGCTATTTGGTCGATAGTGACTTTTTCGTTCAGACGGGACGATAAATATTCAATGGAACGAGCGACCTCGTTACCCACACCAAATGCACGCCTCGCAGAATCCCCTGCATCGCCTTTCAACACGGCGTAGTACAACTCCCGCAGCCGCTCCTGGCCCAGCACCGCCGTATCCGCGGGGTTGCTGGCTAATTGTAATAGTCGCAACAGTGCGTCAGTGAATGCATCATCCCACCGAGCGAGCGCGATACTCTGCGGATGTGGCCCGCTACTGGGTTTGTGGCTGGCAGCGGCGGTACTTTCCATCTTAATGACCAGTTCGGTCATTACCTGGGTATCGAGGGATATATACACACCGAGCAGAGGGTTGTCTGGCGAAGCGGCGGGAGTTCCGGCCTCCACTGGCATCGACATAGTGCAGCACAGGTATTCACTGCTGCCATAGAGATGCCGGTTGCCATCGAGTATGGCTTCCTTGGTTCCGCTTACGATAGCCACCACGGCGGGTTCATACACCGCCGGGGCACAACGAACCGACTCCGTTACCCGGAAGAGTTGCACGCCCTTCAGCCCGGTTTCCACCAAGCCATCTTCGCAGATGCTGTTTTCAATCAGTCGTTTTATCAGTGCTTTGCTCATTTAATCAAACTAGCACCGTATATAGTAATACTCAACTGACTGATACAAATAGGCAGTTATCAGCGACTATATCGCCTAGTTTTCACTTCTGCTGATCGTTATAGTTAACTAACACGGAAAAAATGATCTGAATACAGCAATAGGAATTTAAATCATGGCTAGCAACAACCCATTTGGTTCAAAGGGCTGGACACCCGAGCGACTCGAATCTCTCATTGGTAAAACCTTTGTTATCACTGGGGCCAATGCTGGTGCGGGCTATGAGGCAACGCGGATACTCCTGGCAAAGGGCGCAAAAGTGGTCATGCTGAATCGCAGCGCTAACAAGTCAACCGCTGCCATTGCGAAGCTGAAACAGGAATTTGGCAATGACGCCGACGTGAGTTTCGTACGCATGGATTTGGCGGTGTTGGATTCTGTGCGGGAAGCCGCCGCATAGGTCATGGAAACCGTTCCGCAAATCGATGCGCTTATCTGTAATGCTGCTATCGCACAGGTGGCTAAGCAAGAACTCACCGTGGACGGTTTTGAAAGCCAGCTGGGTGTCAACCATTACGGCCATTTCTTGCTGTGTGGCTTGCTGTATGAAAGGATCAAAGCATCACAAGGGCGAATTGTGGTAGTTGCCAGTGAAGGCTATAAGATGGGATTGAAAACCATCAAGTTTGACGATATGAACTGGGATAACGCTTACAACGCTAACCACGCCTACAGCCAAAGTAAGTTAGCGCAGATGATGTTTGCCTACGAATTACAAAACCGGATAAAAGCGGCGAACCAATCGGTCAAGGTTTATGTTTGCCATCCAGGCTCGTCTAACACCTCGCTGATCAATGATAAAGCAGGCTTAATGACAAGAATAGCTTGGTCTTTGATGGTCATGACACCGCTGGTTCAAACGGCTGAAAAAGGGGCTTACCCGGAAGTCATGTGTGCTACGGAAGATGCGCTAAAACAGCGCGCTTATTATGGCCCAACAGGGTTCATGAACTTTGGCGGCCCGGTGGGCGAATGCAAACTCGAACCGTTTGCTTATGACAGTGACGTTATCGCGAAACTATGGGCCATCTCCGAGAAAGCAACGTCCTTTAGCTGGTCACTGGAGTCATAAGGCATGGAACTCTTAAAAACAGCAACGGACTGGGCAAAAACAGAAGTCTTTTCAACCTCATTTTTCATCCTTTTCGGTATCGTATTTCTATTAGCCAGTATTGGTTTTTGGCAGTTAGGAAAAACGGATATCGCAAAAGCTTATGTCATCCCTGCCGCAGTAGCAGGTGTTTTGCTATTGATCATAGGACTGGGACTCACCTATACCAACAAAGCAAGAATCACCGAATTTGAAACGGCCTATAATAATGATGTAGCGGCTTTTGTCGAGTTAGAAATTGCGCGTGCCGAAAGTACATTGAAAGAATATAGAACCGTCGTTTTTACAGCCATTCCGCTAATTGTCGCTGTCTGCGCCCTGGTAATTATATTCATCAATACGCCGGTCTGGCGGGCCAGTACGATTACAACAATTGCCATGATGGCGGTTATTTTGTTGATTGACGGTACGGCCCATGCCCGCATTGAGGCCTATTATGAGCAATTAATGGCGGTAAAAAAAGCAAGAGGGGGTTGATGGTTCTTGATTAGAGTCATGATTTTGATGTTTCGTCTAACAGCTGCGGTTGCTTGTAGCATTACCAGCAAAGAGCCGTGGTGCAGTGCTAAAACTCCGGGGATTAATCAGGCGTTATCGCTGGATTATTCAAAATTTGAAGGGCTTTATTCGCTGCATGATGGTTGGATCGCGCTTCACCATCCTAAGTGAAACGCCTTGTGCGGAGCCGCATGCAGGGTGTTGTGGGGGCTGGAGGTTAGAAACCTCCGGCTACCCGATTATGTAATAGTTAATTTTAATGGTTACAAGCAACTTTATTTCTAATGTGTTTAAGTATAACGAAAAACCATGGAATTAAAATAATAAGAAAGATTAAAGGGAAAATCTCGTGAATTACTAAAACTCCACCGTTAGCTGAAACTTTCCATTCAATACATTCTTTAGTTACACAGGTTAATTCGCGATATTGAAAAAATAGCCAAGCTAAGGAAAAAAAAGTCATTGCAACAATATGAGGAAGATTAAATTTTAGTGTTCGGTTTAAATAGCCAACTAAAAATAAAATAAGGGGAAACATTAAGATTATAATACTTATTACCCAAAAAGATGTCATTTAAACCTCTGCTTTTATTTTTTGTAATTGAAGGGTTTATAATCCCCCAATGTAATTTAAGGCACTTTTTAACTTTTGAAACATAACGCCGCGGTAAGCTGCGGCTATTTCGTTGATTGTGTTGTGGTAGCGTAGCGATCACCATATAAACAAGCGACGGAATAGCCGTCAGGCTTGACCGCCTTGTGTACGCCCAGCATGGGCATGAATTAATGGAGTGAAAGTCTCCTGTTGGCAAATCACCGCCAGAATCTCAAGTTAGTAGTATGGCGTTAACAACTAGCGAATGGCAACTGCAAAATCGTGAGGTTTTGTGGGAAGGA
>CALAMO010000034.1 GCA_937925855.1 uncultured Thiotrichaceae bacterium
GTCATGGTACCACCTGATCCCATCCCGAACTCAGCAGTGAAACGTGGCATCGCCGATGGTAGTGTGGGGTCTCCCCATGTGAGAGTAGGTCAATGCCAGACTCTCAAACAGAAAGCCCGTTATCGAAATCCAATGTGATTAAGATAGCGGGCTTTTTTTATGTGCGACAGGATAGTTTGTTGCTGGCCATAAAAAAAGGCTATCTGATCGTGCTGGGGTGAAAAATGCGCGTATCGCCCAGTGTGGTCTGAGCGATGTCATTGAGTCATCATTAGCGTAATTAAAGGGGTTTGGTGCAGCAACTTTACGCTTCATCAGCTTTGCTGTAAGAATGTTGATTTTCTGGCTTGACGCTCACAAAATCAGGGCGTATAGTTCGCGAACTTGAAACGAAGTACTACAGATTTAAGGTAGTCAGTCGGGGTATAGCGCAGTCTGGTAGCGCGCCTGCTTTGGGTGCAGGATGTCGGGAGTTCGAATCTCTCTACCCCGACCAATTTCAAGTTTTAAATGCTTCAGTCTGCGCCCGTAGCTCAGCTGGATAGAGCAACGGCCTTCTAAGCCGTGGGTCGCAGGTTCGAGTCCTGCCGGGCGCGCCATTCGATGTCCGCAGGCACACAACGAAGTCTTTAATGGTGGCTGTAGCTCAGTTGGTAGAGTCCAGGATTGTGATTCCTGTTGTCGCGGGTTCGAGCCCCGTCAGCCACCCCATTTGCAATTCACTTATTTTGGTTATACAAGTGTTGTTATGCTGTGTATAATCGCCTCCTTTTAGCGAAAGTGGCGGAATTGGTAGACGCGCTGGATTTAGGTTCCAGTGCCGCAAGGCGTGAGAGTTCGAGTCTCTCCTTTCGCACCATTTTAAACATTCAACTATTTATTGAAGACCTTCGTGATCATTGGGAATCGCGAGGGTGGCAAGAGGTATGGCATGCAAGTCTCTTTAGAAACAACCGGTTCCATCGAGCGTAAAATGACGGTGACGTTACCCACTGAACAAGTCGATGGCGAAGTCGATAAGCGCCTTAAGGCACTGCGTGGGCGCGTTCGTATTGATGGTTTTCGCCCTGGTAAGGTTCCGTTCACTGTTGTTAAGCAGCGTTATAGTGACTCTGTACGTCAGGAAGTGGTGGGGGATGTACTGGAGAAAAGCTTCCGTGAAGCTACGCAGCAGGAAACATTACGTGTTGCGGGCCTTCCTTCGATTGAAATGAATGCGATGGCGGAAGGCCAGCCATTGGAATATGTGGCGACGTTTCAGGTTTATCCTGAATTTGAAGTGGGTGATGTTGCTACGTTAGAAGTGACTCGCCATTCTGCTGAAATCGTTGAGGCAGATATTGACAGCATGATCGAAGTTATCCGTGAGCAGCAAAAAACCTGGATGGATAGCGAAGCTAAAGCAGAAGAAGGCCATAAAGTCATTGTCGACTTTGAGGGTTCTTTGGATGGCGAGTTATTTGAAGGTGGAACAGCCGAGGATTTTGAGCTGGAACTGGGTTCTGGTCGCATGCTCAAGGATTTTGAAGCCGCGCTGCTTGGCATGAGTGCGGGTGAAGAGAAAGTTGCTGATGTCACGTTTCCTGAAGACTATCAGGCAGAAAACCTGCAAGGCAAAACAGCGCAGTTTAAGCTAAGTGTCAAGGCGGTTCAGATTGCTGAGTTACCTGAAGTCAACGCTGAATTTATCCAGCAGTTTGGGGTCGATGGTTCAATGGAAATGTTCCGCGATGAAGTCAAAGGCAATATGGAACGTGAGCTGTCCAATACGCTGAAAGGCCGCTTAAAGCAGCAGGTCATGAATGGTTTGGCTGATATGCATGAGATTGATCTGCCATCGACGTTGGTGACTGACGAATTGAAGCGCGTTAAAGAAGAGTTTGCGCAAAATTCGGGTGCACCTGCGGAGAGTCTGCAAAATCTGCCGGATGACTTGTTTAAGCCGCAGGCTGAGCGTCGGGTTAAGTTGGGTTTGATCGTTGGTGAAATTATTCGCCAGAAAGATATGCAGCGTGATCAGGGACGGGTGGACGCTATGTTGGAAACGCTGGCCGCTTCTTATGAAGACCCGCAGGAACTGATTAGCTATTACCGTAATACGCCGCAGGCGATGCAGACCCTCGAAGCGGCGGTGATGGAAGAGATGATCGTTGACTGGGTGGTGGATACCGCAAAAGTCACCGACGAACAAAGTGATTTTAATAGTATTATGAATCCTGAGCCTGCCGCAGCGGAAGTCGCAGAAGAGGCGGCAGCCTAAGGTTCGATAAGTCGGAGTTATTTCATGTCTTACAATAATAGCGGTTTGGATGCTAAAGCATTAAATCTAGTTCCTATGGTGGTCGAGCAGTCTTCCCGTGGTGAGCGCGCTTACGATATTTACTCGCGCCTGCTGAAGGAGCGCGTTATTTTTTGCGTTGGTCCTGTTGAAGACTATATGGCTAATGTGATTGTGGCGCAGCTGCTATTCCTGGAATCTGAAAACCCTGAGAAAGATATTTATCTTTATATTAACTCGCCGGGCGGTGTGGTGACTTCGGGAATGTCTATCTACGACACGATGCAGTTTATCAAACCAGATGTGAGCACCCTGTGTATTGGGCAGGCTGCCAGCATGGGGGCTGTACTGCTAGCGGGTGGTGCAGAGGGTAAGCGCTGTGCCTTGCCACATTCCAGAGTGATGATCCACCAGCCTCTAGGCGGTTTTCAGGGGCAAGCATCCGATATTGAGATTCATGCGCGTGAAATTTTGAAAATACGTGAAGAACTTAATGCCGTATTGGCGGGCCACACAGGTAAGCCACTTGAAGATATTGCTAAGGATACGGATCGTGATAACTTTATGACCGCTGTAGAGGCCAAAGATTATGGACTCATTGACAGCATTTTGACGCGGCGCGACCTCGCCTAAATTTCACATTGTCGTTTAGTTCTGTGTTTTCCTAAAAACAGCCTGTTTCGCAGGCTGTTTTCAGTTGTGCGGCGCGGATATTGGACGTTTTCATGCCTGTGGAATGAAACTTTTTCATAGCTGTCACTGTAAAATCACAGTATTCTAAAGCCATTGTCTTGTTTATAGCGCGCTTTTTAGGGTCTCCTGTGCAAAGTCATGCAGAATGCGGGTTGAAATTGTTGATTCTGGAAGCACATAGTACAGATGAGCATCAATAAAATGAGCATCAATAAATTGTATCGGTTGGCTGGGCTGGCTGAAGAAAGAGGTTCTGATGAGTAAGGATAAGAAGGGAAGTCAAGATAGCGGTAAATTACTGTATTGCTCTTTCTGTGGCAAAAGTCAGCACGAGGTGCGCAAACTGATTGCTGGGCCTTCTGTATTCATCTGCGATGAGTGCGTCGATTTATGTAATGACATTATTCAAGAGGAAATGCACGCTAATCAGGATGAAGCGGATGATAATTCTGCTTTACCAACGCCGCGTGAAATTAACACCAGCCTTGATGATTACGTTATTGGCCAGGGTCTGGCAAAAAAAGTGCTGTCTGTTGCTGTATACAACCACTATAAGCGCCTGAGTAAGCAGGGCGCTAAAGAAGGGGTCGAGCTGGCAAAGAGCAATATTTTGCTTATTGGTCCCACCGGTAGTGGTAAAACCTTGTTGGCTGAAACGCTGGCGCGGCTGTTGAATGTACCGTTCACTATTGCAGATGCAACTACCCTTACTGAGGCAGGTTATGTCGGCGAGGATGTCGAGAACATCATTCAGAAATTGCTACAGAAATGCGATTATGATGTGGAAAAAGCCCAGAATGGCATTGTCTACATTGATGAGATCGATAAAATTTCCCGTAAATCTGATAATCCTTCTATCACCCGTGATGTGTCGGGCGAAGGGGTGCAGCAGGCGCTACTTAAGCTCATTGAAGGGACTATTGCCTCTGTACCGCCTCAGGGTGGAAGAAAGCATCCTCAGCAAGAGTTTCTCCAGGTCGATACCAAGAACATTCTGTTTATTTGCGGGGGGGCCTTCGCAGGTATGGATAAAGTGATCCGAGATCGTACGGAGAAGGGCAGTATCGGCTTTGCGGCCTCAGTAAAAGCACCGGATGACAGCCGCAGCTTTGGTGAAGTCATTCGTGATATTGAAGCGGAAGACTTAGTGCGCTATGGCCTGATCCCTGAATTCGTGGGTCGCCTACCCGTGGTGGCAACGCTACAGGAATTGGACGAAGATGCGCTAGTGCGGATTCTGACCGAGCCGAAAAATGCACTGACTAAGCAATATGGCCGCTTATTTGAAATGGAAAGTGCTGAGCTGGTGTTTCGGGATGATGCTTTACATGCGATTGCACGTAAGGCAATGGAGCGTAAAACCGGTGCGCGTGGCCTGCGTACGATCATGGAAAAAATTCTGCTGGATACCATGTACGATCTGCCATCTAGCGATATGGTAAGCAAAGTCGTCGTGGATGAGTCTGTGGTTGATGGTGATGCTGTGCCTTACCTGATTTATGAAAACACAGAGCAACCCAAAGCCGCTGCATCTGCGGAGTAATCTATTTTACAAGGGTGGGGGAGGTCATCTGTTTCGGTGGTGCTTTCTCTCGCCCGTTGTATACGTTGGTTCAATCAATATACGATTGATGACAGAGGTAATAAAATCTGATGCCTGAAGATACTAAGCAGCAAAGCAAGCGTGATTCGCTCATTGTTCCGGTCTTACCATTGCGCGATGTTGTGGTTTACCCGCACATGGTTATCCCTTTGTTTGTTGGGCGACATAAATCAATCCGCGCACTGGATGCGGCGATGGAGGCTGATAAGCAGGTATTGCTGGTTGCGCAACGCAGTGCTGAAGCCGATGACCCTGCGCTAGATGATGTCCATGCCGTTGGAACGTTGGCGACCATACTTCAGCTGCTTAAATTGCCGGATGGCACGTTGAAAGTGCTGGTGGAGGGCCTTGAGCGCGCTGAGATGGTGGCCCTGGATGTTAACAGTACGTATCTTGCGGCAGAGATTGAAATTCAACATTCTGAAATGAATGTGGACGAGCGTAAAGCGGAGGTGTTAGGGCGTTCACTTATCGGCTTGTTTGAGCAGTACGTTAAACTGAATAAAAAGATTCCGCCTGAAATATTGTCTTCGCTGGCCAGTATCGATGATCCGGTGCGCTTGGGAGATACGATTGCCGCCCACCTAGGATTAAAAATAGATGAGAAGCAGGAAATTCTCGAAACCTTAGATGTTGAAAAGCGTATCCAGCACCTGATGGAGCTAATTGAGAATGAACTTGATCTGTTGCAGGTAGAGAAGAAAATTCGTGGTCGAGTCAAGCAGCAAATGGAACGCAGCCAGCGAGAGTATTATCTGAATGAGCAAATGAAGGCGATTCAGAAAGAACTTGGCGATATGGATGAAAGTCCAGGCGAAGTCGAAGAATTGGGCCGCAAAATAGCTAAAGCCGGTATGCCGAAAGAGGCGAAAGATAAAGCGAATAACGAACTTAATAAGCTGAAGATGATGTCGCCGATGTCGGCTGAGGCGACGGTAGTGCGTAACTACGTTGACTGGATGGTGGGCCTGCCGTGGAAGAAAAAGTCACGGGTGTTGGCCGACCTGTCTGAGGCTGAGAAGATTCTAAATGAGGATCATTACGGCCTGGATGAGGTAAAGGAGCGCATTCTAGAATTTCTGGCGGTACAGCAGCGAGTGAAAAAGCTTAAAGGGCCTATTCTCTGCTTGGTTGGGCCGCCGGGCGTTGGTAAAACCTCGCTTGGGCAATCGTTGGCGCGGGCTACGGGGCGCAAATTTTCTCGCATGGCGCTGGGCGGCGTGCGAGACGAAGCTGAGATTCGCGGCCATCGCCGCACTTATATCGGTTCTTTACCGGGCAAAATTATCCAGAACTTGTCGCGGGTAGGGACGCGCAATCCGCTGTTCCTACTCGATGAAATCGATAAAATGGCAACAGATTTTAGAGGCGACCCGGCTTCTGCGCTGTTGGAAGTGCTTGATCCTGAGCAAAACCATACTTTCGCGGATCATTATCTTGAGGTTGATTTTGATCTTTCTGATGTAATGTTTGTCGCCACATCAAACAGTATGAATATTCCAGGACCGTTATTGGATCGGATGGAAGTGATCCGCATACCGGGTTATACCGAAGAAGAAAAGCTTAATATTGCAAAAAGCTACCTTATCCCTAAGCAGCTCAAAGCCAATGGTCTGCAAAAAGGTGAGCTGTCAGTAAGCGATTCGGCGGTGCTGGAAGTGATTCGGCATTACACACGTGAGGCGGGTGTCAGAAATCTAGATCGTGAGTTGTCTAAACTCTGCCGTAAAGCCGTCAAACAGCATTTGCTGACGGGTAAAAAGCGCTCCGCAGTAACCCCTAAGAACATTGAGAAATACCTTGGGGTACGCCGCTTCGATTATGGGCGGGCTGATAAAGAGAATCAGATTGGTCAGGTTACTGGTCTGGCTTGGACGGCGGTAGGCGGTGATTTACTGACGATTGAAAGCGCGTTGTTGCCGGGCCGTGGCTCGATAAAAAGCACGGGTCGCTTAGGTGAGGTGATGAAAGAGTCCATCCATGCAGCAGAGACGGTGGTGAAAAGCCGTTCGCGTATGTTGGGCTTGACGCGACAGTTTTTAGGTAAACGTAATGTGCACATTCATGTGCCGGAAGGCGCAACACCCAAAGATGGCCCTAGTGCGGGTATTGGGATGGTGACCGCTATTGTGTCGGCAATGACCAATATTCCAGTGCGGGCGGATGTAGCTATGACGGGGGAGATTACACTGCGGGGCGAGGTATTGCCGATTGGTGGTTTGAAGGAAAAATTGCTGGCAGCACATCGTGGTGGTGTGAAGCGGGTGCTGATTCCAAAAGACAACGAAAAAGATCTGGCAGAGGTTCCCGATGTGGTTAAAAAGGGACTTGAGATTCGTTCTGTTAAATGGATTGATGAAGTTTTAGCGTTGGCATTGGAGAAAATGCCTGAGTCATTACGGGCTGAGGACGACTTAGACGATGAAGAACCGGCGGGCAAAACCGCTGTATCTCCGGGCGATGAGGAGCATGAGAGCGCCCGTACGCACTGAGATGCTAAGAAATAGGGTTGTTATGATCCATTTAGTTGACACCCCGAAAAGGTCGCTGGTATAACAGTGGTGCATATTCACACGAGTGGCTTTTTTGCTACAGGGCGTATGAGTGGATGTTCCGGTTTCCCCTGTTAAATAACGAATTCATAAGGAATCTTTTTATGAACAAAACAGAATTAATTGACGAGGTCTCTGCCAAGTCTGGTTTAACGAAGGCAGATGCTGATCGAGCTTATAAAGCGATGGTTGATGTGGTCTCTGAGCAACTCGCTAAAGGTGAGCAAATCTCGCTGATTGGCTTTGGTACCTTCTTGGTACGTGAGCGTCAAGCACGCACCGGACGCAATCCTCGCACGGGTGATGCGATCGATATTGCAGCAGCAAAAATTCCTGCATTTAAGGCTGGCAAAGCGTTAAAAGATGCAGTAAACTAGCCGCCTTTCCAATGACGGGTGATTAGCTCAGTTGGTAGAGCGTCGCCCTTACAAGGCGAATGTCGGGGGTTCAAGTCCCTCATCACCCACCACCGTTTATTGGATTGGAGCGGTAGTTCAGTTGGTTAGAATACCGGCCTGTCACGCCGGGGGTCGCGGGTTCGAGTCCCGTCCGCTCCGCCACTATGACAACGTTAAATATTCTTTATTTTCTTTGGGGATTCCTTCCCCTCATCGTCAGCTTTTTGTATGATGCCGATCTACTTAAATAATACGCAGAAAAAATATGTTACAAGCAATTCATGACAAGGCGAAGGGCTGGGTTGCCTATGCCATCGTTGGCTTCATCAGTATCCCATTCGTGCTTTTTGGTATTAATTCCTATTTCGAGGGCGGCAGTGCGGCACCGGCTGCAATTGTCAACGGTGAGGAAATTGATTCCAGAGAGGTTCAGAATCAACTGGCACAATTAAGGCAGCAATTTGGGCGTATGGGCGCAAATTTGGGGGACGAACAGCTGCGACAGATCGCTCTAGATAATGTGATCAACCGTGCTTTATTACGCCAAAAAGCTGATGAGGCGGGTTACCGTGCTAGTTCAACTGAAGTGGCTAATACGATCAGGCAGTACTTTCAGGCTGATGGGCAGTTTGACGCCGAGCAGTATCAGCGTTATCTAACCACGCAGCGCCGCAATCAGGGCGAATTCGAGAACCAAATACGTGAAGACTTGACCCAGGGGCATTTTCAGCAGGCGATTGTGGGCACGGCTTTTGTACCCAAAAGCCAGGCTGAATACTACCAGTCGCTGCGCCAGCAAACACGTGATGTCGAAACCTTTACGCTTAAAATGGCTGACTTTGAAGCGCAAGTGACTATCAGCGACGAACAGGTTGCCGACTATTTTGAAAAAAATAAAGAACGCTATATGACCGAGGAAAGGGTCAAGCTGGCTTACCTAGATATAGATCAGACTGTGCTGGCTGAATCCATCTTGGTTACTGACGAAGAGCTGGAAGCTCATTATGATGAAAACGCAAGCGAGTATGTGACGCCAGAAGAACGTGAGGTGAGCCATATCCTAGTTGAAATCAAGGATGAAGACGAAGCAGCGGCGCAGGCCAAAGCTGATGGGCTCTATCAGGCGATTAGCTCGGGTGAGCGGACATTTGAAGACGTTGCGCAGAATGATTCTGATGACAAAGTGGCTGCTGAGAATAAGGGTCTGCTGGGCAGTGTTGTTGTCGGTGACTGGGGGGCAGATTTTGAGAAAGCGGTTTTTGCGCTGGAAGTGAACGTGGTGTCTGAGCCGGTGAAAACTGAAGCAGGCTATGAAATTCTGCGGGTCAACAGCATTACCGAGGCGGTGCAAGAATCCTTTGCTGAGGTGAAAGAAAGCTTAGCGGAAAATTATCGAGCGACAAAAGCGGCTGATTTGTATCTGGACAAAACAGATCAGGTGCAAACACTGGCCTATGAGCAAAGTGGAGATTTAGCGCCAGCAGCAGAAGCCGCTGGTATTGAAATCCAGCAGACAGATTGGGTCACCCGCAGCAGTGGTGAAGGTGTGGGGGCTAATCCGCAGCTTAGACAGGTCGCTTTCTCTGATGAGGTCTTAGTCGAACGTAAAAACTCTGAGCCGATTGAATTAAAAGATACTCAGGCCGTGGTTATCAGGGTCATCGAACATGAGCCGGCTGAGCAAAAGCCGCTAGACGAGGTAAAGGCTGAAATTGTAGCCGCCTTAACGACGCAGGAAGCGCGTAGCCTTACTGCTAGCAAAGGGGAGGAGTTGTTAACAAAGTTGGCTGAAACAAATGATTGGTCTGCACTCACAGAAAGTGGCTTGGGTGATGCAGCGGCTGTTGATAAAGCCGGTAAAGTGGAACGCACCGGTAGTGAAATGTCGCCTGTTGTCGTTGGCAAAGTATTTGGCATGGCGCGCCCGGAGGCCGATAAGCGTAGTTGGGACAGTGCGGTATTGCCCGAGGGCGACTATGTTCTGATCGCGTTAAACGGCGTTGAAGATGGTGCGACCGAGGTAGACGAGGCGGCTGGTCAGTTGTTTACTGGTTCGGTAAGCCGACGTGAGTCTGGGGCTTTACTTAAAGCGCTGCGAGAGCGGGCTGAAGTTGAGTTGAAAACGGAAAACCTTTCATCCGATAGCTACTGATCATGCCTCGCCTGTTAAATAATCGTGTTGCCTGTGAGCTGAGATGAACGTTCATCTTAAGGCGTTGGGCTGTCGCTTGAATGAGGCTGAGTTGGAGCAGTGGTCACAAAGCTTTCGGGCAAGCGGTCACAGTATTGTAGCGGACACGCCGGATGCTGATGTGGTGGTGTTGAATACCTGCGCGGTCACGAATGAAGCGTCCGCTAAATCGCGGCGTCTGATTAATCGCTTATACCGCGATAATCCCGCTGCGCGCTTGGTGGTTAGTGGCTGTTATGCGACGCTACAGACAGACGAAGTAGCCGATACGCTGGGCGTTGACTTAGTGGTGCCCAATAGCGAAAAAGACCAGCTGCCACAGCAGGTTATCAGTCAGTTTAATCTGCCGGCAATGCCTAAAATAGCAACTGAGCCAGGAGAATCTGGATTATTTTTGCGCGGTCGGCACCGTGCCTTTATTAAGATTCAAGATGGCTGCCGTTACCGCTGTACGTTCTGTATCGTAACTGTGGCGCGTGGCGATGAACGCAGCCGTAGCGAAGCAGAAATTATCACTGAGATTAACCGACTGCATGCGCAAGGCGTGCAAGAAATCGTTTTGACGGGCGTGCATGTCGGCGGTTATGGCAGTGATTTACCAGACAGCAGTTTGTATGTCTTGGTCAAGCGCATTCTGGCTGAAACCGATATGCCACGCATTCGTTTTGCTTCAGTAGAACCCTGGGATTTACCGGAAGGTTTCTTTGCGTTATTCAGCAATACACGGCTGATGCCGCATATGCACCTACCGATTCAAAGCGGGGCCGATTCTGTGTTACGGCGGATGGCTCGGCGCTGTAAAACGACAGAATTTAGTGCATTACTGGCACAGGCCAGACGCGAAGTGCCCGGTTTTAACGTGACGACTGATATTATTGTAGGTTTCCCGGGGGAGACTGAAGAGGAGTGGGCGCAGACGCTGGCGTTTGTGGAGCAAACCGGCTTTGGGCACATCCATATTTTTAATTACTCCGCGCGTGCGGGCACTAAGGCTGCAGGCTTAGCGAATCCTGTCGCGGAACCCGTGCGTAAACAGCGCAGCCAGCAATTACACCAGCTTGGCGAACAGCTGAAGCAGGATTGGCTGCAGCAACAAGCAGGTACAAGCGCAGCGGTGCTGTGGGAGCGGCGCAAGGAAGTCAATGGGCAGGCTGTATATAGTGGCTATACGCCAAATTATTGTAAGGTGCGCTATCCCACTGCGCTGTCAGCCGATTTAGAAAATAAGGTGACAACCGTGTCCTTGTCGCCGGATGCACAGCACGATGGTCTGTTGTGTGCGCAGTGAGTCCAAGGCGGCGTTGAAAGTAGGTACCCCTCTACTCTATTGGGCCGCTCTATGGCTGCTGCACACTTCATTGTCTGCTTGTGTGCCATCCGATGAGGCAATGGTGCGCGAGGCGACTCATAAATTCTGGCAGAGTATTTTGGTAGGCGACCTGGAAGCTGCCAAAAGACAGTCAACCTGGGATAGCACGCAATACCTAAAGCTGCTGGCTGATCAGCCATTAAATGCGCAGCGCTTTGAAGTCGGTGAGCTGTTGATTAAGGATGGCGTGGCTGAAGTGGCGACGTTGCTGTACCGCGAAGGCAGTGCAGCGGAAGTGCCAGTGCGCACTGTGCTGGTGCGTTACGAGCAGGGCTGGCTGGTTGATGTACAAAAAACCTTGGGCTCGATGGTTAGCGGCACAATGCAGTCCATTGTGGGGCAGCTGAATAGCTTCATGCAGGATGGCCTTAATAATTTGGATGACGCACTGAGTCAGCACCTCGATGAATTGGGTAAAAGCTTGCAACAGGGGCTGGACGAGCTACAACAAGAGTTCGAGAAGCTGCCAGATTCGGTCACACCAAAGCCCAAGGCTGGGCAAAGCCAGCAGGCGATCTGACCCAAGTATTTGAATGCAAGCATCTGCTTTTCCCCGGTTGTAAAATCCATTCTGCTGCTAAGTCTATTATAGGCGCTCATGCCTAGGTTTATTATTCTTGTCTGTCCCGTTATTGCTAGTCCCTTTTGTGCTGCTGAAATGAATATTACTGGGCACGGTGAATGGTGTTTCGCTGTGGCTGTTAATTCTTATCATTTAGCTCACTAATTATTCAATAATAATTTATATATGGAACTATACTCTATAAACTGAACTCATACTTAACAACCCCTAATCTATGGTCATAGTAGTCCATGCCTAAATTAATCGTTAAGCAAAACAATGGTATCTCTCCGCCACGTAGCAGTAGGGCTATGTGGTTGTCTCTCTGTGGTTTGCTTTCCATCTTGGTCGCAGTGGCGGTGGCTGCTTTCTATTTTACTCGGCCGTCATTGCCGGGGGCTGATCTTGAACCATTGGCTTTTAGTAGTATGCATGATGAAGGCGCGATGGCAGGTTATCAGGCTCTGCATGCGGTGCTCGGTGATTTGATGGCTGAGTATGAAGGCTTGGCAGGTCGTGGCGCGGATGATTATCAGAAAAATCTAATGTTGCGGGGTAAGGCGGAGAGTATTCTGCGGCACCTAGAGGCTATGGAAGTATCCTCTGGACAGCTGGGCTTGAGCACGCAAGAGGCGGGTGAAGCCACGGAGCGACATCAGTTTTATAAAGACTTCTGGCAGGCAAAGCGGCATTTCCGTGAGTTGCGAGTAAACCGTTTTGAACGCACGGAGATTGCCAAGGTTGATGTCAAGGACGCCAGCGTGCAAGTCGAAGCCGCAAAGGTGGCCGCTGGTTTGCAAGCGGAAACCACAAAGCTTGATGGCGTTCAAACCGAAGCCGCACTGATTAATGGCAGCATACAACCGGAGGCTGAGAAAGTTGATGGGGTTAACGCCCAAGCCAAGTCGTCTGGTTTTAAGTTTGCCAAACCACCAGCGGGGATGGAGCTGCCTGCCGGGTTTTGTGATTTGAGTGATGCTAATAGCAGCTGTAAACCTGAAGCAAGTGCCGCTATCGAAGGTGCTGAGCTACCTGCGGTGGATGAGCTTGCTTTGCCGGATGAATGGGAACTGCCGCCGCTTGCAGACGATGTGCTGCCAGCCGATGATAATATTGCAGCAGTTAAAGTGGATGAGCCGGCTAAGAAGCCTAAATTTCAGTTTGCAAAACCACCAGCAGGCATGGCGATGCCTACCGGGTTTTGCGACCTAAGTCAGGCTGATAATAGCTGTAAGCCTGAAGCAGGGACACTGGCCGATACAGATTTACCGGCACTGGATGATTTGGCGTTGCCGGAAGACCTAGCGTTACCGAATGATACTGATTTGGCGTTGCCGGAAGACCTAACCTTGCCCAATGATACTGATTTGGCGTTGCCAGAAGACCTAGCCTTGCCGGAAGGTGGTTTGTTGTCTGATGTGGATCAGCCTGTTCTGAATGAAACCGAGCTTGATAGCACCGGCCAGAACAAGCTTTGAGCGTTGGGTTGTCTTATGATTTTCCATGCAGATTGGCACAGGATTAAGCACACCTATAAGCGCAAGATTAACATAAGAGCGTCCATCATAACGCCTCCGTATCCATTGCCAATAATACCTCACCCGACTCACAAACCGTGGTCGCATAGCCCGTGGCCTGCGAGCCATAGGTAATCAGGAAAAAGCGTGCCAGCTGTTGCAGATTATGCAGGTAAACCGTATCGCCCTCGCCATTTGTCAGCTGCTTATTTGCCGCCAACGCCAGACGGCACATCTGCCAGCTGCCAGCCACCGTCCCCAACAGATAAAGAAACGGCACCGCACCCGCCAGCACCTGTGCCATGCCATCCTTACCCTGTGCCAGTAACCAGTCTGTAGCCGTTTGCAGCGCATCCAGCTGCGAATTCAACCGCTGCGCCAAATCGCTCAGCGTATCCCGTTGCTCCAGCAAGCTAGCCGTAGCGCGTATATCGTCCATTAGCTCCAGCAGGGTCGCCCCATTTTCACGCAATAGCTTACGCCCAATCAGGTCATTAGCCTGAATACCCGTCGTGCCTTCGTAAATGGTGGTAATACGCGCATCGCGGAAGTACTGCGCAATACCCGTTTCTTCCACAAAACCCATGCCGCCAAATACCTGAATCGCATCATCACAGACTTCGTTGCCCACCTCGGTACACCAGCCCTTAGCCACCGGCATTAACAAATCAATATAGCGCTGATGCTTGGCCGCAATCGCCTTCTCGGGGTGATGCTGTGCGGTGTCAAACCAGCCTGCTGCGGTATAAAGCAAAGTACGCATCGCCATTACCCGCGCCCGCATACCGATCACCTGCCGTTTTACATCGGGGTGCGTGAGAATCGGCTGTCCGGTTGTGCCGGTGACCGCATTACGCCCCTGTACCCGCGTCTGCGCATAATCCAGGGCATACTGATACGCCCGCTCCGCCAGCGCCATGCCCTGCACGCCAACGCCAAAACGCGCCTCGTTCATCATCACGAACATGGTTTCCAGCCCGCGATTGGCTTCCCCAAGCAGATAGCCCGTCGCCCCGCCATTATCGCCATAGCTCAGCGCACAGGTCGGGCTGCCGTGAATACCCATTTTGCGCTCGATGGCGATACAGCGAATATCGTTCTGTTCAGCCGGCTCACCCGCCGCATCCAACAGGTACTTCGGCACAATAAACAGCGATAAACCTTTCACGCCCGCTGGCGCATCCGGCAAACGGGCCAACACTAAATGCACAATATTCGGCGTGATGTCATGCTCACCGTAGGAGATATAAATCTTCTGCCCAAACAGCTTATAGCTGCCGTCGGCCTGTGGTTCAGCTTTAGTGCGCGTCGCCGCCAGATCGGAACCCGCCTGTGGCTCAGTCAGGTTCATGGTGCTGCCCCACTCACCGCTTACCACCTTATGTAACCAAGTTTGCTTCTGTTCCTCGCTGGCGGCGATTAGCAGGGCTTTAGTCTGGCTGATATTAAGATGCGGCAGCATAGTAAACGCGAGGTTATTCGAGAACCACATCTCCCACGTCGGCGTAGACACCAGCGTCGGCAAGCCTTGTCCACCGAACGCTGTCGGTGCCGCCAGACTAATCCAGCCCAGCTCACAAAACTGCTCATAAGCCTCCGGCCAGCCATCCGGGGTATGTACCACGCCATCTTCCAGCCGACACCCCTGTTGATCACCCACCTGATTCAGCGGTGCTAATACTTCCCCAGCAAACTTTCCCGCTTCCTCCAGAATCGCCGCCGCCATCTCTGGTGTCGCTTCATCACAGCCGGGCAACTGGCTAATCTCAGACAAACCCGCCAGCTCATTCATAATGAACTGCATGTCCCGTAACGGCGGCGTGTAATCAACCATTAGCGTCTACCTCGGAGCCATGCGCAGCGCGCCATCTAAACGGATGGTTTCACCGTTTAACATAGTGTTAGCGATAATATGTTTGACCATCTCAGCGTACTCAGCAGGCTTGCCTAGGCGCGATGGATAAGGAATAGAAGCCCCGAGTGATTCCTGTACGTCCTCCGGCAACGCTTCCAGCATCGGCGTTAGAAACAGCCCCGGTGCAATCGTCATCACGCGGATACCCTGACGTGATAAATCACGCGCCATTGGTAGAGTCATCGACACAATCCCGCCTTTTGACGCGGCGTAAGCTGTCTGTCCTATTTGGCCATCGTAAGCAGCTATTGACGCGGTATTGATAATCACCCCGCGCTCATCATCAGCCAGCGGTTCATTCTCCTGCATCGCGGCGGCGGCTAATCGGGCCATATTGAAACTGCCTATCAGATTGACCTGAATAGTTTTGCTGAACATGTCCAGTGGGTGCGGGCCGTGTTTACCAACGGTTTTAGCGGCACCGCCGATGCCCGCGCAGTTGATGAGGCCGCGTAGCTTGCCAAAGTGGCTGACTGCCAGATCGACAGTGGCCTGGCCGTCTGCTTCGCTGGTGACGTCGGTATTGTGGAATAGGGCACGATTGCCCAGTTCGGTGGCTAGCGCCTCGCCTTGTTCGGTGTTCATGTCGGCGATGATGATGTTTGCGCCGGATTCGTGTAGGGCGTGGGTGGTGGCTGCGCCGAGGCCGGAAGCTCCGCCGGTGATGATGAAAGTGTTTCCTGAAATTTCCATTTTTTGTTCCGCGGTGTTTGTTAGGTTGTGGTTCGGAATGCTTTTGGGGGAGAATTTTTAGGGCGTCGAACCCCTCCCCAGCCCTCCCCTTATCAAGGGAGGGAGCCTTATCTCAGTTCTTGTAACAGTAGTGCAAACAGCGAGACATCCATCCTACCCAATGGTCGCTTCTTTCAATTTTCCACATATTCTCGAATATGGCACAACTAAATTCCCTCCCTTGATAAGGGGAGGGTTAGGGAGGGGTTCAACGGTCTCAAAAGCTCCCACATTCTAAGATCTTGGGCATTATCTTGGGGAGGGGTTCAACAGTCTCAAAA
Source organism: uncultured Thiotrichaceae bacterium (assembly GCA_937925855.1). Lineage (GTDB taxonomy): Bacteria > Pseudomonadota > Gammaproteobacteria > Thiotrichales > Thiotrichaceae > Thiolinea. The sequence continues at coordinate 16,092 of CALAMO010000034.1, forward strand.
GTCCCCACACTCTAATTCTAGCTTCTCGGCCCACCACCCTTCCGCGTCAAAAACGCCCCAATCCGCTCCTGCACCTCAGGACTAGTCTGCGTCAACGCCGCCGTCAGCGACTCCGTAAACAAGCCATCATCCGACGCCATATTATGAATCCGTGAAATCGCCGACACCATCGCCCAATTCGCCATCGCCGCATTCTCAGCAATCCGCAACGCCAGCTCTTGCGCTTTTTGCAGGCTTTCACCTGCACCGACCTGATAATGCGCCAGCCCCAACTGCAAGCCCTCATCAGCATCCAGAATCCGCCCGGTCAGCATCATTTCACACATCCTATTGGGGCCAATTACCCGCGATACCCGTACCGATGCGCCGCCGCCGACAAACACACCGTGGCGTCCTTCCGGCAGCTGATAGATCGTATTCGGTTCTGATACGCGCACATGAGTGGCTGTTGCCAGCTCCAGCCCGCCGCCAATCACTGCGCCCTGCATCGCACAAACTACCGGGATGCCGCCGTTTTCAATGCGGTCAAAAATACGGTGCCAGCCGCGTGAATGCTGCATCACCGCGAAAGGCTCCCGGTGCTGTAGTTCGGATAAATCCAGCCCGGCGCAAAAATGCTTGCCTTCGCCCGCCAGAATGATCACCCGTGTGCCTTCCGGGGTGTTATTAAATGCCTGTTCGACGGCTTCCAGTAAGCGGTCGCTAATCGCATTGCGTTTTTCCGGGCGGTTTAGGGTGATGGTGTAGATATTGTCCGCAACCGCCGTTTTTACCAGCTGCTCACTCATGCGTCTTCCTTATTGCCCAGCTTACTTTTCAAACCCAGTACCCGCATGGCGTTTTCCTTAAAAATCAGCGGTTTTAATTCCGGTTTAAAGCCCGCGACCTCAAAGTCCTGCATCCAGCGATCCGGGGTAATCAGCGGAAAATCAGAGCCAAACAACACCTTTTTTTTCAGCATGGTATTGGCGTATTGCACCAGTTCTTTCGGGAAATATTTCGGCGACCAGCCGGACAGGTCGATAAACACATTGGGTTTGTGCATGCACACTGACAGTGCTTCCGCCTGCCAAGGCCAGGAAGGGTGGGCGATAATAATCTTCATATCCGGGAAGTCTGCGCCGACATCGTCCAGATGAATCGGATTAGAGTACTTGAGGCGCAAGCCACCACCACCCGGCATGCCGGTACCGATGCCTGAGTGGCCGCTATGGAAAATCGCCGGTAATTTGTATTCTGCAATCAATTCATAAAACGGGTAAGCCATGCGGTCATTGGGGAAAAAGCCCTGTACCGTCGGGTGGAATTTAAAACCTTTAATGCCGTAATCTTCGATCAGGCGACGCGCCTCACGCAGCCCCATCTTGCCTTTATGCGGATCAATACTGCCGAAGGCCATCATCATGTCGCTGTTTTCCAGCGCGGCTTCGGCGATCTCTTCATTCGGAATGCGCCGTCGCCCCAGTTCAAACTCAGCATCGACGGTAAACATCACCAGGCCGATTTTACGTTCGCGATAATATTCAATGGTTTCGGGGATGGTCGGGCGTTTAGAAAACTTAAAGTATTTTTCGGCGGCCTCGTCAAATTCTTTACCGAATTCGTCCACCGGACAGCGGCATGAGACTTCCGCGTGGGTGTGTATATCAATGGCGACTAAGTCATCCACGTTCATGGTTTTTTCCTGGTAAATAGCATGGTATAAATTCTTAGCCGCATAACTCATCTGCACTAAGGAGCTTGAGCGTTAGCATCCTTGATAGGTTTTTCATGCGGGCTTAGGGGTAATAATTCGGTTGGCGGGCTGGCCCTTGTAAAAATTCTCGATGAGTTCAGCGCGCTGCTGCAATACGGCGCGTTGGTTAATCGAGCCTTTATCCGTCACTTCATTGCGATCACCGGAAGGCGGTGTGTCCAGCAGCATGAGTCCTACGACCCGACTGGCTGAGCCGGTTGCTTGTTGATTTACCTGCTCCAGCACACCTGTAAAAAAATCCATAACCGTCGGCTGATAGAGAACTTCTGCGGGGGCAGTACTCTCAGCGACACCTGCAAGCTGAGTAATGTGCTCCATACGCGGAAACAATAAAGCGCCGACCCTATCGCGGTTTATCCCGGTAATCACGGCGTCCTGTACATAGGGTGCGCCCGCTGCAATTAGTTGTGCGCGTAACGGCCCGACGCTAACGAAAGTGCCGGAACTGAGCTTAAAGTCTTCTGCAATACGGCCATCGAAAACACAGCCCAATTCCGGCGCGTCCGGGTCAGCAAACGCTACCGCATCACCGGTGCGATAAAAACCGTCCTCATCAAACACTTCAGCCGTTTGTACCGGGTCACGCCAGTAACCGGGCATCACATGCGGGCCGCGAAAACGCGCTTCCAGTTTGTCATCGACCGGCACCAGTCTGGCTTCGCAGCCGGGGTTCGGAATGCCAATATAGCCGGAGCCAACCAGCGGGCCACCGGTAAACATTGCGCTGGGCGCAGTTTCGGTCATACCCAGTCCGGTGACTACCCGAATACGCTGCCCGCAGTGGGCTTCACTTACCCGGTCTAGTTTGTCCCAGGATGCCTGCGCTAAACCAGCACCGGCAAAAAAGAAGGTCTCAATCCTGCGGTAAAAGCATTCCCGCAGCTCAGCATCCTGCGCTAAGGCATCGGCCAGCATCTCCCAACACTTCGGCACGTCAAAATGGATGGTGGGCGAGATTTCTTTCAGGTTTCTCAGCGTTTCTGCAAAACCGGCCTCGGTGGGTTTACCGTCGCTGATATACAAGGTGCCGCCGTTATACAGAACAAGGCCAATATTGTGGCTGCCACCGAAGGTGTGATTCCAGGGTAGCCAGTCGATAATCACTGGCGGTTGTTCGCCCAAACCTGCCAGGGTTTGCAGCAGCATTTGCTGGTTGGAACATAGCATGCGCTGCGTGGTGGTCACCGCTTTTGGCATTTTGGTGGAGCCGGAGGTAAAGACAAATTTTGCGATGGTGTCCGGCCCGATGGCGTCATGGATGCTATCAATGTCGGTGGGTGTTGTTGCCGCCAGTTCATTGAATGCGATGCTACTTCTACCCGCTACTTGCCCATTGCCTAATACGATCTGCACATCATCCGCAAACACCGCGTTGATGGCCTTATCATACAGTGCGCCATCGCTGGCATAGACCAAACCGGGTGTCAGCAAATCTGCCATATGGCGCAGCTTGGCATAATCACTCGACATCAGCGAGGCCATAGGAGATACCGCACAATACGGCACCCCGGCATACAGCGCCGCCAATGCCATTTGCAGATGTTCCAGATCGTTACCGGAGAGGATCATAATGGGACGATCCGGGGATAGGTCGAGCTGCGATAAGCCCTGCGCAATGGCGCGCACCCGGCTCAGCATTTCAGCGTAGTTAATATGTTGCCATGCGCCGGAAGTATCACGTTTAGCCGCCAGCGAGCGTTGCGGGTAATCTCTGGCACCGGATATTAAACGTTCCGTTATTTTATCAGGATAAGCCTGCAGCGTGGTTTTGGGGTGAAGTGCCCAGCCGCCATTATCCAGTGGTGTGACCTTCGCTTCAGTACCACCGATGCTGGTGGGGCGGTATAAGCTGGAATGGTAATCAACGCGGGTTAAAGCCACTTTCTCCTCCGGGGGCGCTATGTTGCATAGAAATTATCACCCAATAAACTAACTTGTCAAACAGTTGTTCATTAAGTTAGTTTGATTTATAGTTAAATCAACATCCACCGACAAATAAACTCTTAAGAGGCCGCGTGAAACAAGCACTATCTCCCGAAGCTGCGGGTTTTAAAGACGGTACTGTATTGGAGCAGGCAGTGCTGCGCTTTGCCCATGAACAGCCGCAATTGGGTCAGGCTAGCGTTGCACGACAGCTGCAACAGTCAGGTCTACAGATTTCTGCTTCCGGGGTGCGTTATATCTGGAAAAAGCACAATCTGGAAACCATTGCCAAGCGTTTACAGGCGCTCACAGCCGGTGATACAGGAGTAGCCCTGAGTAAAAATCAGCAGGATTTATTAGATCGCAGTCAATTGACTCGTGGTCTACAGCAAGAAGGCATGGCAGCGGGCGAGGCGGAAAACGGACGCCGCAGTATTTTACTGAACACCGCTGCCGAATTATTCGCCGAGAAAGGTTTCGATCGCACCTCGATGCGTGATATAGCCAGTCATGCTGGCCTTTTGCCCGGCTCGGTTTACCACCATTTTTCTTCCAAGACAGCGCTGTTCCTGACTATCCATCAGGAGGGGTTCAATACGATAATGGCGCGGGTCAAAGCCGCTGCGGATGAAGGCACTGACCCATGGGACAGTTTGGTACAGGCGCTGAGTGTGCATATTGATGGTATGGTGGGTGATTCGCCACCGGTACAACGCCTGACCGGACACAGTCTGGCGATGACCGATCACCCCGAACTGCGCGACCAGATTCAACCGTACCGTGAAGCTTATGAAAACATTATCCGCCGGTTGATTGATGACCTTCCTTTGCGACAGGATAGCGATAGAACTTTATTGCGTCTGACCTTATTGGGGGCCAGCAATTGGGTTTTTGTTTGGTATCGCGAGGGAGGTAAGACAACACAGGAAATTGCTCAGGGTATGGTTAATATGGTACGTGTTGGGGTGGACTGAAAAGTCTTAAAATCCTTGCCTCTATCACTCACGCAACGGTCTTTTGTTCCCGCGCCAACATTTGCTTAATCTTACGGCGAGATAATACACCGCCGCTGTCAATATTCAGTTTTAACAGGCGTCGGTCAGGGTTGCGCAATAGGTTCTGCTGTTGCTGTTCCAGCATGGCGAGGTCTTCGCTGAAAATTTTGTGTTGGTTTACCCGGATTTGTTCGCTGAGCTGTTCGTCATCGACTTTGAAATGCCGCGCCATTCCCCAGAAGTACCACATTCTGGTTTCTGTTTCCGGGGTGAGGAAGTCAATGACTGTACCGCCCGCCCGGTATTCTGCCGGGGCGTCAAAACCGCCTTTGCCCGCCACCGCAACCCCAACATCAATCATAATGTGGCTGGGCAGGGTAAAGCGGCAGATTTGCCAGCGGTCTACGGCCTGCTCCGGGTCAAGGCCGTTGGCTCTCATTGCTGCCTGCCAGAACGGCGGGGCAATGATGTTTTCCATCAGGCGGCTGGTGATGACGGTATCGCCTTCGGCATAGCTTTTCACTGGAGCCTGTTCAATTTCTTCCTGTCCGATGGAGTCCCGGTGTACGTAGTTTTCATGGGTCAAATCCATCAGGTTATCCACCATCAGACGATAGTCACAGTCAATATGAAACATACCGGTACCCACCGCCCATTCCGGGTTATCGGCCCACAGCGGTGTCGGTATATCATCGACGTTCGCTCGCTCAGGCTCGCCGGGCCATACCCAGATATAGTCGAAGCGTTCCGCCACCGGATAGGCTTTATTACAGGGAAACTGTTCAACCCGCTGTTGTGGCATAGCCGCCGGTTTACCGTCACCGCCCATCATCAGGCCGTGATAACCACACACCAGATTCTCACCCTCGACAAAGCCCAGCGATAAGGGTGCACCACGGTGCGGGCAGAAATCCTCAACCGCAGCAATCGTGCCCGAGGCTTTACGGAAGAAGACGATTTTTTCATTGCAGATGGTGCGGCCTAAAGGTTTGTCTTTAACCTCATCGACTGAGGCGGCAACGTACCAGTTGTTTTTGCTGAACATAATCGTTTGGTCTCCTCTTCCAGCGCAATGAGCAGGACTTGCATAATGCAAATTAGCACCCGGTTAGGCAATGCGTCAAACACCTGTTTGCTAAGTTAGTCATAGACTATGATGACGCTAATATGGATACGGTGCAGCCATAGGAAATCAGATGAAACAGGCGTTAAAAACAGCATCAGGCGAGAACGGTAGGGCTGAACAGAAAGTCCTGCATTTTGCCAGCAACCATCCTGGGCTGGGTCAGGCCGCCGTTGTATCCAGGCTGAAGCAGGAAGGAACTCAAATCTCTCCCTCAGCGTTCGTTATATCTGGAAAAAGCATGGATTGGAAATTGCTGCAAAACGATTAAAGGCATTAGCTGATAGTGGTAAAGGTGAGCAGCTCAGCGAAAATCAGCAGAAATTGCTGGATCGTAATTTGCTCACCCATGATTTGCAGCTAAAGGGTACGGTTGCAGGCAATAGTGAAGGCGGGCGACGCAGCATTCTGCCCAACACTGCGGCGGAGCTGTTTGCTGAAAAAGGTTTTGATCGCACGTCGATGCGTGATATTGCCAGCCGCGCCGGTTTACTACCCGGCTCGGTGTATCATTATTTTGCATCAAAGACAGAACTGTTCCTGACCATACACCAGGATGGTTTCAATACGGTGAGGGCGCAGGTCAAAGCCGCAGCGGAAGAGGGGACTGACCCATGGGATAGCTTGGTGCGGGCGCTGAGTGTGCATATTGGCGGTATGGTGGGCGACTCGCCACCGATTCAGCGCTTGACCGGACACAGTCTGGCGATGACTGATCACCCGGAACTGCGCGACCAGATTCAACCGTACCGTGAAGCGTATGAAAATATTATCCGCCAGTTAATTGATGACCTTCCTTTGCGGCAAGATAGCGATCGAACATTATTACGCCTTACTTTATTAAGGGCTAGCAACTGGGTGTTTATCTGGTATCGTGCTGGTGGCATGACGCCGCAGGAAATTGCTTGGGGTATGGTTGAAATGCTGCGTAATGGTGTGGCTTAAATCGATTGTTTGAGTAAACAGGAACATGGAATCAGATATTTCGCTTCTCGGCCAGCTTGACTGGTTGACGCTGGTACTAGTGGCTATTGCCGCCTTCGTGACCGCTTTATTTCACTCGGTCGCAGGGTTTGCGGGGGCGCTTTTATTGTCAGTGTGTCTGGCTCCGCTTATAGGGATACGCGCGGTGGTGCCGGTGGTTGCCTTTGCGATGGTGATTAGTAATATCAATCGCATTTTCTTGTTTCGTGCTGCTATCGACTGGAAAGCCTATCGTGCCATTATGATAACGGGTTTGCCCGGTATTATTTTGGGGGCGGTGATTTACCTTTATCTGCCGGTAAAGGCGATTGCTATCGTGATGGGCTGCTTTCTCCTAATTTCTATTCCCCTGCGCCGAGTGTTTAAAAAACGCAATTATAATGTCGGCTATCGTGGCTTAACGGCGGTAGGCAGTGTCTATGGTGTGATTTCGGGCACTGTTTTTGGTGGCGGTATGATATTGGGGCCATTTCTGCTTGGCGCGGGTATTGTGGGGCAGGGGCTTGTGGGGACCGTGGCGGCGATGGGCTTAACCCTAAATGTGACAAAGAGCATTGTGTTTGGGGCGGGAGACTTACTGAGTCGCGAACTGATTTCATTGGGTTTCGTGGTTGGCTTATGCACGATTCCCGGGGGAATGTTGGGGAAATGGATCGTCAAAAACGCTAGCATTGCGGTGCATACGGTAGTGGTTGAGGTGCTTATGTTTGTGGGGGGAGGCTACTTTCTTTATCAGGGTATTTGATATTAGCACTGTCCCACCAGCAAAAACACACTAAACATGCCCTGTGGTTTCTTGATGACGCTGGCGTCAACCACTGCCACATCCTTAAAACCGGCCGCCGTTGCCATGTCAGCGATGGCCTTACGCTCAAAACCGAAATGATGTACGCCGGTATCCTCAGTATGAAAACTGCCATCTTCCTGGTCAAGGTCAGCCAGTGCAACAAAGCCACCCGTCTTCACCAGCTGACGGAGCTTCTGCAACAGCGCTGCCACGTCTTTAATATGATGCAGGGTCATTGATGAAACAATGCCATCGAATTGTTCTGCGATGTCTTCCCGTTCAAGGTTGATGTTGCGTATCTCCAGTGCACAAGCAAGTTTATCCTGCTTATTTTGCAGTGCCGCTGTCATGGAGGTTGAGACATCGATTGCCGTAATTTTGCCCGCATGTGGCGCGATACGTTCTAGCAGCAGCCCCGTACCTGCACCAAAATCCATGAGGTGCATGGTTTGCGTAAGCGGTATGTGGTCAATAATCGTTTGTGCGATGTTATCAACGTTAGTAACGCGCCTTTGATTGCGCTCATAGTGGCTGGCTTTATGCGCGAAAAAATCTTTATTCACGGGTGGCTCCCTTTTAAGTCTTGTCACTTGTGAGTGTTAAGCGAATTTCTGTCGAGTTGTTTTATTCAGTATACCTGCGGTATTGCAGTATTTGATAATGGCTATAGAGCGTTATTACGGGAGTGAAGCATAGTTTTTTGGGAGTAGAGTTCGCCAGCTTGTGAACGTTATTTGCCACCACGACTACCAATAAAACATGAGTCGTAGAAAAAATGCACACAGCAGTTCAGGAGCGCTGTGAAATCACACCGGACGGTAAAATGTTAGATCAATCCGTACGAAATTAACGTTGCTTATAGGTTGGGATGATGAAAAGGATAAACTATTGCTTAGTCGTACTAGGCTTTGTGTTTCTGGCAGGCTGTACCTCGACAGGGGTTAAAGTTGAGAGTAATCAGGTGGCAAAACTCCAGAAGGGTGTGACAACCGAGCAGGAGGTGGTGGCGATGTTAGGTAAACCGACTGCAATCACGGTGTTGCCTGACCGGAAATACCTGCATTATAATTATCAGATGAGCGATCAAATGGGGCGCAGTGCGGCGTCGTCAGCTGCCGCAATTGTGGGTGGAATGATTGCTGGGCCTTTGGGCTCGATGGCGGGCAGTATGGCGGGTAATAGCATGACTGCGAATAGTGCACGGGAACGTCTGAGTATTGAACTTGATCCTAAAACTATGAAAGTGATTAATTACCGGCATGAGAAATCGCAAACGGGTGGCTGATTTTTCTGGCAGAATATAGCGTTCTGAAGCAGCGCGTATACTAACGCTCATGAAGTACGTCGAAGTTATTGCGAACCAGGGCAGCTCGGATACCGTGGCTGCCATCTCAGAAAAAGTAAAAGCCAGTGATTTTCGCCTGGGTATGGTGGGCGAGGACGGGATGCGGGCCATGCGTCTGTTGGTGGCTGATAATCAGGTTCAGAATCTGCTGGATTTGCTGGAAAATATTCTAGGTGCGCAGCCTACCGCCCGCATTATGGTGCTGCCGGTGGAGGTATCGCTGCCGCGCCTGGGTGTAGATCAGGAAAAATATCAGGACTCTGCCATCTCGCTGCGCGAAGCCTTGCATCAGGAGGTCAGCAAAGGTGCTCGCCTCGATATGAATTACATCGTGCTACTGATGTTGTCTACTGTGGTGGCGGCGATTGGCATGATTGAGAATAATGTTGCGGTAGTGATTGGCGCAATGGTGATTGCGCCGCTGCTAACGCCAAACCTGGCGTTGAGTTTGGGCACAGCGCTGGGTGATATTGAGCTGATGCGCAAGTCGGCGCTGACGCTGCTGGTTGGTATTGCGTTGGCGGTGCTGATGTGTGCTGCGTTGGGTGCCTGGTGGCCTGAAACACTGAGCGGTGATCAATTTCCTGAGTTAATGTCACGCACACAGGCGGGCTGGAGTGCAGTTGCACTTGCTTTGGCATCCGGTGCGGCGGCGGCTTTATCATTGACCAGCGGTTTATCCAGCGTGTTGGTTGGGGTAATGGTGGCGGTGGCTTTGTTACCCCCCGCGAGCACGGTTGGCATTATGTTGGGGCAGGGCAATTTAGGGCTGGCGGCGGGTGCGGCACTGCTGTTGGCGATTAATATCGTCTGTGTGAACCTGGCGAGTAAGCTGGTGTTTTACGTGAAGGATATTCGCCCGCGTAAGCGCACGGATAAAGACAAAGCCAGTGGAGCGATGCGGGTTTACATCTTGGTTTGGGCGCTGACGCTGCTGCTGTTGATGCTGGTGGTTTATTTGCGAGCTGCTCGATAAGAGAGAAAATTCCCTAAACCAGATGACATAATATCTTCTGTAAATAGCTGGGCTAACTTGCGGCGTCCAAATGAATCTTGGATCCGTCTAGTGATATTCAGTTAGTACTAGTCTGTGCCAGACGCCGCTCACGCTGAAAAATATACAGGCCGGAGGCAACCAGAATCGCGGTGCCTAGCCAAGTAGTCAGTGTCGGTATATCATCAAATAACCACCAGCCGAGTAGTGCGGCCACAATCAGCTCAACGTATTGGAACGGCGCTAGCAGCGAGGCATCGGCATATTTAAAGGCCATGGTCATGATGAGGTGCCCCACCGCCGCCAACAAGCCCACCAGGATAAGACGCCACCATTGCCATAGTTCTGGCCAGCCTAACTCAAATACTGGCCAGTTCAGGGGCTGTAGCAGGATAATGGCAAGCGCGGTCAACGCAAAACCAAAAAAGCCCGACCAGAATTGCATGCTCAGTGGTGATAAGCCTTCGCCGGTGGCGGTGCTGCGCGCCAGTTTACGGGTGAACATGATATAAAAAGAGAAATTCAATGCGGTGCCCAGGGGTAGCACCGCCCGCCAGCCAAAGATTTCATGGCTGGGCTGAATAATAATTACTGCGCCTATCATGCCAACGGTGACTGCCAGCAAACGTCGCCAGCCTGCTACTTCGTTCAGTATCCACGGTGCCAGTAAGGTCACAATCAGTGGCATCACGAAAAAGATCGCCAGCGCATCGGCAATCGGCATCACTTGTATCGCTGTGAAAAAGCATAGGGTGGCGGCGGATAACGTGAAGGCGCGCAGTAAATGCAGGCGTAATTCTAAGCCGGTTGGCCAATACAGTATGCGCCAGACAAACGGCACGAGAAACAAGCTCTGGAAGAAAAAGCGCGCCAGCACAATCAGCCCGGCCGCAATCGTTACGCCCATGCTTTTTGAGGTGGCGTCCATCAGTGGCAGAATGATGCAGGCGATGATCATGAGGTAAACGCCGCGCGTGAGTTGCTGATCGGTTTGGCTCATGGTTTGTTTGCTGCCGGAGGGGTTGAAGTGTTGCTGGGTATGCGGGCTTTCCAGCCTGCGGGCAGCAGGAAAAAGCGCTCGCGCTCTGTCTGGCCGCTATAATTCGCGTATAACGTCGCTGTATCCAGCTTGGCGGGCAAGGTGACTAAGGCCGCTTCTGCCGCGTCGTGTACTGTCGCCAGCCAGCGCTGTTTGCCTAGGCATAAGTAAGACGAGGTGCGCTGAGGGGTAGTCGGCAACTCGTACCACCGTCCGTATAAGTGCTGCGGATTAACAAAGTGAGTTGTTGGCACTGCATCTGCGGGATAAAACAAGCGTCCTTTAATTAAGCAGGCCGCTTCATCGGCTGAGTAGGGCAGGTGTTTGGGATACTTGCGCGCCAACTGTGTTTGGTGGGTGCACAAATGTTGGAATTTGCGATCCAGCCGATCTTTCAGGTTGGGGCCATGCCAGTTTGCCATCTGATTTAAATCACCTGTCCCTAGGTAAAACTTAACAGAGACCTCCAGGTGAACCCGCTTGCCGCTGCTATGTTCCTGTACCAAGAAGTCGAGCTCGCCCAGTGTTTGTTGGGCGTTATGTAGCTGGTAGTTGCGCAGCAGCAACTCATAATTTGGACTGATGTGGAACCAGTGTGCCACTAGGGTTTCAAAGTAGTGCCCGAGGCGCTGTGATTTGGCAGTTGCAATGGCGTCTAATAAGGGCGCGGGGTGTTTGTCCAGCTGGTGCAGTGCGGGTAAGCAGGCCGCGTATTCGCGCTGCATGTGCGCCGTATCCCACCAGTTGACCGCGTTAATATTGCCGCTGATTAACGGTGGGCTAGCGATAACCCAGGCGAGGTCTTGTACGCAGCGCTGCTTGAAAGGCGGTGGGGCTGAACGGGTCTCAGCATGGGTTGCCATCAGCGTTTCGATTTGGCCGTGCGGCGTTTCCAGTGCTGCAAGTCCACGACTTTTTCACCTTCACTCGCTCGTTGGCCGCGCAGGTCGCCCAGTAGGATAGAGGGGTTGCCCGCCAGAAATTCACTCATTAGCCGTAGCTTTAGGCTGTTTGGGAATTTTTCCTTGCTGTCTTCATTTTCCAGGGCTTCGGCTTCGGCGTGGGTTAGTGAACTGACTAGCATTTCCCAGCGCTCTAACAGCGCATTTTGCAGCTGGTCACCGTTGGTCTCTAAGCGATTGAGCACGTCCTCTGGCAGCGATTCCAAATAGGCATCCAGGTTTTCCATGACATTTTCATTATGTACCGCATCCAGGGTGTCGATAATATCTTGCAGCCATTGCTTCTCGGTGTGCTGTGCCAGATAGTCATGATCGTGGACGGGCTGGCCGTTTTCCAGCATGCCGTGAGCCATGCCATGTTTTTGCCATAGAATATTGAGCTTTGGGATATAGCTTGGCAGCTGGCTGATTGGGTTTTCTGGAGTGTCGTCGGTGGTGTCGGTGTTTGTCGTCGGCGTAAATAAACGCGGGCTGATATTCTGGCTGAGCTGACAGGCTTGATAGAGCGCGCTAGTATACTGAAAAGGATCAAAGGTAAACGAGATGATATTCTCATCGAAGTCATCAGCTTCTGGGCCGAGTTCGATATTGAGAAACGGTTCGTAGTGCTCATAGACCAGATCCCAAATAATTTTACCGTCGTGGTGGCGAGCAAAAACAGCAGATTCGACCTGAAAGCGCGGGTTGTCAGGGCTGGCGGTGACTATCCAGTAATCGCCGGTGCTTTGCGTGCTGTTGACCAGTGCGCCCAGTGCAACAAACTCCAGTGGAACGTGGAAAACCTGCGCTTGGCTTTTGTAATTATCCTGTACACTGAGGCTGGCCTGCGCCATACCGCCCTCCAGGACGATTGTGATTGAGAGACTTTGATCCATAGAGCGAGTATATACGTGAATGCTTGCTCGGTGGCAATGGTCGCGACTGAATAGTAGTATGCGGCTATAGTATGTGCTTCCGGCCAAGTACCGTATTGTTAGTGTGGTATGGTCATAGATAACCGTCATTAAAGAGTTTTGCTCATGGTTGATTGGGTGTTAAGTCGTGCGTTGGATATGTTGCTGGCCCTGCTGCTGGTTGCGCTGGTGCTGTGGTTTATGCTGACCCAGCCGGTATTCTCGCGGGCGGAGGATACCCCGCCCGCGCTGCGGCTTGATCGTACCGTGTTGGAAGCGCATTTGCGCGAGGTGATGGCGGTTCCGGTGGGAGCTGGTGATGATCAGGCGCGCTTGCTGGCGACGACCAACTACCTGCGGAAGCGCTTGGCTGGGGTGGACAGCGTGGAACAGCTGGAGCGCGGAGCGCATCTGCGCATTCTGCGCCTGAAGGCCGGTAAGCAGTTTAAACGCAGAGCATTCATCGGTTTGCACTATGTGGTGACGGAGAAGCCGATTTTGGAAGCGGCAGAAATTGCGACGAGTCTGACTGAGCTTGCTTATGCGGTTGCTGCGGCTGAGTCGGTGCACACGCAGCTCGATCTGACTATCTTTGTGCATCAGGCGCAAGGGCTGGAGCAGGGGTTGGCCGATGCTAGTATTTTCCATGTGGATCAGGTCGCACGTCAGCTTAAAGAAGGTGACTTTGGTGTGATATTTGCTCCAGGTCTGCGAGTGCCTGACGCAGTTTATGCCACGGATCAGTGGCGCTATTTTGATTATTTACTGCCGGAAACACAGGATGGCCTGAGTGTGTTTGGGCGGCTGAAAGATGTGTTGCAGATTAGGATGCTGAAAGCGCGTTTTCAGCAGCTGGGTATCGCGAATGTGCATTCGTTAAATATTCCGGTGAGTTTTCCCGGTATCAGTGACTCGCCCTTGAAATATTATTGGGATCGCGATTTGCCGATGGTTTTGATGCGGCCAGACGTACTGATTAATGACAAAGATTTCTATGGGCATGCTGGTTTTATTAGCGCTTGGTATGCTTTATTAAGTCAGGGCCTATAACGCCTATACCTCAGCTGGGACGGGCGACTGCTCTACTTAAGCCCTGGAGTGTATCTATCATGCTGCCTCTACTGGTGCCGTTTGGGTTTTTTGTGCAGCTTTCCTGCGGGTTTTCTGTTATAAACCATCTAGCCGATCGGGCAATCGCTGCTTTGCTGCCTCATTTAAGAGTCTGCAAGGGGGAGGAAAGTCCGGGCTCCATAGGGTAGGTCGCCAGGTAACGCCTGGGCAGCGGAAGCTGACGGAAAGTGCCGCAGAAAATATACCGCCAAAATCCTGTTTATACAGGGCAAGGTAAGGGTGAAAAGGTGCGGTAAGAGCGCACCGCGCAGCTGGCAACAGTTGTGGCAGGGTAAACCCCGGCCGGAGCAAGACCAAATAGGAATGCATTGGTGTGACCCGCACTGCATTCGGGTAGGTTGCTAAAGGTATGTGGTGACACATGCCGTAGATGAATGATTGTCCTCGACAGAACCCGGCTTACAGATCGGCTAATTCCTTTCCTATATCTTAATATCAACAACTTACATCAATAAAGATAAGTGAGATATTAAGATTTATTCTTATTTCGCTGATTAATATCATGTATTGTTTTTTGTGCTGAGAAAGTGCTTGCTCATTTACCGGCAAGCCTATGCTGTTTAAAGGGTTTTTTTGCAATTTCGTTGACAGGGTGGGGTAGAGTTTCTATGATCGTCTGAATTGTGGAAAAAAGTGGAAGGAAGTGGTTAATTATGTTTTTAAGTGGGTTTAACAGCCATTCTTAAAAACCCGTTAACACAAAAGCAATGTTTCGTGGCATTTCAAACATCTCTATTGATGCAAAAGGTAGGCTGTCTATGCCCGCCAAATATCGTGATGCCATCGCGGAAAGTGCTCATGGGCAAATCGTAATCACAGTTGATCACGCGGATAAATGCCTATTGGTTTATCCCATGGATCAGTGGGAAAAGGTCGAGCGCACGTTAATGGGCTTGCCCAATATGAATCGACGGGTGCGTAATATGCAGCGCTTGATTCTTGGGCATGCCTCCGAGCTTGAGCTGGATGCGCAGGGTCGAGTGCTGTTGCCAGCTCCGCTACGTGAATATGCTGGCTTAGGCAAGAAAGCGGTACTCGTCGGGCAATCGACTAAGTTTGAATTGTGGGATGCCGATGTCTGGAACACTGCAAGAGACCTATGGTTAGAAGAGGCGCAAGCTGATGATGAGGCCAATGACATTTTGAGTCAGGTCTCTATGTAGCGGGCATGAAGAAAAAGAGTCTTCAGGCGCAGCATTCTATGGCCACCGCTGGGCAGCATTCAGCTTGGCAGCATGAGACAGTATTACTGGCCGAGGCTGTCCAAGCACTGAATATCAAGCCATCCGGTCTTTATGTGGATGGAACGTATGGTCGGGGCGGCCACGCAGATAAAATTTTGTCGCAGTTGGGTAATAATGGACGCTTGTTAGTTATCGATAAAGACCCGGAAGCGATTGAAGATGCCAGGATAAAATATAACTCGGATAAGCGTGTTAGTACTTGGCAGGGTTCTTTTCGTGATGTTTCCGCCGCACTGGCGGCGACTGGTATAACGGACGGTATTGACGGTTTGTTGTTGGATTTGGGCGTGTCATCACCTCAGCTTGACGATGCACGACGTGGTTTCAGTTTTATGCGCGATGGGGCTTTGGATATGCGTATGAATCCTGCTGTTGGCGACAGCGCCGCGCAGTGGCTGCAGCAAGCCAGTGAGAAAGAAATCGCTGATGTGCTCTGGCACTATGGCGAAGAACGTTTTGCTAAGCGTATTGCTCGTGCGATAAGCCTCAGATGTGCCCAGGGTGGGTTAGCAACAACGCTTGAGCTGGCTGGGCTAATCGCTGCGGTGGTACCCAAAAAGGAGGCTGGAAAACATCCTGCAACGAGGAGTTTTCAGGCGATCCGTATTAAAGTAAATCAGGAATTAGAAGATGTTCAGGAGTGTCTGCGTAATGCGCTTACATGTCTGTTGCCAGAAGGGCGTCTGGTTGTGATTAGTTTCCATTCTCTGGAAGACCGTATGGTCAAGCATTTTATGCGTGATGTATCCACGCCGCCACGGTTACCTAAAGGCCTGCCGGTGATGGATGAGGCTGTGCAGCCCAAGATGCGTCTAGTGGGTAAGGCAGTTAAAGCCTCTGCTCAGGAAGTCGCGGTTAATGCGCGAGCGCGAAGTGCGGTTATGCGGGTGGCACAAATGAATGGGGGCATTGCCTGATATGGATCGCTGGCAGGCGGGTAGCCTAACGGTGCTTTATGTCCTGGTGATTTCACTGGCTATCACCGTGGTGGTGAATCGCCATCATGCCCGTCAGCTGTTTGTCGATATGCAGCAATTGGAAAAAGAACGCGATGCCTTGAATGCGACTTGGAGTCGCCTGACGTTGGAATACAGTACACGTCTGAATCAGATTTATGTAGAACGCAATGCCAAGCGTGAGCTTGGGATGCAAAAACCTTCCGCTGACAATATCAGGATTGTGCGAGAATGAGACGCCGTAAAGCCACATCGCCGATTTTCCAGGGCAGACGCTTGTTCCTGATGCTGGCACTGATCAGTGTGATTGGTGTATTGATGCTGCGCGCTATCTGGCTGGAAATATTCCAACAGGAAATGTTGCAGGAGAAGGCGGGCCAGCGCCAAACAAGGGTGATTAGTATTCCGGCCTATCGCGGCATGATTGTGGATCGCAATGGTGAGCCGATGGCGGTCAGTTCACCAGTGAAGTCTCTGTATAGCAATCCCGTGATGTTGCTGAGCGCTTATCGCCAGCTGAACGATGCGCATGAGGCAGCACAGCAACAGGTCAGTGTGGCGAAAGCCTCGGCTCAGCAGCGGGTGAATAGCCAGCTTGCCAATGAGCGTCTGGCGACGTTTAATCAAGGGTTGGCTGATATTGAACAGGCCCTGCAAATGGAGCCGGATGCTTTGCTCGCCCGCATCCGGGCGAATCAGGAAAGCAGCTTTCTCTATCTGGGGCGGCATCTGTCGCCGGAAGTGGTCGACGATATTCTTGACCTGGAGCTGCCGGGTATTGCCAGTAAATCTGAATATCGCCGTTTCTACCCCTTGGCAGAAACCTCCGGCCATGTGGTCGGGCTGACCGATATTGATGGCAAAGGGATTGAGGGTGTCGAGAAAGCGATGGATATGCACCTCGCTGGGCGCAACGGACGTAAGCGAGTTGTGCTGGATGGTCGGCGCCATATTATCGAAGATATTGAAAGCATTGAGGATATGGTGCCAGGGCAGGCTGCCCGTTTAAGTATTGATCGACGCATTCAATACATAGCCTATAAGGCGCTGAAAACACAGGTCTATAAGTTGAAGGCGCAGGCTGGCTCATTGGTGGTGATGGACGCACACAATGGTGAAATTTTGGCGATGGCCAATCTGCCGTCATTTAACCCGAATAACCGCAAAACGTTGGAGGCGCGGCGCTACCGCAATCGTGCGGTGACGGATAAGTTTGAGCCGGGTTCAACGATGAAGCCGTTAACTATTGCTGCCGCTTTAGAGTCGCGTGCGATTGGACCAGACGTGCAAATTAATACCTCGCCGGGCCTCATAAAGTTTGGCAAGTACACGGTACGTGACCCCAAAGACTATGGTGCAGTTTCGCTCTCAACGCTGCTGGCGAAATCCAGCAATGTGGGCGCAAGTCGCGTGGCATTATTGATGAACCCGCGTGCCCACTGGATGTTTTTGAATCGGGTGGGTTTTGGGCGTGTGCCTGATGCGGGCCTATCCGGTGAGACGCAGGGGCTGTTAGGCAATTACAGCGAGTGGGGTAAGGTTGACCGAGCGTCGCACGGCTACGGTTATGGCCTGTCAACTAGCCTCTTGCAATTGACACATGCCTACGCGCCGTTTGCTGCCGGTGGGCGCTTTATGCCGGTCACAATCTATAAACGTGATACTCCGCCACGGGGGCAGCAGGTCATGACGCCGGATAATGCGCGGGCGGTGCTGAAGATGATGGAGTCGGTGGTGCGCGCTGGGACGGGTAAACGTGCCATTGTGGATGGCTACCGCGTTGCGGGTAAAACCGGTACGGCCTATAAATACATTCGTGGCAAGTACCGCAAAGATAAATTTCTTACCAGTTTTATTGGTGTTGCCCCGGCAAGTCGCCCACGACTAGTCGTTGCCGTACAGATTGACGAGCCTAAGATTGATGACAGCGGTGGCCGGGCGGCGGCGCCGGTGTTTGCTAAAGTCATGGCGGAGTCGTTGCGGCTGCTGGATATACCACCGGATGATTTACCTCGGCTGCAACAGGCTGATGTGGAACAGGATGATGGAGGCGAGACATGAGGCGGCTGCGTCATCTATTGGCTGTGCTGCAGTCAGCACCTGTGGCCAATGTGCCGGATATTGAGGTGTCTGGTTTTGCCTTAGATAACCGGCAGATTAAACTGGGCATGGTATTTGTGGCCTTGCAGGGTACGCAGCAGCACGGTTTGGCCTATGCCGACGCTGCGGTTGCCGCTGGAGCAGTTGCCATACTGTATCAGCCGATGGCAGCAGCTGAGACGCAAACCGATGATGGTGCCACACATAATATGCAACAACAGCGTCAGTCCATTGTTGAGGATGGAAGCAGTCCACAGTCTCCGGTCTCTGAGGCGGCAACAGGGGTGCCAATGATCGCCATTGAGGGACTGGCCACTCAGCTGGGAGCATTGGCCGCGGCCTTCTATGAGCACCCCTCACACGCCATTGAAGTGGTGGGCGTGACGGGCACGGATGGCAAAACCTCGGTGACCCATTTTATTGCTGCGGCTTTGCAGGCGCTGGGGCAGCAGGCTGGTGTCATCGGTACACTGGGTATTGGGCGTCCTGCGGCTTTGCAGGTGGCGACGCACACCACACCGGACGCGATTAGCACACAGTCCCATTTGCGCGCTTTAAGCGACACTGGCTTTACTTCAGTGGCGATGGAGGTTTCCTCCCACGCGCTAGATCAAGGTCGGGTTGTCGGCGTGAACTTTTCGATAGCGGTGCTGACCAATCTGAGTCGCGATCATCTGGATTATCACATCACCGAACAGGCTTATGCTGACGCTAAACGCAAGCTGTTTTACTGGCCGAATTTGCGTGCCGTAGTGTTGAATCTGGACGATGACTTTGGGTGTAAACTGGCCGCAGAACTAGCGGTTGGCGCATCATCCTGTGAGGTGCTGGGTTACGGCGTGGGTCGACCTGCTGATTACCCGGCGCATACGGTGGTGGCGAGTGCGGCGGTCTTTGATCACACTGGGATTCGCGCTCACATTAGCTCCCCTTGGGGTGCCGGTGAGCTGCACGCGCCGGTATTAGGGCGGTTTAATCTGGATAACTTGCTGGCGGCACTGGGTGTGCTGCTGTTACAGGGTCATACGCTAGCGGCTGCGCTGGCTGCGCTGGCTCAGGTGCAGACTGTACCTGGGCGGATGGAGCGTGTTAACAGTGCTCAGCAAGCCAGTGACCTATTGACGGTGGTGGACTATGCGCATACGCCGGGCGCGCTGGGTTCGGTACTAAGTGCAGTGCGGGCGCACACCTCGCGTGAGCTGACTTGCGTCTTTGGCTGTGGGGGCGATCGTGATGCTGGGAAACGCCCGCTAATGGCGCAGGCGGCAGAGCAGGCGGCCGACCGAGTGATTGTGACGGATGATAATCCGCGGAATGAAGATCCACAGGGTATTTTTGCGGATATTCGCCGGGGTTTTGCTCGACCTGAGCAGGTGTGGTTTGAGCATGATCGGGCGCAGGCCATTCGGCGAGCAATACGTAAGGCGGGTGTGGGCGATACGGTGCTGATTGCCGGTAAAGGCCATGAAACCGTGCAAATCGTGCAGCAGGAGCAACGGCCTTTTGACGACCGGGAACAGGCGCGGCGGGCGTTGCAGGAGTGTGTGGCATGAGTTGGCTGTCACTGTTCGAGCTGGCCGATATGTGTGGAGGTACGCTGCGCAATATTGATGCTGAAAGCGCACAGAGCATGATGCTGGAACGGGTGGAGCGTGATTCGCGCCAAGTACAGCCCGGTGACTTGTTTGTGGCGCTGCGCGGGGCCTATTTTGACGCGCATGACTTTGTGCCTGCGGTGGTTGGTCGCGCGAGTGCGGTGATGGTCGAACGGCCAGTTGAGGCGGCGATTTCGCAAGTTGTAGTGGCGGATGTTCGGGCGGCTATGGGGCAGTTGGCGGCGGCATGGCGTAATTGTTTCAGCGGGCCATTGTTGGCACTCACCGGTAGCAACGGTAAGACCACGCTGAAGGAAATGCTAACGGCGATTTTATCTGAGGTCGGCGCAACGCACGCTACCCAGGGGAATCTGAATAATGACCTGGGTGTGCCGCTGACTTTGTTTGAACTGCGACCGGAGCAGCATGCCTTTGCGGTTGTCGAGATGGGTGCCAACCACTTCGGTGAGATTGATTACCTCACCCACTTGGTACAGCCGCAGATTGCAATTCTGAATAATGCCGGGGCTGCCCATCTGGAAGGTTTTGGCGACATCGCTGGGGTGGCGCGGGCAAAAGGTGAGATTTTTTCTGGTTTGGCGGCTGAGGGTGTCGCGGTATTAAATGCAGATGATACCTACTTTTCCTATTGGCAGAGCCTGAATGCAGCGCGGCGGACGCTGAGCTTTGGAATGAACAATACCGCCGCAGATGTGTACGGCGTCATGCAACAAAATAATGTGTTAAGGCTGACCTATGCTGCGCAAACGATCGATATTAACCTGCCGCTATTAGGGCGCCACAATGCTATGAACGCACTGGCTGCAGCGGCGGCAGTGATGCCGCTGGGACTGAGTCTGGCACTGGTCAAGCAGGGGTTGGAGCAATTGCAGCCCGTGCCGGGTCGCCTGTGTCCGCTGCGTGGGGCTGCGGGTGAATTAATCATTGATGACACGTATAACGCAAATCCGACATCGACTCGGGCGGCGCTTGACGTGTTAGCGCAACAACAGGGGCGTAAATTGTTGGTACTGGGGGATATGGGTGAATTGGGGGCGGATGGTGTCGAGCTTCATGCGGAAGTTGGACGCTATGCCGCTTCTTTGGGGATTGATGCTTTGTACGGTGTGGGCGACTTGAGCGTGCATGCCTGCGATGCGTTTGGGGCTGGTGCGGTCTCTTGCCATAACATGGATGAGCTGCTGCGAGCCTTAGACACCCTGCAACTCAATGCCGACAACTGCGTGCTGGTGAAAGGTTCGCGTAGCGCAAAAATGGAACGAGTCGTGCATGCCCTGGCCGTGCCAGTGGAGGCTGTGCCATGTTAGTGCTGTTATTTGAATTTCTCAGTCAGTATATCAGCGCGCTGAATGTGTTCCAGTATCTCACTCTGCGCGCCATTATGGGCGTGTTGACTGCGCTATTTATTGCGCTGTGGTTTGGCCCGGCGATGATCACGATGCTGACCCGGCTCAAAATTGGACAGTATATTCGCGCAGAAGGGCCTGAAAGTCATCTGGTGAAAGCCGGTACGCCGACTATGGGCGGGGTATTGATTTTGCTAGCGATTGCAGTTTCGACCTTGCTTTGGGCTGATTTGAGCAATCGCTACACTTGGGTGGTGTTGGGTGTAACGCTGGGCTTTGGCTTAGTGGGGGGCATGGATGATTACCTCAAACTTAAACGTCAGCAAAGTCTAGGCCTCACCGCGCGCCAAAAGTATATCAGCCTGAGTTTAGTGGGCTTTGCTGCGGCCTGTTATTTATTTGTGAGCGCTCCCAGCGCAGTAGAAACGACCTTGTATTTGCCCATCTTTAAGGAAGCGCAAATTAATCTGGGCTGGTTATTTATTCCTTGGGTCTATCTGGTGGTCGTCGGGGCGAGTAATGCGGTTAATTTGACGGATGGCTTGGATGGTTTGGCGATTATGCCAACGATCTTGGTATCTGGTGGCCTTGGGGTTTTTGCCTATGTCAGCGGTCATGCGGTGATCGCCGATTATCTCGGGGTGCCGAAGGTCTCTGGGGCGGGCGAAGTGGTGGTGTTTTGTGGTGCCATTTTTGGGGCGGGCCTTGGTTTTCTCTGGTTTAACACCTATCCCGCTCAGGTGTTTATGGGCGATGTCGGTGCGTTAGCCTTGGGGGCGGCACTGGGTATTGTCGCGGTTGTGGTGCGCCAGGAAATAGTACTTGCCATTATGGGTGGGGTGTTTGTACTGGAGACGCTGTCAGTGATTTTGCAGGTCGGCTATTTCAAAGCCAGCGGCGGGAAACGTATTTTTCGTATGGCGCCGCTGCATCATCACTATGAAAAGAAAGGCTGGGCCGAGCCCAAAGTGATTGTGCGCTTTTGGATAATCACGGTGGTCTTAGTCATGGTGGGTTTGGCGACCCTGAAAGTGCGTTAGCGCCAGATTGATTAATCGGAATATTAATAGGAATTTAGGTAGATAGTTTGATGACAACGCTGCCCAACAATCTGGAACGACTCATCGTTGGCCTTGGTCCAACGGGGTTGTCTGTTGCCCGCTATTTGGGGCGGCAGGGTGCAGCATTTGCCGTGGTGGATAGCCGCCAAAATCCGCCGGGCTTGGCTGATTTGCAGCATGAATTTCCAGAGGTTCCCTGCCATTTTGGGGATTTCGATGCGCCGCAGTTCGGCTTGGCGCAGCAGCTGATTGTTAGCCCTGGAGTCTCTGTCATGACGCCACAAATCGCTGCGGCAGCAGCGCGTGGGGCTGAGGTGGTGGGTGATGTTGAGCTGTTTGTGCGGGTGGCACAGGCGCCGATTGTCGCGATCACCGGTTCCAATGGCAAAAGCAGCGTGACTCAGTTGGTGACTGAGATGGCGCAGGCCGCCGGTTGGCGAGCGTATGCGGTGGGTAATATCGGTTGGTTTGTGTTAGATGCGCTGCAGGAACCGGTGCCAGATTTATACGTGATGGAACTGTCTAGTTTTCAGCTGGAAACGACACAGTCGCTGCGGGCACAGGCGGCGGTGGTACTGAACCTGTCTGAAGATCATATGGATCGCTATGCCAGCTTTTCTGATTATATCGCGGCTAAAGCCCGCATTTATCAGCACTGTGTGCATGCCGTCTTGAATCGTGATGATGCCGCCGTCATGCGCTTGGGAGCAGCACCCGAGTTTGCGCCAGAGGCCGTGAGCAGCTTTGGTCGACAGGCTGATCATGATCGTCCCGATGATTTTTGTATGGTAGCTGAAGGTGAGCAGCGCGCTTTGGCGCAGGGCAGCCGCTGTCTGCTACCGGTAGCGGAGATGCGCCTGCTGGGTGAGCACAACAGTGTGAATGCATTGGCGGCCTTAGCCCTGGGCAGTGCAGTGGGCCTGCCGGAGGCGGCGATGCTGAGTGCGATTCGCACGTTCAGCGGTCTGCCCCATCGCACAGAATGGGTGTTTGAGCACAACGGTGTGAACTGGTTTAACGATTCCAAGGGTACCAACGTTGGTGCAACGCTGGCAGCGTTACAGGGCCTGCCGGGTAAAACCGTGCTGATTGCTGGTGGCCAAGGCAAGGGTGCCGATTTTAGCCCGCTGCGCGCAGCGATTCGCGTACATGCGCGGGCGGTGATTCTGATCGGGGAAGATGCCACTGCGATTGCACAAATCCTGGTAGGCATTATGCCGCCGCGCTACGCAGAAAGCATGACGGACGCAGTTGAGTTGGCGCGAGCGCTGGCTGAACCGGGCGATAACGTTTTATTGTCTCCGGCCTGTGCTAGCTTTGATATGTTTGAAAATTACGTCCGGCGTGGCGAAATTTTCACCGAAACGGTGCGGAGGTTGGCGGCATGAGAGCAGATGCTGTGCGCACGACACTTACCTTCGAGACCATAGATTGGTCGCGCTATATTGACCGTGATTTGTTATTGGCGCTATTAGCGCTCATCGGAATTGGCGTGGTGATGCTGGGGTCAGCTTCGCTCTGGGTGGCGGAGCGTGATTATGATGATGCTTATCATTATTTATACCGGCAGATTGCGTTTGTGGGTCTTGGCGGTTTGTTGGCGCTGGGGATGTATCAGATTCGCCTGAATTTCTGGCAGAGCATGGGGGTGAGGCTGTTGCCGTTTGTTTTGCTGCTCCTGTTATTGGTGTTGTTACCGGGTATCGGGAAAGAAGTAAACGGCAGTCGGCGCTGGCTGAGTCTGGGCATTATTTCGATCCAGGTGTCTGAAGTGGTTAAGCTGATCATGATTCTGTATATGGCGGGCTATTTGGTGCGCCACGGCAAGAATCTGGCAACATCGCCGTCGTATCAGCCGCTGATGATTCCGCTGTTAGTCCTGGGGCTGATGGGTGGACTGTTGATTTTGGAGCCTGATTTTGGTTCGACCGTCATTGTGATCACGGTTGGACTGGCGATGCTATTTTTGGGCGGTGTAGCCTGGAAGCGCCTTGCTTTATTGTTGGCGGGTGCGCTGGTGGTCATGGTGCCGCTGGCGATGGTGGGGTATCGCGGTGCCAGGTTGGAGGCCTTCTTAGACCCGTGGGGGCATGAATTAGGTAAGGGTTACCAGACGGTTCATGCACTGATGGCAATTGGTGATGGCGGCTGGTTTGGTAACGGTTTAGGCGCTGGGGTACAGAAATTGTTTTATCTGCCGGAGGCGCATAACGATTTCATTTTTGCGGTGTTAGCCGAAGAATTTGGCTTTATCGGCATGGTGATTGTACTGGCGCTGTTTGGCTGGTTGGTGTATCGCGCGTTTGTGATTGGTTTTCGGGCCGATAAACAGGGGCAGCATTTTGGTGCTTATGTGGCTTATGGCATCGGTTTCTGGATAGGTTTCCAGGTGATTTTACATGTTGGCGTTAATCTTGCAGTTTTACCCCCCAAGGGATTGACGCTGCCGTTGATTAGCTATGGAGGCAGTAGCCTACTGATGACACTGGTTGCTATGGCGCTACTTATGCGTGTGCATCGCGACACGCAGATTAGTCTGTTTGGCACGTCGCATGCTGGTCAACGCCGCAAAGCAAAGACCATGGTGAAGAGTAAAAAACGTGGGAGGGCGCATGTCAGCTAAGCAACGACAGCGGCCCATCCTGATTACGGCTGGTGGTACCGGCGGGCATGTTTATCCCGGTTTGGCCGTGGCGCGTGCGCTCATGGCACAGGATATTCCGGTGGTGTGGATGGGTACCCGTGCTGGACTGGAAGCGCGGGTTATTCCTGAAGCGGGAATTGAGATGGCCTGGCTGACGATTAGCGGTTTGCGTGGTAAAGGTTGGCAGACGCTGCTGGCAGCGCCGTTTAAACTGCTGTTGGCGCTGTTGCAATCTGTGAAAATTATGCGCCAGCATCAACCGGCTGCGGTCTTGGGCATGGGGGGCTTTGTTGCCGGGCCGGGTGGCTTAGTCGCCGCCGTGTTGGGTACGCCTTTGCTCATTCATGAGCAGAATGCGGTGCCGGGGCTGACCAATAAATTATTGGCGCGTTTGAGTCGGCGGGTATTGGAAGGTTTTCCGGGCACCTTTAGTGCTTTGAAACAGGCCGCTTTCACTGGCAATCCAGTGCGATTAGATATTGCGGGCTTGCCTGCGCCAGCTGAACGTTTGGCGGCGCGCGCAGCAACGATGGCACCGCTGCGTTTATTGGTACTAGGGGGCAGTCTGGGAGCGGCGGCGCTGAATGAGGTTGTGCCGCAGGCCTTGGCGCGCTTACCGGTGCGACAACGTCCGCAGGTCAGGCATCAGGCCGGTAGCCGTAATATTGAACGGGCTAAACAACACTACAGTGAGTCGGCAATAGAGGCCGACGTAACCGCTTTCATAGTGGATATGGCTGAGGCCTATGGATGGGCCGACTTAATTATATGCCGCGCGGGCGCGCTGACGATTGCTGAAGTCGCAGCGGCCGGTGTGGCGTCTATTTTGGTACCGTTTCCTTATGCGGTGGACGATCATCAAACGGCCAATGGGGCTTATTTGGTGGATAATGGGGCGGCATTAATGGTGCAACAACGTGCTTTAAACGCGACGCAGTTGGCAGAGCTCATGCAGGAACTGTGCGCACAGCGTGAGCGCCTGCTGGCGATGGGCACAGCTGCGCGCGCGTTGGCTAAACCGGATGCTACGCTGAGAGTGGCGGCGCTTTGTGCTGAATATGCAGGATATGACTTTGATAAAGGGCGGCGAGCATGATGCGAGCAGGTAATGATCATTTGGCCCGGAAGCGGATTAAGCAGCTGCATTTCATTGGTGTTGGTGGTGCAGGCATGGGCGGTATTGCGGAGGTTGTCGCTAACCTGGGTTATGAAGTCACCGGTTCTGACCTGATCGAGAATGCCATGACGCAGCGCTTGCAGGACCAAGGCGTGCAGGTTTTTAAAGGGCATGCGGCCACCCAGATTAGGGGTGCGGATGTCATTGTGGTCTCGACCGCGATTGATGAGAGTAATCCAGAGATTCAGGCGGCGCGTGAGCAGCGTATGCCGATTATCAAGCGGGCGGAAATGCTGGCTGAGCTTATGCGTTTTCGTCATGGAATTGCGGTCGCTGGCACGCACGGTAAGACAACAACAACCAGCCTTACCACCAGTTTGCTGTTAGAGGGCGGGCTGGATCCCACCTATGTGATTGGCGGTAAGTTATTAAGCTCGGCACGCAACTCTAAGCTGGGTGAGGGCGAGTATTTGGTGGCTGAGGCGGATGAAAGTGACGCCTCGTTCTTATATTTGCAGCCGATGATTTCGATTGTAACCAATATCGATGCGGATCATTTGTCCACTTACGACGGTGATTTTAGCAAGCTGAAAAATACCTTCGTGGATTTCCTGCACAACCTGCCGTTTTATGGCTTGGCGGTGCTGTGTACGGACGATGAGAACGTGCGTTCTATCCTACAGGATGTCAATCGTCCGGTGATTACCTACGGTATTGAGTACCCCGCTGATATTCGTGCAAGCAATGTGCGTTATGACGGTTCACAGAGTCATTTTCGCCTGGAGTTTGCACAGCATAACCGTAGTCTAGAGCTGACCTTAAATCTGCCAGGTGAACATAATGTGCTGAACGCGCTGGCCGCGATTGCGGTTGCGGCCGAGCTGGATGTAAGTGATGAGTCCATTGTGAAAGCGCTGCGTGAATTTGAAGGAATCGGGCGTCGGTTTCAGCTGCAAGGTGAAATTGATTTTGGGCGGGGCAAGGTGCTGCTGGTCGATGATTATGGGCATCACCCAACCGAGATGGCAGCGACGCTACAAGCCGCGCGTAGTGCTTGGCCGAATCGGCGCTTGTTGCAGGTCTTTCAGCCACATCGCTATACCCGCACCCGCGACTTGTTTGAAGACTTTGCTCAGGTGTTGTCCGAAGTTGATGTGTTGGTGTTGATGGATGTTTATGCCGCGAATGAAGATCCGATTGCCGGAGCGGATGGGCGGGCGCTGGCGCGTGCGATTCGAGTGCGTGGCAAAGTCGATCCGATTTTTGTGGCGGAAGTGGAAGATGTCCCGGCAGTATTGCGAAATATTGTGCAGGACGGTGATGTTGTCCTCACACAGGGCGCAGGCAGCGTAGGTAGTCTGGCCGCCAGTTTACCGGAAGAACTCGCGGTGAATGGGGGGGCTTCATGAGTGCGGATATGAGGCGTTTTGGCCGGGTAGCAGTGTTGTATGGTGGTTTGACAGCTGAACGTGAGGTGTCACTTAATAGTGGTGCTGCGGTGCTCCAGGGTTTGTTAGCTGCGGGTGTGGATGCGCATGGCATTGATGTCGGTGCAGACATTATCAGCGTTTTACAACAGGGGCGTTTTGACCGCGTCTTTAATATTTTGCATGGCCGCATGGGTGAAGACGGTGTGATCCAAGGCGCGCTGGAGCTCATGGGTTTGCCTTATACCGGTTGTGGGGTGATGGCCTCAGCCGTTTGTATGGATAAGCTGGCCAGTAAGCGCATTTGGCAGGGTGCTGGTTTGCCTACACCTGCCTACAGGGTACTGACGGCGGAGACAGATTTTGCCGAGGTGGTGGCTGAGCTGGGTCTGCCTTTAGTGGTGAAGCCGGTGGGTGAGGGTTCCAGTGTAGGGCTGAGCAAGGTCAAGCACGCCGAGCAGTTAGCGTCCGCATACCAGCAGGCTGCGCAGTGTGATACCACCGTGCTCGCCGAGCAGTGGATCAACGGTGCTGAGTACACTGTCTCTGTAATAGACGGTGAAGTTTTACCAGCCATTCGGATAGAGCCAGCGGGTGAGCTTTATGATTATACAGCTAAATACCTGTCGGATGATACGCAGTACCATTGCCCCTGTGGTTTAAGTGTGGCCGATGAGCAGGCCATACAGCAGCTAGCGTTGCAGGCTTTTCAGGTATTGAATGGCCGTAGCTGGGGGCGGGTTGACTTAATGCGCGGTGCGGATGGATGTAATTGGCTGATTGAAGTGAATACTAATCCGGGGATGACGGATCACAGCCTAACGCCGAAAGCAGCGGCGGCAGTGGGTATGAGCTTTAGCGCTTTGGTCGTGCGTATTTTGGAGACGACCTTGTCTGACTCAGTGGCGGAGGTGTCGGCCTGATGGCTACCCAGCAGCCGCCCCGCAGGACAGCGGCGCGTAAAGTGGCGACGGTGACTCAGTCGAAGGCAAGTACTAAAACACGTACTAAAGCCCGTAAGTCGCCCGCAGTCCGTCCGTTGAACAAGGCTGCTAAAACCAAGCAGCCCATGACTAAACGTGCCGTGTTTCGCCGTCAGACGAAAGCACGACGCCAGCCGCTGTGGGTCACGCTAACGCCACGCACGCTGAGCGCTTTAATGGGTGTTGCGCTGCTGCTAGTGTTTGGGGGCGCGCTCCTGTGGTTAACGGCATGGCTGAGTAATCCTGCGAACCTGTCGATACAGCGTGTTGACTGGCAGAGCGAGTTTCGTTATCTGGATCGAAACGAGTTACAGGCGCTGATTGAGCCATATGTGCAAACCAATCTGTATCTGCTGGACGAGGTAAAGCTTGAGGTTGAGCTGGAAAGTCATCCCTGGATTCGTGCGGTGAGTTTGCGCAAGGCCTGGCCAAATGAGCTGCTGTTAAACGTGGAAGAGCAGTTGCCAATCGCCTTTTGGGGCGAGAATCGGCTGCTGAATCAGTTTGGAGAGACTTTTGTGGCGGAACTGCCGGAAAAACTAGGCGAGTTTCCGCTGATTTACAGCCCTAAAAACAATGGCCGTGAGATGGCAGAGCGTTTTATCGCGCTGGCGCGTTCCATGAGTAGTGTGGGTTTAAAAATTGCTGAATTGACCGAAGACGAAAGCGGTGCATGGTCCATGAAGCTGGATGAAGGTCAGGATGTAGTGATTGGGCGCAAAGAACAGGAAAAACGTATCGAGCGTTTCAGAGTGGGGTATACGCAGGCGTTGCGGTCGCGGTTTAGCGACATTCGCAGCGTGGATCTGCGTTATACCAATGGTTTTGCAATTGAATGGAAGCGTGGCTCGAAAGGAGCCGGAGCGGTCAGTTCCCTGGGGCAGACTCTGGGAAATCGCGGGAGCTAAATATGTCGAAAAAAACTGAGCCAAGTACGATTGTAGCGCTGGACATTGGCACATCTAAAGTCGTTGCTATGGTGGGTGAGGTCACGGACGAAGGTCGCCTAGAGGTGATTGGAATTGGTTCTTATCCGTCGCGAGGCTTGAAGAAAGGCGTGGTGGTCAATATTGAATCCACGATCCAGTCGATTCAGCGGGCGGTGGAAGAGGCCGAACTGATGTCTGGCCTACAGATTGAGTCAGTCTACGTCGGTATCGCCGGTAGCCATGTGCGCAGTTTGAACTCGCACGGCATTGTGGCGATTAAGGATAAGGAAGTGACGCCGTTTGATGTTGATCGGGTGATGGATGCGGCGCGGGCCGTAGCGATTCCAGCAGATCAGCGCATTCTGCATGTGCTGCCACAGGAATATGTCATCGATCAGCAGGAAGGGATTCGTGAACCGGTCGGCATGTCCGGTGTGCGCTTGGAGGCGCGGGTGCATTTAGTGACGGCGGCGCACAGTGCGGCGCAGAACATCGTGAAGTGCGTGGAGCGCTGCGGCCTGCGGGTGGAAGATATTATTTTGGAACAGGTGGCATCCAGCTATGCGGTGCTGGAAGAGGACGAAAAAGAACTCGGCGCCTGTTTGGTGGATATTGGTGGCGGCACCAGTGATATTGCGGTTTTTATTAACGGTTCGATTCACCATACTGCGGTGATCCCGATTGCTGGTGATCAGGTGACCAATGATATTGCGGTCGCCGTTAGAACGCCAACACCTCATGCTGAAACCATCAAGGTGAAGCATGGCTCGGCGCTGCGTCAGCTGGTGGAAGAAGAGGCGTTTGTCGAGGTGCCGGGTGTGGGTGAGCGTGAAGCCCGCAGTTTGTCGACCCAGACGTTGGCCTCGGTGATTGAGCCGCGTTATGAAGAGTTGTTTTCGCTGGTGCTGCAA
Organism: uncultured Thiotrichaceae bacterium; assembly: GCA_937925855.1. Taxonomy (GTDB): domain Bacteria; phylum Pseudomonadota; class Gammaproteobacteria; order Thiotrichales; family Thiotrichaceae; genus Thiolinea. The sequence goes on from CALAMO010000034.1 coordinate 46,358, forward strand.
GAACTGCGGCGCAGTGGTTATGAGGAGCGTATTGGCGCAGGGATTGTGTTAACCGGAGGGACTTCAAAAATGCCAGGCGTGGTCGAGCTGGCGGAAGAGGTTTTTCATATGCCGGTGCGTATCGGGATGCCGCGCGATATTGGTGGCTTACGGGGCGAAGTGCAAAACCCCATTCACTCGACTGGAGTGGGGCTGCTGCTGTATGGAATCGCGCAGCAGGCTTATGGTGAAACTCGGACTTTCAGTTCAACAGTGGAGACTGAGGGTTTCTGGGATCGCATCAGAAATTGGTTTAACGGAAATTTTTAATATTGTTATGAATGGAGATAAACGGGCATGTTCGAATTAATGGATAATATTGACAGTGGTGCCGTCATTAAGGTGGTGGGTGTCGGAGGCGGCGGCGGTAATGCCGTGATAAATATGCTGGAGTCGGGTATCGAGGGCGTAGATTATATCTGTGCCAATACCGATGCCCAAGCCCTGCAGGGTACTGGCTTAAAAGACATCTTGCAGCTTGGTAGTGCGTTGACAAAAGGTTTGGGAGCGGGTGCTAATCCAGAAGTCGGGCGGGAAGCTGCGCTGGAAGATCGAGAGCGGATTAAAGAACTGATTAGCGGTTCTGATATGCTGTTTATTACGGCAGGTATGGGGGGTGGTACTGGCACCGGTGCAGCACCGGTTGTCGCTGAGATTGCCAGCGACCTGGGTATTTTGACAGTGGCAGTGGTGACGAAACCCTTTCCGTTTGAAGGACCAAAGCGCATGCGCGCTGCTGAGGAAGGCATTGAAGAGTTAGGCAAATATGTGGACTCATTGATTACCATCCCTAATCAAAAGCTGCTGACTTCGCTTGGGAAGAATGTCTCATTACTGGATGCGTTCAAGGAAGCGAATAATGTCTTGTTGAATGCGGTGCAAGGGATTGCTGAGCTGATTACTCGCCCTGGATTGATCAACGTGGATTTTGCTGATGTGCGTACTACTATGTCCGGCATGGGTGTGTCCATGATGGGTATGGGGCGTGCTCAGGGTGATGAGCGTGCGGCTAAAGCGGCTGAGGCGGCTATTTCTAGTCCATTACTGGAAGATATTAGCCTGGACGGTGCTCGCGGTATTTTGGTTAATATTACGGCTGGACTGGACATGGGTATTCATGAGTTTGAAGAGGTTGGCGAAGTGGTTCGCCGCTTTGCGGCTGATGATGCGACTGTCGTGGTCGGTACGGTGATTGATACTGAAATGAGTGATGAAGTGCGCGTGACGCTGGTAGCGACCGGCCTGGAAGATTCTATGGTGGTTGCTCCACCTACGCCGATACAACAGCAGCCAGCCGCCAAGCCACGTCCTAATCTGCGCCCGGTGGAGATTGAAGAATCAATGCCGCAAAAGATGGTAGCAGGCAGTGATGTACGTGCTACCGGCTCAGGGCGCTATGATCGGGGGGGATACGAATCAGGCGTGCTGGATATCCCAGCGTTCTTGCGTAATCAGGCCGACTAAAACCGTGCTGTAAAGACGCTATATGCCCGTGTAATGACCGACTGGAATGGAATCCGTCGGTCTTACTCATCTGCTTGTGCGGCTACTTTGGGCCATGTCGAGTATTGCTGCCTGTTATTTGTTATCGTGTCTTGCTTATCATGTATTAGGACTTTTCGTGTTACACTACGCGCGTAAATTTAGGGCGGGTATGCTTTTAACCCTTAGTCAGTGCGGTCACCAATAACAAAGTTGAGGCAAGCGGTGCTTAAACAAAGAACGTTACAAGAGACGGTTTCGACGGTCGGTATTGGCCTGCATTCTGGTAAAAAGGTTGCGATGTGTATTCGTCCGGCGGCCGTAAATACTGGAATTGTGTTTCGCCGGACTGATTTGGAGGGCTTTCCTGAAATTGCGTTGCACCCTGAACACGTCGGTGAAACCAACCTCTGTACGGCCTTAGTTGACGGTGATATCAAGGTCGCGACTATCGAACACCTACTGTCAGCCATGGCAGGTTTAGGGATCGATAATGCCTATGTCGATTTGGACGCGCCCGAAATTCCCATTATGGATGGCAGTGCCGCCCCCTTCCTCTATTTACTATTATCCGCTGGTATTGCGCAGCAATACAGTGCTAAGCGTTTTATCCGCATTAAAGAAGCAGTGACGGTCGAGCGCGGTGATGCTTGGGCTTCCCTGCTGCCTTATGATGGTTTCAAAGCGTCTTTCACCATTGATTTTAATCACCCCGCCGTTAATTCAACCGGCCAAACTGTGAACATTGATTTCTCTAGCCAGCCTTATGCCAGTGAAATTGCGCGGGCGCGTACCTTTGGTTTTATGAAAGACATTGAAAAGCTGCGCGCACTGAACCTGACGCTGGGTGGCAGCCTAGAAAATGCGATTGTGCTGGATGAATTTCGGGTATTGAACCCGGATGGTCTGCGCTATCAGGATGAATTTGTCCGCCATAAAGTGCTGGATGCGATTGGTGATCTGTATACGTTGGGGCATGGTATTATCGGTGCTTTCCACGGCCATAAAGCGGGTCATGCGGTTAATAATAGCTTGGTGCGCGCACTCTTAAAGCAGCGTGAGTGCTGGGAGTTGGTCACGCTCGATGAAGATCAACAGCAGCATGCTATTTTTTCTGATCCTTATGTGCTGGCCGGGGTTTGAGGCGCATTGATTCGTCATCGATTCAGTGCTTGCTGGATCAGTTAATCTGGGCCAGCCTGCGCAATGCATCCTGTAGCTCCTGATCTTCAATGCCACTGGCAATGCTGCTGAGTACGTCTGCGGTCTTTGTGGACACTGTCTTTCGGCTGAGCTGCCGCCTTTTTTTGGGTAATGGTACGCTCATTAATTTTATTTCCAGCCGAGTGATGCGTAGCTCAGTCTGTTCGTTGAGATACTGCGTGAGTGGCTTCTGCATAAAGCGGGCCTGTGTGGCGAACTGAGTGTCATCCGTCAGTAGAATTAAGTGTTTACCCCTTACCAGCGGCCAGAGGCGGTTTTCTAGCGGTAGTGACATAAAACGGCTGATAAGCTGCGTTAATCGGTCAACTTGATTTAATTTTTCATGAAGAAAACAACCCTGCATCAGCCCATCGAGGCTTTTCATCCTATACTCCATTGCGTTGAGCGATAAGTTTGTCCAAAACCCCATTTCTCTCTGTCTAACTCGTCCGCCGAGCTAGGCGTCTGGCTTGTACAAAGGAATGTTGTCGGTTATGAAAATGATCTGCATCAGTAGTGATGGCTATCGCCGTGCTGCTTTTGATCTGAATTTGATGTTACATCTTCTATTGCTTGCAATCATTATAGCACTGTTGTTGATTGCTTTATCAGTAAACCAAACGCACGGTTTGTATAAGTTGGCTGAGACACCGCCGCCCAGTTCGCTGCAACCTGAAGCGGCGCATAGAATTGTGACCGCATTGGAGGCGCAGATGGCGACCGTGCGTGAAATTCAACAGGCTTACGCCAGTTATACGGTAGACGTGGACACGTTTTCCCAGCGCCTGGGGAATATGGAGGCAGAAATCGTGCGCATTAACGCGCTGGCTAAGCGTGTGATCAGGCGCGCACGGCTTGATCCTCGTGAATTTTTATTGGATAAGCCACCGCCTCGTGGTGGGCTGGATGTAAGCTACCGACCCGCTAGTGCCCCTCAGGTGTCGACGACTGAATTGATTGATGCGTTTCAAACAATGGAGCTGCAGCTGGCGCGGCAGGAAAATGTATTGGATACGTTGTATCAAGTGATGGAAGGTCGAGCCATTGCCGCCGAAGTTTCGCCTTCCTTTGTGCCCGTCAAGCAGGGCTATATTTCCTCGCCGTTTGGACTGCGGCGTGATCCGTTCAATGGCCGCAGCAGAATGCACCGTGGAATGGATTTCGCGGGTGCTCGCGGCACGGCAGTTCATTCGGTCGCCAGTGGTGTGGTATCATTTGTTGGGCGTAAAGGTGGCTACGGTATTGTGGTTGAAATTGATCACGGTGATAACCTGATTAGCCGCTATGCGCATCTGGATAAAGCGCTGGTAAAGAAGGGTGTTGTGATCAAGAAAGCAGGCAAAATTGCCTTGTTAGGGAGTACAGGTCGTTCGACCGGCCCTCATTTGCACTTAGAAATTCTGCACCACGGTGAGCGGATTGACCCACAGCGCTACCTAGTGGACGTTAAGCGGTATTAAATTCACCGTATAGCCAGCTAATCAATATATACTAGCCACACCGTAGCGGGTGCTGTTTCTGAACGGTGTCCCAGGGCCTTTTTGTATAGCGATGGCTTGTTTTATCCGTGTTAAACCCAACATAGAGTAATGAAATATGACTGTGTTGGTGAAAGTGCGGCCTTATCTGATTAGGCTCGACTGTTCGCATGCTGACATGGGCAAGTGCCGGTACATCACTGGTAAAATTTAGGAGAGATATAAGCATATGCTGGGTTCTGTTGCCAGGAAGATTTTTGGTAGTCGTAATGACCGTCTGGTCAAGGCGTATTTTAAAATTGTAAAAAACATCAATGCCTATGAAGATGACCTGGCCGCGCTGAGTGATACCGCGTTACAGGCGAAGACCGCCGCGTTTAAGCAGCGTCTGGCAGACGGTGCCAAGCTGGATGATTTGCTGCCGGAAGCTTTCGCGGTGGTGCGAGAAGCCAGTAAGCGCGTGCTGGGTATGCGCCACTATGATGTGCAGATGATCGGCGGGATGGTGTTAAACAGTGGTAAGATTGCTGAAATGCGCACTGGTGAGGGCAAAACGCTGGTTGCGACGCTGTCTGCTTATCTGAATGCACTCACGGGGAACGGCGTACACGTTATCACCGTGAATGACTACCTGGCTCAGCGTGATGCAGAATGGATGTCCAAGTTATACAGTTTTCTCGGTTTATCGACTGGGGTGATTATTAATGGCCTGGATCAGGCGCAGCGGCGGTCTGCGTACGCTGCTGATATTACCTACGGCACGAATAACGAATTTGGCTTTGACTACCTGCGTGACAATATGGCGTTCTCACTGGAAGAACGGGTGCAGCGTCCGTTGAGCTACGCGGTTGTCGATGAGGTGGATTCGATCCTGATTGATGAAGCGCGTACGCCGCTGATTATTTCCGGGCCAAGCCAAGATGCTTCTGGGCTATATCAGGCAATTAATAAAGTTATTCCTACGCTTACGAAGCAGGAAGAGGAAGACGGCCCCGGTGATTACTCCGTCGATGAAAAAGGCAAGCAGGTCTATTTTACTGAAGACGGCCAGGAGAATGCAGAAAAACTCCTGCAAGACGCTGGGATTTTAGAGGAAGGCAACGGCCTGTATGACTCGGCCAGCATTGCTGTTTTGCATCACCTGAATGCGGGGTTGCGGGCACACGTCTTATTCCAGAAGAATATCGACTACATCGTCAGCGATGGCAAAATCGTA
>CALAMO010000035.1 GCA_937925855.1 uncultured Thiotrichaceae bacterium
GTACTGTGCGCTGGCTGCGAAAGACCGCAATCTGCTGAGTCACGCGATGGAACACTTCAAGCTTTCAGCACGGGCTTACCACCGTATCCTTAAAGTTTCGCGCACGATTGCTGATCTGGCCGAGAGCGAGACGATTCAGACCAAGCATTTGTCTGAGGCATTGTCCTATCGGGCGATGGATCGGTTAGCGCTACTATAGAAGTACGTTGCAAGTCAGGTTTAACGCCAAGCTTACCTCCCTAAAAAGAGGGGAGAGAACGAGCTAATCTCAGCGCCCAGCACTCAAATATGCCGCCTTAATATCAAGGTAGCGCTGTACCAGTGCATCGGCCGAGGCCGCATCATAGGGTTTCAGTCCGCTAAGGATTAAGCGCTTAAAACCATGGCCTACCGGTGTTTCACCGGCCTGAATCACGAAATTCAGGTCAGCCTTGGCGCGTTTGCCTGTCACAGAAAAGTCAGCAGCAGCAACAACTAGCGTCAGTCCAGTAACATCAAAACGTTCCAGGGTAAACTCCATGCTTTCATAAATCACGATGGGCCGGTCTGGGTTAATCATCACCGCATTCGCTGTGAGCAGCGGCTGTAGGGTGTGCGGGAAATTACGCCCAGAAAACGCCACATAGCTGCGGGTCAAGCGTTCGATCAAGGCCGCGTCATGCTGCTGTGAACCGGAGCGGGTGACTTCCAGGTAGGTTTTGCCTTTGGCATCATTAATCGCGAACTGCGCGGCCGGGGTTGGGGTGAAATCCAGCGCGGTATTAGCCCCGACCATGTCCTTAAATACGAAGCGCATATGCTGGCTGACACCGTATTTCGCTAGGACCAGGGCAAACAGCAGGTCGCCCGGTACGCAGAAACGTTTCGCATCAATATCATGCAGCGGATTAAAATCATCGGCGATTTCTTTGGCAAAGCGGCTGGCCTGTGCGGCGCTGACGCTGACGTGGTGCTGTTGCTGCTGATGAAAGTCGTTCAGATACATGCGGTTCTCTTTTAGCGGAAAATAATGCCGGGGCGATAATAACGAATGCGTGCGGTGGCGGCTAGCGTTTCATCGCGGACTAGACTGCGACCGGGGCTTTAATATGGGGGTGGTACTGATAGTCGTTCAGCTCAAAATCCGAGTAGCGAAAATCAAACAGTGAGCTTACGGCGGGATTAAGTGTCATCTGAGGCAGTGGGTGCGGCGTGCGCGCCAGCTGGAGCGCTACCTGCTCTAGGTGATTATTGTACAGATGCGCATCCCCTAAGGTATGGACGAAGTCACCAACCTCCAGCTCACAGACCTGGGCAATCATCATAGTGAGCAGCGCATAGGAGGCGATATTAAACGGTACGCCTAGGAATATATCCGCACTGCGCTGATACAGCTGGCAGGACAGCTTACCTTCGGCGACGTAGAACTGGAAAAACGCATGGCACGGCGGCAGCGCCATCTTGTCCAGTTCGGCAACATTCCAGGCGCTAACAATCAGGCGGCGTGAATCCGGTGTGGTTTTAAGGGCGCTGATAAGCTGGCTCAACTGGTCAATCGAAGCTCCGTCCGCTGTCGGCCACGAGCGCCATTGGTGGCCATAGATTGGACCAAGCTCGCCTGCGGCATCCGCCCACTCATCCCAAATACTCACGCCATTCTCTTGTAGATAAGCGATATTGGTCTCGCCGCGTAGAAACCAGAGCAACTCATAAATAATCGAACGCAGGTGCAATTTTTTAGTGGTCACCAGCGGAAAGCCGGCGCTGAGGTCGAAGCGCATTTGATAGCCAAAGACCGAGCGCGTCCCCGTACCGGTACGGTCACCTTTGTTAGTACCGTGTTGCAGGACGTGACGCATTAGCCCCAGATATTGCTGCATGTTGTTTCTCAACCGCCAAAAATGGTTATTATAACTGAATTATAAATAATGTAAGCAGGAAACCCGTGTCCGCTGAGCATCCCATCGTCGCCATTACTGGAGCGTCTGATATTAGTTCAACTTCCATTACGGAGGCGCTGCAGCGCATCTTCAAACAAGAGCGCATTAAATCGGTTTATATTTCCGGCAGTGGCTTTCTGCGCTACGAGCGTAAGCAGATGCGGCTAGAAATCGCCAAGGCGCGCGCTGCGGGGCGTAACTTAAGCCACTTCAGCCCGGCGGCGGCGCATCTTGACAAGCTAGAAAGCATGTTTCATCAATACGCCCACACCGGCAGCGCCAAGTATCGCTATTACCTACATTCCGCCGCGTTTGCTCAGGCTATGGGCCAGGAAGAGGGCACGTTTACCCCGTGGGAAGCTATGGACGCTGATAACGACTTATTGCTGTATCGCGGGCTACACGGAGCGATGATTAGCGGTGATATTGATCTGGCCCAGTACCCAGACTTATTGGTGGGTGCCGCGCCGAGCGTCAACCTGGAATGGATGCGCCGGATTGCGCGTGATTTGCGCAATGGCAGCAGCATGGAAGAAATTCGCCTCCTGATGTTAGAGCGCATGGAGGATTATGCCCGTCATCTAGCCCCGCAGTTTAGCCGCACCGACGTGAATTTCCAGCTCGTGCCGATCGTAGATACGTCCGACCCGTTTAATTTTGACCGTTTGCCGCTGGAGGCGGAGTGTATTCTGGTGATCCATCTGCGCACCGTGGCGGAGCAGCTCGATATTCCGGCATTGCTGGCGCGGATTCCCGGTGCGCATATGAGCCGTCAGGATACCCTGGTGATTCCAGGCGCATTAATGCTATCGGCGGTGGAAATGGTCTTGATGCCGTTAATTCATGGCCTGATCGAGCGCAGCCGCACGCTGCGCGGCATTACCGAGGTGGCGGCCAATCGTGGTGCAGGAATTTTGGGTTTAAAAGGCCAGTTTGACTGAGGCCTCTGGCAGATTTAGCCGGTTGAAACTGGTTCCCCGAAAAAATAAATTTGGTGCTATGGTTAAGGGGCTATTGAACTTAGTCTCATACTCATCCTAAAAGAATCAGCTATGGTTCTGAATCCGATTAACTCATTAATTTTTGGTGAAAACAATGACGCTTAACCCCGATTTTGACGCCCTGGAAGTTATCAGCCAAGACCGTAAGCATGTCTGGCATCATCTGACTCAGCACAAAGCCCATGAAAAATCTGATCCACTGGTGATTGTTAAGGGCGACGGCATGCGTGTCTGGGACGCGACGGGTAAGGAACACCTCGATGCGGTTTCCGGTGCCGTGTGGACGGTTAACGTCGGCTACGGTCGCACTGAAATTGCCGATGCGGTACGCGATCAACTGGTTGAAATGAACTATTTTGCCCAGGCCGTGGGTAATGTTCCGGCGGCTAAGTTTGCGGCGCGTCTGGTTGAGAAAATGCCGGGCATGAGCCGGGTCTACTTTTCTAACTCCGGTTCAGAAGCCAATGAAAAAGGTTTTAAAATCGTGCGCCAGATTGCACAGCGCAAATACGGCGGTGAAAAATATAAGATTCTGTTCCGTGAGCGTGATTATCACGGTACCACTATCACCACGCTGAGTGCCTCTGGCCAGGAAGAGCGTAAAGGTCAGTACGGGCCGTTTACCCCCGGTTTTGTCGAAGTGCCGCACTGTTTGGAATATCGCTCACAGTGGGGCGAGGTCGATGATTATGGACTGCGTGCCGCCAATGAAATTGAGCGCGTGATTCTGGAAGAAGGGCCAGAGACCATTGGAGCCTTATGCTTGGAACCCATTACCGCTGGCGGCGGCGTGATCGAACCGCCAGCAGGCTATTGGGAGCGCGTGCAAGAAATCTGCCAGCAGTACAACATTCTGCTGCACATTGATGAAGTCGTCTGTGGTGTGGGCCGTACCGGTAAGTGGTTTGGTTACCAGCATTACGGCATTAAGCCCGATATTGTGACCATGGCAAAAGGCGTGGCGTCGGGTTACGCGGCGATTTCCTGTACGGTCACGACAGAAGCCGTGTTCAACGACTTTAAAGACGATCCGAACGACCCAATGTCCTACTTCCGCGATATTTCAACCTTTGGCGGCTGTACTGCTGGCCCAGCAGCGGCAATGGCAAATATGGACATTATCGAGCGTGAGAATCTGCTGGAAAATGTCACGGTGCAGGGCGAATACCTGAAAGGCCGCCTGCACGAGCTGATGGCTAAATATGCCATTATCGGCGATGTGCGTGGTAAAGGCTTATTCGTCGGCTTTGAGCTGGTGCTAGATCGGGAGACCAAGGAGCCTGCGCCAGAAAGTATGGCGGTGGCTATTGCAGCACACTGCATGAAAAATGGCGTGATTATTGGACGGACTAACCGTTCTATTCCGGGTCTGAATAATACGATCTGTTTGAGCCCAGCGCTGATTGCGACCCAGGAAGATATTGATGCGATTGTTAGCGCGATTGATAATGCGCTGGCGGATGTGACGGCATAACAATATGCACAATATTAGGCGGCGGCAGGTGTGTTTACATGCCGCCGCCAGCCGCAGATTAAGGTAGACTAGTACCCCTTAAATAATCTAGCGACTGGAAAAACTAATGACACCAAACACACAGAATTACATCGCAGGCGAGTGGCTTGCGGGCGCCTCCGTCGTGGAGAATCGCAATCCCTCAGATCTCAGCGATGTGATCGGTTGTTATGCACAGGCCGACACGGCGCAGCTGGAACGCGCGTTAGATGCGGCGGAGCAGGCCCAGAAAATTTGGGCGAAGACCGGCCTGGAACAGCGCCAGTCAATATTGCAATCTATCGGTGAGGAACTGATGGCGCGTGCTGCTGAGCTGGGTGAGCTGTTGGCGCGGGAAGAGGGTAAGCCGCTGGCTGAAGGCAAGGGCGAAGTCTATCGTGCCGGGCAGTTCTTCACTTACTATGCGGCGGAAGTGCTGCGCCAAATCGGCGATATGGCGGATTCTGTGCGCCCGGATATTGAGGTCTATGTGCAGCGTGAGCCGGTCGGCACCGTTGGAATTATCTCACCGTGGAATTTCCCAACGGCGACGGCGGTATGGAAGATTGCGCCCGCGCTGGCCTTTGGCAATGCGGTGATTTGGAAACCGGCAAATGCAGTACCCGCGTCAGCCGTGGCGGTGGCAGAGATTATTGATCGCCAGACCGCGAAGGGTTTACCAAAGGGCCTGTTTAATCTGGTGATGGGTTCGGGCCGTGAAATTGGTCAGCAGCTGGTGGAAAGCGCGCGCATTGATGCGCTTAGTTTTACCGGATCGGTCGAAGTGGGTAAAGGCATTGCGGCCGCAGCCGCGGCGAACCTGACCAAGCTTCAAATGGAGATGGGGTCTAAAAACGCGCTGGCGGTGTTGGATGATGCTGATCTGGATACAGCGGTTGCCTGTGCGCTCGGTGGATCATTCGGGGGCACAGGCCAGAAATGCACGGCGTCTTCCCGTCTGATTGTGCATAGTGCAGTACACGATGAGTTCGTCGAGCGCTTGGTGGCGGGGGCGCAGGCCATGGTAGTAGATCACGCGCTCAAGGCCGGAACTCAAATTGGCCCGGTGGTGAGTAAAAGCCAGCTCCAGCAGAATATGGATTATATGATGCTAGCGCGCGATGAAGGCGCGGAGTTACTGTGCGGTGGTGAGCGGGTGGAGCGTGCGACCGAGGGTTATTATATGACGCCAGCGGTGTTCGCGGGCACGTCTAACCATATGCGCATTAACCGTGAAGAGATGTTTGCCCCCATTACCTGCGTGATTAAAGTCGATTCTTATGAAGAAGCGCTGGCGACGGTGAATGATACCCACTTTGGTTTAACCTCGGGCATTATGACGCAGTCATTGGCGCGGGCCACGCATTTCCGCCGCAATGCGCAAACCGGCTGTGTGATGGTGAATCTAGCCACCGCCGGGACAGACTATCATGTGCCCTTTGGTGGGCGCGGTGATTCCAGCTACGGCCCGCGTGAACAGGGGCAGTATGCGGCTGAGTTCTACACCACGGTGAAGACCAGCTATGTGCATAGCGGAGTATCGTTTTGAATTTTGTGATTGACGGTTTGCAATACGCAAACTGGAGTGAAAAAATCTTCCGTGAGATGCGCGCTGGCGGTGTGGATGCGGTGCATGTGACTATTGCCTACCACGAAAATTTTCGAGAGATGGTCGCGCGGATCGAGGAGTGGAATCGGCTGTTTGAGCGTTTCCCCGAGCTGATTATGCAGGGTCGGACTGCCGAAGATGTGACGCTAGCGCAGGACAGTGGACGCACCGCGATCTTTTTCGGTTTCCAGAATCCGTCGCCGATTGAAGATGATATTGGTTTGGTGGAGATTGTACACACCTTGGGCGTGCGCTTTATGCAGCTCACCTATAACAATCAGTCACTGTTAGCCACGGGCTGCTATGAGACAGAAGACCCCGGTGTGACCCGCATGGGCAAGGAAGTCATCCGCGAGATGAATCGCGTTGGGCTGGTGGTGGATATGAGTCACTCTTCTGAGCGCTCCACGCTGGAAGCAGCCGAACTCAGCGCGCGTCCGATTGTGGTGACCCATGCGAATCCCGCGTCCTGGCATCCGGCGCTGCGTAATAAGTCGGATGATGTGCTGCATGCGCTGGCGGACTGTAATGGCATGCTAGGCTTTTCCATGTACCCCCACCATTTGCACGCTGGCAGTGCCTGCACCCTCCAGAGCTTCTGTGAAATGATCGCGCGCACGGCTGATGTCATGGGTGTGGAGCATATCGCACTGGGTTCCGATCTGTGTCAGGATCAGCCAGATTCGGTGGTCGAGTGGATGCGCGTTGGCCGCTGGACTAAGCAGATTGACTACGGCGAAGGCTCAGCCGATAACGCGGGTTTTCCGCAGATGCCGGAATGGTTTGCCGGGAATGCAGATTTCCCCAATATTGCAGCGGGCCTGCGGCAGGTGGGCTTTGCCGAAGCCGATGTGCATGCCGTGATGGGGAATAACTGGCATCGGTTTTTTGCGGAGAATTTTGCGGCAGCTTAACATCACACCCTCCCCTCCCTCAGAGGGAGGGGGGAAGTCAGCGGAGGGGGCTTGTAAGTTTCCCCCTAACCCTAACGCTCCGCCAGATAACTCTCCATCGAATCATCCATCGCGTCCAGCCATGGCGTGTGGTGCTTCGGCTGCATATTACCGGTCATCAGTGACTTATAGGCATTATTACGGAAGCCCATAATGTCATCATGTTTATGGTGTTCCCAGGTGATGAAGGTCTGGTTAACACCGTCGACATCAAAGCTGGGGTAGTCGGTCTGATCGATTAGTTCCTGTACATAGTCACCCTGGAAGTAAATCATATCCTCATCGGTTTCCAGCGTGGCCTCACGTTCCAACCATTGGATGGAGTGCTGTCTCATCTCAGCCTGATTCGGGGTGGCGACCCGTCCCATAATCATATCGCGCGTCAGCCAAGCCTGGGCATCGAACATATTGAAGGTATAGAACTGATCCTGCATGCCGAGGTAAAACACCCGTGGGTTAGCTTCCCAGGCAACGCCCTGGTATAAATCCGGTGTCCACATCCGGTTGGTGGTTTTCAGGCGCAGCGCATTTTCCATAAACGGGAAGTGATGCAGGTAGCCAGTACAAAGAATAATGGCATCGACATCTTTACTGCTGCCGTCCTTAAAATGGGCGGTATTGCCGTCGACGCGCGTCAGCAGCGGGACTTCTTGCCAGTTGTCTGGCCAGTGAAAGCCCATCGGGGCGGTGCGGTGACTGACGGTGATGGATTTTGCACCGTACTTATAACACTGTGAGCCAATGTCTTCCGCCGAATAGCTGGTGCCGATGAGCAGCAGGTCTTTACCTTTAAATTCCATTGCATCGCGGAAATCATGGGCATGCAATATGCGGCCTGCGAAGGTATCAAACCCTTCAAAGTGTGGCAGGTTCGGCGTCGAGAAATGGCCGGTGGCGACCACAACGTAGTCAAAAATTTCACTGCTGCTCACATTGTTTAACGTGTCACGTACCGTGACGGTGAACTGCTTGCTGGCCTCATCGTAGACCACATTCTGGGCGGAGTGATTGAATTTACACCACTTGCGCACATCGGCTTTCTCAACTCGGCCTTTAATATAATCTGCAAGGACGGCGCGCGGTGGGTAGGAAGCAATGGGACGCCCGAAATGCTCTTCAAAAGTATAGTCCGCAAATTCCAGGCATTCCTTCGGGCCGTTTGACCAGAGGTAGCGGTACATGCTGCCGTGTACCGGTTCGCCGTTTTCATCCAGTCCGGTGCGCCAGGTATAATTCCACAGCCCACCCCAGTCGCTTTGTTTTTCAAAACACACAATTTCTGGGATGTCAGCGCCTTTAGCCTGTGCTGAGGCGAAGGCACGCAGCTGTGCTGTGCCGCACGGGCCTGCGCCGATGATTGCTACTCGGGTCATAGTCTTCCTCCTGTAATTTCCAGTCTTATAATAACCGAAAATAAGAAAATTTCATCCTGCGCACCAATAGCCTCTTAGCCTTATGTGTTGCAAGCCCAGCTAGGGTGCGCCCTCTAGGTTAAATTTTTGTAAGGGTCTATAGCTGTGATCGCTGGTTGTGTTAACATTTCGACCACTTTTAATAAATCTACAGGATAAAAAAAATGAAATTTACGCCATCCGTCTTGGGGCTTGCACTTGCATTACAATTCTCAGCTGCCGTTGCGCAACCGTTGGAATCTCTGGAGCAGCGCCTCAGCTATATTTTGGGCCAAAGTGCCGCTAATCAGCTGAGTGACATTGGCTTAAAATTAGATGCAGCAGCGTTTAAGTTGGCGATCGAAGAAGCTAGCCTGGACGATGCCTCAAAGCGCAGCCTGTCCGACGCCGACATACAAAAGGCCATTGGTGAAGCACGTCAGTTGAGTGCGGAAAAAGCCAAAGCAGCGGCAGCGGCAGCGGCTGAGGTGAATGTCAAAGAAGGTGACGAATACCGCGCGATGAACGCCAAGAAAGAGGGCGTGGTGGTAACTGAAAGCGGCCTGCAATATAAAGAAATAACCGCTGGCGACGGTAAAAAGCCTAAGTCAACGAACCAGGTTAAGGTGCATTATAAAGGCTCGCTGATTAACGGTAAGGTATTTGATAGCTCGTACGACCGGGGCGAACCGGCGACTTTCCCAGTGACCGGCGTTATCAAGGGTTGGGTTGAAGCGCTGCAGCTGATGAACGTTGGTGATAAATTTCAGCTGACTATTCCACCCGAGCTGGGCTACGGTGAGCGCGGTACGGGTGCAGATATTGGCCCGAATGCCACGCTGCTGTTTGACGTTGAACTGCTGGAAATTGTTGAGTAAATAACTTATAGGACACCTGTTCAGGTTGCCTGATCATTCTGGCCCCTCCTCAATTCAGGAGGGGCACTTATCCTTCCATCGCCCTAAGCCGCGTCCTGTGGCAAAATAGCCGCATGGCAGACAGCACCCAAAATACTCGGCCCGCGCCGGGTTTCGACCCCAAAGACTTCCTAAAAACCGTGCCGCATCAGCCCGGCGTGTATCGCATGCTGAATGAACAGGGCCAGATCATCTATATCGGTAAAGCAAAAGACCTGCGCAATCGGGTCGGTAGTTATTTCCGCAGTACTATCGCGAACTCGCGCACTTATGCGCTGGTGAAGCAGATTTGCGGGGTGGAAATCACCGTGACGCACACCGAGGCGGAAGCGCTGCTGCTAGAAAATAACCTGATTAAACGCTATAAGCCGCGCTACAATATTCTGCTGAAGGATGGCAAGGGCTATCCCTATATCTACGTGTCCACCCAGCAGGACTACCCGCGCATCCAGTTTTATCGCGGCTCGCGCAAACAGCCCGGACAGTATTTTGGCCCCTATCCGAGCGTGGGGGCAGTGCGGCAAACGCTGCATCTGATGAAAAAATTATTTAAAGCACGGCAGTGCCAGGACAGCTACTTCGCGAACCGTTCGCGCCCCTGTCTGGAGTATCAGATTAAGCGCTGTTCCGCGCCCTGCGTGGGTTTTATCGACCAGGCCGACTACGCTAAGAGCATTGAGCATGCCGTGCAGTTTCTTCAGGGGCGTACCCAGGAGGTGATTGATGATCTGGTGGTGCAAATGGAAGCATCAGCTCAGGCCTTGAATTTCGAGAAAGCAGCGGAGCAGCGTGACCTAATCGAAAACCTGCGACAAATATCACAACAGCAGTATGTCAGCGGCGGCAATAGCAATGTGGATGTGGTCGCGCTGGAGCTGGATTCTGGGCTGGCGAGTGTGCAGGTATTCAGCGTGCGCAACGGTAATAACTTGGGCAATCGTAATTTCTTCCCAGATTTACCGGGGGGAGACGTTGCTGATACTGAGGTGATGGCGAGCTTTTTGGCGCAGTATTATCTGGGGCATGATATTCCGCCGGAGGTGCTGGTGTCGGTCATGCCCGATGAGGCGGAGGTGCTGGAAGAAATGCTGACGCTGAAGCAGCAGCGTAAAGTCAGTCTGCACCAGCCGAAGCGTGGTGAGCGGGCTAAATGGCTAGCACTCGCGCAAAAAAATGCGCAACAGGCGCTGACAATGCGACTATTATCCAAGGCAGGGATGCAGGAGCGTCTGTTTGCGTTACAGGATGTACTGGAGTTGGCTGCGCCGCCGATGCGGATGGAGTGTTTTGATATTAGCCATACCATGGGCGAAGCGACGGTGGCGTCCTGCGTGGTGTTTGATGCTAATGGCCCGCAGAAGTCTGAATACCGGCGGTTTAATATTGAGGGCATTACCGGGGGCGATGATTATGCCGCGATGAAGCAGGCCTTAACCCGACGTTTTCGGCGCGGCACGGCGCAAGATGGTAAGCTGCCTGATATTCTGTTCATCGACGGCGGCAAAGGGCAAGTGGCGCAGGCGCTGGATGTGATTAATGAGCTACAGATTGTGGGCGTTGAGGTGATTGGCGTAGCGAAAGGTGAGGGGCGTAAGCCCGGCCTAGAAACGCTGATTATCGAGCAAAATAGCGGGCGTTTATCCTTACCGGAGCATTCTAAGGCGCTGCATCTGGTGCAGCAGATTAGAGACGAAGCCCACCGCTTTGCGATTACCGGCCACCGCGCGCGCCGTCAGAAGGCGCGTACCCAGTCGCGCTTAGAAGATATTCACGGCCTCGGTGCCAAGCGGCGGCAGGTGTTATTAAAGCAGTTTGGCGGCATGCGCGCGATTGAGCGGGCGAGTGTTGAAGAATTGGCGAAAGCGCCCGGTATTGGCAGTGATCTGGCGCAGAAAATTTATGATAAATTCAATGGAGAATAAACGATGCCAATGAACCTACCGATTATGCTCACCTGGCTGCGCATTCTGTTTATTCCGCTGATGGTGTTTTTCTTTTATCTCGATGCGTGGTGGGCACCGTTTATGACGGCCTTTACCTTCGGCATCGCCGGCTTGACCGATTGGGCCGACGGTTATTTCGCGCGTAAAATGCAGCTGGAGTCGCGTTTTGGTGCGTTTCTTGATCCGGTGGCGGATAAGCTGATTGTGGCGGTGGCGCTGCTGCTGATCGTAGAGCGTGAGGGCGCGTTCTGGTTTACGCTGGCGGGCACGCTGATTATTGGGCGCGAAATTATTATTTCAGCGCTGCGTGAATGGATGGCGCAAATCGGCGCGAAAGGTTCGATGGCGGTGTCGTATATCGCAAAAGTTAAAACCACCGCCCAGATTATTGCGCTGATCTTCCTGCTGTATAACCAGAACCTGTTTGTTATCCTGCCGATTCGCGAGATGGGGATTATTGCGCTGGTGCTAGCGACTGCTTTGACCGTGATATCGATGTTGCAGTATCTGCAGAGTGCGTTTACGGCAGTGCGGGCCTTGGATTAAGGAGTACTTAGTGCTGGAAGTTCTCCAAAACCTCCGGCAGTATCCCAATCGCCAGCTCATATCCCGCCACGCCTAAGCCCGCCACAACCGCATCAGAGGCGGGCGACACATAGGAAAGGTGCCGAAAAGGTTCGCGCAGGTGCGGGTTTGAGATGTGCAGCTCAATCTTATAGCCGGTGTAAGCGCGCAGCGCATCGTGAATCGCCACCGAGGTATGGGTATAGGCGCCCGCATTCAGCACAATCGCCGCGACAGAACCCATCGCCTGTTGAATCCAATCCACCAGCGTGCCTTCGTGGTTGGATTGCAGGAACGCTACGTCCAGCCCGTGCTTGCGCCCCAGTGCCTGACAGCGCTTTTCAATATCCGCCAGCGTATCATAGCCATAAATTTCCGGTTCGCGCGTGCCTAATAGATTAAGATTAGGCCCATTAATCACATACACGTTCATGACGTGGCTCCCTGCGCCAGCTGCTGCTGGATTGCGTTCAGCGCCAGCAGGTAGCTGTGCGCACCGAGACCGGCGATAAAGGCGATATGACTATCGACGGCTAGCAGCGGGTGTTTAATGGTGGAATCTGGCAGGAAGGTATTACGCAGATGCACTTCAATCACTGGCTGGTCGACGGCGGCACTTAACTGTAAGGCCTGCACCAACAGCCCAGTGTCGGTAGTGGGCGCGTCGGCATAGCTGACCGGGTTAATAATCAGGGCACTGTGCTGGCTGCGCTCATGCACAATGAGACGCGCCAATTCAGTGATCTCATCACTTTGCCGAAAATCGATGGCGAGGCCAAGCTGCTCACCTTTGGCAAGGCACTGCTGTTCAATGTCCGCCAGCGACGGGCCGCCACTGGGGTCGCGACGCTCGCGCAGGCCCGGCCCGTTGAGTATGAGGATAGATGAGTTTGGCATAGTGTTCACACGTTTATGAGTTGCGCATCAAATCATAGCACTGCCTGCGGCGGGCGCGCTAACTTTTCGTCGTATTATTCCGTGCGTTAGACTTCCTCAAACGTCGCGCTCAGGGTGGCGAAATCAAAACAGCAGCGCAGCGTTTGCTGAGGTGCAATGCGCTCAAAGATGATTTGTGTTGCCCCTCCGCGCAGCGCGCTCATTTGGTTGGCCTGCATCAGGGCGGGCTGCTGCTTGCGCCACCGTAAGAACGCGGCGAAGGCGTTATAAATCGAGTCGGGCCGTTCCGCCTCATCGAGCGCAGCCCGCGCTAGATGTGCCTTGGCCACGGGTAGCCAAGTGCTGGTGGCGTCTGAAAAACCACCGTTAGGGGCATCACCCCGCCACACCATCGGCGTGCGGCAGGTATCACGCCCCATAAAGGTTGGCGCAAACTCAATACCCCAGGGGTCTTGCATGTGTTCGTTCGGAATATCGCGCACATCTTGCAGCGCTAATTCTTCGCCTTGGTAAATACAGCTGGAACCAATCAGACAGGTCTCTAGCTGGAGCAGCAGCAGCTGCATCGCCTGCTGCTGTTCCGTGGCGAGGCCCAGCGCCTTCAGCTGGCGGGTCGCGCAGCGCGGCACGTCATGATTAGAAAAGGCGAAACTCAGTCGCCCCGTACCGTTAAAGGCGGCAATCGCCTGGGAAATCGCGTCTTTAATACCGTCAATATCTAGGCCATCCCAGGCCAGCAGATTGAAGTTATAGGTGGCATGCAGCCGTCCCGGCGCGGTGAAGGCTTGACTGGCGGCGACCGGATCATCACCATGCAGCTCGCCCATTAAGAAGCGATCGCTATAGCGGTCGGCGACGGCTCTGAACGCGGTGCTGAACTGCTGGATATTAGGCTGATTGAGCTGGGCGCTGTCGTGCAGCTGGCGAAAAAACGGTTGCTGCTGCTGCGGGAGCACACCCGGTACAAAATCGGGATTAGCGCGGTTATCCTGGTACGGCGCGCGGTCAGCGTTGATGGTATGCACCGCATCGAGCCGAAAGCCATCGACTCCGCGCTCAAACCAAAACGCTGCCACATCGGCCAGTGCTTGCAGCACGGCGGGATTAGCATGATTCAGATTGGGCTGGCTGCTGAGGAAGTTATGCAGATAATACTGCTGGCGGCGCGGCTCCCATGACCAGGCGGGCCCGCCAAAAAATGACAGCCAGTTCGTCGGCGGCGTGCCGTCGGGCTGGGGGTCAACCCAATGAAACCAGTCTGCCTTTGGGTTATCGCGTGACTGGCGGCTTTCTTGAAACCAGGCATGCTGATCTGAGCAATGGGCCGGTACAATATCGATCATCACCTTTAAACCGAGCGCATGCGCCCGGGCTAAGAGGGCGTCAAAATCCGCCAACGAGCCGTATTCTGGTTGAATATCGCGGTAATCCGCTACATCGTAGCCAAAATCTTTTTGCGGGCTTTTAAAAAACGGGCTGATCCAAATAGCATCGACCCCCAACCCAGCGATATAGTCGAGCCGAGCGGTAATGCCCGGTAGGTCGCCGATACCGTCGCCGTTGCTGTCCTGATAGGAACGTGGATAAATCTGATAAATAACGGCGGTTTCCCACCATTTGAGTGCTGCTGCTGTGGTATTAGACGTGATATTAGGCATGGTCTTTGTAGGTTAATAAGGATTGTCCTGCTAGGAAGATATGGACTTTGGCCGGGTCAGCGTACAGTGCAATGTTCTGACCGCGTAAGCCCTGATGAATACCCGGCAGTTTGACGATAATGCGGCCATTTTCAGCGGGTAAATACAGCAGAGTGACTTCACCCAGCGCTTCTGTAATGTCAACCTGACCAGAAAATAGGGCGGCGGCTGAGCCGGAATCAGCTATGGCGTTGGCGTCGCCCAGACTGAAGTCCTCGGGGCGAACGCCGACGTTGACCGCTGCGCCCTGCATGGCGGCGCTTGAGGGCACATTAGAGCGTGCCGTGCCGCCGCTGTCGAGGCGTATTGTCGTTTGCGGGCCGGTGGCGCTAATCGTGCCACTGAGTAAATTCATCGCCGGTGAGCCGATAAACTGAGCGACAAATTCATTATTAGGTCGCTCGTAAAGCGCTAACGGCGCACCAACCTGGGCGATGCTTTGATCGGCTAGCACGACAATGCGGTCTGCCAGCGTCATTGCCTCGACCTGATCATGAGTCACGTAGACCATGGTGGAATCTGGCATCTGCTCTTTTAGCTGTGCGATTTCTAAGCGAGTCGCAACCCGCAGCGCCGCATCAAGGTTTGACAGCGGTTCGTCGAACAGATAAACCTTCGGGTCGCGCACAATGGAACGCCCGATAGCAACGCGCTGGCGCTGGCCGCCGGAGAGGGCTTTGGGCAAGCGGTCAAGATACGGCTCCAGTTGTAAAATACGCGCTACATTATCGATCGCTTCTTTAATTTCAGCTTTGGATTTTTTGGCAATTTTGAGTGCAAATGCCATATTCTCGCGCACCGTCATATGCGGGTAGAGTGCATACGACTGGAACACCATGGCGATACCGCGCAGACTGGGGGGGAAGTCGTTTACCCTGACGCCATCAATCTCCAGGGTGCCACCGGAAATTTTCTCCAGCCCGGCAATCATGCGCAGTAAGGTCGATTTGCCGCAGCCGGATGGGCCGACAAACACCACCAGCTCGCCCTGATTAATCTCCAAATTAATATCACGCAGCACCTCGACATTATTGCCATAGCGCTTGGACACATTCGTCAATTTTAACTCGGTCATTGGCTAATCCCCCGCAAAGATCTCATTACACTGCTTAACAGCTGTCTCAGCACGCTCCACCTCATTTGACTGACCCGGCTAATAGCCCGCGCACTAGGTATTTCTGCATGACAAAAAACACCAGAAGCGGCACCACAATCGACACAAACGCCGCTGTGGCTAGAATCTCCCAGTTGCCGCCGCGAGTGCCCAATAGTTCGACGATTTGATTAGTCATCACTGTGGTTTGGCCGGAGGCATCTATGAGAAAGACCCGCGCGACCAGTAAATCATTCCACACCCACAGAAATTGGAAGATCGCAAATGAAGCCAGCGCGGGAAAACTAAGCGGGAGAATAATACGGGTGAAAATCTGGAAATCAGTCGCACCATCGACCCGCGCATTTTCGATAATGTCTCTAGGTAGGCTGACCATATAATTGCGCAATAAATAAATTGCCAGGGGCAAACCAAAGCCGGTATGGGCTAGCCACACGCCCAGGTAGCCTTTACCGATGCCAATCTCATTATGAAATTTAAGCAGGGGTATTAAGGCCAGCTGTAGCGGCACAACCAGCAGCGCGACCACCGCAGCAATCAAAATGGAGCGCCCCGGAAATTCCATCCAGGCCAGCGCGTAAGCTGCAAAGGCGGCAAATAAGATAGGAATAATCGTCGCTGGGATAGTGACGGTGAAGGTGTTTAAAAAAGCCTTTGCCATGCTGTCGCTATTATCGCCTTGAAACAGGATGTAGTCATAGTTTCTAAACGTAAATTCCGGCGGCGATGAGGCCGTCGTGAATACCCGGGGCAGGCGTTTACCGGCCTGACTCTGTTGGGCGGTGAAGCGGTAGCGGCCATCCGCATCGATAGTGAGGCTTCGACCCCGCTTTAATTGGGCGGTCGCACCGGGCTGATATTCATTGGGGCGTTTGGATGAGGTGCCCCAGGCGCGTAACACCACCGCCTCTGAGCTAAAGAGCTTGCCCACTACGACATATAAACCCTTATCCTGAGTTTCTGTACCGGTAATACGGATGGGCGAACGTTGCTGTTCCTGCGTGCTGAGGGATGACCACCAGCCGGAACTGCTGATTTGGTCAGCGGTGCGAAAGGATGAGATAAACAGGCCGACGGTCGGAAACAGCCAAAGGAAAACAATAAACAACATGCTGAGGTGGACGGCCCAGCTGAGTGCGGGGCGCTGGCCTACGAATGATCCCATGGCCTTATTTGAGCTCCTTACGCGCATTGATGACGTTCCAGATTAATAGAGGGGTGACCAGCAGCATAATAATCATGGCGGCAGCAGAGCCTACTCCCCAATCGTTGGCCCGAAATAATTTATCAAACATATAGTTAGCCAGTACCTGTGTTTCCCATTGACCGTTAGTCATGGCAAAAACAATATCAAACACCTTCAACACGGTGATGGTGATCGTTGTCCAAACCACCACGATGGTGCTGGTAATCTGTGGGACTTTAATGCGGAAAAAAATCTGCAGTGGATTGGCACCGTCTACCACGGCGGCCTCGATAGTTTCTTCTGGAATGCCGCGCAGGGCAGCGGATAAAATCACCATGGCAAAACCGGTCTGAATCCAAATTAATACCACCATGAGGAAAAAGTTATTCCAAAAGGGCAGGGTTAACCAGACCTGTGGCTCCGCTCCGCTAAAAAAGGTATAGAGCGCGTTCAGCACGCCAATTTGTTCAGTGCCTGCGGGCCGCGCATCGTATACCAACTTCCAAATCACTGCGGCACCAACGAAGCTGATCGCCATCGGCATGAAAATAAGCGATTTGGCGATATTGCCCCACCAGAGCCGGTCAGTCAGCTGCGCAATCAGCAGGCCAAACACGGTCGACAGCGCGGGCACCACTAGGAGCCACAACAAATTATTGGTGAGGGCCTCCCAGAATTTCGGCTCGGAGAACATTTGCTGGTAGTTGGCCAAGCCAATGAAAGCATTACCCTGATCACGATCAAACAACGACAAACGTAGGGTCTCAAACACCGGGTAAGCTAGATAAACCGCGAGTGCGATAACGGCGGGTAATAAAAATAACCAGGGTCGAATGGCATTGGCGCGGTTAATATTCCGGTCAATGTGCTGCCCGCGCGCGGGCAGAAACACCCGATCTAACAACCAGTTAGAAAGAAAAAAATAACTCACACATAGACCAACACCGACCACAATAATGGTCACACCCTGCATCAAAGGTGACATGCTCATACCTCATAAGTGTGAATCAGCAGGTAGACTCTGCAATCTGTGCTGGTTTATGCGGAGGAGAGGATTGTGCTTTTACGACACCCGCACTCAAAGCACGCGGGTGTCGTGGCGAAGCATCACTTACTTTTTCAAGTCGGCCCAGCTCTTTTGGATTTCAGCGGCGACCGTCGTAGCCTCTTTACCGCCGGAATAATCCACCATGCCCGTCCAGAACGTGCCTGCACCTACGCCACCCGGCATTAAGTCAGAACCATCAAAGCGGAAGGTTGTTGCGCCAAGCAGTACATCACCCAGGTTACGCTGGGTCTGATCTTTGTAGGCTTCAGTCTGCACGCCTTTGTGCGGCGTTAAGAAGCCAGTTTGTGCCATTAAGACTTCATGCGCCAGCGGCAGCTTGAAAAATTCCATTAGCGCCGTAGTGGCATCGGAGGGCTTGGTTACCGCCATCAGCGTACCGCCGCCGAGCACAGGGTTGCCGAGATCTTTATCGGCGTAGCTAGGGAAGTAGAAGAAGTTGGTGTCGACCCCAAATTCAACATCTTCCGGGAAGAAGGCCGGTACGAATGACGCCTGACGGTGCATATAGCACTGTGGTGGCGAGCTGAACAGACCTTTTGGACTGTCGCGGAAATCCGTTGAAGCCACAGCACCCGCACCACCGGCGACTTTCTTATCATCCCGGCTGAACCAGCCAAATTCTTCAATCGCGGCCACCACTCTTGGGTCGTCGAATGGGATTTCATTCTTAGTCCACTGGTCATAAACTTCTGGCGACTGCGTACGCAGCATCAAATCTTCCACCCAGTCCGTCGCAGGCCAGCCAGTGGCGGCACCGGAACCCAAGCCAATACACCAGGGTGTCACACCATCAGCGACCATTTTTTCGGTCAGTGCTTTCAGGTCTTCCATGGTTTCTGGCACTTCATAATCGGCGTCTTCAAAATTCTCTGGGCTGTACCATACCAGTGATTTTACGTTGACGTTATAGAAGAAACCATACATCTGGTCTTTACCATCGCTATCGGCATAGGTGCCCAAATCCACCCAGGATTGGCCTGCGGCGTAGTTATCCTTTACCCAGCTGGCCATGTCATCACCCAACGGGTGCAACTGACCTTTGGCGGCCATCACGGCAGCTAAGCCAGGCTGTGGGAATACGGCAATATTGGGGGCTGAACCGGCTTCGGCGTCAATCACAATCTGCTGCTCAAAGCTGTCAGAGCCGGTGTAAATGACATCTGCGCCAGTCGCTGCCTCAAAATAAGCCAGTGCGCTGTTAAAGAAGCCATCTTCGGGGCTGAGCCACGGGCCAAACACGGTGACTGTCTGACCGTCGAGTTTAGGGGCGCTTTCTGACCATTTATTATAGCTGTCCCAGCTGAACGGCCCTTCACCCGGTTTAAACTTCAGGTGATCATCCGCCTGCGCGGTGCCGGTAGCCAACGCGGCGACCATGAGTGCTTTTAAGAGATTCTTCACGTTAATTCCTCCAGAATTGATGGGTGAGCATGCGCCAAAGCGCCTTGGTAAATGAATTATTGTCCAATTGTTTAGGCGGTGTCAACGTCATAAAGGCTAGGGGCTTTCAACGCTTGAGAACCTTGCTTAGTTGTTAATTAGCTGCAATTTCAAGCACATTTAGGGGTTTATAAACTTTGTAAAGCGAAGGGCAAAACGCTAATATAGCCAACCAAAGCGCTTTTAAAATGATGAATCTGTTATGCCAATCAACCTGAAACAACTCTCAGAATACTTGGGGCTTTCACAAACCACGGTGAGTCGTGCACTCAATAATTATCCAGAGGTCAGTGAGGAGACGCGCCAGCGCGTCAAACAGGCCGCCGCTGCGCATCATTACCGCCCCAACGCGCGGGCCAGCGCTTTGGCAACGGGACGGGCACGGGCGATCGGTCATATTATTCCAGTCGATTCTTCGGACTGGTTTAATCCCATCTTTGCCGAGTTTATTGCGGGGGCCAGCGCCACTTATTCTCGTCATGGCTATGAATTACTGCTGCGCATGGCGCGTGCCGATGAAGAGGCTGCGACCTATACCGAAATTGCTGCTAGAAAATCGGTCGATGGCGTGATTGTGCATGCCCCACGCATTAATGATCCGCGGATTCCTCTGCTGCGCCAGCTGCGGCTGCCTTTTGTCATACACGGACGCGATACCGCCGACCAGGGCGACTATGCCTGGATTGACATTAATAATCGGCGCGCTTTTTTCCGTGCGACTAAACTATTGCTGGATTTGGGGCATGTGGATATTGCCCTGATTAACGGCGGTGAAGCCTTCACCTTTGCAGCGCGGCGGCGCAGTGGCTATCTCGATGCCTTACAGGAGGCTGGCATTACTGCTGATAAGCAGCTGATGTTTGCTGGTGACCTGACGGAGGGTAATGGCTATCAGGCTGCGACCGCCTTATTGCAGCGCTCGCAGCGACCCAGTGCATTTCTGGTGTCGTCCTATATGGGCGCGTTGGGGGTGCGGCGCGCTATTCATAATGCCGGTCTCACCATGGGTAAGGACATCTCGGTGATTATTCACGATGACGATTTAGCCTACTTCCACAATAGCGGGGACGTGCCGCAATTTACCGCGACTCGTTCATCAGTCAAAGAAGCCGGTACCTTAGCAGCTGAGATGCTGCTGGCGATGATTGACCAGCCGACGGCGGCTGTGCCAACCCGTCTGCTGGAAGCGAACCTCATTCTGGGCGCATCCACCGGGCCTTGGGTGCGTCCCTGAGTGTGTGCCTCTCGGTGTGACGTGCTTTATGCGTCCGGTAATACCTTGCCGGGGTTCATCAGATTCAGCGGGTCGAGGGCCTGTTTGATGCTACGCATCACGCTCAGCGCTACCGGGTCTTTGCGCCGTGCCATGCTGTCTTTCTTGTAGACGCCAATGCCATGTTCAGCGCTAAAGCTGCCGCCCAGCGCCTGCGCGGTCGCTTCAACCACGGTGATCAGCTCATCTTTCAGCTGCTTATTCTGCGCGGCGCTGCGAATGCCATTGGGGTCAAGCCAGACGGTATAATGCACATTACCATCGCCGAGGTGAGCCACATTCACCGTTTCCGCTTCGGGCACAATATTCGGTAGATGCACCTGCATTTGTTCCAGAAAGCTTTGCACGCAATCCAACGGCACCGACACATCGGCTAGCAACCGGGGTTCACGCATGACGGCGATTTCATAGGCGGCTTCGCGCTGTTCCCACATGGCGCGGCGCTGCGTTTCATTCTTGGCAATCACCGCATCCAGCACTAAACCCGATGCTAAATACTCACCCAGCGCCTGCTCCAGCGTATTCATAATAGTGATGCTACCATCAGCGTTGACGGTGGCATCACGCGCGGAAGTTGCGCCAATTTCTAGCAGCACGCTGACCTCGACCGGTTCACCAAATGGCGCCTGCATTGCCGGGAAGCGTTCTAGTAAGCGGCGGGTGTAGTTATGCGGCATATATTCAAAGGCTTCCACCGCATTATTGCTGAGTTCCTGTAGGTGGTTTAACAGGTGTAGCGCGCTATTAACATCGGGGAGCGATACCATCGCAGTGGCATAAGCCTGGGGCTTAGGGTGTAATTTCATCACTGCCGCCGTAATAATGCCGAGGGTGCCTTCCGCCCCAATAAATAAATCCTTCAGCGCGTAGCCGGTATTATCTTTACGCAGCTCAGACATTAAATTCATAATTTGTCCGTCGGCAAGCACCACTTCAAGGCCAAGGCACAGCTCGCGCGTATTGCCGTAGCGCACTACATTAGAGCCACCGGCATTGGTGGATAGATTACCACCGAGCATACAGCTGCCGCGCGCGCCAAAAATGAGTGGGAAAATGAGATCATGCGCGGCAGCGGCCTGATGCAGCGTATCGAGCACAACGCCCGCTTCGGCGATAATCATTCGTGAATCGGTTTTTATGGCGCGAATCTGATTCATGCGTTCCAGTGACAGCATGATTTGCTGGCCTGAACTCCCGGCCCAGGTGCCGCCGCTTAAGCCGGTATTCCCGCCCACCGGCACGATGGGCACTTTGGCGGCGTGTGCGAGCTTAACCACCGTAGCAACTTCTGCCGTTGACGCCGGACGCACCACTGCTAATGCCGTGCTCTGGTATTGGTGGGTGGCATCCTCTTCATAGCGTTGCCGCGCCTCTGCGTGAGTAAGCACGTGCTTTGCGCCGATAAGATCGCTGATGTGTTGCAGGAGCTGTGCTGTATGCATGTTGAACTCGCTTTGGGTTAGACTGGAGTGGCTCTCTGTGCGCCTGTTGGCTTGGGCTTACTGTGTATTTATGGGATATATGGGATGACATTATGCCTGCAAGCGGGCCAGTAAGCTAAGGGTCATACGCGCTGTTGCCCCCCATAATAACTCACCGTCATATTCATTAAAGTAGGCGATCTGAATTTTTTCACGCTGGCCTGCCACAGACCAGGGACGTAATTCATGATGATTAGGATCAGCCAGCCAGTTCAGTGGCAGGGTAAAGGTGCGTTCTACCTCGCTACTTTGTAACGTAAGGGGATAGGGCCAGGGGATACGGCCGATAACAGGGGTGATACGAAAATGACTGACGCTGTGGTGATCGTCTAACTGACCGAGCACCCTTACATCACTGGGATGAATGCCGACTTCCTCATGCGCTTCACGCAGCGCAGTGCTGCGTAGGTCGTGATCTTCGGCTTCGTATTTACCGCCGGGAAAAGCCACCTGCCCGCTGTGTCGATCACTGTCTCGCTGGGCGCGGCGGATATACAGCAGATGCCACTGGCGGTCATACCACAGTAGTGGCAGCAAGACAGCGGCGTCACGGAATGCTTCGGACAGTGGCGGAGCGGGAAGTGTGTCAGGGTTAGGGGAGCCGTTAACGAGTCTGCGGGCAATCGTTTGTTCACTCAGCAGATTAAGATCATGCATGCCAGGCCAGTCCTATACAATCCCATTTAAGCGCGACCCCATTTACTCAACCCATCGGAAGTAGCGACTAAATCCGTAGATTTATTCTAAAGGATACCCACCTATTCTGACAAAGTTAGCCACACTTGTCGCAGACTCGAACAATTATTTTTTTATTCCTGGTCAGCGGCGGCTTTTTGATCTAAGACTTTATCATTACACATTTCTTTAACATTACCGGTAAATTCATCGATTTTACTCTTGCGTTCTGCGGCGGTCAGGATGCGTTCTTCACCATCAGATTTCCAGCGAATAATAGGATTCGCGAGTAGCTGCTTGAGCGCGGCTTTTTGCTGGTCACAAAAAGTTTTGTGTTTGACGTTGTTCTTTTCACCCTCTTCACGCGCGTCAGCCAATTCATCTTTTTCATCGGTTGCAGCAGCGTTGTCGAGTTTCTCTTTCGCAAAGGCAGTGCCCAGTTTTCCGGTGACCATTTCAATGTCGTCTACGATGTTTTTTACGTCTTCTTTTTTAACTTCCTTCGCAGGCGGTGGCGTTTGGGTGTAATGCGTGCGGCCTTGAGTATCAATCCATTTGTAGATCTCAGCCGAAGCGGTGTGCGTGAAAATAAGCGTTACCGTCAGCGCGGTGGCGACACGTAAAACGGGGATAAACAGATTCATAGGGCTATCCTTATTATCATTGTTACTGAGTTGTTTATTTGGTTGTTTGTGCAGTATCTAGCTATAAAATAATTCTATTACAATTATGCCATAATCGATTCGCCTGAATACTACAGGCCGTCGGGTTAAGTTATGCTGTTATCCAGATAAAGCTTAAACAATCTACCATTCGTCAGAATTTCGGGGTTTTGCATAGGGAGCACAACTTTGCACCAACTTACTATTATTTCAGCGG
The DNA here is from genome assembly GCA_937925855.1 of uncultured Thiotrichaceae bacterium. Lineage (GTDB taxonomy): Bacteria > Pseudomonadota > Gammaproteobacteria > Thiotrichales > Thiotrichaceae > Thiolinea. The sequence goes on from CALAMO010000035.1 coordinate 23,501, forward strand.
AAGCTGAACACTATGCTGAGCTGATCAAACAGGCCAATTTGCCTGACTTATCGGTTCATGCGTTTACTGAACCAGCGCAGGCGCGTACACAGGTCAGTCAGTCTGACATACTGCTAGGACTGCCCGCCTATATGGCGCAGGCTATCCGCGAAGCACCGGCCCTTAAATGGCTGCAATCAACGTCTGCAGGGGTTGAGGAACTGTGTGCGGCAGGGTTGCGGCGTGACTATACATTGACCAATGCACGCGACGTATTCGGCCCTATTATGAGTGAATACGTGTTGGGCTATGTGCTGGCTTTGGAGCGTAATGTGCTAGCGTTTTACCAACACCAGCAGCGCAACGAGTGGGTGTCTTGGGATCATTATCCCTATCGCCGCCTGTCAGATTTAACCCTCGGTTTGCTTGGCGTTGGTTCGATTGGGAAACACATTGCGGCCACGGCGCAACATTTTGGGATGCGGGTGCTGGGGATGAAGCGCAGCGCTGATCCTGTCGAGGGTGTCGATGAGATGTATACGTTGGAACAGCGAGCGGCTTTTCTGCCACAGGTTGATTATCTGGTGGCCGTATTGCCTGCCACGCCGCAGACAGAGGATTTTGTCGATGCAGAGTTTCTGGCCTTGATGAGACAGGATGCGGTGTTCATCAATGTGGGGCGCGGATCGACGGTGGATGAAACCGCCTTATTGCAGGCCTTGCAACAGGGCAAGATTAAACAGGCCGTATTAGATGTGTTTGCTGCCGAACCCTTAGCGACAGACAGTCCCTTATGGCAGCAGCCTAATGTCTTAATCACACCGCATAATTCCGCGCTGTCTTTCCCGGAACATATCGCGGCTATTTTTGTGCGTAATTATCAGCGCTACCGTCGGCATGAGCCGCTGCAATATGTCGTCGACTTTAAGCAGGGCTATTGAAACAGCCCGGCACACGAGTATCATTAACAGCTTTCCAAAGCCGTACTCCCATTTTAATATTGGAACTAATAGACAATGCGCGTATCCAGATTTCCTATTACCACCCTGCGTGAAATGCCTGCTGATGCTGAAATCGTCAGCCATCAGCTTATGCTGCGCGCGGGCCTTATTCGGCGTGAAGCCTCCGGCCTGTATTCCTGGCTGCCATTCGGCTTAAGGGTACTGCGCAAGGTTGAAGCGGTGATCCGCGAAGAAATGAATAACGCTGGGGCAGTTGAGCTCTTGTTACCGACCCTGCAACCTGCTGAACTCTGGCGCGAATCTGGGCGCTGGGAGCAGTTTGGCCCGGAGCTATTACGCATGAAAGACCGGCACCAGCGGGATTTTTGCTATGGCCCGACTCATGAAGAAGTCATTACCGATATTGTGCGGCGCGATTTGAATAGCTATAAGCAGCTGCCGGTGAACTACTACCAGATCCAGCTCAAATTCCGTGATGAAGTCCGGCCACGCTTTGGTGTGATGCGTTCGCGCGAATTTATTATGAAAGATGCCTACTCCTTTAGCCTGTCGCAGGAATCATTGCAGCAGTGCTATGACGAGATGTACACGGCCTATGTGCGCGTATTTACTCGGCTGGGCTTGGATTTTCGCGCGGTAGAAGCCGATAACGGTTCCATCGGCGGCAAAGGCTCTCACGAATTTCACGTTCTGGCCGAGTCTGGCGAAGATGATATTGTCTTTTCTGACAGCAGCGCTTATGCCGCTAATATCGAAAAGGCAGAAGCGCTGGCTCCGGCACATGAGCGCGCTGCACCGACCGAGGCGATGCGGCTGGTGGACACCCCGGACACCCGCACGATTCAGGCCCTGGTCGAGCGTTTTGCGCTGCCGGTAGAAAAAACCATTAAGACGCTGATTGTGCATGCTTCTGATGCGATAGAGGCTGATTTTGTCGCGCTATTAGTGCGCGGTGACCATGAGTTGAATGCGGTGAAGGCGGAAAATCTGGCTGCGATTAAAGCGCCGTTGGAATTTGCGGATGAGGCCGATATTCGGGCAGTGATCGGTGCTGGGCCAGGGTCGTTGGGGCCAGTAAATTTACCGATACCCTGCATCGTGGATCGGACAGTTGCGGCCATGAGTGATTTTGGGGCCGGTGCTAATATCGAAGCTAAACACTACTTTGGTATTAACTGGGAGCGTGATTTGCCGTTGCCACCGGTGGAAGACCTGCGCAATGTTAAAGCCGGTGACCCGAGCCCCGATGGTCAGGGCTTACTCGAAATCGTGCGTGGGATTGAAGTCGGCCATGTGTTTCAGCTCGGCACTAAATACTCCGATTCGATGGGGGCGACCGTACTGAATGAAAACGGTAAGGCCCAGCCGATGATGATGGGCTGTTATGGCATTGGGGTGACCCGCGTGGTGGCCGCTGCTATTGAACAGAACAATGATGAGCACGGTATCTTATGGCCGAAGGCAATGGCGCCGTTTCAGGTGGTATTAGCTCCGTTGAATATGAAGAAGTCGGCCCGCGTGCAGGAAACGGCAGAAAATCTGTATCAGCAGCTGCTGATACAGGGTATTGAGGTGCTGTTTGATGACCGTGATATGCGCCCCGGTGCTATGTTCGCCGACCAGGAACTGCTCGGCATCCCTCACCGTATCGTCATATCAGAACGCGGCTTGAACAATAACGAACTAGAATATAAGGCGCGTGGTGGTGCAACAGAACAGGTCGCGCCCGAAGCGGTACTGCCCTTTATTCAGGAGAAACTGGCCTAATGTCGGACGCACAAACACAAACAGAACTACCGTCTGCTTTAGCGACTGACGTGACGATGCCCCAGCCGGTGCGCCGTGCCTTAATTAGCGTTTCCGATAAAAGTGGCGTGCTGGCCTTTGCGCAGCAGCTCAGTCAGCGCGGCGTGGACATTTTATCGACCGGTGGCACGGCTAAGCTGCTGGCGGATAATGGTGTGGCGGTGACGGAGGTATCGGAACACACCGGTTTTCCAGAGATGATGGCGGGGCGGGTGAAAACGCTGCACCCCAAAATTCACGGCGGTATTTTGGGACGCCAGGGTGAAGATGATGCGGTGATGGCCGCCCATGCGATTCCACCAATTGATCTGGTGGTGGTGAATCTGTACCCCTTTGCACAGACCGTTGCCCGACCGGACTGTCGTTTTGCCGATGCGATTGAGAATATTGATATTGGTGGCCCAGCGATGGTGCGCTCCAGCGCAAAAAATCATGCGCGGGTGACGGTGGTGGTTGATCCGCAGGATTACGCGGTGGTTTTGGCTGATATGGCTGCCCATAACGGTGCCGTAACGGCACCCACCCGGCTCAAGCTGGCGACCAATGCCTTCGCGCATACCGCGCGTTATGACGGCATGATCGCGAACTACCTCAGCAGCTTGCATGAGGGTCAGCCCCAAGCCTTTCCAGAGACGTTAAGCATGCAGTTCACTAAAGTGCAGGACATGCGCTACGGGGAAAACCCACATCAGGGCGCAGCGTTTTATCGTGAGCATGAAGCAACAGCGGCTTGCATCGCGACCGCACAGCAGCAGCAGGGTAAAGCGCTGTCTTATAATAACATTGCAGATACCGATGCAGCATTGGAATGCGTACGTACCTTTACTGAGGCGGCCTGCGTTATTGTCAAGCATGCTAATCCTTGCGGCGTGGCCGTGGCGGCCGATGTGCTGACAGCCTATGAGCGCGCCTACCAAACGGATCCAGAGTCGGCGTTCGGCGGAATTATTGCTTTTAATCGGGTGCTGGATGCTGCCACCGCCTCAGCGATTATTGAGCGCCAGTTTGTTGAAGTGATTATTGCGCCAACGCTAACTGAATCAGCCCAACAGGTGTTGGCGACTAAACCCAATGTGCGGGTATTGACCTGCGGTGATTTACCCGCGACTCCGCACCAGTTGGATTATAAGCGGGTCAACGGTGGCCTGCTGGTGCAAGATAATGATGCGCTGTTGCAGCACGAGTTGCAGGTCGTGACAGCGCGTGAGCCGAGCGCCGCCGAGTGGGAAGATTTAAGGTTTGCTTGGCAAGTGGCGAAGTTTGTCAAATCAAACGCGATTATCTATGCCCAAGGCCAAATGACGATTGGCGTTGGAGCTGGACAGATGAGCCGGGTTAATTCAGCGCGTATCGCCGCGATTAAAGCCGAGCAGGCCGGTTTGGCCGTTGCGGGCGCAGTGATGGCGTCCGATGCCTTTTTCCCTTTCCGCGATGGCATTGACAATGCGGCGGCCGCTGGGATAAAAGCGGTAATACAACCCGGTGGTTCGATGCGGGACGAGGCGGTTATAGCCGCAGCGAATGCACACGGTATGAGTATGGTGTTTACCGGCATGCGTCATTTCCGGCATTAACGGCTAATTTTATGCGACCCGCGCTTTAGTCGAGGTCGACAATGAGTGTTTGCTTGCTGCTTTCTTTGATGATGACTTGGTAAGTGTGTGTCTTACTTCCCATCGAGACACTGACTTGGTAACTGCCAGGCGCTAGGTCAAGTGTGGCAGCATGTTTACGAATGCGGATCGGGCTGACATCGTTGGTGCTGAAGCGCGGGGTTAACTTCCAGAGTACGGAGCGGAAGGCAGGCTTACCCTCAAGGGTAGCCATCAGACTGAGCTGGCCCGTAACCGCTTTGACCGTCGCTCCAGTGGCACTGTTAACGGCAAGTAGTGTTAACAAACTGAGGCAAGCTAAGGTCTGTTTCAATGCTGGTTTTTTAATAAATGGGTACATTATTTTTCCTGGAAGCAATTGGGTTGAGCTTAATTATAATTTATGCAGGCTAATTATTGCCCAGCTTGCTGCTTTTGGCAAATGGCGCTGTAAACAACTGACGCTGCCAGGGGGTTGTGCGTTATTAAAAGCTAATACGCACGGTCGTTTTTTTCGATAAGCGCACATTTAACGCTTATTAAGGTAGCTTATTAGCATGACCTAACGGGTATTTTAGAAAAGCTTCAGCGGAGTGATACGCTAACATTATGACCTGGACTGAACTGACTCAACATGTATATTTTCCCTTCGGGCTATTGCTTGCTGGTGTATTACTAGCGGCGTTAGCTTTGGGATTGTTAATTTGGAAAATCATTTTTTTTCGTCGTAGTCGAGTCACCTTGGCGCAGGGTGTCGCGTTTGAGAAGCGTTCTGCGTTGGAAGGCAATGTATGGCATTCCACCGTCACTTTCAGCGATCATCAGGCGCAGCAACATCAGTTGGAATACATCGGCTCCGGCCCTTATCCGCCGTTTGCCAAGATGGCTAAGCTTAGGGTTTATTATGATCCAGAAAATCCTAAAAAAGCCCGTGCCTATAGTTTCTGGAAGGTGTGGACGACTGAATTAGCCTTGGTGAGTATGGCCCTGTTGTTGATTGTACTCGGGGCAGGCAATTTATAGGGCTAGCAGAAATCGGCGCATTATTAATGCACAGCGATTGCGTTAATTTTAAGCTAATCTGTGCGTTCAGCAAACCAGAATTTAATGAATAAACCCGCAAAATTATTCAAAAGAGATTTTTTAATTACAGATGAATAAACTCAATACTCATGTGGTTATTATTGGCGCTGGGCCATCAGGCTTACTACTTGGGCAATTATTAGGCCGACAGGGCATTGATACTATTATTTTAGAGCGCGTCAGCGGAGATTATGTGCTTGGCCGGATTCGGGCGGGTATTTTGGAGCAGGGTACGGTGGATATGCTGCGCGAGGCTGGAGTGAGTCAGCGCATGGAGGCGGAAGGCGAAGTCCATCACGGCGTCGATATCGCCAATAATGGTGTGGTCACACATATTGATCTGCATGCCCTCACCGGAGGAAAAACGGTGATGTGCTATGGGCAGGTGGAAGTCACCCGCGACCTGATGGCGGCGCGGGCTGAGGCCAGTTGGCCGACTTATTATGAAGTCAGCGATGTCCAGCCGCAGGCCGTGACCAGCCAACAGCCAACGGTCACGTTTAGCTACAAGGGCGCACGCTACCAGATTAGCTGTGACTATATTGCGGGCTGCGATGGTTATCATGGCGTGTCCAGACAAACGATTCCAGCGGAAAAACGCACGGAGCACGAGCGGATATATCCGTTTGGCTGGCTCGGTTTATTAAGTGATACGCCGCCGGTGAGCGCGGAATTAATCTACTGCAAGCACGCGCGTGGTTTTGCGCTTGCCAGCCGCCGTTCAGCGACGCGCTCGCGCTATTATCTGCAAGTTCCAACGGACGACAAAGTGGAAAACTGGTCGGATGACGCATTCTGGGCGGAGTTAAAGCGACGTATTCCCCCAGCTGCTGCAGCACGACTGGTGACAGGGAAGAGCATAGAAAAAAGCATTGCGCCACTGCGCTCTTTTGTCTGTGAACCGATGCAATACGGACGTTTGTTTCTGGTCGGCGATGCGGCGCATATCGTACCACCAACTGGTGCGAAAGGATTGAATTTGGCCGTGGCGGATGTGACGATTTTGTATCGCATTTTGTGCCGGGTTTATCAGGAAGGCGATACAGCCTGTGCGTTGCAGTACTCTGAGATCGCGCTGCGCCGGGTATGGAATACCGAACGTTTTTCCTGGTGGATGAGTAATATGCTGCATGATTATGGTGCGACCGAGGTGTCTGGCATGGCGGGTCATACCTTTGGCCGCTTTATGACATCAGAGCTGGATTATTATTTGAGTTCGGAAGCGGGCCGCACCCTGATTGCTGAGCAGTACGTCGGCCTACCGTTTGAAACGATTAAGGGAAGTGAGTCAAAATGAAATCACATACGCAGGTGGCGGTGATTGGTGGCGGTGTCGTTGGCGCCAGCGTGCTTTACCACCTCACAAAACTCGGTTGGCATGATGTCGTGTTACTGGAACGTTCTGAATTAACCTCCGGCTCAACTTGGCACGCGGCGGGCGGCTTTCATACCTTGAATGCCGACACCAATATGGCCGCGCTCCAGGGCTATACCATTGAACTTTACCGCGAGTTAGAAGCGCTTTCTGGCCAGTCCTGTGGTTTGCACCATGTCGGTGGTCTTACCTTGGCGACGACGCCTGAGCGCATGGATTATCTGCGAGCAGAACGCGCCAAGCACCAGTATATGGGCTTAAACACTGAAATTGTTGGCCCAGAAGAAATCCGCAGATTGTCGCCGATTACGAATACGGACGGCGTTATTGGCGCACTGTATGACCCACTGGATGGGCATCTCGACCCTTATGGCACCACGCATGCTTATGCGACGGCGGCAAAAATGCAGGGGGCAGAAATTTATCTACACACCCATGTGGCCGGTCTGCAGCAGCGGCCTGATGCTAGCTGGGAAGTGCAGACTGAGAAGGGTACGATTATTGCGGAGCATGTGGTAAATGCCGCAGGTTTATGGGCACGGGAGCTGGGGCATATGGTCGGTGTGAATCTGCCGCTGCATCCGATGGAGCATCAGTACCTGATTACCGATGAGATCCCAGAAGTTTACCAAGGTGAGACTGAGCTGCCGCATGTGATGGACCCGACGGGCGAAAGCTATCTGCGTCAAGAAGGGCGCGGACTGTGCATCGGATTTTATGAGCAGGCCTGCGAACCCTGGGCGGTCGAGGGCACTTCATGGGATTTCGGTCATGAGCTGCTGAACGATAAGCTGGATAAAATTGGGGATTCGCTCGCGATTGCCTATGCGCGTTTTCCGGTGCTGGCCGAAGCCGGGGTGAAGCGGGTGATTAACGGGCCATTTACCTTTGCCCCCGATGGGAATCCGCTGGTCGGCCCGGTGCCAGGATTGCGTAATTTCTGGTCGGCCTGTGCGGTCATGGCCGGATTCAGTCAGGGGGGTGGCGTTGGCTTGACGCTGGCGGAATGGATGATTGAAGGAGAGCCGTCCCGCGATGTCATGGCGATGGACGTGGCGCGCTTTGGGCAGTACTGCACTCGCGCCTATACCCGGCATAAAGTGATCGAAAATTACCAGAAACGCTTTTCAGTGTCGTATCCGAATGAGGAATTGCCCGCGGGTCGCCCCTTGCATACTACGCCGCTATACGGCATATGGCAGCAGCAGCGCGCCGTTTTTGGCCAGGGTTTTGGCTTGGAACATGTGAATTATTTTGCGCCAGAGGGCGAGCCGCTGTTTGAAACGCCCAGCTTCCAGCGTTCCAATGCTTTTGAGGCAGTGGCGGCGGAATGTCGGGCTGTGCGCGAGGCGGTGGGCATTAATGAAGTCCACAACTTCAGTAAATTTGAGGTGACGGGGGAGGGGGCTACGCATTGGCTGGATTATCTAATGGCCGGACATTTACCGCAAGTGGGTCGCCTGACGCTGAATCCCATGTTGAGTCCACGCGCTAAGATTATCGGTGATTTCACGGTCTCACGTTTAGCAGAAAATCATTATCAGCTGACCTCTTCCTATGGTGCACAGGCCTATCACCAGCGCTGGTTTGAGCAGCACCTGCCGGCGAAGGGAGTGACGCTGCGGAATATTTCATTGCAGCGTATTGGCCTCCAGATTGCCGGGCCAAGGGCGCGGGATGTGTTGGCGCAAATCACGAATATTGACCTATCGAATGCGGCATTCCCGTTTCTGGGCGTGCGTTGCGGCGAGGTCGGCTTAACGGATGCCATCGTGCAGCGCGTCAGTTATACCGGTAGTTTGGGCTATGAGATCTATGTCGATAGCAGCCAGCAGCTGGCGTTGTACCATGCGTTAGCTGCAGCGGGTAAGCCCTTCGGTATGCGGCCGTTTGGTATGCGCGCCATGATGAGCTTGCGACTGGAAAAGGGCTTTGGGTCTTGGCTGCGTGAGTTTAAGCCAGATTATAGGCCAGCAGAAACGGGGCTGGATCGCTTTGTGGCCTATGATAAAACCGCTGATTTTATCGGTAAAGCGGCAGCGCTCGCGGAGCGGGACGCCGGACCTAAGCGCAAGCTGACGACGTTTATAGTCGATGCGGATACCGCCGATGTGAATGCGGACGAGCCGATTTGGAAAGACGGTGCGTTGGTGGGCTTTGTGACTTCAGGCGGTTATGCGCACGGGTCACAACAATCAGTGGCCATTGGGTTTATGCCAGTGGCGATGATTGCTGAGGGTGTGGAGGTCGAGATTGAAATTTTAGGTCAGAAGCGCCGCGCGCGCGTGCTAACGCAGCCGCTCTATGATGCGGATGCGCGTTTGTTAAGGGGCTAACCTTGTCCCTGCCCAAAAAACCATATCGCCGTCATTACTGAACCCATCGGTCGTTATCGATCGGATACTATTAATCGAGGAAATCATGTCCACCACCCCATTAAGTCACGATGCGCTGCGCCAACTGTCCGCTACCTTAGTTTCTGCCCGCCGCACAGGTCAAACGCTCGACCAATACCCCGGCCCAGTGCCAACGACATTAGCAGAGGGCTATGCCATACAGGATTTATCGCTCGCCGCGGTGACGGAAGACATTGTAGGTTGGAAAATTGGCATGGTGCCGCCCGAACTGCGCGCGGTCATGCAGGTAGAGCGTCTCATGGGACCAGTTTTCGATAGCCTGAGTCACGTTGTTGGTCATGCTCATCACGATGATGAAAAAATCACTATACCGGTGTTCGACGGTGGCTTTATCGCGATTGAAGCCGAGTTGATTTTAGAGCTGGCCGTAGACATTGCGCCCGGTAGCGTCGATACGACTAAGGGGGTGGCACAATACGTTAAAGCGGCCTATGCGGGTATTGAAATTGCCAGTAGCCCAGTGCCGGATCTTAATGACTATGGCCCTGCGGCTATCGCCAGCGACTTTGGTAATAATCACGGTATGGTTGTGGGCGCGCCGCTTGCAGACTGGCAGTCAAGCTTGGCTGAGATAGAAACCAAGGTGTTGATCAATGGCAAGCTCATCAATGCTGCCCCTGCGAATAACGTGCTGAATGGTCAACTGGCCGCCTTGGCTTACCTGATTGACTGTGCGGCGCAGCGTGAGATTACACTCCGGGCCGGGGCACTCATCTGTTCTGGCGCGATTACCGGTGTGCATGAAACGGTGGTGGGTGCGAGCGCCAGTGTAAGCTTTGGGACAGCGAATCAACTTAACGTGGAGTTTGTTGCATTATAGGCGCGCCTATCCCAACGACCCGAGAAATCTTCGCGCTGTCCTGGCCGATGGCGCTGCGCGCGGTGATGATGTTCTCGATAGCGATTATCGATCTTTATCTGGTGTCATTTCTAGGCGAGGCCGCCGTGGCTGCGATTGGTCTTGCGACGGTGATCACGGGTTTGGTCATGGGCTGTACGTTTGCGTTTGCCAATGCCATGCAAATCCGAGTGGCACAAGCCTATGGTAGCGCCGATCCGCTGGAGCTGAAAACAGCATTTTATAGCGGGCTAGTGATTAACGTTCTGATTGTGCTTGGCGGTATCCTACTAATTCTGGTGTTTGGCTATCCGCTGCTAGCGCTGATGGCGCATACGCCACTAATTGCGGCTGGGGCGGCGGGGTACCTGAGCGTCTTTCTGCTGGTGTTACTGGCTGAAGCGGTTAGCAGCGTCCTGACGAGTCATTTCAACGGCTGTAGACGCACCAAGCTGGCTTTCTACAGCTTTTTGATTTCAGCTCCGGTGAATATCGGATCGAGCATCCTCCTCATCTTCGGGTTATATGGCTTCCCGCAAATGGGGCTGGTAGGGGCGGCATGGGGCTCATTCTTGGGGGCATTGCTGCGTTTACTTTATTTGGCGGTGATGTTTTATCGTGCGCACGGTTTGTTTACTGAGGTGGCCGGTTGGCTGCATGGCAGCTTAAGCCGCGCTGCTGGCAAGCAGTTCAGTTTTTCCTGGCCGATTGCGGCAACCTTCGTCAGCATGACCTTTGCTAACCAAGTCTGCATGGCGATTTACGCGAACCTCAACGTTTATCAGTTTGCGGCGATGACATTGATCGCCCCTTGGGTGAGGATTGCAGGACAGCTAAGCTATACCTGGGCACAGGCCACTGGGATATTAGTGGCACAGTTACTCGGTCAAGCCTTATCTGCGGCGGCGCTTGATACGTTTTTGAGCCGTGCCTGGCGCGGGGCTTTTGTGGCTGCGATGCTGGTTGCGCTGGCCTACGCCTTGATTATCTTTGCAAGTCGCTGGATTTATGCTGATTTGGCGGAGGAAACTCGCATGGCCCTGCTAAGTTTGTTGCCCGTTTTATTACTGGTAGCGTTTCCACGCACCTCAAATTCGGTTTGTGGTAATGTGCTTCGTGCTTCTGGCGATACTCAGTCGTCGATGAATATTCATCTGGCAGCCAACTGGCTATTTATGGTGCCGATGACGGCGTTTTTTGTGCTGGTGTTGGACTTGTCGGTGCTTTGGGTGTTTGCGCTTACGCTGCTGGAGGAACTGGTGAAGTTTCCGTTTTTCCATCGCCGTATCTGGAGCAAGGAATGGCATAACTTAAAGAAGGCATGAGGGTGTTGCTTGGGGGGTTGGCTAAAGCGTGGTGAATTTGGATCGGGTGGGATAACAACCTGGGTTGGTCAGCCCCAATGAAAGCAAACAGCATTGCGCAACAGCCGAACACTGCGCGCAGCAGATTCAGCTCGGACTGCTGGTGACGCTTGGCTTAGGCCTAGTGGGTGATGAGCATGGTGCGATTTTAGACTATGTACTCAATGGTGATACAGCGCGCGCGGTTGGTGAATTGCGCTCACATTACCACAAGACCGGGAAATTATTATCAATAATGCTTACAAAGTGAAACACCATTAGCTTAGCTACCCCAAATTTATCTATATAATCAGAACTTATAGGATCACCATGAGATTTGTATCATTTTCACGCGCTGGCGATAACCGCATGGGTTGCCCACGCGACGGCCAGATTGTTGATTTATCGATAGCGGCCCCCGAACTGGCGACGGATTTACTGAGTTTATTACAACAGGGGCCAGCCGCGATGCAGCAGGCCGCTGCTGCCGCTAAAAACGCACCGAGCGCTGCTTTAATAGCAGCCGATTCGATTAGCTATTTGCCGCTTATTCCGCGTCCGCCAAAAATTATTTGTATTGGGCGTAATTACGCGGCCCACGCGAAAGAGGGCGGTGCGGAACCGCCGACATACCCAGAAATCTTCTATCGCGGTGCCACCTCGCTACTCGCGCATAATGCGCCGATTATACGCCCGCGGTGTTCAGACAAACTCGACTACGAGGCCGAGTTAGTTGCTATTGTGGGCAAGACGGCTCGCCATGTCACCAGAGAGAACGGATTGGACTATATCGCAGGCTACTCGCTGTTTAATGACGCTACATTGCGTGATTACCAGCGCAAAAGCACGCAGTGGACGATTGGTAAGAATTTCGATCATACCGGCGCATTTGGCCCTGAATTTGTCTCGGCAGATGAGCTACCGGCGGGCGCGCATGGCCTGCGCATCCAATCCCGTTTAAATGGCACGGTGATGCAGGACGCTAATACGCAGGATTTTATTTTCCCCATCGATGATTTGGTGGCCAAGCTGAGCGAGTGTATGACCTTAGAGCCAGGCGATGTCATTGTCACCGGCACCCCCGCAGGTGTGGGCTATGCGCGGCAGCCGCCGGTTTATATGCAACAGGGCGATGTGTGTGAAATAGAAATCGAAGGGATTGGCACGCTCAGCAATCCTGTCGTGGATGAGGCTTGAGGCTATAGACCAAGGAGCAACACTATGCGCGATGTAACCGCCGACAACCTCAGCACAGTCTTTAATAGCTACATGGGGCCGGATATTAATCCGCGGCTGCGGGAGGTGATGAGTTCATTGGTACATCATCTACACGCCTTTGCGAAAGATGTGAACCTAACCCACACCGAGTGGGAAGTCAAAGCACCGGGCTATCGTAATTTGGTGACGGAAGTTTTTCCTGAGGATGACCCTTATCTGGATCAGGATACCGTGTTTGGGGTGCGTGAGGATTTGGTGATGCGTTATCAGGAGATGCCTGCTGCTAGCTTTCCAGCGGGTTTTGAGCTATCGGGCAGCGTTGATCAGCCTTATTTGCAGGTAGATTTTGATCTTACGCTGGTGGCAGATGAGTGAAATTACAAGCTGCCCTGACCGTGTGAGTATTCTCCCAGTCCTGAATGCCAACAAAATCTAACATACCAGCTGTTTTTTTAGTATATTAGTTTGTAAACGGTTAATAGGCTAATCTGCCCGAGGATGCTATGAATTATCTAAACGTCACCTCCTTACTCGTGCTGCTTGCCCTGAGCAATGTCGCTTATGCAAACACCGCTTGTGATGCGAACGGTAATCTAACGATCGTTTCCGCCACGGATGATGGTCTGTACGAGGAAACCCACGGCCCGGAAAACTCGATTGATGGTGATTTTGATCCCGATTCACGCTGGTCGAATCAATCGCAGGGTAAACCTAAAAATCTATTGCTTGATCTGGGTGCGCAGCAGACGCTCAAATCCCTCAGTATTGCCTGGTATAAAGGCGATAGTCGCAAGGCATCATTTGCCGTAGCGGCATCAGCCGACGGGGTCGATTATCAAACTATCATCGCGGAGCGTCAGTCGGGTGGTACCACGTTAGCATTCGAAGCTTACGATTTTGACGACGTCAAGGCGCAGTTTGTCCGTATCGCCAGCAATGGTAATGAAAGCAATGACTGGAACAGTATTGTAGAAGTTGCTGCTTACGGCTGTGGGGTTGCCGTACAAAAACCAGAAAAGCCGGTACTGACTGAGCGCAAAGGCGCGGGTTTGTTTGGGCTTGATCCGCAAAAAACACCGGGTGAGAATTTCGATCTGAGCGGCTGGTATGTGACTACGCCTGCTGATGATGACGGTGACGGTAAATCTGACAGCGTTTACGAAAACGAGCTGGCCGCTGGCTGGACTGATCCACGTTATTTCTACACTGATCCGGCTACCGGCGGTATGGTGTTTCGGGTGACACCGGCGGGCGCGAAGACCTCCAAGAATACCAGCTACACCCGCACTGAGCTGCGCGGTATGCTGCGTAAGGGGGATTACAGTATCGAAACCCGGAACGACAATGGCTATCCGAACAAGAACAATTGGGTTTTCTCCTCTGCGCCTTTAGCAGCAAAGGCAGCAGCAGCGGGCGTAGACGGTAAATTGACCGCCACCCTGGCGGTGAATCAGGTGACTCGTCAGGGTAAACGTTATCAGGTTGGCCGCGTCGTTATCGGGCAGATCCACGCCAAAAATGATGAGCCCATCCGGCTGTATTACCGCAAGTTACCACAGAATAAATACGGCTCGATCTACTTCGCACACGACCCGGAAATCGGTAAAGAAACCTGGGTTGATGTGATTGGCGGGCGCGGCGACCGGATTGCTAATCCTGATGATGGCATTGCCCTGGATGAAGTCTTCAGCTATGAGATCGAAGTTAAAGGTGAGCCAGAAAAGGGTAAAACCATTCCAATGCTGTACCTGAAAATTATTCGTGATGATGGCACTGAAGTGGTCGCTAAACCTTTCGACATGCGTGCCAGCGGCTTTAGTGCCGAAGACGAGTTCATGTTTTTCAAGGCCGGGGCCTATACCGGCAACAATTCCAGCCCGGAACCCGAAACTGATTTCGACCGGGTGATCTTCTACAAACTTGATTATTCCCATGACATAGCGCCTTCTGGCCCCTGGATTAAAAAGATCATTGCCCGCGAGAAGGAAAAAGCATTGGCTTTGCTGACTGAAGTCACGCCGCCACACCCCGCCGTCGCAGGCGTCATTATTGATGACAGCTTTACCGATGGCGACCGTGAAGGCGGAGCCGACCCGCAGGGCGGTATCTGGTGGACAACCAGTTCAAAGCAGGCAATTGAAATAGCACCGGGCAAGCTGGGACTGGTGGCTGGAACCGCCGGACGTGGTATTCGCACCACCTTTACCCCACAAACCCTGTCTGTGGGGCAAACCATCAAAGCCTCGTTCACTTTTACGACCCCCGAAACCGTTGGTGTTGACCGGCAGGATGCGCTGCGAGTCGGCCTGCATGACCGGCTGGAGCGTGCCGAACTGGAAGCTGACCAGAGTGCGTCGTCCGGCAGCCCGAACGCGCTTTATAATGCCTTACCCGGCTATATGGTGACCTTCGATGTGAACCGTGAGGATCCATCATTGAACAATGTTGAGGTGCGTAAGCATGACCGCACCCGTGAGATTGGTCGCCTGATGGGGACTTACAAAGCTTACCCATTGCTGGGAGAGGGGGGGGATAGTTTCACCTTTGAAGCCAATAAAACCTATAACGGCAACATGACGCTTGAGAAGACGGATAAAGGACTCGTTATTTCAGGATCATTGAGCAATGAGAGCGGCCCGATGACTTCCTTCAGTTATGTTGATGAAGGCAGCGCAGTGAATAATATCGGTATGCTTTCATTCCATGTCAACAGCAAAACATTCGGCTCCTCCGGGTCGCCGGACAAGCCCGACAATGGCATTGATTTTAATAATGTGAAGGTAGAGGTGCTGGGTGGAACACAGGAGGCTGCGGTTCAGGGTGCTGCTAACCCACCTAAGCTGAAAACGCCTGCGCCGGTAATTTATCTCACCGATAATCTGGATGAAGCCGATCAACTGGGCTGGTGTATTGATACCGTGGGCCGGGGATTTGCTGACAAGCTACACGCACATTCCTGTAAACCTAGAGGTGGTGATGTGCAGTTTGCTTACAATCAGGATAGCTTGCAAATCGCCTCCGCGACTTATGAGAACAAGTGCGCTAGTTTGGAAGGGGCCGCTCAGGCTGGGACTAAATTGGGTCTGCTTGATTGCAATGCAGATGAGGTGGCGCAGCAGTTTGTTTACGCTGCTCAAACCGGACGTTTTCATCCCAAAGCCGATGATTCACTCTGTTTGGCCGTTGGGGAAGGTAGTCGCTCTGCTGGCCCGTTTATGTCGCGTGCTTTAGCGCTAGCATCGTGTGCAGCAACAGAGCCGAAGTTTATGCATTGGACAATAGTAGTTGGTAATTAGGGACTGGCCTTATCCAATATCATAGCGGTAGACATTGGTTTCTCTGAGCTGAAAACCGACTTTCTTATACAGCTCATTAGCAGCAATAACCACAAACTGATGACGTGCTGCAGCAGCAAAAACAGATCGCGGATCTCGCGTTCCTTGCGGCCACGGTACATCCCTTAGTGACCCGGATCGCTATGCCAATGTTCTTCATGGATGAAGGCGACCCCTTCCAGACGATTCGTCCTAAAGGCATCGCGGGCATGAACCCTGTGATGACGATAATTAATGACCGGCTAAAGCCGGGCAGCTGGTGGTATGGTGATGAGTGGTCGATTTTTGATGGTTATTTGTTCTGGGCCTGGTGGCGGATTACGGGTGTTGGATTTCCGCAGGATGCTTTTCCGAATATTATTGATCACGCCGCAAGGATTATCGAACGCCCTTCAGTCGCGCGGGCGATGGCGCATGAGGCGGCGAATATCGAGATACTGAAAGCTGAAGGTTTGTATAAGGCCCTCAAATGAGCCGGTCTGAGGTTCGTTCTGTGGATTGCCTATTAATTTTGTTTAGCATTTAGTACAAATCCGGGTGCTCTTGATCATAAGCACGTTGGAACGCTAAGGCCGTATCCCGCTGATTCCAGACCAGAGCGATGTAAGCGCCGGGCTTCAGGATGCGTTTGAATTCTGTTTTTGTCGCCGTAGGCTCGAACTAGTGAAAGGCCTGTGCGGCCACAATCAGATCTACCGATTCATCTTCCAGGTCTGTCGTCTTAGAGTATCGCCAGCGCCAATTTCACCAAGGTCATGGATGAGTGCGAGCTGGATCAGTTTGGGAATATCGTAATCTTCACTCAGATACTCGGCAAACGCCCAGCAGGCCATTGCAAGGTGCCAGGAATGTTCAGCGGAATTTTCGAGGCGATGACCGCCGTTGATGTAGCTGCGCCGCTCCACTGTTTTTAGTGCGTCGAGCTTTAGCAGGAAGTCAGTGATTTTTTAGTCATGATTAGGCCTTTAACTGTCCCCGAACCTGCTTAACTAAGGCATCTGACAAACGCATTCCCCCAGCCAGCGCCCGATCAAGCAAATCCAAAGCCTGTTTATTGCTCATCACTTGCTGGCGTACAGCCAGAATCAATAGCCCAGCAAAAC
Source organism: uncultured Thiotrichaceae bacterium (assembly GCA_937925855.1). Taxonomy (GTDB): domain Bacteria; phylum Pseudomonadota; class Gammaproteobacteria; order Thiotrichales; family Thiotrichaceae; genus Thiolinea. Next base: position 40,552 of record CALAMO010000035.1, read on the forward strand.
CCGTTATTTTAACGCCCATTTGGTGAGCAATTTGCCGTCCCTTGCGCTCATCAATGATGAGAGGTAACTGCCAGCTAACCGCTAATTCAATCGCATTGGCTTCACCTGCATCAAGCAGCAAAGATAGCGTATCGAGACGACTTGAAGGATTTACGATTACCTGTTCAAAACAACCGAGCTGATCTAATGTTTTGGCAATATCAGGTGATCCGGCCTGGATTTCACTAAGGACAACCTCGGGTATTAATACGCGCTCAAACAGTTCGCCTAATAAATCCAGCGACTCAAGCTTTTCCAGCACAATTAAACTGCTGGTATCGCTTACAATGATGACACTCATGCCGGAAACAGCTGTTCAAGTGTCTGTAAATCCTGCTCCAAATCATAATCAGCAAACGGAATATTGAGTTCGCCCAGTAGTTTTAAGGTCTGGTGTTTGTTTTTGTCTAAGGCTTCCGCAAGCTGACCGAGGCTAATATCACCGGCTTGAAAGGCTTTAATCACCATCCAGTGCCGAAAGCCATTTTCCATTAGACCATCACTAAACGGTAGCGCAAGGCCCAGTGGCTTGCCACGCCGCGTTATCAATGTGTATTCATCACTACCTAGCGACTTGCTCAGTTTGCCGGGGTTAGTCTGTAATTCTTTGATGCCGATGGTGTTCATGTCTTCAGGTACTGCGTTAAGGGAGTACTTTAATTATAGGCGCACCTTTTTCTTAGTGCTACAACAATCGAACAGAAACAGCCGAATCAAGTGTAGGTGAATTACTCCGTATCAATAAACCCACCAGACTGCCGATTCCAGAAGCTAGCATACAGCCCACCTTTTTCTTTCAGCTCCTCATGCGTACCCTGCTCGACAATCTTCCCCTGATCCAGCACCACAATCCGATCCATCTGGGCTATAGTCGATAGCCGGTGCGCCACAGCAATCACCGTTTTATTGTGCATCACGCTAATCAGGGATTGCTGAATTTCTGCTTCGACTTCGCTGTCCAGCGCACTGGTGGCTTCATCGAGAATCAGGATGGGCGCATCTTTCAAAATGACCCGCGCCAGCGCAACCCGTTGCCGCTGGCCGCCGGATAATTTAACGCCACGTTCGCCCACATGTGCCTCATAGCCTTCACGACCTTTGCTATCGCGTAGCTCTTCAATAAAGCTATGCGCAGCGGCCAGTTTGGTGGCTGCAATCAGCTGTTCATCGCTGACATCCGTATGGCCTAACAGAATGTTATCTTTGACCGAGCGATTCAGTAGCGCCGCCTGTTGGGCAACCATGCCAATAGCCGCACGCAAGCTGTCCTGATCCACGTCGCGAATATCCTGGCCGTTTACCGAAATTGAGCCTTGTTCGGCCTCAAAGAAGCGCAGGATTAAATTAACCAGCGTAGATTTACCCGAACCGGAACGTCCGACCAGTCCGATCTTTTCGCCCGGCTTAATCGACAGTGAAATACCATCCAGACCCCCTTGCTTTTGACCATAGTGGTGTCTCAGGTCTTTGATCTCGATACCACCAGCGCCAACATCCAGCTCAGGTGTGTCATCTTCCTGTGGAATGGCAATCGGTTGCCCAATAGTGGTCAGGGCTTCGCGCAGTGAGCCGACTTGCCTGAAGACCCACCACACAGAATCCAAAATCCAGTCGGCCATGGTCGTGATACGCAGCGACAGTGCAATCATTGCCGATACTAAGCCGATGGTTGCAGCGTCAGTTGACCAGAGCCAGATGCCGTAGCCAATGAAACCGACCATGACCACGGCTTCCAGCATGATTAGGGTTGTCCATAGCGCGACACTAATCTGGCGTGTCTCAAACAGGCGTTGGCGTGTGTCCTCCAGACGGGTATGCAGATCAGCGGCGATCTGGTTTCTGGGGGCAAACAGCTTCAGCGTATCGAAATTAGAAAATCCATCCACTACAGTCCCCACCAGCGCAGATTTTGCAGCTTGAAAGCGCCGCTGTGCATTAACCATGCGCGGAATCACCCAGGTCAGTATACTGATATAGAGACCGAGCCACAGCAACAGGGGCAGCGCTAACCAGATGTCTGTGCCTGCCATTAACACCACGACGCCGATCATATAAACCAGACCAAAGCCAACCGCATTGATTGCCTTATACATAATGTCGGTGACGTGATTACCAATATCGACCAGGCGACTTGAGGTTCTGCCCGACAAGTCCTCCTGAAACCACCCCACAGACTGTCGAATCAGATGGTCATAAGCCCGCCACCTGACCAGGTTGGCGGCGTTACATTGCAATGAGATGTCGTTGACCGCGAGACGTAAAAACTGGGCAAGTGGCCGGAATAAAAACACGACTAGCGCGGCACCCAGCAAACCCCAGCCCTCGGTTTCCCAGAAATTCTCCAGCGAGCTGGCGGCGAGCGTGTCAATCACCTGCCCGGCATACTGAATTAACCAAACCTCAACCGCTGCCGCCAGTGCTGTCACTATTACGCTCGCAATTAAAATGCGACGTAGCGGTTTAAAGTGGGATTTTAGATAAGGCCATACGGTTGAATGTGGCGCAGCGCCCGATAAGTCGTAAGGATCTGTGGCGTTTAGAAAGAAGCGGGTAATGCGCTCGTATAAGCCTTTCATTTCTGCTTTCCTGTGGCGGGAAATGTGTAAATTATGATGCCCTCTGTAAACAATAATCAATCTACATCATCCAATGCACCTATTGCAGACGGCATCAAACTGACATACTACCATGCAAATTCACACGCACAGGAACATTAGCTTTGAAAACGGCACGCACTGAACAAATGATAGTTAGTCACCAACCTGAGGCTGATGCGCCGATAGAGGATTGGGTCAACTGGTTCTGGGATTTTTTCCTGCCCAATTGGATTGAGCGTGCGCGTGATCCGGCTGGTTTCGGTTTTTTCGACCTGTTAGATGAACAGGCTCAACCCGCTCAAACGGATAGAAGAACGGTATTGGCACAGGCGAGGCTGTTGTTTACCTTTTCGCACCTTGCCCTGATTTCAAAGCAGCCGGTTTACCATGATGCTGCCCGCATTGCCTATGAGTCGTTATCAAAATTCCGCAAAGCGGCGGGTGCCTATTGTCGCGCACGCTCAGGACAGGGCGAAGCTAGCGGTGATGCGAATGATGACCTCGCCTACAGTTATGATCAAAGCTTTGTGATTCTTGGTTTGGTCACCTGGGGATGTCTGCATCCCGATGCAGACGTTGAAGCAGAACTTGAAGCCTGTTGGTTTAATCTTAGCAGTCGGCTGACTGATGCTGCGACCGGTCTTTTGCTGGAACACGATGGCCTAACTAAACCGGCGGCGGCAGATGCCCCTTACCGCGCCCAAAATCCGCATATGCACCTGTATGAAGCGGCGCTCCAGGCTTATGAAATGACCGGGAATCCGGTTTGGCTGGCGCGGGCCAAACACATGCGTGCTAAAGGGCTGGAATATTTCTTTGATGCGGAGAGCGGCACCATTATGGAATTTCTGGCACCTGACCTAAGCCTCTTACCGGACTATCCCGGTCAGCGCCGTGAAATCGGTCATCAGTGTGAATGGGCGTGGTTACTGCTGCGTGAAGTGGCGCTGGGTGGGGATCAATCTCTGCAAACGGTTGCCGCGCAGCTGCTGGCGTTTGCGGATCAGTATGGCTTTGCGCCTGAGGGTGTTATGCGGGGGGCGGCATTTGATGCGGTGGCGGCTGATGTTAACCAGCGTGAAGAGCGCTTTTTGCTGTGGCCACAGACTGAGGCGATTAAGACCTATGCTATTCGTACAGCTGATGCTGACTATGCACAGCAGGGAAGGGCGCTGGCGTTATTGCTGTTCCGCCGTTATTTTAAGCGGCGGGCAGCATTTGTTAATCAGCTGGATGCTGAGGGTGTGCCGCTATGGCCGGATGCGCTGAGTCGCTTGCATTATCATCTGGTGCTGGCGTTTACCGAAGGCGCACGGGCGGGGCTTTGGGGATATCCTGATTGATTTACAAATGAGTTCATGACAAATAAACGGATCTTGACATATAACCCTAAATTGTCAGCATAACGTTGATGATTGCGGGTTTTAATTTGCAATTTTGGAATAACGCTCCATAGATAAAATAAAAAAACAAGAGTAGTTACATAATTTCTTACAAAAAAGTTTGCCTGTAGATCTATTTTGCTCTATCTTGGTGATCGAAATATAAAGCTACATCAGATGGGTACGGGCAAAGTACTCTATCAAGAGTGAAAGTTACTATCTGAAAGTATTTCTTTATTCAGTGGAATTGCTCCATCCAAGCATATTCCCAGTAAGAAAATCCCTACGCAGCTTACTTCTATCTACTGTTAAATCTTAAATAGAGCGCTGCATTGTTTAACTCATATCAAATTCCATATCTGTTAGCTGACAAAGCTGCCAGGCAAGATTCGGGTGTCAATTTATGGCTGAAGAAAAACCAAACAATGCTGAAAATAAGAACTATAAATTTTCTGATTATCGCTTCCTGATCCCTTTTGGGCGTTATCGTTTAGATAATGAGCGTAATGTGGATAATGCTTCTGTTTATATAGGCAGGGAAGGGCACAGAGCATTTTTAACAGAAGCCTTGAATGGTGGTGGCCGCCGTGGTGCCTTTCTAATTACTGGGCGGCGTGGCGTGGGTAAAACAACGTTTGTTGAAAGTTGTATTGATGAATATGAAAATGCTACTTTTCGGCGATTTTTGCGCAGTAACTATGGACGTTCCGGTATAGACTTATTTATGATGTTAGGTCTTGCTGTTTTGAGTGTCATAATCCTTATTGTTTGCAGTAATTCGATTGAGATTTTGGCAGTTGCTCAAAAAGAAAACCCAATACTGTGGATACCTTTGTTGGCCTTGATTGCGATTGTATTGATTCCACTTATATATGGTTTTTTTATATTAAACACAGTTGTTGAACATTATAGAGTAAGTTTCCAACAAAATCAACATATTGGTGCAGAAGAGAAGTTGGTTAAACGCTTTTATGATCACTTAGGTGTCGTTGCCGCAAATGTTCCAAGTATTGTTGTAACAATTTTAGTATCTATTGGTTTCTTTTATCTAATCTATTGGTATGAGCCATTTGGTGCACCTACCGAAAGCATGAGTAGGTTATTGTTAATGCTCAGTTTTGTTGGCATTTTCTCTTTGTTTTTTCACAGAAAAAAACCTAAACACCCAGTAAAAAACTTCACTTATAATTTTTTTGTTTTATTATTATCTTTTGGAGTCGCTCTTGGTTTTTTTGGTGAAAATGAATATGCAGATGATAATTTAAAATTGGTTTCAGATATATTATTACGCTCAATTTTTATTGGTTTTTTGGTTATCTTATTAACTTTTTTGATAAATTTTATAAAAATGTCTGGCTCCGAAGAAAAAGTTATTCCTGAGAAAGAACTATTTAGAATGGGATTTGTTAATTCTTTCGGCGCATTAATTTTTTTTCTAGTCATAGTGTATATGCTTTTCCCACTATTTTTAGGTGGCAGCCTGCTTGAAGGCATTCTGCTTTATTACTATCTTCCATTAGCTTCAATTGCAATTATTTTAGCGGTAGCTCTTTCTTATTTCATTATTTTAAAGGTTGATATTTTTTCTGATTTTAGGAAAAAATTAAAATTTAGATATTATGTTCCTCCAATAGAAGCTGTAATCATCACTAAGGTTTTTTTGTTATTTTTAATTAGCTGTCAATTAATATATCCTATATTAGGCGCATTGAAACCCACTGAATGCGATTCTGCAATTAATAATAAAAATATTTTTATTTTTGAAAGTGGACTATGTCTCAATAAAAATGAATTATACAATGGATATATTCATTATGAGGCTTTTAAGAGTGGGAGGCCTAAAAATCTATGGATTAAAAATTCAAGTTCAATGAGTTATTTTTCACTTGAAAGCGATTCTGATAGATATAATACGAACAAGCCTCTTTACTATACATTGTTTCCATCTGATTCATTGGAGGAAATATATTGGTTGTTTTTAGTCGTTTTTATTTCAATAGTCCTTTATTATATAGAATATGAGTGGATATGTCGGCCTTATATTGCTCAAAGGCAAACAAATGTATTGGATAATGGGCCAAGACTTAGAATACAAACGCAGCATGATTTTGATCCTGTTTGGCAAGAAACAGAATATATTGATGGGAGTGACAAAGCAAATTCTGTTTTTAATGAAAAACAAAATTTAGCGTCAGAAGGCTTTCGTAAGCTCGAACGCACTACTTATGTTTATCTGCTTTGTTCTTTTTGGATGCCATCTATTGTTGCCAAAATCAACCTTGGTTTTGATGCGCTTGATCATCGTGGTGTTATTCATTCGATGCTTTATAGTTTAAGGCAGGAGTATAATAATAAATTGCTTAGTTGGAGATCTCCCTACTATTTATTGATAAAGTTGATTTGGGTATGTATGCTGATCTTTATCTGCTCTTTAATAGGTAGAAATGCATTAGATTTTCCAGAAATAAATAAAAATACAATTAACAAGAAAGATGGGATCTATGTTACATCTGACGATCTGACATTGGATTACTGCCAGTTAATTATCAACCATAAAATTCCAGTCCAATATAGCGAAAATATGTTAGTTGAAGGTGCATGCTCTTCATTTCCAAGTTTGACTAACACTTTGGTTCCTGCTTTTTACTATACTTTGTTAGAGATTCCGGTTTGGGAGGGATCAAATATAACAGAACACTTTATAGAGTATTTTTTGCACTATAATCATGGCTTGCCAATTATGGAAAGAAGTTATAAAAGTAATTATAAAAAATTTGAAATTAAACAAAATCAATCTCTTAATTTGAGGGTATATCATATCTTGACTTTCATTCTATTAATTTGGTTTGGAAAAAAATTATCAACTTGGATTAACTTCTTTCCATACAAAAAAACTTTTGATGAAATCAACGAAATTATTGATGATCTCAACATGAGAAAAAAAGAGAGCAGGAGGACTGGTCGCTGGTCTCCAGTCCATTTTTCGAACAAGGCATTCGGTAAAGAAGTTGAGGCGGAATTTTCAAGAGACGAACGTGACCCAAGAGCGATTGAGCTGAATTTCCTTAACTTGTTAGAAAGAATGCAGAACAATACCATTAAAATTCCTTTTGTACTTTCTGGCAGAATCAGCGTCCCCACACCTGAAGTGCATTTCATTTTTGATGAGTTAGATAAAATTACTGGGATGGTGGGCACCAATACTATCTCACCAGAAACAAATGAAGCAGAACGCAGCTTGATTCAAGATGAGCGCCGCCGAGCGTTTGCTTTACATAGCTTATTGTCTGATATGAAAAGAGTGATCTCATCAGCACCTGCTCGGTTTATGTTCGTTGGAAGCCGCATGCTGCATGATGAATGGATGGCAGATCAGGGTAGGCGCCAACCTTTACTTTCTAGTATATTCGATGCAGAAATTTACTTACCCTCCTTAATGTTAGATCTACCGCGTTCCGCTACAACAAAAGCAAATAAACCCAGAACTGATTATAAACTTACTTTCCGTATAGAAGAGTATTTACTGCGAACGCACAATAGCTCAAGGAAGCTATATCAACAAATGGTACGCACACGATTTTCGCCGTTTTATGCATTGCCTAGCCGAGATAATTCTAAAGCGCAATTCTATGAATCCAGATACGATGAAACGTTAAGAGACAAGCTCCGCAAAGAGATGTTTATTACTATTTCCTGTCCAAATTTTTATCTAGAAGTGGATAAGGGAGAGAAGTTCAATGGCTTTATTGATGAATTTATAAATTTTCTTACCTATCGCAGTGCAGGAACACCTAAAAAAATAGATGAGATTCTGTCTAGTTTTATGCGACAGTCTGCACACTTTACAAAGCCTGATACGAAACATCGTTATACTAAACTTCCTTGTCGGGATGTATTAGCACTAAATGATCGAGAGATATACCGCATCCAATTTATCAATGATTTATTTAAACATTTGTTAGATAAATTTGAAACGGTATTAGTTGATCGTGATGATAAGGTCTCTGTTAATATTATTTATCTGTTTGATTTCTTGATGAAATTTCATCAAAGAGCATTTAGCTGGAGCAGCTTAGATCGAATTGATGAATTATCTCATATGCACAGGGCACCTGATATACGCACGATGTTTGAGGAGGTGGTTGAAGAAAGCGCAGAGAAAATGCTACATAAGATTTTTCATGGCCTATATGCCTACAGATTCAGAAGTGATTTTTCCGCCGAAGTTAAGTACTTATCGCGACGTTCTAAACCCGAAATGGCTGCTTTTAATTTCACATTAGACGAGTCCCAGGAATTAAAAGCTATTTATACTTCTTTATTGGATATACAGGGTACTTCTAACGTTGAGGTTATTGAGGCACTGGGTGAGCTACACGAGTATGATCAGGCCTATGAAACAGCGCGCGGATATTATGAAAAAGCGCTTATGCTCCATGATGAGAAATTTGGGCGCTATATGGGGAATAGCGTTGATATAGAAGATGTTATTACCGAAGGTTACAAGGGTGCAGCAGAAGGGTTCAAAAATCAGCGGAGCTTAGATAATATCAATACCTCTGACTTAGGTAACCTTGCGCAGTTAATGACTAATGTGCCGCCGCCAGATCGTGTGCCATTTATTAAAGCTATTATGATGCATGACAAAGAGGCAATTAAGGATACTACATTTTTTGTGCCTTGGATTGTGCGCCGTGTCAGACTAATGTTGCAAATTGGGCTGACCTTTGAGCTTGAGTTAGATTTTGAACGTGCTCAAGCGCATTATCATGCAGCTAACTGGTTGACTAGGGCCGCTACTGAAGCTGCCTTCCCTATGCAGCAAGATAATGCGGATGGACTAAGTGAAGATAATAGGTTTTGGGCACAGAGTTACTTCAAGCATATTGCGACGCTACTACTACAGCCGATTTTTTCTGAGGCTTGGATTGCTGAAAAGGTTGAGGCCGCTGTTGATACCAGTGCGGGTATGGTTGAGTCTTACCTTATTGATGTACGCAAACGTTTCCCCTTCTTAAATGAGACAGATGCAACTCAAGACCTTAGTCTGAAAAAATATATTATGAATGATGGTTCTGCCACTAATAAAGGAGCCATCGGCGGTTCCAATTTTGCTTTGCTAGGCGCCGATTTGCATAATAAAGCAGGTGATCTTTATTTCTTTAAAGGTAGAGATTCACTTTCAAAAGATGTTGATTCAATTTTCGCAGCTGAAAAATCAGATTCTGGCTTGTATGTTCGTAGAGCGGGTTATCTGTTGCGTGCGCAGTATCATTATGCTGTCTCATTACATGAATTAAGGCGTTTTTCTTGCTATCGTACCAGTACGTCTGGTTTGAAATTCAACACTTTGAATGGTTTAAGCACCTTTGAAAAGGGTTCGCATACTACCTACGAAATGCAATCATTTGCCGATAAGTTTTTTGATTTTAATGAAGCACATGTTTCGAGGATATCTATTGATCATTTAATCAGCCATTCTAGTTATACTCAAGCTGAAGTAATTAAGCCTTTGTTATCAGATGAATCTATTGATAAATTCTATGAAACCATGAAGGCTTGGTTATCACTACCTGATGAGGAAACTGTGCTTGCTAAGTACTTGTCTGATAATGTGGAAGACCTTAACCTTGTTGAAAGAAATTTATATGAGCGTTTAGGTTACTGGTCTTTATCTCCTGAAGACTATGGTCTTACAACTAACATAGAAAATAGCCTGTCGGACAACTATTTCTCTATAGTAAAGTTTACAGAAAACGTTAGTTCTGTCGATACACTGATCAGTTCGTTACTATCATCATTGTGTGCGGCTAGGCTTTTAAGTGAGGCGGGTTTCTATGTTTCAGCGACTAACGAGATACAAATTGTTCTTCAACATGTATTATGTTACTTGAAATGGTTGAGAATAAAAATATTGCTTGAGTGTGAATCAAACGAACAGAAAGCAAGACATATTGTGAATATTGGCTTGTTATTGGCTAAGATTGCAGTAAAAGCTTTTGCTGAGCACGACAGTTATTTCTTGCTCTCAAATAATGAAAATGTGGGTAGAAAAGTATATCCAGTTAAAATTTCTAGCTTGGCTTTAAGTCTGTGCGAATTTTTAAATGCCTTTTATATAAATGCTGAAGCTCTTGATTGTATAGATGCTGCTGCCGAAACCAAATACTATCTTGAAGAGGTTTTTGCTAATTACTTAATTAAATACCAAGGTGATTTTTCTTTTGGTGATGCTGTTTGTTTTTCAGAAATTGACTTTTCCAATCAAGAAAATATTTCGGATTTCATGATAAAGCGCTATAAGTACCCCGCTTTGGAAAACATGATTATGTTGAAGAATAAAATCGATAATTGCATTCTTTGTTCAATGGAGCAAGGGACAAGGAGTACTATTGGCCCAGACATGGATAACTTGAAAGCAAAGCTAAAGAGCTGGTTTGAAGAGCTGCGGGATGTAGAAAAACGCTTTGATGCCGCTATGTTATTTTCTCCTTCGATGCTAGCTGAAACGGCCTTCTTGATGTGGAGATACCATGAAAATGACGCTGAACAGGAGCGCTATAGAAAAATTGCGCTAGTGCAAGTTCGGCGGGCTATCCAAATGTTTACCCAGGGGCGGGAATACTATAAAACTATATCAAAGATGTATTATCTGTTTGATGAATTTAATGACCGCACTATCCATGCAAACCATGCGATACAGATGGCGGGTGCTGATATGCTAATGATGTTTGAACAGGACTTGACTAAGAAAAAAACATCATCATAGATGATACCACAGCCGCATCGATCCTATCGATGCAGCTGTGGTAAAATTCACTGAAATCAGCTGATACCCAAATAAGAAGGTGCGGTATAATCTGGAAAAATTTGCGGTAGCAAATGAGCTTTACCCACACGGTTAGCGATAATCTCAGACAGCACCTGCCGGTAGTCTGTTGTGGTTTTCAAATCACCGTATTCTAATCTTCTGAGGCCCGGCCAAGTGCCATAGATAGTACCACCGTTAATGCCTTGTCCCATCACCATTAACGCACCGCCGGTACCGTGTTCGGTGCCACCACTATGATTTTGCTCAACCCGCCGTCCAAATTCGCTCATGACTACCAGCGTGACATTTCTGTTACTGCGCATGGCTTCTTGGTGGAAGGCGGCTAGTGAAGTGCCTAGCATGCTAAATAAATTATGGACATTACCCGCATCCCAGGTGCCCATGTCATCGTGTGTGTCCCAATGTTCCATGGTGACGTGAGCCACTTCGAGGCCAATATCCGCATGGATCAACTCCGCCACCTGATGCAGCTTATTGCCGATCAGGCTATCACCGTAAGCGGCTGGTTTTGGTGTAGAACCAAGCGCTCGTGCAGCGGCAAATTCTAGTGCCGCTGTGGCCTGGCGGGCCTGCACGGCTAGCATAGGATGGTCTGTGCTGCCTGCATACATCTTTGTGATTGCATCATTACTGCCTGGCGTCGCATTTAGGCGAAATTCGGCTAGATTTCTGATGCCGGGGACATTGTCATAGCCATTAAATATGCGCGATAAATTGCCCATGCTAACGCCTCGGAATATGGCGTTATTGGCAGAGGGCACATTTAAATAGCGGCCCAGCCAGCCGTCGGTGCGGGCGTGATCGTCGCTGCCAGACTGGAGGCGAATTTGCCCGTCGAAGTGGCTGCGGGTTACTGACCGCTCACCCAAGCCTGCTGCGACGACAAAAGCCAGATCACCGAGTTGATAGATTTCATGCAGTGGGCTTAATGCTTTGTGCAGCGCAAATTGGCCGTTCAGATCAATTCGGCCTCTAGCCGGAATAGCAATGTTGGGACGTTTATCGAAATAAACGGCTTCATGGTAGGGAACTAGTGCACTTAGGCTATCCATTCCTCCCAATAAATTGACGACAACCAGCGTGTGATTGCTACTGCTCGGTGATGCTGCATACACGTTATGGCTTAAACTACTCAGCGCCGGAAGCGCTACACCGGCTGCTGCCATGCCTTTGAGGAAATGGCGGCGTGATGAATGATTGTTATTCATATTTGATGACTCCCGACTAACGAAGCTGAAATGAAGGTGTAGCCAGAATTAAACCGGCTACAATCGGAAGTTCATCCCGATGTTTTGCTTTTACCTGATCATTGGCTTGCTTACCCAGGTAGCTATAAATTGCCTGACGTTCTACTGAGGATAGACGGTGCCCTAACAAGCGGATGGAAAGCTGATTAATTAAATCTTTAAATTTTGCTGGGCGTGGGCCGATCAGTTGATTGATATCAACTCTAAAACGTTTTGTCCAGGTATTTGCCATCAGTGCAAAACCAAAGTTCCAACGATTACTCATTGCATTGGTATCTAAATACTCCGCTGCAATCAGTGGATAACCGTTGGGTTGGGGGTATTCAAATAGCCTATGATTCAACTTACCCAGTTGAGTGACAAGATCTTTACTGGTTAAGAATAAGTTGCGATCTAAATCTATACTGGTATTAGTAGCACGCAGCATAGAATAAAATATTTCATTACCGCGTTTTACTTTTTGCCCTTTGGCTTGATTAAAACGATTCGAGTAAAGAATGGTGCGCAATACAGGCGCAATCGCTGTATCGTGCTTAAGGAATGTTCTTGCGGCGCTTTTGACCAGCGGATCATTGGCTGTAATCGTGTCATCAACAAAGTAGCGGCATAACTTCCAGCATATGAAACGAGCCGTACTGCGATGGCGTGCTAAAAATCTAACCAATGACTCGCCGTTCCGAATGCTGCCTCCGCGTGCAACAGGTCGCCAACCTAATATGTTAGCACCTTTAACCAGTTTAGGCCCCAAGCTATTATGATGTCTATTAAATTTGAAAGTGAAGGTTTCGTGGCTAGATGACCAACCACTCATTACATAAGCAACGTTTAATATATCTTCTTCTTTATAACCACCATCGACACCGAGAGTGTGCAACTCCATAAACTCCCGTGCGTAATTTTCATTGGGAATAGTACCGTAGCTGGCTTGGCTTTTATCATTGTCCAGGTATTCCATCATAGAACCGCTTTTAGCTGAAGCCATGAGTAGGTCACTGAATTTTCCCAGTGCGAAGCGGCGAAACTGTGCATCTTGTTCTATCTTCTGAAAGCACACCCAGTCTTTTGTCATGTCAATGTTAAAATGATTGCTCCAAAAATCGACCATAACTTCCTGTAGTTGGCGATGGCTGTGCAAGGCGCGTAAGACCGTCACAGCCGGAATATCAAGCAGTATTACCTCCTGGGTTCTGGTGTCAAAACGTTCTCTGGGGGACTGCTTTAGCGTTGGGTAATACCGGTCAAGTATGTTTTCCAGTTCTGAATCATCGATTGCAGCAGGGTTGAGCTGCCGTTCAATAAACGCTTCATTACCTATTGCTTTAATCTCAGTAACTAATTCAGGGGTAACCCCTAAGGTGGTACGCCGTAAAATATGCAGGTGTTTGCCAATTTGTGGATTGTTAGATTCGTCGGCCTGAGCATTGCCAGCAGCCAATGCACTGCTGCTTGTACCTATTCCTACCGCCACCTTATTAAAAAAATTACGACGCGAAGGGGAGGCAGGCGCAGCTTCTAAATTTGGCCGCTCCTCATGTGTATAACTAACCATACAGTTATTCCTTTGTATTAAAGGTGATAGGAAAAATATGAATAAGTACCTACATAAAGCTAATTTATATTTATTTCTATTACATTATTTTTATCTTAGGTAATCTAAGGAAGATACTAAGAAAACAGCATTATCAAAGCAGCGGGACTTATTTGCTAATTAAAAATATTAATAGCGTAAATTAAAATTTATATTCCTCTTTGTTGATTTTAAACTGTGCATTTATTAGTCTATTTCCAATATAAAAATGACCGAATGTCGGGAATAAAATAGTTTTTATCGGAATTTTTTATATTTAAAAAAAGCTGGTCGATAAAAATAAGCCGTTTATCAATTGAAAACCAATCTGTATTATAAACGAGCCAAGTCTGAACAATAGTCATTTTATGTACCGTACCCATATGGTTTGTGTGGCTGTTCTAGAGTGCTGCTGGCCGCTATGCGGTTACTCGTCAGCGGGCAATGACTGCCGCTGCTGGTGATGTGCCTGCTGGTATGCCGCTACTTTATCCGCTGTTTATACTATCGCTGCGGACGACTACGGCGCAGAACCCAGTTTGATTAGGCTGTTGGAATCGATTCTGGGCTCACTTTGGGTCGGGGCTGTGCTGGCAGAAGCACCTACGCTACAAACTCTGTTTGCTGGTTTGCTGATTGTGGGGACGCTGGCGGTCTATGGGGTATTGCTGGTGCGCGCTAAAAATTGGGGCGTCAGTTTGCGCCATGCTGAACAAAAAACAGTGTTAAACGGGCGCAGAAGTCACTCCGCGCCCGTAACAAACCTCCTCTCCTGAGGTATTTTTCTACGCAAACGGCCCCTTAGCCCCATAAGCCTCCATATTGCGCGCATAACAATTACTGCTCTTCACCAACTCAGCACCATAACGCTCAATCAACACCTGGCGTCGTACCGGATCTTTTGTCGCTGCCACCGCACCCCAAAACGCTGCCATTGCTTCCGCCAGCGCACGCATTTCAGCCAGGGTATCGTCACAGCCCGCGATATTCGCTAAGTCCTGCCCGGTCACTTTACCGACGCCATTAACCGTTTTAGCGCCTGCCGCCGTGTAACCCTTCGGCAGATCGCCTTTCAGGTTGGTCACCGACTTATACTGAATCACATCAAACAGCTGATCCACCGCCTGCTTCGCGCCTTCCACGCGGGAAACATGTTCGGTATCCGCCGCCGCATGGGGCAGCAGTTCCATCTTGCCGCGATGACGCTCTTCCATCGCACGGTACGGTACCATCGGCCCGGACAGCTCACCGTTCTCAGGATTCACAAACAAATCCGCATCAATACAGGCATAGCGCACCTTGCCGCTACTTAGTGCGTTATCCAGTGCATCCGGTTCAATAATTTCACCCCGATCATAGTTCACCACCACCGCGCCATCATTTAACGCGCTCAGGACTTCACCATTCACCAGATTAGCATTAGCAAACACGCCGGTATCCGCGTTCAACGCACCCAGACCGGTATGCGGGCTAATCACATCCGCGCCGCGTGCTGCGTCCACCGGTGTGGCGGCGTAGGTAAAGCCTTCCGACTCAATCCAGGCCTGATGCTGTGGGCGGGCGTAGATACTGACCTGCATGCCAAACGCCTGCGCCAGCTTGGCGAACTCGCGCCCGATATTACCATAGCCAATCACCGCCACGCGCTTGCCTTCCAGCTTCTCGGTTGGGTATTCACACAGGTTCTTGCCGGTATCAAACTCACCCTCAACCACCCGGTCATGTAAGGCTTGCACCGGTAGGTCGGGCATTACTTTCAGCAGCGCTTTCATCGCCATTTGTGCGGTGGCACGCGAGTTAAAGCTCGGCGTGTTCATCAGTGGCGCAATACCACCGTCGCCGTTACCGCCACCCCAGCTGGCGCTGCCCATATTGCCGGTACCGGCACCAATGCGCACGCCGCCGAGGTCAAACCGTGCGGCTGAGGGCAGGAAAGTCGCCGCCACAATCGTGGCGTCATACTGACCGTCCGCTGTGTGTTGCAGCAGCTCATCTTCCCGACTCAGGTTCGGCTCATAGAAGAAGTGAATCTTGCCGCTTTCCAAATCCTGTCCGGCGGTCATGGCACTTTCGTGGAACACGCCGCCTTTCGCCTGCACATGCGCCCGTACTGCGCTGTGATCCGGTTTGCCATCGGCATCAAACTTCAGGCCAACCAGGTCGGCGACCAATACTTTATAAGCGCGGTTTGGATCATCCTGGCGCTGTGGCCTGCTGCCGGTATTTGCTGCCGCTTCAAAACTCACGCCCTGTTGCGCCAGCATTTCTTCCAGCTTGACAATTTTGGCGCGGTGATAGGCGTATTCCAGATTATTCAGCAGCGCGATAATGTCACTGTCAGGACGCACCCCGCCGATCCAGGCGCGGTAATCACCCGGCGTGCCGGGAAAGGCATTCACATAACGCGCCACATCCAGCCCCGGCTCGTATTCACCATTGGGGTGCGTCAGGCCTTCATAAGCCAGCAGTTGCTTGGATTTAGCGATAATGTCCGCATGCACCGCCGGATCCGTAATATCCGGGTCGTTGACTTTCAGCAAGGTAACTGCCGCGCCGCGACTGGCACTATCCACGACACCCGGCTCCAGCAACTCACTGCTTGCCAGCCAGTCATTAATCGTCTGGCGATTCAGCGCGGAACGCCGATTGACTTCCTGCACGCCGCCAATGTTCTTTTCGACCCGCAGCAGGCCAAAGGTGGTTTCCGCAAAGGCCAGCGTGCTGAAGGTGTTAATAATGCCACCCTGCATGCTGTCGGTTTCCGGGTTGTAGATTGGGCCGAGGTCAGTGGTGTTTTCGCTCGAAAGCGGACGCTTTGCATCGGTTGGTACCGCGATTTTAAGCTGACGTGCAATGGCCCAGGACGGGTCTTGCATATTGCGATTAATGAGCGCCAGCGCCTGTGGGGTGAAGGCGCTGATCCAGTAGCCGGAAATGCCGCCAATCGCTTTCTGGAACGGGGTGAAGAGGCAGCATTTGTCCATCACTTGATCCACCGTTGCCTGCGTCCACGGCATGGCGCCCAGCATCGAGGTGCTGTCGATAACGGCGTGATGATGCTCCGGGTCGGCATCAATCCAGCTCAGCAGATTAAGCATGTCTGCTTCGGTGTAAGTGGTCGCGCCAGTGGTTTCATGACCCACACCAAGGAAGAGAGTGATGCCCATGGCCTGTAGTTCGGCTGCCGCCGGTATATGGCCTTCGCTATCGCTAAAATGGATGCGGCTTTCGTCGCCGTTTTTGGCGTAGCGCTGCATTTCCAACAGCTGCGCGCCCCAGGACTGGCGGAAGAAGCCACCGGCCTGGGCGGCTGCGCTTTCGGGGCGCGGTGTATCGACGAAGACCTGCTGACTGCCATTAACCGTCATTAGATGCTGCGCACACACGGTGAAACCGCTGTGGCCGCCACCCAGACCGACCGCCATTTTATTCTTCTTAGCGAAGCCGAAATAGCGGTGAATCTCACGCATCATATCGACCAGCACTTTATCCGCCGGGTAACCCCGGTGCATACCGCGCCCAAACTCAGCGGTGGTGAAACTGCCGACGCGATTGCCTTTGTCATCCAGCTTGGGATAGTTTTCCTCTAGCCAGCGATCAAATTCCAGCCGCAGCTGACGTGCATCCCTTTCATCCCGCGTCATATCGGTAATCGGGCCAACGCCAAAAAACGGGTTGATGGTTCTTGCCGGTGGGCCATTGCGGGTTTTATCGAGTGAGGCCTGACGCTGCGCCTGGAGCGCACTGATGGAAGACATAGGGCTATTCCTCTGAATAATCTAACTATTTACCGTTGAAGCGGTAGACTTCAATGCTTGCAGGGTGTTCGCCTTACAGGCACGTTAGGAAACCACTGTTTCGGCTGTGGTTTTTGGGCTGCCCAGATGCTGTCAAAAATATTTCTTTCAGGCAATCTTTTTCACTCAAAAGAAAGTCTGTCAGAAGAGATAGCTAATTTTTCTTATCTCTGTTGGGGTATCAGTTTTTTACTGCCAAACGCCGCTCGCGCACCCAGATATAAATCCCCGCCATAATCGTTACCAACGAACCGATAATGGTGTAACTATCAATCACCTCACCAAACACCAGAATCCCCAGCGCCATCCCATAGAGCAGACGTACATAGCGAAATGGACTGACCACGGAAATTTCGGCGATGCGAACTGACTGTGTTACGGCAATCAGGCCAAAAGAGGCAGCGGTGACTAAGCCCAATAGATACAAACTGACGGTCAGGTCAGGGGTTTTAGCGCCGCCGGAAAGTAGCAGCATAACGAGGCCAGTGAGCAGCAACGTGAGCGCGGAATAAAAAGAGAGTAGGAGTGTGGAAATGCCAGGGCGCGCCAGCCGTGCGCCAATATCACGCATCGCCATACCGAAGACTGCGGCCAGCGCGAACAGTGAATACTGATCGAAACCGTCTAGGCCAGGCCGTATCACAATAAGCACACCGATAAAGCCGATAATGACCGCGCTGAAGCGGTGCAGGCCAACTTTTTCTCGCAGGAACAGCGCGGCGGCCAGCGTCATAATTAAGGGCGCGGTTTGGATGATGGCGGTTACGGTCGACAGCGTGGTTAAAGCCAGTGCCGCAAACATAAAGGTCGCACCAATAATCTCGCCCGCATTGCGCAGCAGCACAGGCTTTTCAAAGAATGCCGCCCATAGCAGTGTCTCACCTTTAAGTCGCATCATGCCCCAGAAAACCAATGCACAGCCTAAGCCGAGTGCCATCATCACCTGACCGGGGGGTAAGGACTGGCAGGCCAGTTTTACGAAGGTATCCCCAAGAGTGAAACAGGCCATGCCGATAACCATGTAGAGAATGCCGCGCAGATTGGGGTTGGGTTTTGCCATGGCCTTGCTTCCTATAAACGTATCAATGTCACCATAAATACGATGCAGCTCACAAACAGCAGGCCGAGCCAAACCTCAATGAGGCGGCGTAACCCTGCTCGGCGCGCCGTCAGCGTATCCACACCACAGGCGAAGAAGTAGGCAAAGCAGAAAAATACCGGGGCGTAATAACGGAAATCGGTATTGGAGACTGAGGGGTAGTGGGTAACAAAGCGCAGCACCAGTGCAACGGCAATGAGCGTTATTCCGATTAACAGCCAGTCCAGCAGGCTTTTCTGTCGAAAACCGTAGGCAATCCAGGCCAGCGGCACAATCAGGCCGAGCGCTAAGATCAGCTGCATATTCAGCAGCAAGCCGTCGCTGCGGTCACGCCAGTAGCGGTAATCAAATTCACCAAAGAACAGGGTACCATACTGATAAGTCGGCAAGGAACGGGTGATGGCGTGATTATCGCTTGCTAGGATGCTGGATTGAGCCTGATTAAGTAGCTCCGTGATATTAAAAGAGAAAAAGTAAGACAGCGTGAGCGGACGCAAATCCTGCCCCGGCCAGATGCCGCTGTTTACCAAGTGCAGCGTGCCCGCTGCCGGATAATAAGCCCGAAATAAGGTATAAGCTAACAGCAGCGCGCCGACCAAGCAGAATTTAATCAGGGCGCTGCGGGTCTGTGCGGGGGCTTGGGCATAGCTCACCAGCAGCAGGCTAAAAAACAGCACTTCTAGCGTCAGCGTCGAGACCTTGGTCATAAAGGCGAGGCTGGTAAACAGCAGCGCCGCAATAAAGTGTTTCTGCCAGCGGGCGTGATAGCTGCTGATTAGATAAAACAGCGCAATACTGGCCAGCCCAAAGGCCCAGGGGTCATTATTAATGCGGCTTGAGAGGTAAATCAGCGACGGGATAAAGCACAGAAAGGCCAGCGTAAGCGCGCGAATCAAAATGCGGTCAGTCAATAATTTAAGCAGTCGGTAACTGTAGACCAGCCCGACGCAGCTCAACAAGGCGGTGGTGAAGCTAATCACGCGCAGAATCAGTGCCTCGGTGAATTGCAGTTGCTCCAACACCGCGTACAGCAGGCCATTGACTAGGTAGTACAGGGGCTGCTGCGGAAATTCCCAAGCTTTATGCGGCAGCGGGATAAAAAACTCATGGGCGATGAATTTTATGTATTCGATATGGCCGTGATAGTCGTGCTGAAACTGAATATAGCCCATGTCGAGCGCATACCACAGGCGCAGGCTAATACCACTGAGCAGAATCAGCAGGGGGAGGGCATGACGGTTGAGGTGTGGGATAAGGTTATTTTGGGGTCGCCTGAAATGACTGAGCAGACGATCAAAGCCAAGGGTGGCGAGCACACACAGCAGCCATAACATTGGCAGCAGGGTGAGAAAGCCAATCAGAAAATCGCGCGTGCTGTACTGCTGGCCTAATTGTACGCGCGGTGCTGGCTGACCGGCAAACCGCAGGCTGAGTAGGTTATTGCCACGCTGTAATTTAAGGGAGTAAACATCGCCCAGTTGTGCATCGCGATGGCTAGTGCGAGTCTTGGGGTAGGGATAAGACGGCTGTAGCGGCTGGCCATTCAGCAGTAGGGCATCGGGTGTTTGTTGGCCGGAGACAATGTTAAGCGCCGCGCTCATACTCAGCCGGGCCTGTAGCGTGAAGTTTAGGATCGTCGTGTCTTGGCGGCTGTCGGCCTGAGTATACGGTGCGCTGATGCTAAAGGAGATCAGAACAAAATAGAGCATGCCTGCTAAGACGCCGAGCGTGCTGAACAGAACTGTCTTGTTGCGCAACTCAAACCCCATAGCTCGCGTAAGCCCCCTCGTTTTAATCTAGTGCCGTAGTTTCACTCTGTCGAAGCTGCACTATACTGTCCCAGTTGCCTACTTGCGATGAAATTTTATTGCTCACTCACCGACTACGCTTGTAGGCGGTGCGAACAGCGGCATGCTGTTGTCTAGGGGGGTCAGCACCTGCTTATGCTGCAGCGCATTGGCGTTATCGGTAGCGGTGAGAGTGAGACTGCGCGCAGGCGTGTCAGTCTGGGCGCTAAACAGACTGACCTCAAAGCGTAGATCCATTAAATCTGCTGCTGCCGTATCGGCTGCCAGCACAAATCGCCCCATCACCACCAGCTGTTCTGCTGGAGCGTTGGGCTGGTCGTGTGGCGTTACCGGTGATAGCAGCAAGCCGTCTAGCGGGCGCGGCCCACTGCGGTCGAGCAGGCGAATATGCGCATGCACCGCTGCACTCAGCGCTTGGCGGTGCTGGGCAAATTCAGCCGCAGATAGGCGGCCATCGCCGTCGTCATCCGTTGCGCTAAAAGCGGCCACCGGCAGCGATAGCACCATAAACACGCCATCAGCAACGCGATTCAAGGTGCCATGCTGCGCCACCATCAGGTGGGCTGCTGCCGGTGTGGCCAGGCTCAGCAGCAGCCCACCAAGCGCCAATAAACCATAGACTTGACTCAGCGACTGGCTAAGCTGTTGCCTGAGTCCTCTAGCCGTGACGGTGGCCATGATCTACGCTTAGCCCCCGATCCTTCTAGGGGGGGTATTACCTGAACTCGGTGCGGTGCCTTGCCCAGTACCGGTGCCGCCGCCAGTTTCGACTACGCCTTTGACACAGCGCTGAAAATAAGGGTAGTTGTCGGTGGCAAAGTAGTGATAGATACCATTTGGAAACTCTGGAGTGACGCCAGTGCGACCATTACACTCATCCAAGTCACCAGAGCCAGCAACATATTCCCAGTCCTGACTGAAGGTGCCGAGGGCGTAGGTGCGGATTGAGGGTCTGCTGCTGCTGACGGGGTCGACTAGCTGGTAGCTGCCCAGCATCTGCTTCAGCGCCGAGCTGGCATCGTCGGGATCCGAGTAGCCGTAACGGGCGTAAATCGGGAAGCCGTCCGCCGCCCAGCCGATGAGGGTCATTTTGGTGCTATTCCCCCCGCGTTTAGTGATGAAACCCTCCGGCATGCCGTGATAATGGTAGGCCCCGCTAGGCTGGACATGGGCATTATTCGTATCGGTGCCAAAGTTAAAATGTGTCTGGCCCAGCGCTTCAATACTCCAGTTGCCGGTATTGCCGGTCAAACTGCAGGCGTTGCCAGAATCATCACAGCTACCGGCGGTACCCGCATCAATTTTAACGCCGTTGAGCACATAGCCGGTGACGC
This sequence comes from uncultured Thiotrichaceae bacterium, assembly GCA_937925855.1. Taxonomy (GTDB): domain Bacteria; phylum Pseudomonadota; class Gammaproteobacteria; order Thiotrichales; family Thiotrichaceae; genus Thiolinea. The sequence goes on from CALAMO010000035.1 coordinate 62,254, forward strand.
CGCGTGGGCCACCTAGTGTAGTTGCGGTGTCTGCGGTTTCTGGGTTGAGCGTAAAGCTGTCAGAGACAGTTTGCTGGCTGATGGTATTGGGGTTGTTGGCATTTGGGAAAGTGCCGACGGCATGATCGGGTAAGCCATTCGCTGTCAGATTACGCTGTGTGGCAGTACAGCTCCAGTTGGCGGTACTGGTGGCATTGACTGAGGCCGACTCATTAAACGTGCTGTCATTATAATCGCACAATACGCCTTTAGTTGAACCGGTGGTGGTTGAACCGCCGCCAATACCGGTGGGTGCTGCACTGGCAGTGACGCTGAGTTGATCACTGGTGGAGGTTGTGGCATCACTGACCACGACTTGAAAGGTGTAGACCCCAGCACGGTCAGGCGTAAACGTGGGCATGGCGATGTTCGATGCGCTGAGTGCAACGTTACTGCCAGTGGGAAAGGACACCAGGCTCCATCGAAACGTCAGGCTATCACCGTTTGCATCAGAACTGGCGCTGGCATCCAACCGCACTAACACGCCAATGACAGCACTTTTATCGACGCCAGCATTAGCGACGGGGGCCGTATTGGCGGTCGGTGCGGCGGTCGGTGCGGCGGTCGGTGCGGTGGTCGGTGCGGCGGTCGGTGCGGCGGTTGGTGCGGTTGTCGGTGCGGCGGTCGGCATTGCAGTCGGTGTCGGCGTTGACGCCGGTGTGTAGGTCACGGAGCCACTGCTCCCACCGCATGCACTTAGCCCCAGCGCAGCGGTTAGCAGAATACCCCGGCAATAAAGCCGGTAAGGTGAAGGCAAAGTAGGCATAAGTACGGTTCTCGATTGTGTAGTTATAATTAATATGCATATAGGATTCCTAGCCGAGAAGACTAGCAAAAAAAACATGCTGAGAAAACTAACAGTGCACTGTACGGTCATTAGCGCGTGCGTGCCTAGTCGCGCGAGGGGTGTTGCTTAGAGATCAAACTGACTGGGCAGCATAACGATATCGCGGATGGTGACATGGCGTGGCCGCGTCAGCATAAACAAAATCGCCTGTGCGACCTCGCTGGCCTCAATCAGCGTGCCTGCGGCCTGCGCCTCTGCTAACTTCTCCTCTGGCCAGTCTGCTAATAGCGCTGTAATCACTGGCCCTGGTGAGACTGAGCCGATACGAATCCCGTGCTTAAATACCTGGCGACGGGTGGTTTGTACGAAGCAGTTGATCGCCCATTTGGAGGCGGCATATACCGGTTCCCACGGCGTCGGATAGTGGGCCGCCAACGAGCTGGTGACAATAATATCACCGCTGCCACGCGCTATCATATGGGTTAACACGGCGCGCACGTTTTTCATCACCACGTTAACGTTCAGGTTGAGCATGCGGTCAATATCATCCGCCGCCGCCTCGACCAAATCACCACCGATATAGGTTCCGGCGTTGCTGTGGAAGATGTCGATATGATCGACAGCGGCCAATAAACGCGGTAGCAGCGTCTCACATTGGGCGGGGTCGAGCAGATCAATAATCAGCGGAGTGAGGGCGCTACCGTGCTTGGCACAGAGGCCCTCAACGGCGGCTGCATCGCGATCAATGACGACAACGTGAGCACCCGCCGCCAGCATCGCCTCCGTGCTCGCTAAGCCAATACCGGATGCGCCGCCAGTGACGGCAGCAATTTTAGCGTGTAGTGATGCGCTCATTGAGGCTAGGTTCCTTTAAGTTGCTCAGGTGTGTCTGCGCGCGTGCAGACACACCGTTTAAGGGTCGCATGGCCACTTAAGGGTCGCATGGCCACTATTTTTTGGGCGCATAAATATCGGTGCAGCTGCCTTCCGCTACTTCTGCTGAAAAATTAATCGTTTCTGACAGCGTGGGGTGTGGATGAATGCTCAGCCCCAGATCGTGTGCATCCGCCCCCATTTCCAGTGCGACCACTGCCTCTGCAATCAGCTCACCTGCGTTCTTACCGGCGATACCCGCGCCAATCAGCTGGCCGGACTCACGATCAAATAGGGTTTTAGTGATGCCATTCGTCATCCCCATCGACAGTGCACGCCCGCTGGCGGCCCACGGGAAGACGCCTTTTTCATAGGCAATTCCTTCGTCTTTACACGCCTGTTCCGTTTTGCCCATCCAGGCGACTTCTGGGTCAGTGTACGCGACCGATGGAATAGTGCGCGCATCAAAATAAGACTTTTTGCCTGCAATGACTTCTGCGGCGACTTTGCCTTCATGCGTAGCCTTATGCGCTAACATCGGCTGGCCGACGATATCGCCAATGGCGAAGATATGAGGGATGTTGGTGCGCATCTGCTCATCAACCGGAATAAAACCGCGCGCATCGACAAACACCCCAGCATGGCCAGCGTCAATCTTCTGGCCGTTCGGCGAGCGGCCAATCGCGACCAAGGCGCGGTCGAAGGTTTCCTGCTGCGGGGCTTGACGGCCTTCAAATTCACACAGTAAGCCATCATCAGTTGGTGTCATTGCTTTGAGTTTGGTGGCGGTATAAATATTGGCGTAGCGCTTTTTAATCACTTTTTCCAGCGGCTTTAAGATGTCTTTATCAACCCCAGGCATAATGCCATCCGCCAACTCCACCACCGTGATTTCCGAGCCCAACGCATGATAAACCGTCGCCATTTCCAGCCCAATAATACCGCCGCCAACAATGAGTAGGCGCTTAGGGATTTCAGCGAGTTCAAGCGCATCCGTTGAATCCATCACCCGGGGATCTGCCCACGGTATGAACGGCAGCTTGGTGACCTGTGAACCTGCGGCAATGATGCAGTGTTCAAAACCGATGCTCTGCTTACTGCCGTCGCTGGCTTCGACTTCGAGGCTGTGGGCCGAGGTGAAACGACCGTAGCCGGTGACGACCTGAACCTTGCGCTGCTTCGCTAATACTTTAAGCCCACCGGTGAGTTTGGCGATAACGCCGTCTTTGTGCGCGCGCACCTGGTCTAGTTCAATCTTCGGCTCGCCAAAGGTCACGCCGTGCGAGGCGAATGTTTGGGTTTCATTAATCACTTCTGCGGTGTGCAGCAGTGCTTTTGAGGGAATACAACCGACGTTGAGGCACACGCCGCCAATCACCTCATAGCGCTCGATCAACGTGACCTTCTTACCTAAGTCCGCCGCGCGGAAGGCAGCGGTGTAGCCGCCAGGGCCAGAACCTAACACCACAACTTCGGTGTGCAGGTCGGTTGCTGGTGCGGCTGGTAGCGCCGCCGTTACAGCAGGCTCAGCGGATTCAGAGGCTGCGGAGGCTTGCTGTGCTTCACTGTCTGTGACGGCGGACTGTATGGGTTTGTCCGCCGCAGATTCCGCGGCTGCAGCCTCAGCTTGTGCGGCCACTTCCATGATTAAAATGACATCACCCTGCGCGACGCGATCACCCACGGCCACCTTCATTTCCCGCACCATGCCCTCATGCGGACAGGGAATTTCCATCGAAGCCTTATCGGATTCAACCGTAATCAGTGAATCTTCCACCTGGAGCGGGTCACCCATATCCACCAGCACCTCAATGATTTCTACGGCGTCATAGTCACCGATATCCGGCAGGCGGACTTCAATCATCGTACTCATACCAACAGCCTCCGTATATCAGACAGCATTTTACTGACATAGCGGGTGAAACGTGCGCCATCCGCACCGTCGATGACGCGGTGGTCATAGGATAATGACAGCGGCAGCATCAGGCGCGGCTCAAATTCACTGCCGTTCCAGACCGGTTCCATCTTAGAACGAGACACGCCCAAAATCGCCACCTCCGGCGCATTAATAATCGGGGTAAATTTAGTGCCGCCAATACCCCCAAGGCTGGAAATCGAGAAACAGCCGCCCTGCATATCGCCGGGTTTGAGTTTCTTCTCCCGTGCCTTAGTCGAGACCTCAACCAGCTCCAGCGACAGCTGGTTCAGCGATTTCTGATCGACATCGCGAATTACGGGTACGACCAGCCCATCTTCGGTATCAACCGCAATGCCGATATGGTAGTAATGCTTCTGGATCAGCGTCTCGCCGTTGGGTTCTAGCGATGCGTTAAAGCGCGGCAACGCCTTGAGTGCGGCCACTACCGCTTTCATCACAAACACCAGGGGTGTGGTTTTACTGCCCTGGCCGGTTTGTTTGAACTCCGCATTGAGCTGCTGGCGGAAGGCCTCCATTTCGCTTATATCCGCCTCGTCATACTGGGTGACATGCGGAATATTAAGCCAGTTGCGGTGCAAAAATTCGCCGGTCAGCTTGTTAATTCGGCTGAGTTTAACGCTGCTCACCTCACCCCACTGACTAAAATCAACTTCAGGCATCGGTGGAATACCCATACCCGCACTAACCCCGCCGGGTGCACCGCGCTGGCCGTTGCCACCGAAGCTCATCATCTCTTTGATGTACTGTTTGACATCTTCCTGCACGATACGGCCTTTACGCCCGCTGCCGCTGATTTTACTCAAATCAGCGCCGAGTTCGCGCGCAAACTTGCGCACAGAGGGGGTAGCATAAGCTTTTTTGAAAGCCGCATGCGAGATGGAGGCGGGTTCAGTATTCGACTCACCTTGTCCCGTTGCAGTGGGTCGCTGCTCGGCGGCTGCGGACGGGGTTGGCTTGCGCTGAAGTGTTGGCCCTGGTGGCGCAGCAGGTGCAGACTGAGTAGCGCTTTGCGGCTTGCTCGGTTCTGCCGCTGGGGCTGCCTGGGGTGCAGCAGCCTGCGCATCCGCTTGGGTCGACGCAGCGGCGGTCACTTCCAACAACAATAACAGATCGCCCTGTTTTATGCTGTCGCCAACCAGGACTTTCATCTCTTTCACTATGCCAGCGGCAGGCGCCGGAATCTCCATCGAGGCTTTATCCGACTCAACGGTGATTAATGAGTCTTCGACCTCAATTTTATCGCCGTTATCCACCAGCACTTCGATGATTTCAACGCTGTCAAAATCGCCAATGTCGGGGACACGAATTTCCTGAATAGTCATTTCATTTCTCCCCTTACACGTACAGCGGATTAGGTTTATCCGGGTTAATACCGTATTTAGCCAGCGCTTCCGCCAGCTTAGCCGCTGGAAGTGAGCCATCATCAACCAGTGCCTTCAGCGCGGCGATGAGAATATAATAGCGATTCACTTCGAAGTGATTACGCAAGTGGGCGCGAGTATCACTGCGGCCGTAGCCGTCGGTGCCTAAAACAGTATAGGGTGCGGGTACCCAGGCCCTAATTTGATCGGCATAACTGCGAATATAATCCGTGGCGGCAATCACCGGGCCACGGCGATCTTTTAAGGTTTGGGTAACATAAGATACGCGCTGATCATCCAGCGGGTGCAGCATGTTCCAGCGTTCAACATCGCGCGCCTCGCGCGCCAGCTCATTGAAGCTGGTGGCACTCCAGATGTCGGCATCGATGCCCCAGTCTTCATCCAGCATGCGGCCCGCCGCAATCACCTCGCGCAGGATAGTGCCGGAGCCTAGCAGCTGCACTTTTTTGCGTTTCTTACCGCCGCCGCTAAACAGGTACATGCCTTTGATAATACCGCTGGCGGCTCCCTTCGGCATGGCAGGATGCAGGTAGTTTTCATTCATCGCGGTGATGTAGTAGTAAATGTCCTCCTGGTCTTCATACATGCGTTTGAGGCCGTTTTGGATAATCACTGCCATTTCATAAGCGAAAGTCGGGTCGTAGCTGATGCAGTTTGGAATCAGTCCGGCCTGCACCATACCGTGGCCGTCTTGATGTTGCAGCCCTTCACCCGCTAGCGTGGTACGTCCGGCGGTGCCGCCGACCAGGAAGCCGCGTGCCCGGCTGTCACCCGCCGCCCAAGCGAGATCGCCGATGCGCTGGAACCCAAACATGGAATAATAGATGTAGAAGGGCACCATGCTAACGCTGTGGGTGCTGTAGGAGGTGGCGGCGGCAATCCAGCTGGAGAATGCTCCAGCCTCGTTAATACCTTCTTCCAGAATTTGCCCGGATTTGTCCTCTTTGTAAAACATCACCTGATCACGATCCTGCGGCTCATAGAGCTGGCCGACGGAAGAGTAAATGCCTAGCTGGCGGAACATGCCTTCCATGCCAAAGGTGCGGGCTTCATCCGGTACAATCGGTACGATGTGTTTGCCGATATTTTTATCGCGGGTCAGGATAGTGAGCAGGCGGACAAACACCATAGTGGTCGACATTTCGCGCTCACCGCTGCCTTCGATCAGCGCCTTGAAAATATCAATCTTAGGCACCTTCAGCGGTTTGGCGTGGGTATTGCGCTGCGGCAGATAACCGCCGAGGGCCTTACGCCGTTCTTGCAGATACTGAATTTCTGGGCTATCAGCGGCGGGGCGGTAATAAGTGGCTTCTGCGGCTTCTTCATCGGTCAGCGGAATATTGAAGCGATCTTTAAAGGCAATCATTTCCTCGCCAGACATTTTCTTTTGCTGGTGGGTGCGATTCTGGCCTTCACCCGCAGCGCCCATGCCATAGCCCTTCACGGTGTGCGCCAGAATAATCGTCGGCTGGCCTTTGTGGTGTACCGCGTTGTGATATGCCGCAAATACCTTGTGCGGATCATGGCCGCCACGGTTGAGACGCCAGATGTCTTCATCACTCATCTTGGCCACCATTTCACTCAGTTCAGGGTCATCCCCAAAGAAATGCTCGCGCACATACGCGCCATCTTTCGCCTTGTAGTTCTGAAATTCACCGTCGACCACTTCCAGCATGCGTGCCTTCAGCTTGCCGTTATGGTCTTGGGCTAGCAGTTTGTCCCAGTAGGAACCCCAGATAACCTTAATAACATTCCAACCTGCACCTCGGAAGACACCTTCCAGCTCCTGAATAATCTTACCGTTGCCGCGTACTGGGCCATCGAGGCGCTGTAAGTTACAGTTCACTACCCAGGTCAGGTTGTCTAATTTCTCACGTCCGGCGAGCGAAATAGCGCCCAAGGTCTCAGGTTCATCAATCTCACCGTCGCCGACGAAACACCACACCTGACGCCCCGCAGTATCCGCAACTTTGCGGTCTTGCAGGTACTTCATGAAGCGCGCCTGATAAATCGACTTGATTGGGCCGAGGCCCATAGAAACGGTTGGAAACTGCCAATAGTCTGGCATCAGCCACGGGTGGGGGTAGGAAGACAGCCCCTTGCCGTCGTCGACCTCTTGGCGGAAGCTATCGAGATCATCCTCGTTGAAACGACCTTCCATGTAGGAGCGCGCATACACGCCCGGTGCCACATGACCCTGTATGTATAAGAGATCGCCACCATGCTGAGGTGATGGGGCATGCCAGAAGTGATTCATGCCAACATCATAAAGGGTAGCGGCAGAGGCAAAGCTGGCGATATGCCCGCCGAGCTCTGAGCTTTCGCGATTGGCGCGTACTACCATGGCCGCCGCATTCCAACGGATATAAGAGCGCAGCCGCGCCTCAATCGCTGGGTCGCCGGGCGTATATTTTTCTAGGTGGGGTGGGATAGTGTTGATGTATGCTGTTGTCGCAGAGTAGGGTAGATTGGCCCCATTCTGGCGCGCCGTATCAATCAGCTTTTCTAACAAGAAGTGCGCGCGCGCTACGCCCTCAGATTCGACTACTGCTTCCAGTGAGTCAATCCATTCCATTGTTTCTTGTGCGTCAATGTCCTGTGGTATTTTTTCTAGTGTCATGTGCGATTCTCCCGTCGAATTCGCTGAATTCATACACACGAACGCTAACATTAAAGCACCAGAAAATAAAGTTTTATAGATTGTTTAAAATATAAATATATAAATCATAAGCTTATAAAGTCCAAATAAAAATAGAACCTGTTTTACGTCTTGTTTCTGTTTATTTGAACGCACATCCGGTAAGCTCGGATTATGGTGATGAAAGTATGAGCGACGAAATCGAAATTATTCCACTGGCTAACCGTTTTCGCGGCTTCCTGCCTATTGTGGTGGATGTAGAAACTGGCGGATTTGATAACCGTAAGGATGCTTTGTTAGAGCTGGCGGCAGTCATTTTAAGAATCGATGAGAAAGGTGAAATCTCGCGCCATCGCACCTACAGCTGGCATGTCGAACCCTTCCCAAATGCCAATATGGACCCGAAATCACTCGAAGTGAATGGCATTAAACCGTTCAGCCCGCTACGTCTGGCCGTGCCAGAAGACAAGGCGATGAACGAATTTTTTAAAATTGTGCGCCGTGAGGTTAAGCTCAATCGCTGCAACCGGGCTATTCTGGTCGGACATAATGCGCCATTTGACTTGGGCTTTGTGCACGCCGCCGCCAATCGAATTGGCATTAAGCGTAACCCGTTTCATCCGTTTAGCACGCTAGATACAGTGACCCTGGGTGCAGTGGTGTATGGCCAGACGGTGTTAGCCCGCATTGCCCAAGTAGCAGGAATGGGCTGGGACAGCTCGCAGGCGCATTCGGCGGTATATGACACCGAAAAGACGGCGGATATTTTCTGCCATGTCGTTAATACCTGGCAGACGCTGGATGCAGCATTTCAGGCGATAGAGAATTGATAGGCCGAACATGCTCTACTTTCGGACTCCGTTCGGTCGCGTGGATCTATTGCCCAACGGTGCAGGCTACCTGGCGGCACGCTGATGCAGCTGAATATTAATCATTCTTAGCGTCGCCTGCATCGCGGCAAATACCTGATTTGAATTGACCCCACGGGTGCGAAGAGTCTTATTATCCGCCAGCTGCCAAGTAGTCAGGCACTCGGTCAGCGCATCGGTCTTGCCGCCCTTGGGAATGCGTACTTCATAATCAGCCAGCATCGGCAGCTCAAAGTCTTCTGTCTCCCGCATAATCGTTTTAGTCGCCGTGATGAAGGCATCAAAGCCACCGTTACCTTCGCCACTGCTGTGGTAATCACGCCCATTAATAGTGAGCACCAGCTGGGCGGCTGAGCTGCCGTGTAGCGAGCTGGTAATGCTGCAATCTTTCAGGCTGATGTACTGATAGTCCGAGCTTTCTACTACATCAGCAATAATAAACGGCAGATCGTCCAGCGTCATATTCTGCTTGGAATCCCCCATACTGACGACGCGCTGTAATACCTTCTGCTGATGTTCCGGTGACAGGGTAATGCCGAGCGCCTCCAGGTTTTTCGCCAGTGATGCCTTGCCGGCGAGTTTGCCTAGGGCATAGCTGCGCTGGCGCGAGAAGCGTTCTGGGCTGAGGCGGGTTTCATACAGGCCGCCTTTCTGGTCGCCATCGGCATGAATACCCGCGGTTTGGGTGAAGACATCAGCACCCACAATCGGCGTATTGGCGGCGATGCGCTTACCGGAGAAGGTTTCTACCATATCACTGACCGCTGCAATCTTGCTTTCATCGAGGCGCATATCGATATTCATCTTATCGCGCAGTACCACCGCCACTTCGGCGAGGGACACATTTCCGGCGCGCTCGCCGAGGCAGTTAACCGTGGCGTGAATCGACGTTACACCGGCGCGTACCGCCGCCATCACATTCGCAATCGCTAGGCCATAATCATTGTGCGGATGAAAATCAAAATGACAGTCGGGATAGCGCGCCTTCATATCGTTGAGACTGGCATACACCTCATCTGGAGCCATCACGCCCAGCGTATCCGGCAGCATGAAATGTTCAATGCCCAGGGTTTGCAGCGTATCCATCAGGCGGTAAACATAGGCCGGTTTGTCGGCGTAACCATTCGACCAGTCCTCCAGGTAGGTGTTTACCCGCAGGCCCTGTTCATGGGCGTAGGCGACGGTTTTTTGGATATTCGCGAGGTGCTCGGCCTGCGTCTGTCGCAGCTGATGGTGGCAGTGGTTTTCACTGCCTTTGGTTAATAGATTAATCACTTCGCCGCCGGAGGCGGTAATCCAGTCCACGCTGCGGGTGTGATTAACAAACCCCAGGACTTCGACCTTACCGGCAAACCCATTGGCTTTGGCCCAGGCATTAATCTCGCTCACCGCACCCTTTTCTCCAGCGGAAACCCCGGCAGAGGCGACTTCAATCCGATCAACCCGCAGGGATTCGAGCAGGGCTTTCGCGATATTGAGTTTTTCCTGGGGGGAAAAGGAAACACCCTGCGTCTGTTCGCCATCACGCAGTGTCGTGTCCATTAAGGTTACGCTTGGGTTATGCATAGATCAGCCTTTGTCTCGATTAAGCCCGTAGTTTGCCGCAGTGGCGCATCATTAAACTGGCTAGTCTATCGGCTTCAGGCGCAATTGCAACTGGCCGCCAGGCTGCACGTTAGGATTAAATAATTGCTGTGGGGCAATGCTGTTAATCTATGCCGAATGGGCTATACTTGCGCTCCTTGGATTTTTGGCAGCAATGCTCTTTTTTATGGCTATCTTTAAGTAGCTGAATGTACACCACTGATTACAGCGTATCATCACGCCGCTACGTGAATGAACGGAGATCGAACAACATGACTGCACCGGGTAATACCTTCCATACGGATGAATCATTTCTGGGGGGTGAACATGCCCTGTTTCTTGAACAAATCTATCAGGATTATCAACAGGCACCGGAGAGCGTAACGCCTGAATGGCAGGCTTACTTTGCCCGCCTGGAAGGCGCAGCCGAGATGAATCACTCGCCCGCCGCTGCCAGTGCGGGCAGCCAGCACAGCGCATCCGGCATGTTTCACAATCCTGAGGCTGCGATGGCCTCTGACGCTGCCTATATCCCGCAGAGCGTGTTAGAGCGTCGCAGTTTTCAAGTCAGGGTCTCGCAGCTCATCAATGCCTACCGCTATTTAGGCCACCTGGAAGCACATACCAATCCCTTGGGCGCGGATTATGGCGGCCAGGGCGGCATCCAGCAGCTCATGCCAGAATACCACGGCCTGGAAGCGACCGATCACGCGATTGCCTTTGACCCCGGTTCTTTTAATATGAAAGCAGAGCCGACGCTGGGTAATATCCTGCACGCCCTGCAAGAGACCTATGTGCGCAGCACTGGCTTTGAGTACATGCACATCACCGATGTGGACGAAAAGCGCTGGATTCAAAAGCGGATTGAGCCGGATATGGCGCGCGATGCGATGACGGCGGAGGCGCGGCGGCTGTTGTTGAAACAGCTGACCGCCGCAGAGGGCTTTGAGCAGTACTTACACCGCCGCTATGTCGGCCAGAAACGCTTTGGACTAGAAGGCGGAGAAAGCCTGATTCCGCTGCTGCATACCCTAGTTCAGGAAGGCGGCTCCAATGGTTTACAGGAAGCGGTGATTGGCATGGCCCATCGGGGGCGCCTCAATGTGCTGACGAACATCATGTGTAAACCAGCGGCGATGTTGTTTAATGAGTTTGAAGGCAAGATGACGCCGGAAGACTACGATTACACCGGCGATGTTAAATACCATAAAGGCTACTCGAATAATGTAGTGACGCCGGGCGGCGTGGTACACCTCGCTTTAGCCTTTAACCCATCGCATCTGGAAATTGTCAGTCCGGTGGTGGAAGGTTCGGTGCGCGCGCGCCAGGATCGCCGCCAGGATCAGCAGGGCGCGCAGGTCATGGGTATTATTATCCACGGTGATGCGGCCTTCGCCGGACAGGGTGTGGTGATGGAAACCTTTAATATGGCGCAAACCCGTGGCTACCGCACCCACGGCACTATTCACATCGTGGTTAATAACCAGATTGGATTTACCACCAGCACCGCCGCTGACAGCCGTTCCACCCATTACCCAACGGATGCGGCCAAGATCATTAATGCGCCGATTCTGCATGTAAACGGTGATGACCCGGAGGCGGTGGTGTATGCGGCTAAGGTGGCGCTGGATTACCGTAACACCTTCAAAAAAGACATTGTGATTGATCTGGTGTGCTATCGCCGCCTCGGCCATAACGAGGCCGATGAGCCGTTTATGACCCAGCCGATTATGTATAAGCTGATCAAAGCCCTACCGACGACACGCACGCAGTATGCGGATAAACTCATAGGTGAGGGCGTGCTGACGTCAGAGGAAAGCGCTGAACTGGTGGCCCAATATCGTGGGCTGATGGAAGCCGGATCGGTGGTCGGTGCCTTCGTGGGCGATGAGCGCTTGGAGCAGGTCGTGCCGGAAGGGCTGCGACCCTTCTATTGGAAGGATTACCTCAACAATCATTGGCGTCAGCAGGCAATTACAGCCTGCTCACCGGAGCGGGTGCAGGCACTGGCCGAAGGCTGGTTTAATCATATCCCCGCAGAATTTGAACCGCACCGCCGCGTAGGCAAGGTGATTAAAGAGCGAGCAGCGATGGGGCGGGGCGAAGTGCCCGCCGACTGGGGCTTTGGTGAAACGCTAGCCTATGCCACCCTGCTACAAGACGGCTTTGATGTGCGCCTGTCCGGGCAAGACTGTGGGCGCGGCACCTTCTCACACCGCCATGCGGTGCTGCACAATCAGAAACAGCGCGAGCAGTGGGTGCCGCTGCGTGATGGCGTGGACAAGACTGACGACAGCGGCGAATTTATCGTTATCGATTCGCTATTATCAGAAGAGGCGGTATTAGCCTTTGAGTATGGCTTTGCCACGACTGATCCGAAAACGCTGGTGATCTGGGAGGCGCAGTTTGGTGATTTTGTGAACGGCGCACAGGTGGTGATTGACCAATTTATTAGCTCCGGTGAACAAAAATGGCAGCGTCTGTGCGGGTTGGTTATGTTTCTGCCGCATGGCATGGAAGGCCAGGGGCCGGAGCACTCCTCCGGGCGCTTAGAGCGCTTTGTTCAGCTGGCCGCACAGCAGAATATGCAGATTTGCGTGCCGACCACACCGGCGCAGATCTTCCATCTGCTGCGCCAGCAGATGCTGCGCCCGTACCGTAAGCCGCTTATTGTATTTACCCCGAAAAGCCTGCTGCGTCATCCGCTGGCGGTGAACGAACGCACTGATTTTACCGAGGGTAAATACGAGTTTGTGCTTAATGATGCCGATCTCACTACGCCTGAGCAGAAAGCAGCAGTGAAGCGACTGGTGATTTGTAGCGGTAAGGTGTATTACGACCTGCTGCAGGCGCGGCGTGATCATGCGCTTACCGATACCGCGCTAATCCGCTTGGAACAGCTGTACCCGTTCCCTGGCGACGAGATGTCGGCAGTTGTTGAACAGTTTCCGAACGTTGAAAAGCGCATCTGGTGTCAGGAAGAGCCAGTGAATCAGGGCGCATGGGATGGTATTCTGCCGCGCTTTAAGAATTACTGCGGCTATGATGATTTGGATGTGGTGAGCCGTGATTCGGCTGCCGCCCCGGCGGTAGGTTCGCCCAAGGTGCATAAGCGTGAGCAGGCTAACGTTGTGCGTCAGGCGCTTGGCCTGCCGGAAGATGCTGAGGTCAAGGTTTAGCGTGCCTCCTAGCCGCCGGAAACCGCTTCATAAAAATCAGCTAAGGTGCGGCAGTACGCTGTCGCACCGCCTCGAATAAACACACGCCCGTCGCCACTGATACATTTAGACTCGACACCTGTCCCGCCATCGGAATCGCGATCAGGAAATCGCAGCGTTCTTCCGTGAGCCGCCGAATGCCTTTATCTTCCGCACCCATCACCAAGGCCATTGGCCCGGTCAACTTGGCCTGGAATAAGGTCTGTTCGGCCTTGTCGCTGGTGGCAGTTATCCAGATGCCGCGTTCCTTCAGCTGATCCAAGGTGCGCGCCAGATTAGTCACCGTAACAAAAGGGGTGGTTTCCGCTGCGCCAGAAGCGACTTTGCGCGCGGTGGGAGTTAGGCTCGCCGAGTTATCGCGCGGTGCGATCACCGCATGCACGCCCGCACCCTCACAGCTGCGCAGGCAGGCTCCGAGGTTGTGCGGGTCGGTCACGCCGTCTAACACCAGCAAAAATGCGGGCACGCCTGTGTTATCCAGCTGATCCAGCAGGTCGTACAGGTCATTCTCAACAAAAGTCTTAGCGGCGCTGTATTCCGCCACAACGCCCTGGTGCCTTGGGGTACCGGCGTGTTTCGTCAGCTGCTCCGCCTCCGTCGGCAGGCTTTTCAGCCGACAGTCTTCAATCAAGCTTTGTAGCTTGCGCAGCCGATCTTTACGCCCCTGTTTGTCGATCCAGAGGCGGCCAATATTGCTGGGGTCGTTGCGTAAGGCGCTTTCCACTGCGTGGATGCCATAGATGATTGTCTTTGCCATGCGTCGTATTCGATTCGAGTGCTTATGAGAGAGATTCACTAGGGCGCGCCTCGTCAGCACACCCGCTTTTTAGGTGCCGTTTAACCGCTTATTCAGCGCTTCTTACGCGATTTACCCTGATACTTTTTACTGCGGCTGGGTTTGCTGTCGCCGACATCATTGAGCACAAAGTCAATTTTGCGCTCATCCAGGTCAACTCGGGCTACTTTAACTTCTATTGGATCACCGAGGCGGAAGGTGCGACCCGAACTTTCTCCAGTAAGGCGGTGGCGTACCGGGTCGAACTTGTAGTAGTCGTTGGTGAGGGCGGTGACGTGCACCAATCCTTCGACATAAATATCGCTCAGCTCGACAAACAGGCCAAAGCTGGTCACTGTCGAAATAATCCCGCCGTAGGTTTCGCCGACGTGTTCCTGCATATATTCGCACTTCAGCCAGGATTCGACATCACGGCTGGCATCATCCGCCCGGCGCTCGGCCATGGAGCAGTGTTCACCCAGCGTGACCATATCAGCGGTGCTGTAGCGGAATTTAGCGGCTGTCCCGCCCCTTAGAATATGACGAATCGCTCGGTGCACCAATAGGTCGGGATAGCGGCGAATGGGGGAGGTGAAGTGTGCGTAGTCCTCATGCGCTAAGCCGAAGTGGCCGATGGTATCCGGGCTGTACACGGCCTGGGATAAGGAGCGCAGCAGCACGGTCTGGATCAAGTGGGTATCGGGACGACCCTGGATATTCGCCATGACCCGCGCATAGTCCGCTGGTTCTGGCTCCATCCCACCGCCGAGAGAGAGGCCGACGCCCGCCAGGAAAGTGCGCACATCTTCCAGTTTGTCGGCGTTCGGCTGGTCGTGGACGCGGTGCAGCGCTGGAATCTTGTGCTGCTTTAAAAAGCGGGCGGCGCAAACATTGGCGAGTATCATGCACTCTTCGATGATCTTATGCGCATCATTACGTTCGGTCGGGACGATCTGTGAGATTTTACGGTCTGGCCCGAAAACAATACGGGTTTCCGTGGTCTCAAAATCAATGGCGCCGCGCGCATAGCGCTGTTTGCGCAGGTCGCCGTACAGGGTGTAGAGGTCATCGAGATGACTGATAATCGCGGCATATTCGCTGCGTAATGCGGCATCTTTATCGACTACCAGCGCGGCCATTTGGGTGTAGGTCAGCCGCGCGGCGGAGTGCATGACGCCCTCATGAAAGGCATAAGACAGCACCTCACCATCATCCGCTATTCGCGCTTCACACACCATACACAGGCGATCTACCGCCGGGTTGAGTGAGCACAAGCCATTGGACAAGGCTTCCGGCAGCATCGGGATCACTTCACCGGGGAAGTAAACTGAGGTGGCACGCAGCAGCGCTTCTTTATCCAGCGCATCGTCCGGTTCAACATAGGCCGATACATCGGCAATCGCGACCAGCAGCCGCCAGTGGTCGTCTTCGCGTTCGCAGTAGACGGCGTCATCAAAGTCGCGTGCGTCTGCGCCGTCAATAGTGACTAACGGCGTGTCGCGTAAATCCAAGCGGCCTGTTTTGGCGTTTTCCGGTACGGTTGGACCGAGCTTAGCGGCGGCTTGTTGGACGGCTTCGGGCCATTCAAACGGTAGCTCATGACTGCGCAGGGCGATACCGATTTCCATGCCCGGTGCCATGTGGTCGCCGAGCACTTCGATAATCCGTCCCATGGGTTGGGAGCGGCGGGTCGGCTGTTCCACAATCGCCGCGACCACGATCTGTCCAGCCTGCGCGCCGTTAGTGGCGTCTGGCGGCACTAAGATGTCCTGACTGATGCGTTTATTATCGGGCACGACCAGCGCAATGCCGTTTTCAATCAGGAAGCGGCCCACGACCTGTTCGGTGCCGCGTTCCAGGACTTCAATCACATTGCCTTCCCGCCGCCCCTTACGGTCGATACTGCGCACGCTGGCGAGAATGCGATCACCGTGTAGGACGCGGCGCATTTGTTTAGCGTGCAGGAAGAGGTCATCGCTGCCATCGTCGGGGATCAAAAAGCCGAAGCCATCGGCGTGGCCCATCACTCGCCCAGAAATGAGGTCGGTGCGTTTTACTGGGATGTATTGTTTGCGGCGGTTAAATAACAGCTGGCCGTCACGTTCCATCGCCCGCAGGCGACGTTTTAAGGCGTCAAGATCTTGTTCAGCAGACAGGCCAAGCCCGTTGCTTAAACTGAGGAAATCCAGGGGTTGTTCACTGTCGCCCAGGACAGTGAGAATGACTTCGCGGCTTGGGATCGGATTATCGTATTTTTCTGCTTCACGGTCGCGATAGGGGTCGTTTAATTTCAATTTTTTTCCTTGCTGTGCCGCGTCTATTGGCCCCGGCTGGGGGCTTCTACGGCAATGGTTGTGCAAATCGTAGACTTGCCTGCTGACGGGGTAAAATTTTTTTAGGCCCGTCGATGATAACGTGGGCCAAGAATAACAAAAACTCTGAATTTGTGTTTGACAAAAAACGGGGTCGGCTCTATTATTCGCAGCTCCAAACGGCAGCTTAACACAGTTTAAGTGACCGAACCGGAGCCGAAGTGGCGGAATTGGTAGACGCGCTAGCTTCAGGTGCTAGTGAGCATTAGCTCGTGGAGGTTCAAGTCCTCTCTTCGGCACCACAACCATAGCGTTGTGGACTAACCTGAATTTAAAAAGCCAGCCTAAGTTGCTGGTTTTTTTGTGCCTATTGCACCAGGCTTAAGCTATTTTCCTCTAACGCGATCCGAGTATTTATCGTTGTAGCTTTTTCGCAAGCTTGTCACTTTAGTTTTTTGCCTTAAGCGGTGACAGACTGCTTCCTGTGATGAGATACAGGAGCTACTCGATGAAACTTACTCATTTTTTTCGACTCAGTTGGTCTGTCCAGTTATTAGTTGGCCTTGGTCTATTTATGGTGTCTTTCATGATTGAAAGTACCGTGCTGCAGGCTTTTATTGCCGCGCCGGTGCTGGCCGTATTGCTGGCGGCAGCGTTGGAAACTGGTAAGGCAATTGCGATTATCTGGCATCGTTACCTAGAGTTGCATTTAGATAGCCATCAACTTTACCCACGTTCAACCCGAATAGCTTCAGCTGTTTTTCGCATTGGGCTGGTCGGTTTGTCCGTTCTATGCTCTTTGTTATTCCTTTCCGATAATTTAGACCGGCCTAATTTGGATCAGGTAAGAGAGGGGGATGTAATGCGCATTGAGCAACAGTTTGCACAAGATATTGCGAGCCTTGATAAATCGCTAGCGCTACGGCGTGAGCAGCTACTGGAACGGCAGAAAATTGAGTATGATGATGTTCGAGGGGCTTTTGTTGAAAGGACGCAGCGCCTGGAATCTGATCTAAAAGCGGAAATGGATAATGTGGTCAACGGTACGTTTAAGGGCCCGCGCTACCAGGAAATTGAGTCACGCATCAACGTGGCGTTGAAAGCGCGTGATGATCGATTAGAAGAATTATCAAAAATGCATCAGCAACAGAAGGCTTATGCCGCAGCCGAGTTGGGCGCGGAAGAAACAGCACAGCGGAATCGTTTGCGTAAGGATTTAGAAAATCAGCGTGAGCGGCTGATGCAACGCGATTATGCTGATGACGAGCGCGCAAACGATACGCGGATTGTGGCTTTCCTAAAAGTTGTTGAGTCAGTGTTTGATGTGACTGTACTGCCGCTACAGTTTGTATTTGCGTTCTCGATTTTGCTGAGTCTGTTAATGGAGATTGGTATATTGCTGGCTTTTGAAACAGTGACCGTGGCGATGATGCCTGCATTACGGGCGCAACATGAGGAGACGCTGAATAATGAATTGCTGGATGCGCAGCTGCGCGGCGAGATGCAGCGCGATACCGCCGAGCATGAGGCAGCGGTGACCCGGATTCGGCGTACGGGTGACCGGGTGATGGAGAAAGCGCATGAGTTTATGAGTGCGACCGGTTGAGTTGTGCTTAACTGTTGGTGAATTGTGTTATGATTGGACTAGTAGGTGTTTGACGAGAGTATGGTTTTAGGAGCAAGAAACGTGCCAAAATCGCTAACTTCGTATATCTCTCTTGATATATATGAAGATGCTTTGCAAGTTATTGATCCTGCTGGGGTTTTCTGAATGAGTGGGGTTTGAGTGGTTGCCTGATGAATAAGGTATTAAGACTTTTCTTCTCCTTTGTTTGGCCTCCTTGAAATGTTTGAGTGGTTGCCTGATGAATAAGGTATTAAGACTATTGCATTCCATGGATACCGTCTGTATCTGTAAGTTTGAGTGGTTGCCTGATGAATAAGGTATTAAGACGCTTCAGTTACTCACGATCAGTGGAGGCTGAGCGGTTTGAGTGGTTGCCTAATGAATAAGGTATTACTTTTTTGTGGGGTTTATTATGCACTATAGTGCTTTGCATGCCCTACTTAAATCAGATACGATGGCTCTATGAAAGCGACATGTTTGCACAAATTTCGACAGGCTTATGGTGAGGGTTTGATCGAGGGTGTGGTTTGGGAAGTTCCCGAGCCAGTTCCTCCTTCCGAGCACCCTTATAAGTACCGTTTGGTTTACATTGGTAATGGTCAGCGTGTGTTGGGTTATGACAATGAGCGCGGAAAGGGTGACCACAAACATGTAGGGGATGATGAGCTATCCTACGTCTTTCAGGATGTGCCGACTTTGTTGGCTGACTTTAAGAGCGACCTTGAAGGAGTGGCTTCATGAGCAATACTTTGAATATTGAGATTCGCCCCGCTGATGATGCGCTTGAAGGTTTTGGTGCTGTGCTTCAGCAGTTGGAGGCAGGTAATACAGTACAACCCCATTTCAGCATTGGCTTTGAAACGGTTCCGCAATTTGCGAAGGTTTTCACGCCTAAGCGTTGGGAGCTGATTAGTATGCTGAAAAAGCTGGGCGCAGTGTCTATTTATGAGTTAGCAAAGCAGTTAGATCGCCATTACCGTAATGTACATCAGGATGTTGCTTTGTTGAGTGATTGGATGGTGATTGAAAAAAATTCTGAGGGAAAGGTGATGATTCCCTGGGATGAAATTGACGTGCGGATGCCTTTGTCTGCCGCTGCCTAATCGGCTCTACCTTTTTCCTCTGGTAATTGGGCTTCGACTCCACTTAGCCTGCAAGTACTGCCACCAATGCAAGTTGCTCAGCTCTCGGGTATTGTCATCAAGCGAGTTTCTTTCGGTCTTCAGTTGTTGTCACTCAGTCGAGTATTTCTTAGCTCTTGCGTCATTTCACCAAGCCGCGTTCCGAGCGGAGTCAACGGGCTGAAAATACACAGATATAAATAAAACTGGCAAGCTTGCCAATCCAATATTCCTATCCAGCCCGATTTAACCTATGACTCATTGATCGAAAGCAACAAGGAGTCAAAACATGGTTAAGCCAGTTTTTCAGAAAGACGAGACGAACCAGGCGCTGAATTTCCCGGCGGAGGCGGTGCGTCAGGGTGAAGATAATGAAGTGCGCGTACAGCAGGCATTAGCCCGACACAACGGGCGTTTTACCACGCTCTTAGCGGGCCGGGATGAGCGCAAGATGGTGCAGGATAATCTGATTGGCGAGCTATCCAAGGGTTTTGAGCATCGTCGCCATGCACTTGGGATGGTGTTGGAGAGTCGGTTGCACTCAATTCGCGAGGCTTGTAATCACATTTTGGTGACGGGTAAGACGCATCTGCGGCAACAGCGGCTGGAGTACTTTGGCCAGGTCTACCGCAAGGTGGAGATGAGTATGAGTGCGCTATCGGATCAGTTCCTATTAGATATGGATGCGCGCTTTAAGCGGCTGGATGAGTTTAGCAGCGAAAGTATCCGTCAGCGTGAACAGGCCCGGCTGGAGAAGTCGGTAGATGATTTCCTGAGTACGCTGGATAGTTTAATGGATGAGTTTCGCAATATTATCCATGAAAACATCAGTCATCAAAGCCCCGCTGAGGCACATAAGCCTGTTGAGAGCGGTGAGTTTGAGGAGGCGGTTGATAATAACGGCGATCCGATTATGGATATGTTTATGCTCGGTGGTAACGCGAGGCCCTCATGAGGCGGCGGGCGGCAGTAATTGCGTACGATATTGTGAGCGATAAGCGCAGGCGGCGGGTTTTTCGCTGTCTACAGGGTTGGAAGCTGGATAATCAGTATTCCCTGTTTGAATGTCAGTTGGGGCAGCGCGAGACGGAAGAGTTATTTATTGCCTTTGCGGACATTGAATGCTTTGTACACAGTGGATCTAGCTGCAAATAATGCCTTTGCGCTGGCGCTGGTTGGTACCACGAATAAACTCAGTGCGGTGCAGGACATTGCGGCGTTAATGGGATTAGAAGGGCAGGTGGCGCAGTCATGGTTTGTGTTACTGGCGAAGAGTCTGCCGTTTAAATGGAAGTTTGCCGGGCGCAACCGGCGACCGCCGCTTGATCCGGTGAATGCGATTTTGTCGTTGGGTTATACCTTAATAGGGGCAGAAGTGCGTCAGGCGGTCATTAGTCAGGGGCTCGATCCGGCGCTGGGGTTTTTGCATCAGGATTACCCGGGGCGCGAGTCATTGGTGCTCGATATGACCGAGGTTTTTCGGGCGGGCGTGGACGATTTTATGCTGCGCTGGTTGCATGATACTGAGTTGGATGATGGGGCGTTTTATTTTCGTGAGGATACGGGGTGTCGCCTGAGTAAAATCGCCCGGCCTTTGTTTTATCAGGCCTGGGGTGCGCGACGTTACCGCTGGCCACGTCCGTTTGAAACGGGTGGGGAATATGATCTGGCGGAAGAAGACGATTCCGCGATTCCAATGGAGGTGAGTGAGCCGGAATGGCCGGTGGCGTTGCTGCCGGAAATGTTGAATGGGCAGGTGATGCAGCTGCGGGAATACATGAAGCATATCGACCCGGAAGCGGTACAAGTGGATGAGGAGGTGGAGGATGCGCTTATTACAACAGGCAATGGAGCCGACGGTATTGAATCAGGCCTGGAAGATGATGAAGACTGAGCATACGCCGTGGTCGGTGACGGTGAATCGCGATCAGCTGCAGCGTGATTTATTGTGTTATGTGCTGGAGTGTCGGGAAGCTATTCTCGCGGGGCGCTACCAGCCGGAGCCGCTGCGGCAGTTTCCGATGAAAAAACCGGACGGTAAAATCCGGGTGATTTCTGCGCAGCACTTAAAAGATAAGCTGATTCAACGGGCTTTGTTAATCGTATTGGAGCCGAAAGCCGAAGCGATGTTCCATCATGATAGCTATGCTTATCGACGTGGGCGTAATGTGGATATGACGCTTGATAAAGCGCGGGAGCGGATTCGGATTGGGCAGGATTGGTTGGTGGATGCGGATATAACGAAGTTCTTTGATAATATTCCGTTGAAGCCGCTGCAGAAAAAGTTGAAGCCTTTTATACGCGATGCTGAAACTATGGGGTTAATTAGTCAATGGTTGAAACAAGGTGCGCATCAGGTGAGCTTTGTCGGTAATGACCGGGGAATATCGCAGGGTTCGATTTTGTCACCGCTGTTTTGTAATTTGTACATGCATGAATTTGATCAGGCGATGAGCAAGGCGAATATCCCGTTTGTTAGATTTGCGGATGATTTTTTATTGTTCCTAACGAGTGAAAAGCAGGCAATTAAGGCGTGTGATTATGCTAAGATGCAGTTGGAGCGGCTGGGATTAGCGTTACACCCACAGAAAACGCGGGTGGTGCGGAGTAGCCCCGATATTGTGTTTCTGGGGCAGCAACTACCAGAGCCGGGAACGGAGCAGAAAAAGCGGTTTTTTAAATCATTTAAGCGGAAGCAAAAACCATGCCAAAAACGCTAACTTCGTATATCTCTCTTGATATATGTAGCGATGGCCTGCAACTATTTGATATAGTTGTATTTTTTGAAATGGGCGGGGTTTGAGTGGTTACCTGATGAATAAGGTATTAAGACTTTTTTTGGGGTCATTTATTGCTCGCGACCCGGTTTGAGTGGTTACCTGATGAATAAGGTATTAAGACGTCTCAACACCACCAGAACTGCTTGGTCCCCAGGTTTGAGTGGTTACCTGATGAATAAGGTATTAAGACGTCGAAGTGTTCCCCGTTGAGGCAAGAAATGACCAGTTTGAGTGGTTACCTGATGAATAAGGTATTAAGACGGGCTTCAGTGTTCCATTAACCTTACCCAACGGGGTTTGAGTGGTTACCTGATGAATAAGGTATTAAAATGAATATTGATCTCCCCCTAAATGTCTATCGCTTCGCGTATCAAGCGCTAGACGAAGTACATTTCCCCAACCAGCCCGGCTTTTTATGGCACAGCGTATTCGGTAAGGCGCTACACGATCTGGTGTGTGTTGTAAAAGGCACCGAATGCGAGCGTTGCATGTTCCTGCATCAATGCGATTACCCCAATTTGTTTCGCGGGTCGCGCCCACCCGGCTCTGCGATTATGCGTAAGTACAACAGTATTCCCAGCCCGCATATCTTTCGCCCGGCGCTGGATCATCCCCTACACGTGAAGCCGGATACAGAAATTAGTGTCGATGTGATTCTGCCTGGTGCTGCGAATGAACGCCTGCCTTCGTTGATCCGTGCTTTGTATAGCGCCGGTATGACTGGCTTGGGCAAAAACCGGGGGCGGATGCAGCTGCAACAGGTTTGGCAGTTAAAACCTGGTGGTGAAGATAAAGCCCTGTTAGACGGTAGTACTTTGCTGGATGCTGATCCACCGGAAGCCCTTCCAACGCCGCAAGCGCCAGCATCAGTAACGCTAAAGTTTCTCACGCCGTATAAACCCTCGGGTAAAGCGGCAACGGCCGATGGCATTGATGTTGGGCGTTATTTAATGGCGATTATCCGGCGTGTCGATTTGATGCAGTATTTTTACACTGGCGTGAAGCTGGATGTGGATTTTAAGCAGTTAAAAAGCCTGACGGAAAGTATTGTGGTAGCGGATATGCAATTGCAAAAGAAGCATGACCGGCGTTATTCGGCTGCGCATCAGCGTACGCAGGATATGAGCGGGTTTGTGGGGTCGTTGACGTTGGATTTACGGGGGCATGAGGCGCTGTGGCCGTTTTTGTGGGTTGGGCAGTGGTTGAATGTGGGGAAGCATACGAGTATGGGGATGGGGCGGTATGGGGTGGGTTAGGTTTTAGACTGAATTTAGCAAGCTTGTCAGGCCAAACGACATGATTGTTGATTGGTAGGCTAGCCGTCATTACCAGCAAGGAGCTAATCATTGAGTAATTTGCAACAGCCACAAGACTATAAGCGCCGGGTTTTATCAGTCGTCATCGGACTTACCCCGCAAATTGTGACCGAAGCTTTATGCAAACTGGCGGTAGATAGTGCTGAGTCATTGATACGGTTTTTCCACAAAGCCATATTCATAGGTAGAGGTGGAGAGTGATGAGCGAGCGGCTTATGAGTTGGGCCTTCAGGGTAGTGGAATTGCATTGAGCTGAAATTATAATTGCGATAGTCCCATTTTGGGACTATTATTGGCTAATGAGAATTATCGCATTATCAACGTTAAAAAATTTTTGGGAAGATAATCCTGAGTATTTGGATGCGAAGGAGCCTACTTTAACGTGGCACAAGCATGCGCTAAAAGCTGACTGGAAAGATCCAGCGGCAGTTAAAGCAGACTTTGGTAATGCCAGTATTCTTCAGGATGGCCGTGTAGTTTTCAATATCGCGGGTAACAAGTATCGCCTGATTGTCTGGATTAACTATCCTTACAGAGTGGTGTACATCCGTTTCATTGGAACACATCGCCAATACGACAATGTTGATGCGCAGACTATCTGAGAAGGCTTTATGGACATAAAACCTATCCGCACAGAAGCGGATTATCGGGCAACACTCAAGGAAATTGAGGGCCTTATGCATGCTGAATTCGGTACATCTGAAGGTGATAAGCTTGATGTTTTGGTTACACTTGTCGAGGCATGGGAACGCGAGCATTATCCAATGGATTTCCCCGATCCGATTGAGGCAATTCGTTTTGTGATGGAGCAGCGGGGGCTGGAACCGAAAGACCTGGTGCCTATGATTGGACAGGCTAATCGTGTTTATGAGGTGCTGAATCGCAAGCGGCCTTTGACGTTGAATATGATCAGGCGGTTGCATGAGGGATTGGGGATACCGGCGGAGTCGTTGCTGGCGGCATAGTACATAATTATTTGCAGGGTAAGCCAGCTTTGAGCATTAGAGAGTTGGCTAAACGGCTAAAGCGGAATGCGAAGAACGTTCACTCGGATGTTACCAGGTTGATCAAGATTGGCCTGATTGAGCGTGATGAGTCTGGGGCGGTGTTGTCGCCGTTTGCTGAGATTAGGACTGAGTTTACGCTGCGTGGGGTTGCTGTGTGACTGTTATTTTTCAGGAGTATGACAGAAAAGAATATCCCATGCTCGTGCCGGATTTCCTTTTGCCTTCAAGGTGCAGTGAAACAAGCTATGTATGCTTTATTTTGTCTATAATATGCCCATGGACAAGCCTTGCATACAGCCCAATGAGTATCCTCGCCGTATCTTGTTGGCGGTGGCCGCTCACTCCCCGCAGATTGTTACCGAAACGTTGTATGCGCTGACTCAGCAAATAGAACCTGCTTATATGCCAACAGAGGTTCATATTATTACGACTGGGTTAGGCATGCCTTTTGTATTGCAGCTATTGGATTTACCGGGTGATTCGCCCGGTTGGATTACTAAAGTTTGCAGGGATTACGGGTTGCCTCGCCCGCAGTGTGATCTCAGGCACATCCATTGTATTACTGATACGCAAGGTGGGGTAATGGACGATGTGCGCACCCGTGATGATAATACTAATGCTGCCAATTTTATTACACGGGTGGTTCGTGATTTAACAGCTGATCCGAAGAGCAGCCTGATTGTCTCCCTGTCGGGTGGGCGGCGCACTATGACATTTTATGCGGGCCATGCACTGTCACTATTTGGTCGGATACAGGATCAGTTAACTCATGTTCTGGTTGAGGAAGAGTATTTTTTCAACGAAGCTTTTTTCTATCCACCGCCTCGCTCTGTATGGGTAGTGCGTGAAGATCATACTGGGTTTGATGCGAGTCAGGTTGAGGTTATCCTGGCGGTGATTCCGTTCGTGCGGCTGCGGGATAGCTTGCCTCCGGCATTATTGGCCGGTGACGTGAGGTTCAGCGAAGCAGTAGCCACTGCGCAGGCGGAATTCGACGCACCGCGTGTGTCGTTCAACAAGGTTACTGCCGAATTGCAATGTGGTGCGTTCAAGGTGGTGATGAAGCCGGTCGAACTGGCTTTTTATCTCTGGTTTTTAAAAAGACGGGTTGCCGGTAAACCACCGGTGAGGTGGTCGGACGATGAAAAAGTGGCATCGTGAAAAACCTGAATTGTTTAATAAGCGAGTTCATGAACAGACGGGTCTTGACATTATCGGAGTGATGATTGATCGCTTGAATCGAATGGGGAATGAAGAGCAGATTCAGCGGTTGGAGTTGGAGTCTACAGCGAGTGGGTGGCGGGCGGCGGTTTGAGTTTGCGGATTGATAGAAATTTTATGAAGATGAGTGTATATCAATCTAATCGAATTATTACTTGCTGCTTAACTTTTAATATGCTTCACTTGCCACTCGATAAGGTGTTGATACGGTTCTATTAGTTTTTTCATAGTCATTTAATTTTCTTGAACTCAATTCATTAATTTAGGGCATACAATGTTCTACCGAAAATTAATGCCAATGCGTAATAGCCTGTATTTTAAATTAATCCTTATCAGTATTTAGATGAAGGAGCCGTACCCCAATGCCTGAAAAAATCACCGCATGCTTTTGTATTACTACACCAATGTTCATCGGTGACGCCGAACAAAATGCATCCGGCATCAGCCCGGCAGCTGTAAAGGGCGCGCTCCGCTTTTGGTTTAGGGCCTTGCGTTGGGGGCATCACCGTAATGTAGATGGTGCGACTGATGAATCAGCACTACAGTCACTCCATCAGGAAGAAAGCAGTCTGTTTGGCAGTGCGGCGGATAAAGGGGCCGGACAGGCTAAAGTACTGATACGCATAAAGCCAAACTCCCTGAAACAAGGTTTACCAATGGATAAAACCGGGCCAGGCCTACAGTATTTGTTAGGTCAGGGCTTATATCATTTTAAAAACGGTTATTTGCGTAAATCCGCACTGCTGGAAGGGCAGTTTGAAGTAAGTCTGCTATTAAAGCCGGGTGTATCTGCGCAAGAAAAGCGATCACTATTACAGGCTATACAGGCGCTGGGTTTATTGGGTGCGTTGGGTAGTCGCGCCCGCAAAGGCTTTGGCTCGATAGCACTGGAGAAGCTGGAGTGTAGTTTTGCGGCGGACACAAGTATTCCGGTCAATATCACTGAGTTGAAGGTTTTATTTAACGATTGGGCGAATAGTTTTTCTAAAACAGTGCCGCCTTTCAGTGCATTTTCGCTGGAATCCCGGATTGATATATCAGCCTGCGCTAATTCAGCTGTTGGGTTGCACGAACTCGCAGGACATGAGATGCAAATGTATCGCTCATGGGGACGCAGTGCTGGGAATGGTGCGCCACATCGAGTGGCTGGCGAGTTAGCTGAGCAGAATTTTCGTTCAGACCATGATGGTGCGCTCAGTGCCGCAAAAGGTAGGCAACCCGTTAAAATGCCAAAACGCAGTGAGTTTGGCTTACCGCATAACTACTTTTTTTCTTCTGGTGAAAATAGCGGCAAAAAAGTAGACATAACACCAGCCGAAGATTCACGAAATCGTAGAGCATCTCCTTTATTTATCCATATCCACCGTTTTCCAAACGGAAAGCATGCACTGATCCAGACATTGCTGCCAGCTACTTTTCTGCCTGCTGGTGACAGTGTCGAGTTTAGGCCAAACAGAGGGGGGACTATGCATTTATCATTTGATGAGTCACAAATTGATTGGAAAACCATACCTGCGTATCTCGACCGTTTTGACAATAGGGAGCGGTTGCTATGAGTGATACACAATATTTCCACTTCACCCTTGGCCCAGTACAAAGTTTTGTCGTGCAGGCACGCAGAACCCGCGATTTTTGGGCAGGGTCGTTTATCTTGTCTTGGCTTTCCGGGGTGGCGATGCAGGAGGTGATTGCGCAGTGTGGCGATGATCGGCGTGTGATTGAGTTCCCGGTGGCTGAAGATAATTTTTTGGATTGGCTTACGGGTAAACAGAAGGTTAAAAGCCCCCCAACGCAAGGGGGTATACCTAATCGTTTCAAGGCGCGCATCCCTGCGGGGCAGGCGTTTAATCCTGCATTGGTGGAACAGGCTGTGCAAATTGCCTGGAAAGCGCTGGCCGACGTGGTTTATGAGCGCGATCTAGCTAAGTTGAATGTGGAAACGCTTGAGCTTACCCATAATGTGTGGGAGCGCCAGATAAAAAGTTGCTGGGAAGTGGTCTGGGCGATGACGCCGGATTCAGAAGACAGTGCGATCTTGGATCAAAGTAAGTATTGGCGCGGTTATGCTCCGCCAGAGGAGGCTGGTGTTAAGTGCATGATGATGGATGGCTGGCAGGAACTATCGGCGGTTGAGCGTCCGAGCGCCAAAACATTAGGCGGTTTCTGGGCGACGCTGCGAAAAGGCGAATTAATAGCATCAGTCGAACCTGTGGAAAAGAAAAATTATCTGCGCGCCATTGCCAGTGATATACGGCCTAATGAGTATTTGTGCGCTATTGCGTTCGTTAAGCGCCGTTTCCCACGTTACTTCAGCGAAGTCAAAACAATCAAAACGCCTAGTGGTTGGGAATTACGCGGTTGGGATGTGGGTACAGCGCGCCCGTCGGTGGCATATATGGCGGCAGTGCCTTGGCTAGAGCAGGCCATTCAGCACGCCAATGAATCAGAGCAGACAGAACAACAAATGCAGGTATTTCATCGGGCGGCGTTTGCTTTAACTGAAGAACATGGCGAATGGGACAGCGATATTAGGTGTATCCGTCGGGCAATGGAGGCGAAGCCACGCAGTAAAGAAGACCGTAAATGGAAAGCGTTAAATGGTGAAGTGTTCTTTGAAAACGAATTGGAGAATCAAAATAAATTTCCAAGAGAAGAAAAGCAGGAGGAAGTGCGGCGAACGCTGGTCGCGTTAAGGGCTTTACAACGGACGACTGAGACTAAAGCCGCCCCCTTTTATGCGGTACTGATGATGGACGGTGACTCATTAGGTAAGCAACTGAGTGACTCTGATAAGCAAAAAGCTATCGCTAAAGGGTTGCAGGTTTTTAATGAAAAGGTGCCGGGCATTGTGCAAGATCATGACGGATTTCTGGTGTATTGCGGTGGTGATGATGTCTTGGCGGTGCTACCTATTAATCAGGCTTTGGGCTGTGCGTTAGCGGTGCGTGAGTGTTATGAAACGGCCTTTGAGCGGTGTCAGCGTGAATTTGGGATAAAAATAAGTACTTCTATTTCAGCTGCCGTTGAATTTGCCCATATCCATATGCCGTTGACTAAGGTGCTAGGCGATGCTCATAGTCTGCTGGATGACGTAGCTAAAGAACGTTGTGGCCGGGATTCGCTGGCGGTGCGCGTGTGGAAGCCGGGCGGTAAAGCGCTGGAGTGGGCTATGCCGTGGAATAAAGCGTGTAATGAAGCCAACGGCGAGAAATACCTGGTGATTGAATTTTTATGTAAGCACTTGGGAGACGATGACCCACAGCAGCAGTTCAGCAATGGTTTTTTCTACAAAATTCGCGAGCGGCTTGAACTGTTAAATCCCTCTTCAAATGCTAAGGATGCTGCGGCGCAATCTGTGTTTAAGCTAGAGCAGGCGGTGAAACTAATGGCGGCTGAGTATGTGAATTCGGGTCTGTTTTCCCCTCTTTTTGATAAAACGGCGAAAAATTATAAACAGCAGCAGCTAGAACATGCGGAGGCAGTGGTGGGGCCTTTGTTGGAGCAGTGTTATCCCGTGCGTCGTATCTTGCCGAAACGGGATGAATGCTCCGGTGAACAGGCTGAGGAACCTATCTTTAAACCTCTTTGGCATAGTTATCATGCCGACGCTGCTTTATTAGTGCGGTTTTTGGTGCATAAAGGAGTGGAGCGATGAGCGTATTTAACACCTGGCGCTTTCAGGCGCTGGATACCTGGTTCTTTCGTGAGTCGCGTCCGATGGAGTCGGTGGGCGGCTCCGAGTTGGTCAGTACTTTCCCGCCTTCGCCACGAACCATCGCCGGTGCAATCCGGCATATCGTAGGTAATCAGCATAAGGTTGACTGGCGTCAATGGGGGGAGTGGGAGAAGAAAAATAAAGCTGAGGGGCCTGATTCTTATAGTCCCGATGCTACCGATCCTTATCGGGATTTAAAACAACGTATCGGTGGCGCAGCGTATTACGGCAAGCTTGAATTTCGCGGCGCATGGTTGGCGCGGGAAAGGAAGTCAGGTGAGGTCGAGCGCCTTTATCCGGTGCCGGGTAATCTGGTGATTAAGCAGGATGATGATAAGACAGATACAGACGATCAATCAGATCAATCAAACCAAACCACCAGGGATTTAAAACGGGCGCGTTTAGTTATAGGCAAGCCCCGCCGCTGTAATCTGGGCGATCATGTCAGAATGCCAGTGTTACCACCAAACAGTGAGGGGATGCGTGGTGCTGATGATTATCGAGTGACTGAAACGGGTTTACAAGCCATTTTGTCGGGTGGCGTGTGTAAGGCAAGTGAGTTGGTGTCAATGGAGTGTCTGTTTAAGTCAGAGGCGCGTTTAGGCATTGCCATTAATAATAAACAGCGGGCAGTAGAGGAAGGATTGTTGTACCAGACCCGCCATATCCGGCCTAAACCCTGGGTAAGGGTCGAAATGGACGTTAAAGGGCTGGCTGAAAACGATTATGCAGAGGGTGGTATTGTGCGCCTTGGGGGTGAAGGCCGGGGAGCTAGCTGGTCAGTGCGGCCTGCCAATGATTTATCAGTGATCAGCCCGGATGACCAGGCGATCAAGAAAGCAAAAGGTATTGTGTTGGTGCTGCTGACACCGGCTGATTTGTATCCGGGATCGACGGCCCCGGAGAGTCAGGCCGATAAGCGCTATTGCCCGCTGCCCGGTTTCAAGTGGGAAGATGAGGCGGGGGTAACGCTATGGAAAGGTGATTTGCACGGTATTAAGTTAACCCTACATTGTGCAGTGATCGGTAAGCCGGTAAGGGAAGGCGGTTGGGATTTGGTAAATAATGCGCCACGCGCGGTGCGTAGTTTGGCTCCGGCTGGCAGTGTGTTTTATCTGACAGTAGACGGTGGTGCTGAAGGTATTAAGAACGCCTTAATAAAACTCCACCTGCAACAGATGCCAGGAGAGCAGTCGAATGCGCACATGGACAAACAAGCGCATGCTCTGGGGCGTGGATTAATGGCAGCTGGGCTTTGGCCTGCGAATGAGTCGTTGGATTAAGGAGTGGAATAATGGAACAGACAAATACTATTGTAGGATTATTAGCGCAAACGTCGATTCATGCGGGCACCGGACAACAAACAGGGGTGATTGATCTCCCGATTCAGCGTGAAGGCCATAATGGCTGGCCTTGTATCTTTGGGTCAGCGGTGAAAGGTGCTTTACGGGCCGATGCAGAACAGCAAATTCTGGCGAAAGTTAAACAAAAGGCAGCACTGGCAAAACCGGATGAGCAGCTGCAAAAGGTGCAGGATGATAATGATATTTCAGTCGTGTTTGGCCCGCCTCCGGGAGAAACAGGGATTAAGCATGCTGGGGCGCTGATCGTGTCGGATGCCCGCTTATTATTATTTCCGGTGCGCTCGCTGACTTCACAGTTCAAATGGGTGACGTGTCCGGCAGCGTTACAGCGTTTTCAGGCGGATAGTGAACGTCTGGGCGTGACGTCTGCGGACTGGGGCTCTATTGAGGTAAGTGATGAGAATAAAACGTCGGCTGCCATGATTCCTGAGCAATCGATGGAAGCATATCTGTTTCTTGAGGAATACCGCTTTACAACCAGGCAGGAAAATCTGGATGGGCTGATTGATGCGCTGGCGCAGTTAATGCCGTCACCTGCAACAGCAAAAAAACAATTAGTAAAGCAGTTGGTCATCGTTAGTAATGATAGCTTCTCGCATATCGTGAGCCATGCGACACCGGTTAATGCGCATATTTCGATTAATTCGCAGACGAAAATCGTGCGCGACGGCCAACTTTGGTATGAGGAAACTTTGCCGCCTGAAACGCTATTGTATATCGCGCTAAGTGCACAGCCCGCCCGGAAGGATAAAGCTGAGATGTCGGCTGCAAAGGTATTGGGCAGTGTGCTGGGTCGTTTTCAGAGTAAGTCGTGGTTGCAGCTGGGCGGTAATGAAACTGTAGGTATGGGTTGGTGTGCAGTTAAGCCCTTGGCACAGGAGGTTTGAGATGCAGACGATACAGCAGGAGCGGGCTAAATTCGCTTTAGATCACGTAATGAGTGACAGTCGTGATCCCAATGTGAATGTGAAAGAATATAAAAGTTATGCGCACGCCTTACCAGCGATGATACATATAAATGGATTAGGGCAGGCTGCGGCTTTTTATAAAGCCAAAGGTGATATGCACCAGCGTTTATATCAACTGCTATCTGACTGGTTGAAACAAGCTGGACAGCCTTATCAAGGTTGCGATGATTTACTGGAAGGCATCACCCAGCAAGACATGCATAAATACCGGCTGGCGCAGGCCGAAGCACAGGCATTAATGGATTGGGTAAAGAAATTCACCAGCGCTTATATGGTGGAGGATTAACCATGAGCCTGCCATTGTATGCGGAGTTACAGGGTTGTGCTGATTTAGATGATTTACGCACTAAACGCCATACGGAAGGCCATGCCGGTTTGTGGTTTGAGCGTTTTTATAACCGTTATCCAGCGAGCTATACCAATACCAAAACGGGTGAAAATGATTTTAAAGAGTGGTTAGGGGAGTTTAATGCGCTGGCGGGTGATCGCGTGTTGTTGGAGGCTGTGACCGAGCGTCAGGTCGGGCTGGTCAGCGCTTTACAGGGACAGATTGCCGTTTTTAAATCGCCCTGGCATTACGTCAGCGGTATGGGTTATCCGCACCCATTTGAAAACGGTTTTAACTGGCATGCGTCGTTGGGCGTCCCTTATCTGCCGGGCAGTGGCTTAAAAGGTATGGTGCGCAGCTGGATCGAAGCCTGGGCGTATGATTCTGAGGATGAGGCTGGACAAAGGCAACGCAAAGAACGTTTGTTGGATTGGTTTGGCAGTGAAAGTAAGGATCCGCCAGAAGATGGTACTTTGCACACCGGTAAAGTAATCTTTTTCGATGCATTACCGGTATCGCCGGTGCGGCTGAGTGCGGATATTATGACGCCGCACATGGGCGACTGGTATGCGAAGGGCGCTGAAATTCGCGATATTACCAAAGATGCGGCTATGGTTCCGGCGGACTGGCACAGTCCAAATCCTATTTACTTTCTGAGCGCACAGGAGCCGGTGTTTCTGGTGAGCATAGCGCCGCGTGATGAAGTGGTGGCACAGGACGTTGATTTGTCTGAAGTGATGGCGTGCATTACGGAGGCGTTTGAGTGGCTTGGGGCTGGGGCTAAAACGGCGGTGGGATATGGTCAATTTGAGCGTGATGAAGCGTTAACGGCGGCATACCTTAAAAGTCATTGGGAACGTGAACAGGCGCAAAAAATTGAGCAGGAACAGGCGATGGCGTTATCCGGCTTGTCAGGTCTGGCGCGTGAGTTAATCCAGTTTGGTCAACAGGCGAACTGGGAAAACAAAGATACTTTTCTGCGTCAGGGTGAGAATGATATTGAAAGCTGGCTGGAGAGGTTGGCGGCAGAACCGCATCCTGCGGCGGTGAGCTATTTGCGGGAGCTGTTTGAGCGGCATTTTGCTGAGCCTGATTTGTTGAGTGATCCGGGGGCGACTGCCGGGAAGAAGAATAAGCCGGTTTTTAAGCCGAGGGCGCGGGCGTT
Source organism: uncultured Thiotrichaceae bacterium (assembly GCA_937925855.1). GTDB lineage: Bacteria > Pseudomonadota > Gammaproteobacteria > Thiotrichales > Thiotrichaceae > Thiolinea. The sequence goes on from CALAMO010000035.1 coordinate 95,282, forward strand.
GGGAGAGCGGTTTTTGGAAGTAGAAAAATTGAGCAAGCAGAAGGATTGATTTATGCAGCAGATTACAGATTTTTTTAATCATCCGTTTTTTGTCGTCTTTGGTGGTATATCCACTTTGCTCGTTATCGCTGTTGCTATTGGTGGTGTTTATCTTGCGGTAAAAGGTATTTTGCCAGTGTGGTATCGGTTAGGTTTTTCCTTGTCAAAGCGCAAGATAGCTATCTTTGCCGATGAGAAATATGATGAGCTCAGGGAAATGCTGGTTGACTCTGGTGTATTTAAAGAAAGGAATATACAGAAAGTTAGCAGAAATGCTATTAAAAAAGTTGAGGATGTTTCTTTCTATATTGTGCATTACGATAGTTATGCGGAGGAAATGGACGCAATAATTGGTATGAAGAAAGATACTGATGTAATGATTATCTATGCTCCACAAAAGGAGGGTTTTATAGAAAAAACGGTGATGGAAAAGATTAACTCAGAAAGAAATTCGATTGTTGTTAATGTGCGTGGCCGACTACTAAATGATGCGTTGGTTAGCATGATAACTACTGGATTTAGATAATGGTTACCTGATGAATAAGGTATTAAGACGCTACCTAAGCTTCCAAGCGTAAACCAGCTATGTTTGAGTGGTTGCCTGATGAATAAGGTATTAAGACGATGCCCAGCCCTCTGTTGGAATCATTCGCAGGATTTGAGCGGTTGCCTGATGAATAAGGTATTAAGACCTTACATTCCCCATCGCTGGACCATTATCAATTGGTTTGAGTGGTTGCCTGATGAATAAGGTATTAAGACGTAATTGCAGGTACTGTTTCAGCTAACACAAGTTTGAGTGGTTGCCTGATGAATAAGGTATTAAGACCTTCAACAGCTTCGTCTAAGACGAAGCGGTCGAAGTTTGAGTGGTTGCCTGATGAATAAGGTATTAAGACACCCTGGTATGAAGCCATTTCGTCGACAAGGTCGTTTTAGTGGTTGCCTGATGAATAAGGTATTAAGACATTTTATTTAGGAATTATATTCCTCAGACGCTCGTTTGAGTGGTTGCCTGATGAATAAGGTATTAAGATAAAACACAACGGACAAAACAACCAAACATAAGGCGTTTGAGTGGTTGCCTGATGAATAAGGTATTAAGATAAAACACAACGGACAAAACAACCAAACATAAGGCGTTTGAGTGGTTGCCTGATGAATAAGGTATTAAGATATAGTCGCGAT
>CALAMO010000036.1 GCA_937925855.1 uncultured Thiotrichaceae bacterium
GGATGGGGCGCTGGTTATCCTTACAGCTGGCGCAGCAGACCGGTATTGCGGCCAATGTGCGCTATTTGTTTCCAGCGGAGATTACCTGGGAGCTACTGCGTGCTGTGCTGCCGGACGTGCCGGAGCGTGATCCCTGTTCGCCTGGGCTATTGCGCTGGCGGCTGCTGCAAGAACTAGAACAAAACGCAGCGCGTTATCAGCATGAGTTAGGCCACTATTTGGGTGCGACGGCTGGTCTAGCTGCAGCGGATGATGCCGCCGACTCACCCGGAAGCGTAGCAGGCGGTGCGACTGCGCTGGATGGGCGTGCCGCCTGGGACTTAGCCAAACAGATTGCCAGCGTGTTTGACGGCTATTTGTTTTTTCGGCCTGACTGGGTGCGGGCCTGGCACACTGAAACCCCACAAGACTGGCAGCAGCTGCTCTGGCAGCAGGTAATCACGCAGCCGGGACTGGATAATTGGGTCAACTTGCAAGCCCGCTTTATCCGCCAATTAGCCAACACGCCCGCGCACCAACTGCCTGCACGCATCAGCTTTTTCTCCGTCCCCGCCTTATCGCCGCCTTATATCGAAATGATGACTAAAGTAGCCGAGAAAACGGAGGTCTGTTTCTATGTGATGAATCCTTCCTGGCAGTACTGGGGCGATATTGAATCCCGGAAGCGCAAAGTGAAGCGCCCGCTGCCTGAGCAGGAACATGTTAGTGTCGGTAATCCGTTATTGGCCTCATGGGGCACACAGGGGCGAGATTTTATTGAGAACCTGCGTGACATTGAACCCTACCCACACGAAGAGGATGCCTTTGTTGAGCCGGGCGGAGCCTCATTATTAGCCGGTATCCAGACCGATATGTTAAATCTGGAGGGAGCAGAGACATTTGCCGAACCGGTGGGCGCGGCGTTTACTTTTGAAAGTGAGCGTGATGTTTCCTTACGGGTGCATGCCTGTCATTCGGCGATGCGTGAGGTCGAAGTGCTGCATGACCAGCTGCTGGCGGCTTTGGAAGCCAATAAGGCATTGACGCCCGCCGATATTGTGGTGATGTCGCCCGAAATCGAACACTACGCGCCGTTTGTGGAAGCGGTGTTTAGCAGCGCTGGTGTGCACTTACCCTACAGTATTGCCGATCAGCGCTTTGCCAGTGCAAAGAATATTATCGCGGCCTGTTTGCAGATGATGGAGCTGCCGCAGGGCCGGTTTGAGGCGGAAACGGTGTTCGCGCTGCTGGAATACCCGGAAATTCGCAGCAGCTTTGGGCTGGATGAGGGGCAGGTGCAGCAGTGCCGTGATTGGGTGCGCGCCGTCAACATTCGCTGGGGCGTAGATGAGACCTTTCGCGGTCAGTTTGCTAGCCAGACCACGTTTGAGCATACCTGGCTTTATGGGCTGGATCGCCTGCTGCTGGGGTATATGCTGCCGGGTGATGATTTGTTGGCTGGTGTGCTGCCGTATAATGCGTTGGAGGGCAGTGATGTCTGGGTGTTAGAGCGCCTGCTGCACTATGTGCATACCCTGTTTCCACTGGCAAAGTGGTCGGAGCAGCGCGCTACCGTTGACGGTTGGTGTGAGCGTTTTCGGGGGCTAGTGGGCTATATATTCGCGGAAGACGTTGAGGTTTATCCGGTGACGCAGGCGCTAGATAAGCTGTCTGAGTCAGCGCGGCAGGCAGAGTTTGTACGCCCCGTCGCTTGGGCGGTGTTTCGGGATGCGCTTAATAGCCAGCTGGAACAAAATAACCGTGCCGATGGTTTTCTCGGCAGCGGGATTACCTTTTGTACACTGATGCCGATGCGCAGCGTACCGTTTAAGTTTGTTGCGCTGCTTGGCATGCAGGACGGTGGCTTTCCCCGGCAGGACACGCGGGTGAGTTTTGATAAGTTAGCGCGGGCTCAGCGGCGGCGCGGTGATCGTTCGCGTCGTGATGAGGACCGGTATCTGTTTTTGGAGAGCGTGCTGTCGGCGCGGGAGCAGCTGTACATCAGCTATATCGGGCAAAGCGTGTTGGATAATGCGCGGATTATGCCGTCGGTATTAGTGAGCGAACTGCTGGACTATGTGGAGCAGCGCTACGCCGTGACTGCGCAGCAGCTAACGACGCTGCACCCGTTGCAGGCCTTTAGTGCGCGCTATTTTGATGGCGCGCATCCCGCGCTGTTTAGTTATCGCAGCGAACTTGCAGCGCTCCAGCGCGCTCAGGCGAGCCAACACAGCGACCGGTTATTCTGGGACACACAGCAGCCGGCGCAGCTCGGCGAGCCGGAGGCCGCACTGCGTCAACTGACGCTCGCTGAGCTGATCCGTTTTTATCGCCAGCCCGCGCGCCAGTTTCTGCGCCAGCGTTTTGATCTGGTGTTGCATGAAGCGGCTGAGGCGCTGGCGGGGCGTGAGCCGTTTATGCTGGAAGCCTTTAGCGACAGCGTGATTAGCCAGCAGATTTTAAGCGGCCTGCCGCTGCATTCAGCCGCACAAACCGAGCGCCTGCTGCGGGCGCAGGGTTTATTGCCACACGGCGTGCCGGGCGAGCTGCTGTTTGAGCAGCAGTATGGTGCTGTTACCCAGCTCGCGGCCCTGCTGCCGACGGCGACAAGGTCAGAGGTACAGATTAAGCGTTCTATCGGGCAGTTTGAGCTGAGCGGTGAGCTGACGCAGGTGAGTCCACAGGGGCGGCATATCCTGTTATTTGGTCATGTTGGCGTTTGGCAGTGGCTGGATATTTGGCTGCACCATCTGGCGCTGAATGGTGCGGTGGAGCTGCCGCCAGACTGGATGCGGGAAACCTATGTGTATACCGCAGAGCAATGCTATGTCCTCAGGCCAGTCGCCGATGCGACCCAGCAGCTGGCGCTGCTGCTCGAAGGCTATTGGCAAGGGCTGCAACAGCCGCTGCCGTTCTTGCCTAAATCAGCCTGGAAGATGATGCAGGCCCGAGAGATTGTGCCTGCTACGGCGCTGCGTGAATGGCGCGCGAATGACGCTTATCATCGCGGCGAGGCGCTGAAGCCGGAATATGCCCTGTTGTATCGCGGCCAGTCACCGATTGAAAGCCAGACCGATGAATTTATGTACTGGTCACGCCAGATTATCGGGCAGCTGTTAGCGGTGCGTGAGGTGATATAAATAGTGATAGTGCGTGGCTGCTAGTCGGTGAGTGCGATTAAGCGCCGCCTGCACGGACTTAAGCGGCGGCAAACTCAATCTGCGTTTTCATGGCCTGCTGCCGATCATTGGCTAGGATAAAGGCATCCACGGCCTGCTCAAGCGGCAGGGAGTGTGAAATGAGTGGCTTCAAGTCGACCTGCCCGCTTTGCATCAGCTGTACCGCGACGGCAAATTCAGCATGAAAGCGGAACGAGCCGCGTAACTCCAGTTCCTTTGCGGTGATCGCCATCATGGGTAGCGGCATATCGCCGCCGATGCCGAGCTGCATAATAATACCGCGTGGGCGTATGGCTGGAATCGCGGCCTTCAGTGCATGATGTGAGCCGGTGCACTCAAACAGCACGTCAAAGTGGCCTTTGTTCGTGCTGTACTCGGCTAGCGCCTCGGGATGATCGGCCATATTCAGCGTCGTATCTGCTCCGGCGCTGCGGGCGTAGGCTAGGGCATTATCAACCAGCTCAGTCACCACAATCTCAGCGGCACCCGCATGCCGCGCGGCCACGACGGTAAGCGCGCCAATCGGGCCGCAGCCAGTGATTAAAACTCGTTTACCGGCCAAATCGCCCGCCCGGTTAACGGCATGCAGGCCGACGGAGAAAGGCTCCGCCATCGCGGCCTCGCCCGGCGTTAGGCCGGTTGCGTCAACACATTGACTGGCATCGACAATGAGTTCTTCCTGGAAAGCGCCCTGAATATGAGGAAAGGGCATCGCCGAGCCGTAAAAGCGCATGTGCAGACATTGGTTAGGCAGCGCTTCCGCGCAGAACTGACAGTCCCCACAGGGACGTGATGGGCAGATGGCTACCAGTTGGTCTTGCTCTAAGCCGCTCACGCCTGCGCCCAACGTAGCAACAAAGCCAGAAAATTCATGTCCCGGCACCATCGGTTCTTGTAGTCGTACTGAGCCGAAGCCCGCATTATTGTAATAATGTAAGTCTGAGCCGCAGATGCCACCGCTGGCGACTCTGATTTTTACCTCTCCGGCCTGGGGTTGCGGAAGGCTACGCTGTTCGATTCTTAAGTCTTTTGCGTCGTGAATGACTAATGCGCGCATAATATTCTCCGCTATGCAGTGGGCATTTTTAGTATTATGGATGGCCCTATGAATTGCAAGTGCCAGCCTTAAACGCGGCCCAATGCCGCGCTGCATGCACAGAAGGAGTCGTCGTTGAGCGGTAACACACCAAACGCTAATACAGCAGAACAAGCGGCGCAGCAAGCAAAGGCGGGTGCCAATGTTGCCCCCGCCGTCATGGTTGTCATGGGGGTGTCCGGTTGCGGTAAGTCGACGATTGCGGCGGCGTTGGCGGCGGCGCTGGACGCCCCTTATCTGGATGCTGACGATTATCATCCACCTGCTAACGTCGCCAAAATGAGCCGGGGTGAGCCGTTAGAAGATGCGGATCGTTGGCCGTGGCTTCAGCGTTTTGGGCGGGCGCTTAATGCGCACAGTACTCATTCATCAAATACTCATTCATCAAATACTCATGCATCCAATACGCGGTGCGTTGGGGCCTGTTCGGCGTTGAAGCGAAGCTACCGTGAGGCGCTGAATGCTGCGGTGTTGCGCCCGGTATTATATATCCATCTGACGGGTAGCCGACAGCTACTATCAGAGCGTATCGGCGCCCGCAGTGGGCACTTTATGCCGTCCACACTACTCGACAGCCAGCTGGGTACGCTGGAAGCACCCGCAGCAGATGAGTTTGCGTTGACGCTGGCTATCAGCGGTTCGCCCAGGCAGATAGTCGCTGCCATCCTGGCGCAGCTCGCTTAGCCCTTTGCACTTAGCCCCTTAGGCTGATGATTGACCAGTTGTTTTGTTGGGCCACTGCCAACAGCTCAGGGTCAGGATCAACCACGACGGGGTGATCCACCTGTTGCAGCAGCGGTAAATCATTATAGGAATCACTGTAAAAGTAGCTACCGCTCAGTGTTTCTGTGGGATGGTGTGCTAACCACTCCTGTAAGCGGGTGACTTTGCCCTCGCGGAAGGTGGGTACCCCGTCGATTAAACGGGTGTAGCGTCCGTTGTTCATTTTGATTTCAATCGCCAGCAAGTGTTCGATCCCCAGCGCGCGCGCAATGGGCGCAGTGATGAAGCGATTGGTGGCGGTAATAATGATGAGCGTATGCTGCTGGGCGCGATGCTGCTGTACCAGTTCGTATGCCGCCGTGCTGATATTCGGCAGGATGGTTTCTTGCATGAACTGCTGGTGTAGCTCATCCAATTTTGCCGCTGTGGTTTCACTTAGGAATTTCTGTGAGAACTGGGCATACTCGTGAATGTCTAGCGTGCCTGCCTGATATTGGGCGTAAAAGTAGTCGTTCATCCGCTGGTATTCAAGCGCTTCGACCAGGCCGTGCCGCACCAAAAAATTGCCCCAGGCATGATCGCTGTCGGTTTGTAACAGCGTGTTATCCAGATCAAAAAGGGCCAGCGTCATGGTGATTTCCCCAGAAGTGATTCATAAATGAGTGCTCACAGGTGCTTATCAATAAAAATTACCTATTGTACGCGGTTAAAATTGCTGAATGCGGGCGATTATGAAAAAATTGCAACATTAAGACTTGTTGGAGGTCAGTCGTGATCGATGAGGACGGTTTCCGTGCCAATGTTGGCATCATCCTCTGTAATTGCGACGGAAAAGTATTTTGGGGTAAGCGGCTTGGCCAAAACTCTTGGCAGTTTCCACAGGGTGGTATTGACCAAGGGGAAACGCCAGAGCAGGCCATGTACCGGGAATTACATGAAGAAACGGGACTCAAGCACAATCATGTTGAAGTCGTAGGCCAAACCGATGGTTGGCTACGTTATCGCATCCCCCATTATATGATACGTCGTCGCTCTAAACCGCTGTGTATCGGCCAGAAACAACGTTGGTTTCTGGTGCGTATGCTCTGTGGTGATACAGATGTTAATTTACAGGCAACGTCCAAACCTGAGTTTGACCATTGGGAATGGGTAGATTATTGGACACCTGCACGAAAGGTAGTATTTTTTAAGCGACGGGTGTACCGCCGCGCCTTAAATGAGTTGGAAGTGTTGTTGTAAGCGTCGAAAAGGCTAGAATGCGCGGCCTGTAATGTTCAGGCTTAAGTCTGAGACTAGTGTCCCGACAGCACTCATAGGCGCAAGTCGAGCACCTGCAAATCTGTGGGTGCTTGTTCCCCGAACGGATTAATCCTATCATCCCGCTTTTCGGTAATTTCTAATGACGAGGCGAGACCGTGACCAAATCCGAAGCACTTTTTCAGCAGGCGCAGCAGACTATTCCTGGCGGTGTTAATTCACCAGTGCGGGCTTTCCGGGGTGTGGGCGGAACACCGCGCTTTATCGCACGCGCCGAAGGTGCCTATATGTATGATGTGGATGGTAATAAATACATCGATTATGTCGGCTCCTGGGGGCCTATGGTTGCCGGACATGCACACCCTGAGGTGGTTGAAGCCGTGCGCGAAGCGGCTTTTGATGGTTTGAGTTATGGCGCGCCGACTGAAATTGAAATCACGATGGCGGAGAAAATGTGTGCGCTGATTCCGTCGATGGATATGGTGCGCATGGTGAGTTCGGGTACTGAAGCGACGATGTCTGCCATTCGGCTGGCGCGGGGATATACCGGCCGTAATTTCATTGTGAAATTTGAAGGTGGCTATCACGGCCACGGTGATTCCCTGCTGGTGAAGGCCGGTTCTGGTGCGCTGACGTTTGGGGAGCCCAATTCGCCTGGTGTCCCCGCTGAGCTGGCGCAGTATACGCTGACCTTAGATTACAATAACAGTGAGCAGGTACGTGAGGTATTCGCGCAAAAGGGTGCGGAGATCGCCTGTATTATCGTCGAGCCTATTTCGGGCAATATGAACTGTATTCCACCGCTACCGGGCTTTTTAGAAACGCTGCGTGAGGTGTGTGATGCCAGCGGAGCCGTGTTGATTTTTGATGAGGTGATGACGGGGTTTCGTGTGGCGAAGGGTGGGGCGCAGGAAGTCTACGGCGTCAACGCGGATTTAACCACGCTGGGCAAAATTATTGGTGGGGGTATGCCGGTGGGTGCGTTTGGCGGTAAGCGTGAAATTATGGCGCATCTGTCACCGTTGGGTGCGGTCTATCAGGCCGGAACGTTGTCAGGCAATCCGATTGCAATGACCGCTGGCTTGAAGACGCTGGAAATTATTTCCCGCCCAGGCTTTTATGCGGAGCTCAGCGCGAAAACCGCGCAGTTTGTCGCCGGGATGCAGGTCACAGCGGATGCTGCGGGCGTGCCGCTGAGTACGCATCAGGTGGGCGGCATGTTTGGTCTGTTTTTCAGCGCAACGCGGCCTATTTCGACATACCAACAGGTGACGCAGTGCAATACCGCCTTCTTCAGCAGGTTCTTTCACGGTATGTTGGCGCATGGAATTTATTTGGCACCGTCGGCTTACGAGGCAGGATTTGTATCAAATGCACATACCGAGGCCGATATTGCTGCTACAATAGCGGCAGCAGAGGCGGTGTTCGCGGCGCAGTTGTTGGAACAGGATGGCTGAGCGCTCAGACCGATTTTCTTAACATAATCATGTGAGTTACAAGGAATGTATCGACTGATTCTTACGCTGCTGTGGGTGGTCGGGCTGCTGTACCCATCCGCTTATGCCATTACCCGTTCCACCAGCCTCTACACGGAGGCTGAGCAATCGATTTATCAAATCCAGGTGCTCAACCGTAAAACCGGTAACAAAACTACCATTGGCTCTGGTTTCCTCATTGAGCGTGGCGATATCCTTGCGACGAATTATCATGTGGTGAGCGACTATGTCGATGACCCCGGTAGTTTCCGGCTGGAATACCTGTCGACCACTGATGAGAGCGGTGAGCTAGAGCTGCTGGGCGTTGATATTCTACATGATCTAGCTGTGCTGAAAGCGGATGGGTTGTTGGGGAAGCCGCTACAGACGGATGATGTGCCGGAGAAGGGGGCGGAACTTTACTCGCTAGGTAATCCGCTTGACCTGGGTTTTTCTATTGTGCCTGGCACCAATAATGGCATTCTTAGTAATACGGAAGACCATAATATCCTGTTCTCCGGTAATCTTAATCCGGGGATGAGCGGTGGCCCGACGCTGAATGAAAACGGCCATGTGATTGGGATCAATGTCGCGACCGCCGGTAATGACGTTAGCTTTCTGGTCTCGGTGCAGTACCTTAATATCCTGCTGGAAAAAATCAAGATGCGCAGCTTTAAGCCGCCGGATGATTTACACGGCGATATTACCAACCAGCTCAGCAGCCATAGTATAGAGATGCTGGAACGTCTGCTGGACAATGAATGGAAGACGCTGCGTATCGGTCAGTTTGAGGTGCCTGCTGAAATGGGGCGTTCGATCAGCTGCTGGGACAGCAGTACCGAACCGGAGGAGCGCGGGCTGATGACTATTTTTGCTGCACAATGCTCCAACGATTTGCAGATTTATCTCAATAATAAAGTGACGGTAGGGGGCATGCAGTATCAGTATAACTGGTATGAGGCGAAGACGATGATTCCGCCGCGTTTCTATCGCAGTTATGAAAGCATGAATAACAGCGGCTTACAGGCCAACGCAGATAAAAAAAGTGTGACCGACTTTAGCTGTCACACTCGTTTTGTGCAGGTTGCCGCTCAGCATTTTAAGATGACGGTTTGCCGGCGTGACTATCGGCGTTATTCTGGCCTAAGTGACGTGCTGGTGACCGGCGCGATGGTGAGTGAAAAACAGCGCGGTCTGCTGTTCGACTTGTATATGCCGGGTTCTGACTTTCAGCAGGCTATTCGGCTGCTAAAGCGCATGTTGGAGGCGTTTCAATGGCGCAGCTAGAGTGTGTGCTGGAGGTTATCACGCACAGTTTGAATCATTATCATCGGCTGCGGGATTTCCCCGTGCGCATTGGTCGCGCGCTAGATAATGATATTATCCTGTCTGATGCAACGGTCTCGCCTCACCATATGGAGATCGACCGGGCGGCTGATGGCCAGCTGGTACTGCGCAATTTATCCCTAGAAAATGGCTCTAAAGTTAATCGGCAGCCACTGACTGAGCCGGTAACCCTCGCTTTAGAGCAGCAGCCGATAAGGCTTAGCCTCGGTAGTCGCCGTATCCGCTTGCTGCATCCGGCGATGGAGGTTGGCCAGACCAGCGTGCGTAACTGCTCGGGTTTATACGTGCTGTTTTGTCGGCCGATTTGGTCGCTGGTGCTGATGGCGTTTACCCTATTGGCGTTGGTCTTTGAGAACTATCTAGATACGATTTACTCGAAAGAGATGTCGTATTATGTGAGTGACCTGCTTCCCTACCTGCTGATCATGCTGGCGCTGACGCTCTTGGTGGCGGGTATTAGCCGCCTGTCGATACAGCGCTGGGAGGTGGGGGCCGCGCTGAGTCTGGTGGCACTGATTATGCTGGGGCCGCATGTTCTGGGCGAAATTGGGCATGCGGCAAACTACCTGTTTACCGCGGTATGGCCGATGCAGCTGTTACTGCTAGCTAGCAATTTTCTGCTGTTACCCCTGTTGTTATATCTGTATATTCGACTGGTGCATCAGTCCGCTGGGCTGGCTGCGTTAGGCAGTGCGCTTTTGTTCAGCGCGCCAGTGATGTTGTTTCAGGTATCTGATATGGCGGATCAGGTATTATTGACCAGTGAATTTAGCGGTGATGCCGTATTTAGTCGCGAATTGAGTTCGTTCGATGCGCGTTTGCTACCTACCTTATCGCTGGATGAATTTATTGCAGAGGCCACTGAGCTACCGCCGACTAAAGCCAATAATTGACCCCAAGTAACTAATTAACTAATTAAGATTCCAACTAAACAACTCATCTCAACACTGAACGGGTGGAAGTCAATGATAGTCCCTATGAGCGTACGCAAGTTATTCAGGCATTGCTGTTTTCTGATTGGATTGAGCCTACTGTGGACATCCCCTGCGCTCCAGGCGCATGAATTTTGGATAGAAGCAGAGGATTTTACCCTCAGTGCGAGTGATTCGCTGCGCGCTGATTTGAAAGTGGGGCAGAATCTCAGTGGTAATACCTATGCTTTCCTGCCTGAGCGCTTCGAGCGCTTTGACCTGATTCAGGGCGAACGCCGCTCGCCGGTCAATTCAGCACAGGGGGCTCTTCCAGCGGTGAATGAAACGGATTTGGATGATGGCTTAGCCATACTGGATTATCGTTCGACGCCGCGCTCACTGCGCTATAATAGTGCTGGGAAATTTGAGCGCTTTCTCCGCAGTGAAGGTATTGCTTGGGTGCTGGAACGTCATCAATCGCGTGGGCTGCCGGAAAAGGGGTTTACTGAAGCCTACAGCCGATTTGCTAAAGCGTTGGTCAAAGTGGGTTCGGGTAAAGGTGAGGATAAAGCTTTGGGTCTGGAGCTTGAACTGGTGCTGTTGACCAACCCTTATGTTGAGCAAGATAATGCGCTCTCGGTCAAGCTGTTGGCGGCAGGAGAGCCACTGGCACAGTCACGGATCACGGTATTTTTCAAACCCTTTGAGTCGTCGGCAGAGGTGCTGGAACCCATGCGTTACACCACGGATGCGCAGGGAATCGTGACACTAGCACGCCCCGAACAGCCAGGCATGATGTTGTTAAATGCCGTGCATATGGTGGTGCCGGATGCGAAGACAATACTTAAGACCGGCGCAGTGTGGGAAAGCTTGTGGGCATCGACCACCTTTGCGATTGAGTGAGTGCTGCGCGTGGTGTGTTGCTCAAAAGTTGACGTTTACCACGGTTCCCTGACCGGGCACGCTGTTAATACTTAAGCGCCAGTGGTAGCGCTCACAGAGCCTGCGCACAATATCTAGCCCTAAGCCATAGCCACTGCTGGTGCCAGAGGCGCGCTCGAAGGGTTGTTGTACGCGCGCTAGCGCGGCCTCATCAATGCCTTCACCGGTATCACGAATGCTCACACTCTGTGTGGCGATACTAATAACGACCTGTCCATCTGGGGTGTAGTTACAGGCGTTGCGCAGTAAATTACCCAAGACGATGCCTACGGCCTGGGCCGGTGCGGTCACGGTTAACAGGTGTTGGGCTCGCAGTTCGATACGGACATGCTGATCCTGATTATGGGTGACTTCGATCTGTTCAATCAGCAGTTTTACCACGTCATTTACCACGATGGTTTCGTGCCGCGCCGTGTTGGAATCGCTGTCTCTAGCGAGGAGTAAAAGGGTTTCAATCAGCGACAGCATATCTCGCGATGTGGTGTTCATGCGCGTTACTGCTCGCTGTTGTGGCGGTGTTAGTGGTTGTTTTTCTATCATTTCCAATGAGCCGCTAATTACGGCCAGTGGGGTACGCAGCTCATGGCTCACGTCGCGGGTAAATTCCTGTTCACGCTGTAGCTGTTGGCGGAGGCGTTCAATAAACTCTTTGAGTGAACCCGCTAGGATATGCACTTCGTCGTTGGTTCGAAAACGCAGATAATCATCCAGCGGGAGTGAACTTAGGTCATGCTGCTGTAGGTCAAAGCGGCGCATCGTTTCTGCCAGTGATACGATGGGTGATAAGGAGCGCTGTGAGGCGCGGTAAGCAAACCAGGCGGATAGATAGATCACCAGTAAAGCCAGTGAGAGTGGCACGACGCCAAAATAAAAGGATAGTTTGTTGACACGTTCGTGATCAAATACTAGAAATAGGCGTAGTCTATTGCGTTCTTCAACATAGACGATGAGCTCGCGCCCCCGGAAAGGCACACGCCGGAAACCGGGTTGCACATTGTGAAATGCTGCGGGTACCTTGCTGTAATCACCATCCACCGCCAGGTAACCTAATAGATTATCGGTATTGGGTACTGAATGCCGGGGATTACCATCTAAGTTTGCCCAGTAATGTGTCGCTTCATCTTCGAGTGCGGCCCGCATCATTACCTGTTCCACGATCAGCGCTGAGGTATAGACGCCTAGCACCGTAATGGCGCTAATGAAAAGCATTTGCAAGATATAAACACGGATAAGTTTGCCGGTAATACCGTTACTATTACGCATGCGCATCGCTCCGTTTAACTCGCTTTAAAAAGAAAGCCTGACTATCGTGAGCCAGGCTAAATGCGTCTGGGACAGGTGCCCCAGGGGGTAGATATTTTTATTTTCCCCGCGCTTACTGTTTGCAGGGCGTGATGCTTAGGGCTTTACTGTTTAGGCAGCAGTACAGTGTCAATGACGTGAATCACCCCATTGGATTGCACGACGTCGGCAATGGTGACGGTCGCCGTACGGCCATTTTCGTCCGTTAACGTAACCTTATCGCCTTGATAACGCGCTTGCAACATACAGCCGCCCAAAGTTTTTACCGGGTGTACACCGCCATCATCGGCAATCATCTGCTTAATTGCAAATGACAGCGCGTTTGCAGCGACGACATGACAGGTTAATACCTCAGTTAAGGCTGCCTTGTTTTCAGGTTTCAGCAGATTAGTGACTGTACCTGCGGGCAAGGCATCAAAGGCGGCGTTCACTGGCGCAAAAACAGTAAACGGGCCGGGGCCTTGTAGGGTCTCGACTAAACCGGCTGCTTTCACCGCCGCCACCAGCGTCGTATGGTCTTTAGAATTGACGGCGTTCTCAATAATGTTCTTTCGGGCAAACATGGCCGCACCACCCACCATTGGGTTGCTATCGGCCTTAGATTCCATCGCCATATGAGGTGTGCCGGTACAACCCATCAGCGTGGCTGTTAAGGTTGCGATTGACAGTAAGTTTAAATATTTCATCGTCGTTCTCCGTTATAAATCATCGTTAAAGTAAAGTGATTAGTCGATACGCTGAATAATTGAGGACACCGTATCGCTACTGATGATGTCTACCGGCTCACTGTTGGGTGTGCCAAACAGTTTGTTGAGGTCTTGTTCCAGTGCCACCGGATTCATGATTTCTATACTATTACCGCTACTATCACCGCTACTGTTAGTAAACTGCTGTAGTGTGCCATTGCTACTACCGGAATCATTACAGGCTGTGATTAAAATAGCGGTCAGTAGCAGGGGGTAAAGCGCTTTAGATGAATATTTCATATCCATACCTCCTATTAGTTAGATGAACCAGAAAGTGGCGTCTTAAGGTAAGGGAAGGCATTGTTAAACTGAGTTGCTTTTTGTTCTACGCCGTCGGTGTAAGGTAAGGTGCCGCTGGTGGCATCGTCTGGCTCACACAGGCCGAGGTTCAGGTGACACAACAGGCCCATACTCACCCGCAGTGCGGCATCAACCACGTCATCACCGGGGCGCCGTCCATTCGGGAATCCGGCAGTATCACCGGCTGCGACGCCCAGATTATGCTGTGCCGCCTGTTCGGTGGCGGCGATGCCGGTATTGAGACGAATCATCTCAGCCGCAGAGCCGTTGGCGTTTACGCCGTCCAAGCCGGTTAGAAAGGCAGCCACTAAATCAGGGCGGCCGGTAACACTAGGAGGTGTTACTCCAAATAATACATTCAACAGTACCGGCAAGCTCGGGCTGGTGACATAATCCAGAAACTGCGTATCGTCTGCGGGCTCGCTGGAATTGAACCGGTTTTTATCGGGTAGACCGATCACCACTTCATTGACTAGCGGCATGCCTAAGCGCGATACCTGCGTCCAGGCACCGCCTGTGATCTGGGCCTGAAGGCTTTCTGGCGTTGGGTCAAGCACGCTGACCTGGGGCAAGCTGGCGCTAGTCCAAGTGCCGATAATGCCGTTGTCGTTGCCTCCGGTCAGACATTCAATAGGCACCTCCATCGCGATGGTAGTGACATTTTTATCAGCGAGGTCATCATTTTCTGCGTTGGTATTACCCAGCGGGTTAATATTGACGAGGTCAAACACCTTGCCCAAGCTGATCGCAAAGGAGTCTTTACGCTGGCCGATAAAGATCTTTGCATCATTCGCTCCTGCAGGGCAGGCATCCAGGGTCACATTGTGAATGTGCGCGCGTGCGTAGTTCTCATACGGTTCACCCGTGCCGAAGGTTTTATCACCGATATTATCGAACGGTTTGGAAAAACCTGTTTTGCCGGTTGCACTGTTGGTGACAGTGAATCGAGTGCCGGTGCGGCGATCACCTTTAACCATGGTGACTTCAAAGGTTTCACGGAAGTTGAGCGCACTGGAGTCAGTGGTGCTGATCTGCCCGATGTTCTTGAGCGGTACGGGTATCTGCTTGCCATCAATTGTCAGTGCGATGCCGTTACCGTCATTGCCGAGTTGATTGGTGATGTCAAACTGAAAGCTAATGTCTTCCTTAGCATCGCCATTGTTGTCGACGTGTATTTCATACAGCGCATCCTGTGACAAACTAAAGTAGTTTGGGCCGCCGTAGGCATCTTGTAATGGGTTGTAGTTAGCAATCAGCGTGACATAACCCGCACGACCAGGCTCATAACTACGAAAAGCATAAAAGTCTGTTGCATCAACTTTGGGGTTTTCAGCAATGAACGGGCCCTCTCGATGGCTAGCGGCATTAACAGTGGTCGCTAGAGTGAGTGCTGTTGCAATGGCTGTAAGGTAATGTTTCGTTTGCATGTTGTTTCTCCGTATATAAAGAGTTTTGACTGCGTTTTTCAATAATGGGACGTCTTCTAAAACACATTGCTGAACGTTAAATGTTGTGTCTTAAATCCAGCATGCTTTTATTATTAGCAGCTCCAATGTCAACGCAACGTGAAATTTATAAAATAAAAAAAATAATTTTTACTCGGTAGTTTCTTCACGTTGCGTTGACATTGGATTTGTTAACGTGCGAGCTGAACATTGAATAAATTTTGTTTAGATCAATATTTTTTTAAAAAATAGGGAAAAAGTTATGTTAAAACATTCACTGCTAGTAAAATTGTGTGCAACGCTGCTGCTTGCTTTTGGCCTTTACACCACGGCCGCTGCCCATGGAGAGACCGCGTCCTATGGCCAAACAGAGTTAGGCGTGATGGGTGAAGATCAAGATGTGTCTGCTGGCACTGTTACCGCTGCGGCTGTCGTTGCCGATGCTAATGGCTGGCTGGTAGTGCACCGCACCGATAGCAGCATGAAGCCCGGCCCTGTTGTTGGCTATGCACCCCTGAAAAAAGGTGAAAATATTGAGGTCACGGCGATTTTGACGGAAGAAGTGGCTACAGGCGATTCGCTAATGCTAATGCTGCACGGTGAAGCGGGCGGTAAGAAGACTGGTATTTTTGAATACAGTTTGGGTGCAAAAGAAGACGGCCCGGTGAAAGTCGATGGTAAGCTGGTGATGACAGTCATTAGCGCGCAGTAGATAACAGCATGCGTGAAAAGCACCCGCTTTAAGTTTCCTCTGATTGTAAGGCGACTAAACGCTTTATTTAAATGAATCGCTTTATTCCACCTTATTGATTTTAAAATTGATAAAGAGATTGCTCGCACTTATTCTCATGGCGTTTTTTGTCATGGGATTTTTTGTTTGCAATTAAATTTTTTTGTTTAAGTGAGCGGTTTTAAATTTATATTCTAGATCTTAATGGCTGTTTAGAGGTTTTAGTCTAAACAGCCAAAGTAAATTAAGATGCATTACAGGTCGCCAAACTGCTGTTGCAGCAGCGCAATCACCGTCATGGCCGCTGTTTCAGCGCGTAATATGCGTGGCCCCAATGAAACAGGCTGTACTCCGCTGTGCAAACACTGTTCTGCCTCTTCTGCAGTAAAGCCACCTTCTGGGCCAATCACAACGCAGAAAGCCTGAGCGGAGTGCGGCGCTGTCGGTTGCAGCTGTCGTATTATTGGCTGCGCATCCGGCATCAAAATTAAACGGGTGGCGTCACGTTGAGAGCCAATGAGCCAGCTTGAAAGGGTCTGTGCCGGTAATACCTGTGGGATGTTAGTGCGCCCGGACTGTTCGCAGGCGCTGATAGCGACGGCCTGCCAATGTGTTTGTTTCTTCTCCAGCTGGTCACGTCCAGGGCGAATCACGCTGCGCTGGCTTAGCAATGGCTGGATATGGTTGACGCCAAGTTCGGTGCTTTTCTGGATGGCGAAGTCCATTTTGTCGGGCTTGATAATGCTTTGTACCAGGGTTAAGTCCAGCTTCGACTCACGATTTGCCGGGGTGAATTCTGTGATTTTTGCCTGGGCGCTGCGGCGGTTGACGGCGCTCAAAGTGGCCAGATACTCACCGCCCTCACCATTGAACAGTATCAGCACTGCGCCTGCTTTTAAACGCAATACCTGAATTGCATGTCGAAATAGTTCGGGCGCTAAGGTAATTTCAGTGTCGCATTGCAGCGGCTGTTGTAGGAAGAATCGTGGTATACGCATCATGTGATTATCGCAGAACTTACGCAACGCTGCGACAGGCGTTCACTGCTTACTGCGTAGGTTTCCAATCACCTTTAGTCGTTCTAATTCACAGCGTCAATACGCAGACTTTGGAGTTGCGCTTGAAGTTATAGAGCGTTTTCTTAGCTTCTGGCAGGTCCTCAATCTCACCCGCCACAAAACCCTGTTCCCGAAACCAATCGGTGGTTTGCGTCGTGAGTAGGATCAATCGCTGTTTGTGTTGTGTTCGCGCTGCTTGTATCACGGCCTGCAACAGCTGTTGGCCCCGGCTGGCTGAGCGATACGCCGGATCAACTGCCAGACAGGCCAGTTCGCCGATGGTGGGGTCGTCGGTGTTATACAGCGCAGCGCAGCCAATCACCTGACGATCCAGTACCGTGACCAGAAAATTATCAATCTCCAGTTCCAGCTGTTGGCGGGAGCGCCGCACCAGCGTGCCAGTTTGTTCCAACGGGCGAATAATTTCCAGAATGCCGCTAATATCATCTGTGCTGGCGGGGCGGGTGGTTTCCGAGGCGTTAGCGGCGATCATGCTGCCACTGCCGCTGCGGGTATACAGTTCCATCAGTAGCGTGCCGTCGATCGTGGCATCCAGCAGATGCACCCGCCCGACTTTATTTTCCAGGGCGGCAACAATCTGGGGTAATAAGCTGTGCTGTGCACTACAGGCGCGTGCCTCGGCCAGCGTCATCGCCGCGGGTAAATGCAGCGCGGTATGATCTAGAAAGAGTAATTTGTCAGCGGCTAATGCCTGTGCGGTTTCCAGCGCCAACTGTTCATAACGCAGATTATAGGTTTCGCCAGTGGGCGAGTAGCCCAGAGGTGAGAGCAGTACGATGCGATCTAATTCCAGCTGGGTGCGGATGGCCGCGTGTCGGATGCGGCGAATTTTGCCGGTGAAGCCATAATCAACGCCGTCCAGTACGCCCAGCGGTTTAGCGGTGACGAAGTTGCCGGAGCTAAGTTCTAAGCCATTGTCAGACAGGCCGGGTTGTGCCAGTGCAAAGCCCAGCATATTTTCCAGCATAATACGGATATAACCACAGCTTTCCTGAGCGGCGCGCAGCGCGGCCTGATCGCTGACGCGGATGTCATGCTGAAAGGTAATGGGGTGTTGGCGGCTGCCTAGGCGCTCGTCGATTTGCGGGCGGCTGCCGTGGACAAGCACGAGGCGTGCCCCCAGTGCTGCGCTAATGGCGATGTCTTGGATGAGGCGGCGGAAGTTGCCGAGCTGGATCACTTCGCCAGAAAAGGCAATGACGAATACTTTGCCGCGATGCTGGCGTATATAGGGGCTGGCCTCGCGGAAAAAGGCGATGCTATGCTGGGCATCGTGTCGGGCAGCGTTGGGTGCTAGCGTTGGTGTTGCGCTGTTCGCTGCGGCGTCGGTGGCGCTTGCTGGCTGGGATGTAGCGGGCATTTTAAATTACCAGTCTGCTTGAAATGCGTTTTGGATCCACTGTATGTCATCTTGACCGCTGATGGCAACCACATCAAAACGCACCGCCAGTGTTACGCGGTAGCGCATCATGTAGTGATTAGCGGTGGCAATGATTTTTTGCTGTTTGCGCCGATCAATACTGTGCAGTGAGCCGCCAAACTGGTTGGAGTGGCGATAGCGTACCTCGGTAAATACCACATGCGTTTGATCACGCAGAATCAGGTCGATCTCACCGCTGCGTAGCTGATAGTTACGCATCAGTAGGTGCAGTCCCTGCGCTTGCAGATAGTGTAGCGCGCAGTCCTCAGCACGATTACCTTGCGCTCTGCTGTTTATTTTTTTCATCTGTGGCGTCTGGAATCTCGTCGGTATGTGAGTACTGAGGACATTGCAGATTGCCATGCCGGGGCGTGAAATTTCTCCATGCCGCTTACTGCCGCAGGCTGTGGGGCTGGCCGTTAATAAAGGTGGCAAACTCCATCCGGCGTTGGAGGCGGCGTTGCGCATTCATACTGATCTGACCGGTGCGTCCGTCCAGCGTTTGCTGCTGTAACAGGGAGGCAAGGCTGCGTGCTACTTGAAACGAGTCCATGCCCAGCGCATACAAGCGCGGATATTTCAGTTTGTCCAAGCTGCCCTGCGCGGTTTTTTGTAGGATATAGGGGATTTCAGTGTAAATAATGCCGTCGAGGTCAATATCCTTCTGGCGGGCTTCACGCCCTGAAAAAATATGTGAGGTGGCATAAACCGGCATGAGACCGGCCTGTGCTTTCAGGAGCGGGTGCAGGAAGCGGGCCTGGGTAGGCGAGGCGGCGAGGAAAATCATATTGGCCCCGTCGGCCTGACTGGGCAGGCTTTGTACCTGCTTTAAATAATCCGCAGGTTTGGCGGGCGAATAAGTCGCGGTGTGCAGTATATTACCGCCGCCCTGCTGATAAATCTGTGTAAAGGCCTGCTTCAGGCGGTTGCCCCAAGCAGAGTCAGGCACCATGATCACCCCGTTTCTCTGGCCGCGTTTGAGGGCTAGCTCAGCGATTTGGCGTAATTCATCATCAGGTGATAGGCCGAACTGGTAGAGTGCATGCGACAGATTACCCTGGTTTGGCAGGTAATTAAGACTGAGCACTGGTGTTTGTAACAGCTCGGGTCGTGCGGTCAGGGTGGCAAGTGCATCCTTATGCAGCGGGCCGACTACGATGTCTGCGCCGTCAGCGATGGCCTGCTGATACTGACTGATGACATTGTTTTTGTCGGTTGAATAGCGCTTGAGCCTTATCTCGTCGCCATGAATGGCCTGTGCATCTTGTATCCCCTGATAGATTTCGTTACCCACATTCGCTAGGCTGCCGCTATCGGGCAGTAGCACTGCGATGCGGCTTGTGGTCTGTGGCAGAATCGGGGTCAGCACCTTGGGTTTAACCTCTGTGGAGGTTGCAGTGTTGGCTGTCGGGTTGCTTGCTGTGCTGACCAGGCGATTATTCAGGGCCTGCTGTAGATCGGATGGGGGGTTGCCTGACTGATAATTAACGCGAGGTGTTGTTGGCGTGAGCGTTCTGTCTGTGTTAGTGGTGCCTACTGTTGCAGCGGGAGGTGGCACTGATTTGTCCACGTAAGTCGTTGCCGACGCGGGCGTATTCAGCTGTTGGTTCAGCGCGTGTTGCCGGAGCAGTGTGATCTTGTCGCGCAGGCCGCTGGGCAGCTCAGCTGTATCAGCAGGTAATAGGCGCAGTGCCTGTGCGTTTTGTTTATCCTGTAATGCTAAGAGGGCTTTAACGTAGCGGTAGCGCACTTTGTTTAGTGCGGTGAGCGGGCTGCGTGCTGCTGTTTGTAGATAGAGTGCGGTTCGGCCCTGATCATCAAGGGAAGCGCTGATTTCAGCGGCTTGCAAGATAATCCGTTCCCGCTGCGGTGAGGGGTAGCTGAAGGCGGAGCGATAGTACATGTCGGCGGCGGCGGCTTTTTGTCCGCTGCGCATGAGTTGGTTGGCACGTACAATGCTGGGCTTTTCGACCTGGTTGGCCTGCTGAGTCGCGGCGGCGCTACGGGGTTGTGCGCGGAGTGTCGAGTTGAGCGCGCGCGCGGTGCCATCGGTGCTGCTGGCCTGCGGTGCGCTGGTATTAAATGTTGCGCTTGGGGCGGTTGATTCCAGCGTTTTAGCCACGCGGTTATCAGTGCCTGATAGGCCGCCGCAGCCACTGAGTAGGAGCACGCCGCTCAATAGGCCCGGTAAAAAAATGTGTTGTCGGTTATATTTGTTCATTGATTTCTGTCTCAGGATGTAAAATCAGCGCATCACTTGCGCAGCATGCTGTTAATCTTTAGAGCCATAAGCTGCTGGTTAGCTCGGCATGCGTATCTCGTAACGTTTAGTTTAACAGGAACTTGGAATGGAAGCAGCGTTGTATTGTGTGGCCACACCGATTGGTCATTTAGGCGATATTACCTTTCGGGCCGTTGAAGTCTTGCGTGCGGTCTCAGTGATTTATGCCGAGGATACGCGGGTGACGCGCAAATTGCTGACGCACCTCGGGGTTAACCAGCAGCTGCGCAGCCTACATGAGCATAATGAGCGCGGGCGGGTGGCTGAGATTAGCGCCTTGATTACAGCGGGTCAGGCGGTTGCCCTGGTCAGTGATGCGGGTACGCCATTAATTAGCGATCCGGGCTACCAGCTGGTGGCAGCGTTGCGGACTGAGGGATTACGGGTTGTGCCGGTGCCGGGTGCGAGCGCTATTATCGCGGCCTTATCGGCGGCGGGCTTGCCGACACATCGTTTTACGTTTGAAGGTTTTTTGCCGGCAAAAAGCAGTCTGCGCCGCAAGGCCTTGCAAGCGCTCAAGCAGGAGCCGCGTACCCTAGTGTTTTATGAATCCAGCCACCGGATTGTTGATTTTTTAGCAGATGTGCTGGCGATTTTGGGCGCTGAGCGTGAACTGGTCATCGCGCGGGAGATCAGTAAGCTGTATGAGCAGTTTTATCGCGGAACAGTGGCACAGCTGCTGGCGCAGACTCAGGCCGATAGTAATATGCGGCGCGGGGAGTTTGTTGTGCTGCTGGCGGCAGATAAAAATTTGGCGGCGGATGTGGCACAGGTAGGTGCAGTGGACACCGAGCAGCTGTTGACTGTACTCACCGATGAACTGCCAGTGAAGCAGGCGGCAAAAATTGCAGCCCGTTTGACTGGACTACCAAAGAATGAACTATACCGCCAAGCGCTGGCTCTGAGTTAAGGTTTAGCTAGGGTTTTTCCGTCAGCGTCTTTTCTGCGTTGTTTGAGGTGGTGGCGGCAGTAGAATCGATGGCCAAAGCAGCAGGCTCAGCTAGCACCTCGGTATCTGCAGCGTCTGCGGTATAGCGAATGACCACCTTATCGGGATCCAGCGCCAGAATTTGTTGCCCAATTTCAACCGGAATTAGGCAGCGTTTACCATCGAGAAAGGTAATCGAGAGCTGGCCGTCTGCAATTTGCTGCTGCTGCGCGGGGGTAACGAAGAGGTACTTAACATTATCGCCCACCACGAAGTTGTAGCGAACTTCGGCGCTCTCATCGTTCTTTAGATGAGCCGTAATGAGTTCGCGCACCTGTTTGCGCGTTTTGCGGCGGCGTTCTGCGGCGGCGCGCTTGCGTTTTTCCTCCTCAGCGCGCTCGGCCTGCTCTAGCTGATTGCGCTGGTTATAGAATTGAGCCAGCTCCGAAGGCTGTTTGGACTGTTTTTTGGCGTTGGTTTTCGTTGCGGGGCCGCGCGTTTCTGGCTTGTTGCTTGGGCCGCGTGCCTGCTGGCTGGCTGGCTTCTTGTTGAATTTTGCCCGCGCCTTTTGTTTTTGCTGCTGCTTGTCCTGATCCGCTTTTTCGATTTGATCCTGCGTGATCAGACCTGCTTTCAGCAGTTGGTCGCTGAGTGAATTGGCCATAAGTCTATAATTTTAAGTAAAAGTCTAATGAAGGAAGCCGTCAATTCGCCGCGCTAGGCTGGCAGATTTTCCAGCTCGGCCTTAATGGCATTCGTGATGTCTTCCATGTCGCCAATACCATTGATGCGCTTGAGTATGCCTTTTTCTGTGTAGAACTCAACCAGCGGTGCGGTGCTTTGCTGATACACCGTCAGGCGGTGGCGAATGGTCTCTTCGTTATCATCCGCTCGCTGGAAAATATCGCTGCTGCCGCAGTTGTCGCAGGTATCGGCTGTCTGAGGCGGTGAATAATACTGATTGTAGACTGCGTTACAAGATTTGCATGACAGACGACCCGCGATGCGCTTCAACAGAATATCGAACTCAACATCAATCAGCAGACTGGCCTGCACGGGTTTATCAATCTCTGCTAATAGGTCGTCCAAACTATGCGCCTGGCTAATATTGCGTGGATAACCATCGAGAATAAACCCATTTTGGGTGTCTTTTTCCTGTAGGCGGCCACGAATCATGTCTAGCATAATCGCATTGGAAACCAGGTTGCCCGCATCCATTGCCTGTTTTGCTTGCAGGCCTGCTACAGTGCCTGCACTCACCTCGGCCCGTAATAAATCCCCGGTAGAGATCTGGGGGATGTTATAGAAGCTGGTGAGGCGCTGAGCTTGAGTTCCTTTACCTGAGCCTGGTGCGCCCAGTAAGACGATGCGCATGAAGGTTTCCTTATGTATCCAGTCAATAGGGTTCACTCTTATACTCTAAACAAAGACAGCAGTGCAAGTCAGATTCTGTATAACTAGCCTTTGGTCGTATAAGGGGGCGTTAGCGCCCTGGGTTCCTACTTTCTACGGGGTGTTTCGGTATCTGAGTCAAGTTGAATAAATCTGGCGACTTTTATAAGAGTGGCTATAATACCCACGATTTGAATTACAGGTAATCTTAGTATGAATATGGACAATATCGCGGTGGGAAGTGATGTCCCCGAGTCGGTTAACGTGATCATTGAAATTCCGGCACACGTCAGTCCGGTGAAGTACGAAGTGGATAAGGATAGCGGTGCATTATTAGTTGACCGCTTTATGTCGGCGCCGATGTTCTACCCAGCGAACTATGGCTTTGTACCGCATACCTTGTCTGATGATGGTGATCCAGTTGATGTTCTGGTTGTAACACCCGTGCCATTAGTGCATGGCTGTGTGATTCCGGCGCGCCCGGTGGGTATCCTAAAAATGTCCGATGAGGCCGGTGAAGACGCTAAGATTATCGCGGTGCCCGCCGGAAAACTGTCACCGGAGTATAAAGATATTGTTTCGTATAAACAGCTGCCACCACTGTTAATTCAGCAGATCCAACATTTCTTTGAGCGTTATAAAGAATTAGAGCCGGGTAAGTGGGTGAAGGTCGATGGTTGGGCTGATGCAGATGAGGCAAAAGCGGAGATTATGACCAGCATACAGCGTTACGCAGCTTAACAAGCCGAGGCGATAATTCATTGAGAGCGGATGGTTGCCTGTGATATAACGAACGTTAATCAGGATTTTGCGGGGTGGGTGTTGTTGAACGGCGCGTCCCAAGAAAATATTTTCAACAGAGGTAGGAGCTGATATATGCCGCTTGATCAACGGTACGTAGTCGCAGCATTTAATGCAGAGGAAGATCGACTTGCCTTTGTTTCCGCAACGCTTGAATGGGTGCAATCTGCCCGTAAAGCTGCCGTCTTTCAGTCCCAGATGGACGCCAATTATTTTATCAAGAAAAATAGTTTGGCGGAAAGTACCGCTGCGCAAACACCGGAACTGAGTGGTTTTGACCATGTCAGGCCGGTCTATGTGCGGGTCGAAATAAAAATCACCAGTCCTGAATATGACCCCGATAATCCAGATCGGGGGATTAGCTTCAGCGGAATGGGCTAGTGTATATTCCAGTGGCGCGCTGCTTGTCACTGTGCTGGCTGCGCCCGCTGAGCCGATCTATCCCGGCAGTATTAATGACTTAAATACCGGCAGTTTTCGCTGTGCCGCGCTGACTTCGCCCTTGCGCAAATCCCCTGCTAAACAGCTGATCGCACTCGCGTTGACCCCGCCTACCGTGCCATCGATAAAGCGATGCACATGGCCGCAATACACCCCACACACCTGTGGAAAACGGGCTAACAGTGCGTCGAGCCGCGTTACATCCTGCCAATCAGCGTACTGAAACGGGTCGGGTATGCCGTCGGCTTCAAACGGCGGGTGATGCAGGAACAGGGCTGCAGGTTTAGTGGTGTCGGCTAATAACATTGCTTCCAAGTGGGCCAGACGTTCCGCACACAGCTGCCCTTTGTGACTGCCTTCATTCAGGGTATCTAGCATGAGCAGGCGTACTGGATAGCGTTCGATCGCATATTGAATCCAGCCCTGGGCGGACTGCGCGCAGTGTTCGGCACTAAAAGCTGCCAGTAGTGTCGCGCGTCGGTCGCGGTTGCCAGGAATGAGACAGTAGGGTGCCTTGAGTTGATCTAATAAATGGCGGGCAATAGGGTATTCTGCGGCTAAGCCCCGATTCGCAATGTCTCCCGTGTGGATCACTAAGTCGGGCTGCGTGGGCAGTGCATTAATGGCGCTGACGCAGTTTGCCAGATCCGTGCTGCGCTGGGGCGCATCAAGTGCGAGGTGTGTGTCTGAGATTTGAACGACTTGTAGGCTCATGGTCTTCCTGATAGATCACTTTAAATAAATAGACAACCTTAAATGTACAGCATGCGATTTAACGTAATAATAATGCGCATTAATCATTAAATTCTGTGTATTCTGTGCTGTGTAAGTGCCCATAATGGAGTAACGCCTATGAAGCAGGATCTGCCGCCCTCGATCAGTGATCTTACTCGCGAACTCATTGAGTTTCGCGATGCACGTGACTGGCGCCAATTTCACTCCTTAAAGGATTTAATCCTGTCGCTGAATCTTGAGGCGGCTGAGTTGCTAGAGTTGGCGCAGTGGAAGCCGGAAGGCGACTTTGAACAAGAAGCAAAGGGTGCACCACTCCAGCAGCGCCTGCGTGAGGAGTGTGCCGATGTGTTGTTATATCTGCTGCTGATAGCTGAGCGTACCGGGATCGATCTACAGGCGGCGGCGGCTGAGAAAATCAAAGCGAATGCCGAGAAATACCCTGTGGCGAAGGCGCGTGGCCGATCGACAAAGTACAATCAGCTGTAAGCGTGTTGTGCATTGGGGTATCCTTGTGCGTTATGGCCGAGAGATGTGTCTCCCGGTCAAAACAGGGCAAGCAATGCGCAGAAATTACTCCTGCTGATAATGCGCCATCAGAATTTTGGCCACCTCGGGGCGGGAAAATTCAATCGGTGGCGCCTTGCCTTCACTCAGCATCTTACGCACAGCGGTGCCGGATAGCAGCACAAAATCTTCTTTGGTGTGATCCGGCGCTTCTGACATCATAACCACCTTATCCAGTTTTTTCGAATAGGCCGTGTGATCCGCTTTAAACAGCTCGATTTTCAGTGCACCAGCTGGAATTTGGTCAAAAATCTCCTGCGCTTCAAACGGTTCATAATAATCGCCAACCCCAGCGTGGTCGCGTCCAATAATAAAGTGAGTCGCCCCCATGTTTTGGCGGAAGACGGCGTGGAGCAGCGCTTCACGCGGGCCAGCATACAGCATGTCGAAGCCATAACCGGTCACCATCGCTGAGTTCGGCGGAAAGTAGAGGTCAATCATGGTGCGAATCGCCGCATCGCGAACTGGGGCGGGAATATCACCGGGTTTGAGTTTACCTAACAACATGTGTATCACCAGTCCGTCAGCATCTAGGCGCTGCATGGCCATATGGCACAGCTCTTCGTGGGCACGATGCATGGGATTGCGCGTCTGGAAGGCGACGATGCGCTGCCAGCCATTGGCGGCAATTTGGCTACGAATTTCTGCTGCGGTGCGGAAGGTGTCCGGGAAGTCAGTGGCAAAGTAACTGTAGTTCAGTACCTGAATCGGGCCAGCGATGGCGATGTTGCCTTGTGCGCGAAATTCAGCAACGCCGGGATGTTCGGGGTCTGTGGTGCCATAGACCTGTTGGATTAGCGTCGTCAGCTCGTCCTCTGAAAATACGTCGATTGCTTCAATTTGCTGGACGGCTAATACCGGTTCGCCTTCGACGTTGGGGTCGCGTAAAGCAATACGATCACCAACTTTTAGCGCACCAGCATCCGCGATTAAATTAAGTACCGGTGTGGGCCAGAACAGCCCAGTAGAAGTGCATAAGGATTCGCCTACTGATAAGGCGTCTGCCTTGGTCATAAAGCCATCCAGCGGAGTAAAGTAGCCAGCGGCGAGCATGACCGCGTTACCGGCAGCGGCAGAGCTTACAGTAATTGCGGTTAACGCCTGCGCATCGTTATTGAGCTGCTGCCGTTCTGAGTCATTAGCGACCAACAGGGGTCTGAGCGCGTCTGCGCCATGAGGAGAGATAAGAGTATTCATCGGCGTTCCGTTATTTATTGTAGGTCAGCAACTGTCAGGGGTATGCGGTGTAAGCGTGCTTAAAGCCGCCGAGCAGCTGCTGCAAAGGCTGAAAACATATCCTGATTGTGCTTAATTGTCTATACCTCTGAGTAAGCGTTTAATCTATGATTATGAGATTTGCAGTCAGATAATAAACAGCGTTGAATAAGAAGAAACCTAACGCAACAACAGGTTCAGGGCGCTGGGTTATCAGTCACTGTGTAGATCGCGAGCTCAATAATGAAGCCGTCTGAGGTATGAATTAATTAAATTGATTGACATAATAATAAAATCTAATATTCTTGCTGGCGTTAACCCTTTAGGATGTGAATCTCTTTAGATTTACTGTCTAAAACATTGTCCGTGCGCTAGCTGGAAACATCAGAGGAACACCTTAACATGCTTACTACTAATCCATTTGCCGAAGTGTCGGCGTTCATATCACCCGAGGTGATGCAGGGCTATGTCGTCCTGATGATACTGCTGGTTATCGGCGGTACGTTGTTGGATGTTTTGCACAAGCAAAGCGCCAAATATTTCTTTGCGGTGGCTAAAAGCGCAGAGCAAGATGCCAAGCAAAAGGTGGATAGCAGTCAGAAGATGAGTCTGGCGATGAAAACAGTCGCTAATGAGGTGCTTACGTCATCCGAATTTTGTAACCAGCGCCGCCGTCTGTCCCACTTAATGACCATGTATGGCTTTGTCTTCTTTGTGGCGACCACGGCAATTATGATTTTTAGCTACACCGGTTCAGGCACAGAAGCGCCGGGCTTAGTGGCCTTCTTATGGCACCTCGGCGCGCTGTCGCTGTGTGTAGGGGGTTACTGGTTCTGGTTTGCGATTCGGGTTGACGTAGCTTCTGAGGGTGTGCGCTGGAACCAATTTAATGGTCGCGGTGATCTATTTATTCTGGGCCTGCTGTCAATGGCGACGTTTGCGCTGCTGTGGTCATTCACACAGGCGATCGGCGCTTCAGCCTTGTCGACATTCTTGTTTGCACTCTTCATTATTAGTTCTACGTTCTTGTTTAGTAGTGTGTACTGGTCTAAATTTGCACATATGTTCTTTAAGCCCGCCGCCGCTTATCAGAAGAAAGTGGCGCAGGCCGACGGTTCCAATGAGAACCTGCCCAGTGATTATGACTTGTCAGATCCAGCGGTGCATGAGCAGTTCCCAGATGTTCCCGAATACATGGGTAAAAATCCACCCAATATGGGGCTTGGTATCAAGCGCGAAGCTCCGAATCACTTTTAAATTGACTGCCTGTTAACAGGCTTTCCAGGCTGGAGATTTATTATGCCAACTTTTGTGAAAATGACACGCTGCGATGGTTGCGGCCACTGTGTTGATATTTGTCCATCAGATATTATGCACATTGATAAGACAACCCGTCGGGCGTACAACATTGAACCTAATATGTGTTGGGAATGTTATTCCTGCGTGAAAGCATGTCCACACAATGCGATTGACGTGCGTGGCTACGCTGACTTTGCGCCACTAGGGCATTCTGTGCGGGTGAAGCGTGATGAAGAGAAGGGCGTGATCGCCTGGCGCATCAAGTTCCGCAACGGTGAGAAAGATATGGACCTGTTGGCCCCGATCACGACTAAGCCTTGGGGCAGTGGTACACCGGTGCTGAGCGAGGTTGATGCACCGAGCCAGGAGCAGCGCGACAGCCAGCTGCTATTCAACGAGCCGAAGTACATTCGGTTGGATGATGGTGATATTCACACCTTCGAGTCGAATGGCTTGGTGATGAAGGAAGGGGTGTACTACTAATGAAGTACAAAACGATTATTGAAGACGATATTGATGTTCTGGTCTGCGGTGCTGGCCTTGGCGGTACCGGTGCGGCTTTTGAAGCGCGCTATTGGGGACAGGACAAAAAAATTGTCATTGCGGAGAAAGCGAATATTGATCGCTCCGGTGCGGTAGCGCAGGGCCTCTACGCGATTAACTGCTATATGGGGACACGTTTTGGCGAAAATAACCCGGAAGATCATGTGCGCTATGCGCGTATCGATCTGATGGGCATGGTGCGCGAAGATTTGCTCTTTGATATGGCGCGCCACGTCGATTCTGCCGTTCACCAATTTGAAGAGTGGGGCCTGCCGCTGATGAAGAACCCGAAGACGGGTTCTTATCTACGTGAAGGGCGCTGGCAGATTATGATTCACGGTGAGTCCTACAAGCCGATTGTGGCTGATGCCGCGAAGAAATCAGCGGATCAGGTGTTTAACCGTATTTGTGTCACCCATCTGTTGATGGATGATGCCAAAGAAAACCGCGTAGCGGGTGCTGTTGGCTTTAACGTGCGCACCGGTAATTACCATGTGTTTAAGTCCAAGACGGTAATTGTGGCCGCAGGTGGCGCCTCTAATATCTTTAAGCCGCGCTCGGTGGGTGAAGGGGCCGGTCGCGTTTGGTATGCGCCTTGGTCATCTGGCTCTGCGTACGGTCTGCTCATTGAAGCAGGTGCGAAGATGACGCAGATGGAAAACCGTATCGTGTTGGCCCGTTTTAAAGACGGTTATGGCCCGGTAGGCGCGTACTTCCTACACCTGAAGACGTATACTCAAAACGGTATGGGTGAAGAATACGAATCTAAGTGGTGGGATTCACTGCAAGAAATCGTCGGCAAGGAATACCTGGACCCTGAGGCTTCGCACCTAACGCATCGCCCTATTCCGACTTGCTTGCGTAACCATGCTTTCATTCAGGAAGTGAATGCGGGTCGCGGCCCCATCCATATGGTCACGATGGAAGCTTTCCAAGATCCACACCTCGAAGAGATCGGCTGGCATAACTTCTTGGGGATGACTGTAGGTCAGGCTGTGCTATGGGCGGCTACCGATGTTGATCCCAAGCATGAAAACCCTGAATTGACGACCTCTGAGCCTTATGTCATGGGTTCACACGCTACGGGCTGTGGTGCGTGGTGTTCTGGGCCAGCTGATTTGTCGCCGCCGGAGTATCAGTGGGGCTATAATCGGATGACAACCGTAGAAGGTCTGTTTGGTGCGGGTGATGCCGTCGGCGGTACGCCGCATGCCTTCTCTTCTGGTTCATTCACTGAAGGTCGAATTGCCGCTAAGGCTGCTTGTCAGTACATTGACGATGGTAAGGCGGAAGGCATTCAGATTTCTGACGAGCAAATTGAGCGCCGCAAAGCAGAAATCTATAAGCCGATGGAAACGTATAAGACCTACCGCAATGAAATTACTGCCGGTTCGGTTAATCCACATTACATCAACCCACGCCAGGCACTAGACCGTTTGCAGAAGTTGATGGATGAGTACGCCGGAGGGGTGACCGTCAGCTATATGACCAATGAAAAGCTGCTGAATATTGGTCTGAAAAAGCTGAAGTCACTGGAAGAAGACCTGGAGAAGGTGGCGGCTGAAGATATTCACGAGCTGCTGCGCGCTTGGGAAATCAAGCACCGTCATCTGACCTCCGAGTCCGTGGTGCAGCACACCCTGTTCCGCAAAGAAACGCGCTGGCCCGGCTACTACTATCGCGGTGATCATCTTAAATTAGACGATGAAAACTGGCATGTGCTAACCGTTTCACGGCGTGATCCAGAGACGGGTGAGTACACTATGGAAAAAGCACCGCTGTATCATTTGATTGATGTTGATGAGGAAAAAGATCAGGCGCAGGCTGCCTGATTACCTCAGCTTCAGGGGGCTGTCGCAGTGTGGCGGCAGCCCTTCAGTCAATAATAGCCTTGGTTCCTCCGTATTATTTCCCCTCCCTGTTATGTTTTTGATCTCGGATGGCTTGTTGTAGCGACAGCCATAAAAATCCTGTGATCCTTATCTGGAACGCCCAATGAATATAATCGAACAGTCAGATGAAGATATCTTCGCGGTTGCCCATCCGATGTGGGATGACCTTATTAAGTACTCTAACACTGGGGAATACGGAAAATTCATTCGGAATTTTTCCTATGAGTTATTGTTTGGCCTCAACGAAGTTGAAATCGGTAAGCAGTTTGCGAAAAGTGAATTAACCCGCAGTCTTGATACAAACTATGACTGTTTGGGTATTATTCGCCGTGGTGAGCATGTATCCGTGCTTTATCGGGTGCGCAGTACCAAAAAAGCGGGTGAATGGCTGGGGCGTCTGGTGCTCGGCTATAACAAAGATGATGAGATTAAGATTTATGGTGCGTCGGTTTTTTAGCCGCCTGTTTTAGCCCTCCCTACGGAATGAGTAAATGAACGATCTAGCAATGGAAGAGCCGGTTGGTGACGGTAAGTTGGTTGAGCTGACGTATAAAGTGCTTGATGTAAAGACGAATAGCGTGCTGACGGCAGTGGAGTTCCCCATCGGTTATGTTCACGGTGTGAATGAGATTTTGGCGCCGCAGGTCACCGCTGAGTTAGAGGGTAAGCTGCCGGGCGATGTGATTGAAGTGCCGATTGACTGTCGCGAGCTATTTGGCGAGCGCGATGAGTCTCTGGTGTTTACTGATCGTATCGAAAATGTGCCAGAGGAGTATCGCAGCGTTGGAACTTCGGTGCTGATGGAAAGTGAGCAGGGCAACACCAAGAGCTTCCTGGTGACGCGCGTTGATGAAACTTCCGTCACCATTGATGGTAATAATCCCCTCTGTGGGCGCGAGGTGGTGTTCAGGCTGGACATTGTTTCCGTGCGCACAGCAACGGAGGAAGAGATTGAGCTGGGTGGCCCGATCGGTGCAGAGCCGGACATCAGCGAGATTGTTGGTGATAGCCAAAACGTGAAGCCGGTCTGATTTGTCTCACCTATATGCAGAGACGCTATTAGCGCCAGGCCTTGGTGGCTCGTTGCAGTGGCGTTATCAGAATAATGGCCTTGATCTGCTGGCAATCATTGATCCTGAGTCGCCGGTCTATGGCGCGCTGCGGCGGGCTATAGACCGCTTCGAGCATACGGTGTTTGCGCTGAGCTTAAACAAGCCATCGCTGATTGAATGGGCAAATTCCCAAGAAACATTGCAGGACGGTGCGGATCGGCGTGAATTGCGCCTTGGCAGTGCGCATGTGTTCCAGCAGTCGATTGAGCTGTTGCAGGGTATGCAAATGATGACTGATCGTGCGGACGATCCATCTCGGCTGGCTGCTATTCATCATAATATTGGCGATGTAATGGGCTTTATTGGTCAGCGCAGCGGCAGCGTACATTTTCTAGAGCAGGCCGCTTTGTCCTATGAGCAGGCGCTTGAAATACGCACCGAGGATACGATGCCGCTGGCGTGGGCGCAGTCTACCTGTAATCTGGCGTTGGTGTTGCAAACGCTTGGGCAGCTGGAAGATGATGCGAGCCTGCTCAAACAGGCGTTGCGCTCCTTCCAGCAGGCTGTAGTGCGGCTGCCGCGAGCGGAAGACAGTGTGTCGTGGGCGGCGGCCTTTGCTAATGTGGGTGTAGTGTTATACCGGCTGGGCACGCAGCGGCGCGGTGCGCGCACCTTGGAGCAGTCGTTGGTCGCGTTTCGTAATGCGCTGAGCGAGCGCGCCCAGCCGTCACAGCCGCTGGCCTGGGCGATTACCCAGAATAATATCGCCGCCACGCTCCAAGCGATGGGTGAGCATGAAGAGGATATTGGCGCGTTGGAAGCGTCAATCCCGCTATATGATACGGTGTTGAAAGTGCTCGATCGCACTGAATTGCCATTAGTTTGGGCAATGGTTGCGGCTAATCGAGTATCGGCGATGTATTCCCTGGCTGGGGAGTCAGATTATCTCGATATGGCTGAGGCGTCGGTCGCTGGATTTGAGGAAATTTGTGACTTGTTTGCGGATACTGAATACACGGACTACCAGACCAAAGCCGCCGCCCGCGCACAGCAGGGACGGGCACTTGTTGCGGCATTACAAGTGTGACAGTATTTTGTTTGAAGGGTAGAGGTTAATGCCATTTTGCCTTGGCGCTGTTGCGGGTGATTAAGGTGAAATGTCTGAATATTTGATTATTGATAAGAGGAAAATGTGATGAGTGAACCAAGTAAGCAACGGCCTAAAGTACCTGAAGGTGTGACGGAGTATGTGAATACTCGTCAAATGGAAGCGAATGAGAAGGGTTTTGTGGGCTATGAAACCACCTGGAAGTCCTTTCAGAAAGAAGTAAAGTACCAGACGCCTAAAAAGCCCTGAGCTGATAGTGAGTATGGGCAGCTTGCTTGCTGTCCATACTTCGTCTTATTGTCCCGCTATCGCCTAAAGCTTTTACTGCGTCTAATAAAAATTTAATGTGGCTAAAGGTTTTTCCAGTGATGAGTTCCGCTATACTGATAGCACGCTGCTAAGTGTGTTCGAGTGGGGCAGTAGCTTATTGTTCCATCAGTCTGCTGACTGACTGCGCTACAGAAGAGAAAAGTAACTAAGCACACGGATGGCTATGAGTATTTATAAACGGAACGTCTGTTATGCCACTGGGTGAGCGTATATCCATTAAGACTGAGCGTGATGAACAGCAACTGTTCAACGTGCGTGCTATCGTGGCTGCGCTGTTGGTGGCGTGTGCGCTGCTTGCGATTGTGGGTCGTTTGTATGTGCTGCAAATTCAAAGCTATGACCAATATACTGAGCTTTCAGAGAAAAATTATCAGAAACGCATTCCAATACCGCCTATTCGGGGGCTGATTTATGATCGCAATGGCGTTCAAATTGCGGACAACCACGCCCAATACGTGCTCGAAGTGGTGCGCGACAGCGTGCCTGATCTTAATAATGACGGCAAGAAGCGCTGGGCCGACCTACAGCTAATGCTGGAGCGGGTGAATAAGATTGTGCCGCTGACTGAAAAAGAGATTCGTATTTTTAATCAGCAGGTTCAGCGCCGCAGCCGCCATCAGCCGACGCCGCTGAAAGAAAACATGAGCAATGAGGAAGTCGCACGCTTTGCGGTCAATAAGCTACGTTTCCCTGGCGTCAATCTTGAGCGGCGCATGCAGCGTTACTATCCATTGAGGAATATTGCCAGCCACGTTATCGGTTACGTCGGGCGTATCGATAAGCGTGATTTGCGGCGTCTTGATCCAGAAAATTATGCGGGTACGACGCACGTCGGTAAGGTAGGTATCGAAGCGGCGCATGAAGATCGTTTGCACGGCTACACCGGTTGGCAAACAGTTGAAGTCAATGCGCATGGTAAGCACAAAGGTTCTCTGTCCAAAACTAACCCCGTTGGTGGGCAGGATTTAATTCTGGGGCTGGATATTAACCTGCAAATTAAAGCCGAAACCCTACTGAAGGGTGAGCGCGGTGCGATTGTGGCCATTGATCCGCGTACTGGCGAGTTATTGGCTATGGCGAGCGTACCTACCTTCGACCTCAATTTATTTGTTGATGGTATTTCACATAAGAATTATAAAAATCTGCGTGATGATCCCGATCGGCCCTTATATAACCGGGCGTTGCAGGGTTCTTATCCGCCGGGTTCAACCATTAAACCAATGATCTCGCTGGCGGGCCTGTATGAAAAAACCATTTGGCCGGGTAAGCGCGTGTACGACCCTGGTTTTTTCCAGCTGCCGGGGCATAAGCACCGCTACCGCTGTTGGCATCGATCAGGGCATGGCTCTATCGATATGAACCAAGCGATTGCAAAGTCGTGTGATACCTACTTTTATGATATGGCCTACCGTATGGGGGTAGAGAAGTTCGCGGGCTATATGAATTTGTTCGGTTTTGGCGAAAAGACGGGGATTGACCTAACGTCGGAGTCACGCGGTTTAATGCCAACGCCGCAGTGGAAGAAGCGCCGCCACCAGCAGCACTGGTATCCCGGCGATACGGTGAATATTGGTATCGGCCAGGGATACTGGCTGGCAACGCCGTTACAGCTGGCGCATGCAACCGCAACGGTTGCGATGCGCGGTAAGCGTATCCGGCCACGGGTTTTACGCAGCGTGCGCACCGCTAAGGATCAGCCGGAAACGCTGCTGGAGCCCGATGTGATTTCCCATATCCCTACGCAAAACGAACGCCACTGGGAAATGGTGATTAACGGCATGATTAACGTGATGCACTCTGATTATGGTACGGCACGTTCGTCTGGCGAGAATTCGTCCTTTATTATCGCGGGCAAGACAGGTACCGCCCAGGTGTTTGGGATCGCACAAAATTCTAAATATGATGCGGAGCGTTTAGCCAAACGCCTGCACGATCATTCGCTTTTTGTGGGGTTTGCACCGGCGGATAATCCGCGCATTGCGGTGTCGGTGATC
The DNA here is from genome assembly GCA_937925855.1 of uncultured Thiotrichaceae bacterium. Taxonomy (GTDB): domain Bacteria; phylum Pseudomonadota; class Gammaproteobacteria; order Thiotrichales; family Thiotrichaceae; genus Thiolinea. Next base: position 34,507 of record CALAMO010000036.1, read on the forward strand.
GTGGAGAATGGCGGTGGCGGCAGTAAAGTAGCGGCACCAACAGCGCGTAAAATTATAGATGCCTATTTACTGGATCGTTATGATGAGCCGGTAGATGAAGAGGAGGGCAGTGAGGCGTTGAACTTAACCCGAAGACTGGCACAGTGAGGCGTACGGCGTGATTTCTGAGCTATTGCCTTCCTCGGTATTGCGCGCGCTCCAGCGGGTTGACTTGGTACTGCTAGCGGCGGTGTCTCTGCTGATGTTTATGGGTATGGTGACACTGTACAGCGCGAGTGATAATAATACGCCGCTCTTGTACCGTCAGGGTATGCATTTTCTGGCCGGTCTCGTGTTGCTGCTGCTGTTTTCCCAGATCCAAAGTAAAACCTTGAAGCAATTTGCGGTTTGGGCCTATGGTCTGGGCTTGTTTTTGCTGCTGTTAGTTTTATGGGTGGGGGTCACTAAAAAAGGCGCTACCCGCTGGTTGAGTCTGGGCATACATTTTCAGCCCTCGGAAATTATGAAACTGGCCGTGCCGATGATGGTGGCGTATTACTTTGCAGAAAAACCATTGCCGCCACGCTTTTTGGATATTATTATCGCACTGGTTTTAGTGCTGGTGCCGATGCTGCTGATTCTACAGCAACCTGATTTAGGTACCTCGCTGCTGATTGCGCTGTCAGGTTTTTTTGTGATTTATCTGGCTGGTATTTCTTGGTGGTTGATGGGAGGGGCTTTTGCCATTATGGCGATCAGCGCCCCTCTGATGTTTTTTTATGGCATGCATGAATATCAGCGTCAACGGGTGCTCACACTGTTTAACCCTGAACAAGACCTATTGGGGTCGGGGTATCATATCTATCAGTCGAAAATTGCGATTGGTTCGGGGGGTACTTACGGCAAAGGCTGGTTACTAGGTGATCAGTCGCGGTTGGATTTTTTGCCAGAGCGCAATACAGATTTTATTTTTGCGGTCTTTGGTGAGGAGTTTGGCTTTCTGGGTAACCTGTTTTTATTGGGGCTGTACGCCTTTATTATTTGGCGCGGGCTTTGGCTGGCGTCTAAAGGGGCAGACACTTTCGCGCGTTTGCTGGGCGGGAGTCTGAGCCTGACTTTCTTCTTATACCTGTTAGTGAATACGGGGATGGTGAGCGGTGTGTTGCCGGTGGTAGGCGTGCCTTTGCCACTGGTGAGTTATGGTGGGACTTCGATTTTGACCCTAATGACGGCGTTTGGCATGCTGATGGGATTAAAGAAGCGTAAGCGGGTGTATCAGGCTGAAGAATAAGGTTTTAATTCAGATTCAGCTGAAAGGGGGGCACGCTATTATATTTTGCTATGTTGTGATCACGCTAAAATAATGAAACGATGGTAACGATGAAAAGAATAAAACAATATGGTGCTGCTACTGTGGTGGCTGCCTTGCTGGTGCTGAGCGGATGCAGTTCTTCGGGGCCGAATAATAAGTCCGTGCCGAACAGTGTTTTGTTGACTAAGCCGTTTAAAATGGATGCTTTGCCTGACTTAGGTGTCGGCGCAGTACCGTCGCCCCAATCAGCCCCGGTGGCCAATTCGGGAACAAATACCTATGCGGCATTGGCGGATGAACGTGCGGGCGCGCAATATCGCTGTGGCAATGAGCCGGTATACACATTAAACGGTAATCAGTACACCGTGTTGCCGTCTGCGCTGGGTTATCGGGCGGAAGGCATGGCGACACGCTACAGCGCTCAATACCAGGGTAGCGCCACGGCAGGTTGCGAAAAGTATGACCTGCATGCGTTTACTGCTGCGCATCGTACTTTGCCCTTGCCGAGTTTTGTGCGTGTGACGAACTTACAGAACAACAAAGTGGTCATTGTGAAAGTCAATGACCGTGGGCCTTTTGACGGTGGTGGATTGATTCGGCTCTCGTCTGCGGCTGCCAGTACGTTGGGCATAAGACAGGGTGTGAGCGCCTCGGTGCGTATCGAGGGCATTAATAGCCCTGGTGCGGTCAGAGCAGCAGCACCCGTCAGTCGCAGTCAGGCGACGGCGCAGCAGGCACAGCAGCCCGCCCGACCGGTGCAACGTGCCGATGCTGTGCAGGCCGCAGCGGTGCAAAAGGCGAAGCAAAGTGGCAAAAGCTTTTTTGTGGTTGTAAAGAATTACCCAAGTCAGATGGATGCTTTGGATATGTTTGTGCGTTTGACTTCAGTCGGGTTGAAAAATACTGAGCTGGCGTCCGCAGTGAGTGACGGGCGCCAGGTGCATCAGGTGCGTGTTGGACCCTTGTATACGCAGGATCAGATTGACAGTGTGAAAAACGCGCTGTCCAGTAATGGTCTAGCAACGTTCAAGGTGGTTGAAGTCGATCAGTAAGTCCCAGGTAGGGCATGCGGCTAGTAAATCTAGCAGTCTTCGGCTGCTATAGTGAACAGTACCGAATAGGATGAGACGTTCTGGCGCAGTTGCATCTAAAGCTTGCTGGAGCAAACGCGGTAGGTAAATTGAGGGGTAGACAGGATGTTGTTGAAAATATGGCTGCTAGGTTTGTGGCTGTGTATGAGCACGGCGGCAGCAGATTCAGCTAAAATCGTTTCGTTGGCGCCTGGTGCACCTGAGGTCGATGCCAATAGCTTTTTGCTGGTTGATTTTCAAAGCGGTGAAGAATTGGTCGCGATGAACCAGGGCATGCGGATTGAGCCTGCCAGTATTACAAAGCTAATGACGGCTTATATCTTATACCGTGAGCTTGCCAGAGGTCGGGTTAAGATGAGTGAGGATGTGTTGATTTCTCAGAAGTCTTGGGAAATGAAAGGCTCACGCATGTTCGTTGAAGTGGGTAAAAAAGTTAAGTTGGAAAAACTGCTGCGAGGCCTAATTATTCAGTCCGGGAACGATGCAGCGGTCGCGTTGGCTGAGCACGTCGCTGGCAGTGAAGAGGCCTTTGTGGAGCGGATGAATAAGGTGGCGGCTGAACTTGGAATGCATGGCACGCGCTATCAAAATGTGACGGGCTGGCCAGCAGCAGAACATTACACAACGGCGCGAGACATTGTCTTACTGACCCGTGCGCTGATTACTGAATTTCCAGACCGTTATCAACTCTACTCCGAGAAAGAGTTCACCTATAACAACATTAAGCAGCATAATCGCAACAAACTATTGTGGCGTGATGACAGCGTCGACGGTGTTAAAACGGGCCACACTGAATCCGCAGGTTATTGTCTGGTGGCGTCAGCATTGCGTAATAATATGCGACTGATTTCGGTGGTGCTCGGCTCGGGTAGTGAAAGAAGTCGCTCGGAGTCGAGCCAGAAACTGCTGGAATACGGTTTCCGTACCTTTGAGACGCATAAGCTGTATAAGGAAGGCGATACCCTGTCTGAAGTGCGCATCTGGCAGGGGGCTAAGGAAAAAGTCGCTGCCGGTGTGATGGCCGATCTGTATGTGAGTATGGGTAAGGGACGCTATGATCAGCTGAAGGGGGTCATTCAGTTTGATAAATCGATTAGCGCGCCCGTGCGGCGGGGTGATGTGTTAGGCAAAATTGTATTTTCTGATCAGACTAAAGTGCTGAAAGAAGTTAATCTTTTGGCGCTGGAAGATGTCGCAGAAGGCGGCCTGTGGCGTCAGGTGTCAGACAGTGTGCAGAAGTTTTTTGCTGACTAAATAAAGAGGTTTAGGCGCTTATGCGTGACTTGAGTCAGGAAGAGCTGAAGCTCGAATTTCCCTGTGATTTTCCAATTAAGGTTGTGGGAGCTGCCGCCAACGGTGAGTTTGAGGCCCGTGTGATTGCGATAGCGGAACAGCACGATCCTTTTTTTTCGCCCAAGGCGTTGAAGCGTAACCAGAGCCGCACCGGTAAATATAACAGCCTGACCCTGGGAATCCGGGCTACCAGCAAAGTACAAATTGATGCGATTTATGCTGACTTGAAACGCTGTGATTTGGTACTGTGGGCGCTGTAATTACGACCGACCTTTCTCGGCAGGCGTTAACTGCCTGCGCTTGCTTCGATCCGCCGCAGCCTTATTCCGCAGTGCTGCATCAAATGCAAGAGTTTACCCGCCTGCGTGATGATGCGACACCGGATGAAATCTGGCTGTTGCAGCACGAACCGGTATTTACTCTGGGGCGGAACGCGCAGCGTGAACACCTGTTAAATCCAGGTGCTATTCCGGTGCTTGCAGTCGATCGTGGCGGACAGGTGACGTACCACGGGCCGGGCCAGCTAGTGATTTATGTGCTGGTCGATATTCGGCGTAAGGGTCTGGGTGTGCGCGAACTGGTGCTCAAACTGGAACAGTCTGTGATTGATTATCTAGCGCAGCATCATATTGTGGCGCAGGGGGACCGCGCCGCGCCGGGGGTGTATGTCGCGGGGCAGAAAATCGCTGCGCTGGGCCTAAGAGTCAGTCGGGGTAAGACTTATCATGGACTGAGCTTTAATATTGATCCCGACTTAAGCGCTTTTCAGCGTATTAATCCTTGTGGCTACGCCGGACTGGCAGTGACCAGCTGTCGGCAGTTGGGCGTGACCGCTGAACTGGCGGTGGTGGCTGGGGAAATGAGTGCACACTTAGCGCGGAACTTGGGCTATAGCCTTATTGCTTGGGGTGAGGCGCGGGGCAATACACCATTTAGCCCTTAGGCGTTTGCCAGAAGAAGCACTCAGTGGGTTATTCTTTCCCTTGCTTTACTGCCGACCACCTCAGAACGGTTTTACGACGGCAGCAATAACAATCAGGATCAGCAGCAGCGCGGGGACTTCATTAAACCAGCGGTACCATTGATGGCTCCTGCTATTGGCCTCAGTGCGGAATTTCAGTATGATTTTATAGCAAGCGTGGTGATAGCCAAACAGCAGCAACAGCGCCAGCAGTTTAAGCTGGAACCAGCCACTGCTAAACAGTATTCCTTGTCCTAACACCAGTAAAGCAATACCCAATAACAGCGTCAGCGCCATGCCGATGGTCATGATGCCAAACAGGCGCTTTTCCATCACCTTAAATAAGGCAAAGCTGGGTGCGTTTTCTGGCATTGAATGGTAGACGAATAGCCGGGGCAGATAAAACAATCCGGCGAACCAAGTGACCATGAAAACGACGTGCAGTGCCTTTAGCCATTCATACATAACGATTAGCCCTAGCCTTTAAGCATGTTTTCAATGGTTTGCCGCATGGCGTCCATCTCTAGCATGCCCATTTTGTGCAGCGAAATTTTCCCTTCGGGTGAAACCAGAAAGCTAGTTGGGGTAACTTTAACGCCGCCATAGGCTTTTGCTAGTAGGCCGTCTTCATCAAACACAATGTCATAGTTCATGTTTTTTTCTTGGCGCATGGTTTGAATCAGCGGTAGCTCATCGTGTGGCATAGCAACGCCGATCACTCGAAAACCATCTGCGTTTAAATCGTTGTATAGGGCGTTCAGGTGTGGAATTTCGCGGACGCAGCCCGGACAGTCTGTGGCCCAGAACACCACCATATAAGGTTTGCCTTTGAGGTCAGCGGAGTCAATGCTTTCGCCGTCAATCGTGGTGGTTTTTAAATGTGGAGCGGCTTGCAGACCATCATTAGGCGCCAACCAGAAAAATACCAGTGCACCTGCAATCAGCGCTAGCACTAGCAGACCTTTCATATCCAGTTTCATAGCAGTACTTTGTTAATTATTTCGGAAGGCGTATTATAGCTTTATTTATAGCTGATAAGGAAAAATGAGCACTGTGAAAAAGGTTGCTGTGGTTGGGGCGACCGGTTATACCGGCGTCGAGTTATTGCGTTTATTAGTAAGTCACCCCGAGGTTGAAATCAGCCAGGTGACTTCGCGCACGCATGCCGGTAGTCGGGTTGATGCGATGTTCCCCAATTTGCGCGGCTTTCTTGATTTGTCTTTTTCCGAGCCGGATGTGAGTCAGCTGGCTAAAAATGATCTGGTATTTTTTGCGACGCCAAACGGCGTTGCAATGCAAAGCGCACAAGCCTTAGTCGCGGCGGGGACGCGGCTTATTGATTTGGCGGCTGATTTTCGTATTAAAGATATTGCCACCTGGAGCCAATGGTACGGCATGGAGCACGCCTGTCCTGAGCGAGTGGCAGACGCCGTATATGGTCTGCCGGAGCTGTATCGTGCGCAGATAAAAACAGCGGCCGTGGTCGCTAACCCAGGCTGTTATCCGACGGCGGTAACGCTGGGCCTATTGCCTCTGTTAGAGGCTGGCCTGATCGATTTAGAGAGTATTATTGCAGATACTAAATCTGGGGCCAGCGGTGCAGGGCGAGGTGCTAACGTCGGGACGTTGCTGTGTGAGGCTGGCGATAGTTTTAAAGCTTACGGTGTGGCAGGGCATCGTCATCAGCCAGAGATTGCCCAGACGTTCTCGCAGATTGTTGGGGCACCGATTGATCTGACTTTTGTGCCGCACCTGCTGCCGATGATTCGCGGTATACACGCGACGTTATATGCCAATGCGTTGGCGTCAGCTGATGCTGCGGAAGTGCAAGCACTGTATGAGCAGCGTTTCCAGCATGAGCGTTTTGTTGATGTTTTGCCGCAGGGTTCACATCCAGAAACGCGCACCGTGCGCGGGGCTAATATGTGCCGTATTGCTGTCCATCGTCCGCAGGCCGGTAAACGCTTTGTTGTGCTTTCAGTGATTGATAACTTGGTTAAAGGAGCCGCAGGGCAGGCGGTGCAAAACATGAATATTATGTTTGGCCTAGCGGAAGATAGTGGTTTGAATGCGCCGGGACTGCTGCCTTAATTGGGATGAAAGAGCCCCATCAAGCCTGTAACCGTGCGGCTGGCTTAATAATCGCCGGCATATTAATAGGTTGTGTCTGACACCATGAGCTTGGAGTATCGTTTTGATCACCGCCGCGCAGTAGAAAGCCAGCTTGTCGGGCGCAAACGTAATTTATGTTGGCTATACTTTATTTGTTTTATCCTGTTGCAGCTGGGCGCTGTCCTCTGGTGTTATTTGAATGGCTATCTGATGCCGCTGAATGCTCAGGGCGGTGCGCATGCCTTGTCACTGCGTGGTAAGCTAGATGAGCAGGCCTTGCGGTTGGCGCAGCAGGTCGATGCTATGACGCAGCTGCAAGTGCGTTTGGCGGCGACACAGCGAGCAGAAGCGATTCAAGTCGCGTCCAATGAGGTGTTACGCGACAAACTGATGCTGGCTGAAACGGCGCTGGCTGAGTCACGCGAGCGCTTGTTATTGTATGAGGAAGTGTTAGCGCCTACGGTGGGGCGCGGGCTGGATATTCAATATTTGGCTATTAAACGCCTGCTGATTGATGCAGATGGAAAAAAGTTAGCGCATGAGCGCCACTATCAGTATCATCTGATATTAACCAATATACGCGGCGCTGAGGCGCTGGTCAGTGGGCAATTCAATCTGACGTTACAGGGTAAGTCACAGGGCAAACCGCAGAGTTTGCCACTTAAGGCGCTGGTCTTGATGGCGCGCAGCGGAAAACAGACCCCACGCGCAGATAACACGTTTTCTTTTAAACATTATCAGGGGCTGGAAGGCGTGATTGAATTGCCAGATGGCTTCACGCCGCAGCGGGTTATTATAGAACTGATGCCGGTAGCAGGCAAAAAGGTGCGCAGGCAATACGCATGGGATACCTTCGCACCGGTAGAAACAACCACTACGAGTAAGGAGTAAGAGACATGTTCGGGAAAGGCGCTAAAACAAATCCACCGGTGAGTAGCAACCCACAGCAAGCGGCTGCTGCCTCCTCCTCCGCTAACCAGGATCAGAAGTCACGCAGTGCGACCGTTAATACACAAATTGGTAAAGGCACCACGATTGACGGCGATTTGCAGTTTACTGGCGGCTTGCTGATTGAGGGCACAGTCAAAGGCAATATGATGGCGGAAAATGATCAGGCCACGCTTATTTTGAGTGAGCAGGGTAGAATTCAAGGTGAAGTGCGGGTGCCGAGCATGGTGCTCAACGGCTCTATTGATGGCGATGTATTTGCCAGTGGCAAAGTAGAGCTGTTTGAAAATGCGCGTATTTGTGGAGATGTTTACTATAACTTGCTGGAAATGGCAGTGGGTGCTGAGGTCAACGGTAAGCTGGTGCGGCAAAAGCCGTCGGAGCCCGTCATTTCTGCACCTAAACCAGCAGTATCTGCTAAAGAGGGTGCAGACTCTAAGAGCTAGCACAAGCCGTACGCTATAAATACCAGTCCCGGCAGGCGGTAATTGACGGCATCGCTGCGAGTGTGTAATTTTGTGTTATGACTGTGCAGGTTGCACACCTGCCTAATTGCGGGGTGAAATTTCATCACACTCGCTACTGTTTGAGCACTCTAGTAAAAAGTGCAGGAGATAACTAATTATGACGGTGGAAACGGCTTCCCCTCTTATTTTTACTGATTCGGCGGCGCTGAAAGTTAAAACGCTGATTGAAGAAGAAAACAATGATGCCCTGAAACTGCGTGTGTTCGTCACTGGCGGCGGTTGCTCTGGCTTTCAGTATGGCTTTACCTTTGATGAAGATGAAGGCGAGGGCGATACCATGGTGGAGAATGCAGGTGTTAAACTGCTGATTGACCCGATGAGCTTTATGTATATGGCGGGTGCTGAGATCGACTACACAGAAGGCTTAGAAGGCGCGCAGTTTGTGATTCGTAACCCGAATGCAACAACGACCTGTGGCTGTGGTTCTTCGTTTAGTCCTTAGCTGACGTTCGTTTATTGCGTGCGGTTGGTGTACTGATTTAATGTGCTGGGCTGCATGTAGCGGACTGTTATAAAAGCTGTATCCTTAGCGGGGTGCGGCTTTTTTTATATTTCCATGGAGCAGGAAATGTTAACTATACGCCTCATACCTTACCCGTTTAAACCGCTGCATCAGCCGCTGTTCTTGGTGTCATCTTCTGGCCGTTATCAATTGCGTTATCGATTCTCATCTGCAATTACTACCGCACTTTGCGCTGTGTTGCTTTGGCTGCTGCCGTTGACAATGGGGAACGCTGCCGCAATGTCGCCGCAAGCGACACCGCAGATCGATCAGCTCATTATCAAATACCGTGCTGAGTCGTTGGCGCGGCTGGATCAGCTGACTTTCCGCACCATGGCAGCGCGTGCTGCTGCGGAATCTACGGGTATGCAGGTCGCTTATAAGCGCGCTATGGCGAATATTACTGGTGCGCATGTATTAAAACTGCCGCATCCAATCAGTGCAGAGCAGGCGCAAGCGTATGCCCAGAAAATTATGCAGCAGCACGCCGGTATCGATTATGTGGAACCGGATTATCGGCGCTATGTGCAGCGCACCATTCCAAACGACACCGAGTTTAATCAGCAGTGGCATTTACTTGCACCAGAGGATTTCCCTGGGGCCGCAAATGTGGTTAATGCGTGGGACATCAGCCAAGGCAAACCGGAAATTGTGGTGGCTGTGCTGGATGAGGGGATGACGGATCATGCTGACCTACGCCCGGCGTTTGTCGGGGGCAGTCTGCTTGCATCTGGCTATGACATGATTACGCAAGCAGCAGAGGCCGGGGATGGCGATGGGCGGGATAGCAATCCGACAAATCCGGGCGTGGCTGCAGATAGTCACCATAACAGTCGCTGGCACGGCACGCATGTGGGCGGCATTATTTCGGCGCGGCCAGATAATGGTCAGTTTACCGCTGGCGTGGGCTGGCATACCCGCTTGCTGGCCGTGCGTATTCTGTCTGAGCGCGGCGGGTATCTGTCTGATCAGGTGGATGGCATGTTATGGGCCGCTGGGGAACAGGTGCCCGGCGTACCAGATAACCCTCATCCAGCGCATGTGTTGAATATGAGCGTGGGCAGCAGCGTTGCCTTTGATTGCGCCCGCACTGAACAGGCCGCCATCGACCGGATTCGCGCACGCGGCGTGAGTATTGTGGTTGCTGCCGGAAATTTGAATAAGAATATCAGCGCCTATGCACCGGGTAACTGCCAGGGGGTGATTGCCGTCGGCGGTGTCATGCCTGATGGTGCGCGTGCGCCATATAGCAACTACGGTGCGCTGGTCGATATTGCTGCACCCGCTGAGAAAATCTATTCCAGCGCGAATACGGGCACACACGTACCGCTCGCCGATAGCAGCAGATTTGAATCGGGTACCAGTCAGGCCACACCGCAGGTAGCAGGTGTGCTGGCGCTGATGCTAGCCGCGAATGAGCATTTGCTGGATGCAGCGGTGGTTCAACCTGCGGATTTGCCGGGGTTACTGGAGGCGAAATTGAAACAGGCGGCGCGTGCGTTTCCGACACAGATTGCGGGTGCTGCCACAGCGCTAGGCTGCAATGAGCATCAGCAGACGCCTTGTGTGTGTACTACCGCTACTTGTGGGGCTGGCCTGTTGGATGCACACGCAGCGTTGCAGGCAGTCACAATCCGGCCCAAGGTCGATGCGGGTAGTGATCGGCAAATTAGGGCGGCAGCGACAGTCCATCTAGAGGGCAGCGCCAGCACAGACGAGCGTTTTGGTGGGAAAATCATTCGTTTCAAGTGGGAACAACTTCAGGGGCCAGCGGTGCTGTTGCACAACAGTGCGCTTAACTCAGCACGCTTTGTGGCGCCTACGGCACTGAGTGCTGATCAGGTGCTGCGCTTTCAACTGACGGCGACTGATGATGTGGGGTTGAGTAACCGTGCTGAGGTGCAGCTGACGGTGCCGGGCACGGCTAATCCAGATGGGTCAGTTGCGAATAATGCGGGTGCTAATAGCAGTGCAGCTAATACGAACAGCGCCGCGGCGCATAGCAGCGGTTCCGGTGGCGGGGGGAGCCTGCTATTAGCGGAGTACGAATGGTTAGCGCTCCTATTGATATTGCTCGTGCGCGTGAGGCGTTATGTTACTCGCGGATAAAGATAATATCGTCGTCGCCACCTGACCCTACGCTTTCTTGGGCTTTTCTGTTGAAGACTTCGTTGAAGGAAGGTGTATCTTTGGCGGTGCTTGTCGTGGGCGTAATGCCTGCTGTATTGGTCTGTGAGATTTCAGGCGTCGCAGGCAGGCCGCGTTTTTGGCGGTAGGCACGCAGGCGCGCTGCTTCACGTTCACGGTGAGCACGGCGTCTGGCTTCATTGCGCTCACGCTGCGCCTGTTGTCTGGCTTCATGCTGCCGTTTGCGTTCGGCCTGCGCCTGCTGCTGGCGCTTTTGTGCGCTGATTTGCGGCTGTTTGGGTTGAGTGCTCGCACCTGCACTAATGGGCTGATTGAGCAGCGCGCTCATACGCTGTAAATCTTGCTCTGTCAGCGTGCCTGCAGCTTGGCGCAGCTGTAGTCGGTTAAGCAGGTAGCGATAGCGTGCCGCAGATAGATTGCTGCGGGCGCGGAAGACATCCCGCAGTGCGCCCAGCACGTCAATCGCAGTACGAGTGCCGACTTCAAAGCCGACTTGGCTGGCTTGTGCGGCGGTCTGGGCGGCGCTGAGTGCGCGCTGGTGAGCTTTGACCTCGCTAATGCTGGATTCAATGCTGAGGTAGGCGCTGCGCACCTGTGACTCAACAAGCCGTTCCTGATAGGTGTAGTTTTGCTGCGCCTGACGAAAGTTATGCTGCGCCTGACGGATGCGTGAGTCAATGGCGCCACCTAATGAAATGGGGTAGCTCGCCTCGACGCCAACGCTGGCCCCTAGAGATATGGGATCAATGGCAGAATTATTGATATTGATATTGCCGGTCTGGCGGGCAAATAAATTGACTTTGAGTTTGCGCGCTGCGCGCTGAACTTCAATTGTTTGACGGGCAACCTCAATCGCTTGCTTAGCGCCTTGCAGGGCTTTATTGTTTTGCTTGGCGCTATCAATCCAAGCACTAATCGCGCGTGGTGCCGGTACGATTAAAGGGAGGTTGGGACGTGGACCGTTGAGCGTCTGATAACTTTTACCGGTGAGGACGCGCAGGTTTTCCTGGGCATCAATGACACTTTGTTTGGCTGAGACCTCTTGGGCTAGCGCTAAATTATAGCGCGATTCGGTTTCCTTTAGATCGGTGATCGGAGCCTCGCCAACTTCAAAGAATACCTTGACCTGCTTGAGCTGTTGTTCTACTGCCTTACTTTCCGCTTCGGCGAAGCGTAGGTTTTCCAGCGCCGTGAGGTAATTAAAGTAGGGTTGGGCTACGCGCAAAATCAGCGCCTGTCGCTGTTCTTCAAGTTGTAATTTAGCCTGTAGGATGGAGGCATCGACCTGATCGAGCTGTGCATCTAAATTTTTATCAATTAATGACTTACTCAGTGCCAAGGTATAAGTGCTGGTGAATGAGCTGCTGTTTTGGGTGTCCTGCAACTCCACGCGCTGATTAACTGCGGCATTGCCAGAGAGGCTGATCTGTGGTTTTCTGCCGGAGAGTACCTGCGGCTTGTTTTCTAGCGTGGCCAGAAAACTGGTCTCCTGAGCTTTGAGTTGAGCGTCGTGGTCTTTAGCATGCTGATAAGCCTGGACTAGGTTTTCAGCGTGTACGCTCTGACTGCTGACGGCTAGGGTGAAGGCGGTAAGCGTACTAAATATTAATCTGTTCATGCTATTATTGTTTCCATTCTAACTTTGTCCATTCTGAGCGTGTCCTTTCTGTAGATGTTCCCTGTTAACATCCAAATTACCCAACCCTGGTTAATCTTAATACACTTTGATCTTAGTACACTGGCATAGACGGATCGAGCTCTCTCGCCCAAAGGTCGATACCGCCCTTAATATTAATGGTGTCAAAGTCGAGTTTTTCAAGGTAATAGCAGGCGTGTGCACTACGCACGCCATGATGGCAGATAACGGCTACTGGTCGACTGTCATCTAACTGGTCATACTGCTGTGCGAGTTGTCCGAGTGGGATCAGAACGGAGCCTGTGATATGCACGCATTCATATTCCCAAGGCTCTCTGACATCAAGCAGTTGGAGGCCGGAGTTCGGCGTATTTTTTAGCAATTCACTAATTTCTTGAGGTGAGCAGGTTCGCATTGTTCAGTAAAAGCCAGTTAGAATTTAAAAATAGCGCTGGGTTCAGTACCACTCAGCGGGTTCAGTTGGGTTTCAAACAGCACCTCACGTTTAAAGGTGTTTTCTTCTTCTCTTGTCACCAATAAAGCATGCATATTATCAGGATTGCCGGTGACTACGAAGAGCCTGCCGTGGTTGTTAAGTCGCTGCTCAAAAGCGGGTAGGTACTCTGGCAGTGCGCCAGTTAGTGCGATAATATCGTACTGCTTGTCTGGATTACCTAGCCAACCTCGACCAGCATCGTCATTATAGAGGTTAAAGTTAGTGATCTCTAAACTGTCAAGACGTTGTTCCGCTAGTCTGGAAAATTCACTGTAAATATCAACACTGTCAACATGCTGCCCCAGATGAGCCATGCAGGCAGTAACAAACCCGCTGCCAGTACCGATCTCCAGACAAGAATCACTGGCTCCAATCGCTAATGCCTGTAACATTCGCGCTTCAATGCGAGGGTGCATCATGCATTCGCCGTTACCAATGGGGATTTCAATATCAGCAAAAGCGAGGTTAAACCATTTGGCCGGAACAAATTTTTCCCGTGGAAGAAACCTAAAGGTTTCCAGCACTGTCTCATCTAACACATCCCACGGGCGGATCTGTTGTTCGACCATATTAAAGCGGGCGTGTTCCAGATTCATGGCAGGCTCCGTTTAAGCTTTACACAACATAGCGCGAGGTTACGTGTTCAGCGGGATGGCTGCAAGCAGCATTAAAAATACAGCGCTTAAAAATACTGCGGCGTTGGCTGTAATAGCCGACAATAACAGCCGCTTTGCGATGGTGAGGTGAGTATATGAGTGTATTTAAACGTCGTTTGACGGGTATCGCTGCTGTGGTATCGGTCGGTGTGTTAGCTGCCTGTGTGCAGTTGGGTGCCACGGAGAAGGAAATAAGGGCCAAGCCAATACCGCTAGGTGAAAGCTTTGTGCAGTGCAGTACGCCGCGCCCTGAGATTTGCTATGAGCTCTATCAGCCGGTGTGTGCAACTCGCGATAGTGGGTTGCGCTGTGTGACTACGCCTTGTCCCGCCACCGAAATTGTAGCTTATGCCAATGATTGCAAGGCCTGTGCCGACCCAGCGGTGCTGGGGTTTGTCAACGGTGGGGCCTGTGAGGGCAATGGACTTTCAATAGATTCAAAGACTGCGGTCGATCAGCCAAGTTCACCCTGATAATCAGCTATCCCAGGGTTGTCTGCCACCCCTAGCAGTTTGGGGTGGTTCACTTTGGCTAGTCTGAGCACATCGTCATCATCTTTGTGGCTGAGAATATAATCCCGAACCACGTCCCAGATCATGCGGCCTTCCGGGGTGCGGTTGACCACGGCCCAGCCTGCCACCTTATAGGTTTTTTCAGGATCAAGCGCCACGCCGTTGTCTAGCACAACATTGCGGGTACGCTGGTGGAGGGTTTTGCCCGGATCAAGGGTGTAATCAAGGCCGCCCACACGCACCATGTCACCACCGGATTGCAAATAAGGATCAGGGTCAAACAGATTATCTGCAATCTGCTCCAGAATATTAATAATGGCCTGTCCAGTCATTTCGCTGACATAAGTTTCACCATAGGTCATGGCGCACTGGTTCATGACGTCTTCCATCGTGATCCACTCACCTTCTGGCGTTGTGGTGCCCCAGCGTACGCCTGCGGATAGCGCGATGTCGGCTTGGTATTCGGCCCGCAACGCATTGCAGAGTATTTGATCCCAGGTACCCATGAAATTACCGCGCCGAAACAGCGTACGGTCAGCAATCGCCAGTTTTTCGGTCAGAATCTCATCATAGGTTTTGCCAACGCGCGCTGGTAGATAGAAGCGATCTTTGGCCCGACTCTCTACAATATTTTCATCGTAGCGTTTACTGCGCATCTGTGTCAGATAGGCGGCCATCTCCTTGTCAGCTGGTAATTGGTTAGCAAATACGGGTAGCATCTTATAGTGCATGTCTTTGAGCTGACCTTCCGCGAATGCAAAGTCCATCACGCCGATATACTTGCCATTGGAGCCGGCATTCGTGACCAAACAATTGCCGCCCTCGTTATCTTTGACTTTAACGGGCTGTGGGACACCATCATGCGTATGACCACCAAAAATAGCATCCATGCCGGGTACCTGCTGCGCCATTTTAATATCGACATCCATGCCGTTATGCGAGACCAACACCACGGCGTCCGGCTGATCTTCGGTGCGTATCTTTTTCACCAGATCACGCAGATCATCTTCGCGCAGGCCGAATGACCAGTCTGGGAAAAATTCCGGTGGATTTGCATTGGCGGTACGCGGGAAAGCCTGCCCAATGACAGCAATACGCTTATCCGCGATTTCTTTGACCACATAAGGCTGGAAAGCATGGCCGCTGTCTTCATCATACAGACCGTTACCGTCGTATTTTTCGGTCATTTCCAGATAACTATCCTCAAACAATGCATCTTCTTTGACGCGCACGTTCTGGCCGATAAAATCACCTTTAAAGAGTGCAACATTGCTGAGTAGCTCCTCTTCGGGGTAGGTAAATTCCCAGTGACCGACCATGACGTCCACGCCCAAAATATTCGAGGCTTCTACCATGTCCACGCCGCGTGTCCACAGTGAAGTGCCAGAGCCTTGCCATAAATCACCGCCGTCAACGGTTAGGGTTTTGTCCCTACCGCCAGCCTGTTCCCGCAGCTGATTGAGCAGCGTTTTAATGTGCGCGAAGCCTCCCATGCGGCCATATTGTTTGGCGTTGGCTTCAAAATTGAGATAGGTGTAAGCGTAGGCTTCCAGGCTGTTTTCATCCTCCGGCAGGCCCATGGCGGTTAATAACTTTTTACCCACAAGATGTGGTGGCCGTCCATAAGCATCACCCACACCTAGATTGACATTCGGCTCGCGGAAATAAACGGGGAACAGCTGGCCGTGCACATCGGTAATGTGCAGAATACGCGCGTCGCCCCGCATCGGTACCTCGTACAAATCGGTTTCGCGCCCGGCCTGCGTTTGTCGCATTAGCTGGGGCAGGCTGGCCGCACCGAATGCGCCCATGCTGAGCAGTTTGATGAAGGTGCGGCGATCAATCGGTAACATGGTTTGTTCTCCCAAACAGCGATATTGAGATTATATCCCATGCGACGGCTTTGTTCGATTGGGCAAAATGGGTAGAGTAGGGGGGCTGTTTAAAGCGGTTATCTTATGGGTTAGGTTGTTTCTCACATGCGCTTTTATTTATTTGTTCTCATGTTATTGTTACCGCTGATGTGCAGTGTGCCGGTCTGCGCCGATGTGATTAAGCCTGCGCTAGTTGAAATTACGGCTAAGCACGGTGGCGAAATTCATATCGAGATGCGCGTCAGTATCGAAGCTCTATTAACTGGCATTAATGCCCAATACAAAAACACACAGGATGCGCCCCAGGCCGCAGCCTACGATAAGCTGCGGGTGATGTCGTCTGCGGCACTGGCGGCTGAGTTTGAACCGTTTAAGGCTCGGCTGCTGCAACAGATTCGGCTACAGGCTGATGCCCAGCCGGTGGCGCTAAATATCATAATGCTGGATATTCCTGCGCCGGGCTATACCCAGGTGCCAAGAGCCAGTTTGATTGTGCTCCAAGGGCAAATTGAGCGCACTGCGGCTGCATTGCGCTGGTATTATCCCGCTGCGTTTGGTGATAATGCGGTGCGGGTGCGTCAGGTCGATGAGGCCAGAGAACGATGGCACTGGTCGGATTGGCAGTGGCTGCGTAACGATGAGCCGAGCCAACCATTCTCGCTGACTGAGGTGTTTCGCCAGCCGTCAGTGGGAGCGGTGCTTATGGCTTATGGTGTGCTTGGCTTTGAGCATATTATTCCGCTGGGGGTGGATCATATCCTTTTTATTATTGGAATATTTCTGTTTAGCGCCCGGCTGAAGCCGCTGTTTTGGCAGGTCACCATGTTTACTTCCGCACATACACTAACCCTGGGTCTGTCGATAAATGGCGTGCTGAATCTACCGACCAGCCTCGTTGAGCCTCTAATTGCGCTGTCGATTGCTTATATCGGGCTGGAGAATATATTGAGTCGACAGCGGCTACCGCAGCGGCGTTTGTTACTGGTCTTTGTTTTTGGTTTATTGCACGGCTTAGGGTTTGCGGGCGTGCTGGCTGAGTTTGGAATGCCGGAGGATGCGTTTTTTCTGGCACTGCTTGGCTTCAATGTGGGAGTGGAGCTAGGCCAGCTGGCAATTATTCTGTGTGGGTGGCTGCTGCTAGAGCTCTTTGGGTGCGGCGTGCTGAGCGCCAATAAAATGGTCTGGGGGACATCCTTGCTGGAGCGTCAGGCTATTTATCAGAAAGTGCTGGTTATCCCCGCTTCGCTCTGCATTATGGCTATTGGTCTTTATTGGACAGTTGAGCGTTTGGTGGTGTTTTAACAAAGGTTTCTTCGGCAGGTTCAATGCTTATGCAGATGCCGCAGGAAATCAGTCTCCAGCCGAGCTGAAAGCCGAAATCCCTGATCTTTTGCCTGCTGGAAATAGTCAACAATGGCGGCTGTGTTATCAAATTAACGGGAGAAGATTGAAGTGAACGATTTGAAATGACAAAAAATTTTAGCCAGCAATATCCAGCATGGCGCGACCAAAAACTGGCGGTTTACCCGGTGGATGCTGCTGCCTTGCGGGTCGATATTGCCGCCGATGGGGTCGATGCGCTGCTAGCGACTGTTGCACGCTTCAATGTCGCCTTTTACCGACTGCCGACAGCACGTAGCGCTAGCAAGACAGCGGTTCATCAGCTGGCTAATGCCTGCGGCTTGAGGCGCCTCAAGCATAACTTATACGCGGATGCTGATAGCCTAAGCTCTATCCAAGTCAGCAACCAACCCGGCCAGCAGACTTATATTCCGTACACCAACCGCCGCCTGAGCTGGCATACCGACGGCTATTATTATCCACCGGCTGCCCAAATCCAGGGCATGCTCATGCACTGCGTGCGGCCCGCAGCGGCAGGTGGTGCAAACGAGTTCATGGATCATGAGATCGCTTATATCTTACTGCGTGAGGCTGATCCAGCCTATATTAAAGCGCTGATGCACCCGCAGGCGCTGACGATTCCCGCCCATTTTCAAAACGGTGAGCTCATACGTCCGGCGCAGAGCGGGCCGGTGTTTTCCATCACCCCCAACGGTAAACTGCACATGCGTTATTCCGCGCGCCAACGCAATGTGCAATGGCGAGACGATAGCGCAACCCGTAAAGCGGAGCGCTTTTTGTTAGATCTGTGGGAGCAGGATTCAAGCTACAAGCTGCACTATACCCTCCAGGCCGGAGAGGGCGTTATTTGTAATAATGTGTTGCACTGTCGCACGGCTTTCAGCGGGCAGGAACGTCTATTATACCGTGGGCGTTACTTGGATCGGATTACGGGATCGGATTACGCAGACTAAGGCCTTCGTGTCATAGCATCTCATCCTGGATTTGGGTGAGAAATTTACAATGAGCCAGACTCAGAAACCGCCCTGATTTATTGCTATTGGTTCAAACCGAATCTGGCTGCGCGCAATACTGTTGGAGCGTAGCCTCAACCCCTTGCTCCCAGAGTAGCGGCAGCCACTTTGCAAACGCCTGTGCAAAACGTGATTGTTCGGCTAAATCACCATAGGTCTGACGCATCTCAAGCCAAGCGTTTGGTTCTGCCTTTGCTCTAAGGGCCGTTGCGTTCAGCTTATCCCAGAAGGGGTCATTCGCTGCGATGCTGCTGCCATCTTCACGTTTCCCTGCACACATCCGTGCCCACAGTGCTTCTACCAGACTGAGTCCTTCAACAGGAGCATCAGATGCCAACGCATCCCGCAGAATCGGTAGTACAAAGCCGGTATGACGTGATGATCCGTCGAATGCGACTCTGCGGGTCGTATCGAGAATCGCTGGATTAGCAAAGCGAGTCTCAATCAGTTCAATATAGGCATGCGGCTGCATGTCAGGCACTGGTTTAACATGCGGTGCGATTTCACGCTGTTCAACTTTGGTGAAAAATTGCGCTAATGCGGGATGCGCCATACAGTCTGCAATGGTTTCCAGTCCTAATAGCTCACCCGCATTCGCCAGCACCTGATGCCCCGCATTCAAAATGCGGATTTTCATGGTCTCATAATCATGCACAGCATCAGTAAAGGTGGCACCAACTTTGTCCCACTCGGGTCGGCCCGCACAAAAATCATCTTCGATCACCCATTGGCGAAATGATTCATGGGTAACCGGCACAGCATCATCAATACCAAATTCACGCGCCATGGCAATTTCATTTGGCCCGGTCGCTGGCACAATACAATCGACCATGGAATTTGGGAAGCTGCACTGCTGATCAATCCACTCCGCTAATGCCGGGTCGGAAAGACCGGCCAGCGAAACCACGGTCTGGCGCAGGATCGCACCGTTGCCCTGTAAGTTATCGCAGCACATCCCGGTGAATGGGGCAATACCGCGTTCACGCCGCAGCTTCAATGCAGCAATCATGGCACCAAAGACGGTGCATGGCGTATCGGGGTTCTCTGCGTCGTGGACAATATCGGGGTGAGCGGCATCAAATCCTTTCGTCGCCGGATCAATATAATACCCCCCCTCAGTCACGGTTAGCGCAACAATCCGTATATCAGCGGTCGCCATGCGTTCAATTAAAGGGTGATTACCTTCAACGACTTCGACGTAGTCGATCATCGAACCAACCACTTCGGCGGAAGTACCGGTAGCCGGGTCAAGCTCAATCAGAGTGGTCAGGTAATCCTGCGCTGCCATTTTCTGGCGTTGCGTTTCATCATAAGGGCGCACACCCGCGCCAATAATTGCCCAATCCAGTGCCAGACCCTGTTGCATGAGCCGGTGTAGATACCAGGACTGATGCGCGCGATGGAAATTCCCCAATCCAATATGAATAATTCCAGGTGTCAGCTTAGCGCGATCATAGTTTGGCCGGATAATAGTAGCCGGGAGTGCTGATAGGTTTGCGTTACTGAGGGTTAAGGGTAGAGCGTTCTGCTTGTTATTGCTCATTCGATGCGAAGTCCGTTTGCGTCAAAGTAATGCATATGCGCCATATCCGGGCTTAGAAAGACTTTAGACCCATAGCTCAGTTCCAGTCCGCCATCAGCCCGCACGGTCAGCGGATTCTCAAATGCAGCGCACTGCACATGGAAGAAGGAATCAGAACCCAGATGTTCAGAGACCCCGACGGTGCCTTCCCAGGTGCCACTTTCATTTGAAATACTTAAATGTTCGGGGCGAATACCAATCGTGGTTGCATTGTGCTTTTGTGCTTCTGCGCCCGTCAGCAGGTTCATCCGTGGGCTACCAATAAAGCCGGCAACAAAGACATTACACGGCGCACGGTACAATTCCAGCGGGCTGCCGACCTGTTCGATCACGCCGGCCTGTAACACCACAATCTTATCGGCCATGGTCATGGCTTCGACCTGATCGTGGGTCACGTAGATCATGGTTGTGTCCAACCGCTTGTGCATTTCGCTGATTTCTAAGCGCATACCGCCACGCAGGGCAGCATCCAGATTAGACAGCGGTTCATCAAACAGGAAAGCCGAGGGTTCGCGCACAATCGCCCGGCCAATTGCTACCCGCTGGCGCTGTCCGCCCGAGAGTTGGCCAGGGCGACGGTCAATATAATCGGTAAGATTCAGTATCTCAGCCGCATCATTCACCCGCTTATTGACTTCGGCTTTAGGCATCTTCGCCATGCGCAGTGGAAACGCGATATTCTTCCGCACCGTCATGTGTGGGTAGAGCGCGTAGGATTGAAATACCATCGCCAGGCCGCGTTTAGCTGGTGGCACATCGGTCATATCCTTACCGTCAATCTGTACCACGCCACCACTCACATCTTCCAGTCCGGCAATCAGACGCAGCAGTGTCGATTTACCGCAGCCTGATGGCCCGACAAACACAGCAAATTCACCGTCTTCAATGGCCAGATCCAGCGGTGGGATAACCTCAGTGCTGCCGAAGCTTTTGCTAACCTGATTTAATACGATACGTCCCATGATATGTCCTTTATTTCACTGCGCCGAAGGTTAAACCACGTACCAGCTGTTTCTGACTAAACCAGCCCAGAACCAAAATCGGTGCAATAGCCATAACAGAAGCCGCACTCAGCTTGGCGAAGAACAAGCCTTCCGGGCTTGAGTAGCTGGCGATAAATTGCGTCAGTGGTGCAGCTTTTGCTGCGGTAAGATTAAGCGTCCAGAATGCCTCATTCCAGGCCAGGATAATATTAAGCAAAATAGTGGATGCAATGCCCGGAATAGCCATCGGTGTCAGTACATAAAGAATCTCATCGCGTAGCGACGCACCATCCATACGGGCCGCTTCCAGAATATCAACCGGAATTTCCTTGAAATAGGTGTATAACATCCAAACCATGATCGGCAGATTGATCAGCATTAAGACAAAGGCCAGACCTCCGCGACTGTCTAGTAAACCCAATTCAATAAACAGCAGGTAAATGGGGTATAACACGCCCACCGCTGGCAGCATCTTAGTCGAGAGCATCCACAGCAAAATGTCCTTGGTACGTTTAGACGGTACAAAGGCCATCGACCATGCTGCCGGTACGGCAATAATAATACCGAGTAAGGTCGAACCACCGGCGATAAAGATCGAGTTCCATAGGAACTTCATGTAATCAGAACGTTCCTGCACCGCGTAATAGTTTTCCAGCGTCCAGTCAAAGAAGAAGAAAATCGGCGGATCGTTAATCGCCTGCGCTTCCGTTTTGAAACTGGTCAGGATCGTCCATAAAATGGGGAAGAAGATTAACAGGGCGACGCCTAATGCAAACGCCGTGTTGATTGCTTTCTGTTTGGTGGTGACTGCGCGTGCCATGTTTTACCCCTTACTTGTCTAAATTCTTGCCGACGATGCGCATCAGGAAGATGGCAACAATATTGGCGAGGATAATGGCGTAAACACCACCGGCTGAACCCAGCCCGATGTTCTGACTGTCAAATACGCGCTGGAAGATCAGATAGGTCAATGTCTTAGTACCAAAGGCACCGCCGGTCGTCACAAAGATCTCTGCGAAAATGGACAGCAGGAAGATAGTCTGAATCAGGATAACAATCGTGATCGCACGCGACAGGTGCGGTAATACAATGTGCCAGAAACGTTTCAGGCGCTGTGCGCCATCCATTTCTGCTGCTTCCAGCTGTTCACGATCCAGTGATTGGATAGCTGTTAACAGGATGAGGGTCGCAAAGGGTAACCACTGCCAGGACACAATCATAATGATCGACGGCAGGGATTCGTGCGAAAGCCACTGGATTGGCTCTGCGCCAAAAAATTTCCACAGGTGAGCGAGAATGCCGTTCACCGGATCCATAAACATATTTTTCCAAACCAGCGCCGATACGGTCGGCATGACAAAGAACGGGGAAATTACCAGGATACGAATAACGCCCTGGCCCCACATCGGCTGATCCAGCAATAGGGCGAGTAGCACACCCAGAAAAATCGTAATTAATAACACGCTGATGACAATGATCAACGTAGTTTGCACGCTTGGCCAGAACGAACTCGAACTGATGAAGCGTTCATAATTTTGTAGTCCCACCCAATCCAATCCGTTGCCAATGGTATCACCACGCAGCGGCACATATTTCTTGAACGAGAAGAATAGCGTCATGATCAGTGGTACGAGCATCCATCCCATAAGAAGGACAACCGCAGGAGCCATCATCAGGCGGGCGGCGGATCTGGATTGTTGCGTTGCCATGACATTCTCCCACTGTCAGAGGTGACAGTGTTTTAAGCGAAGTAGGTGGGTTCTAGGTATTAAGAATCAAAGGGCGGCAGATTTGCCGCCCTTTGAAATTTCACACTATAGCGATAAAGCTATAGCTAACGACTATTCAGCTTACTTGTAACCAGCAGCTTCCATTGCGTCGTTAGTGATCGCTTGCGCTTTCTCTAATGCTTCAGCAACCGTTTGCTTGCCTGCGTAAGCCGCAGAGAATTCCTGGCTTACTTCTGTAGCGATACCCGCGAACTCAGGAATAGCTGCGAACTGAACACCAACGTATGGGCTAGGATCAACCGTAGAGTTGTTTGGATCAGCAGACAGGATAGATTCCAGTGTCATCTTCGCGAAAGGGATGTCCTTGTAGTTTGCGTTCTCATACAGAGAAGTACGCGCACCTGGAGGAACATTCGCCCAACCTTCTTTCTCAGCAACCAGCTCAATGTAGCTGTTAGATGTTGCCCACTCGATGAACTGCTTAGCAGCCGCTTCTTTCTGAGTGCCAGCCGGGATACCTAATGCCCAAGCCCACAGCCAGTTAGAACGCTTGCCTAAACCGTTGTCAGGAGCCAGTGCGAAGCCAACGCTGTCAGCAACTTTAGAATCTTTCGGGTTAGTTACGAAAGAAGCCGCAACGGTTGCGTCGATCCACATGCCACACTTGCCCTGTTGGAACAGAGACAGGTTTTCGTTAAAGCCGTTAGTGGCGAAACCAGCCGGGCCAGCGTCATCCATCATGTTCTTGAAGAAGTTCAGCGTGTCAGACCACTCACGTGAATCGAACTGTGCATTCCAGTTCTCATCAAACCAACGTGCGCCGAACGAGTTAGACATAGCTGTAATGAAAGCACCGCCTTCACCCCAGCCTGCTTTACCACGCAGACAGATACCGTTGATTTCAGCATCACGATCGGTCATCGCGCGTGCTGCTTTAGCAATGAAAGACCAGGAAGGCGCATCCGGCATTTCCATGCCAGCTTTCTCCATCAGATCAGTGCGGTACATGATCATAGAAGATTCGCCGTAGAATGGCGCAGCGTACATAGTACCGTCGTGAGACAGACCGCCAGCCATAGCAGGCAGGATGTCAGCCGCGTTGTAGTCTTCGCTCAGATCATTCAGTGGTACCAGCCAGCCATTCTTACCCCAGATTGGCGTTTCGTACATGCCGATAGTCATAATATCGAATGCACCACCCTTGGTAGTAATGTCAGTGGTTACACGCTGACGCAGTACGTTTTCTTCCAGTGTTACCCACTCAACAGTATGACCGGTCTTCTTAGTGAAGTCTTCGGTCAGACCCTGCATGCGGATCATGTCACCGTTGTTTACAGTGGCGATTGTCAGGTTGTCAGCGTTAGCAGTGCCGACAGAGAATAGTGACGCAGCGATTGCGGCACAAAGTGTCTTCTTGAGATGCATGATCTCCTCCGTGGTTTAGATGAAATACCGGACACAATTCAACACGGAAAGATGGCGTTCGTCAAGATTTAATTTGACGCGGGTAAAGTTTTATAGAATGGATGTGGTTTTCGTATTGTCGAGCAATATCAAGCTGAGGATTTTTGGTGTCTATTTGTTGATAGGCGCTAAGCCGACTCGCGCATGATCATTTGCGCGGGGAATAGTTTTTCTGCACGCTGCGCTAAGCGACCGCCGCTCTCGATGAGCTGGAATAGGGTGGCAACGGCATGTTCAGAGATGGCGGTATAATCATGTGCAGCTGTGGTGAGCGACGGGCAGGTGAAGCGTGAAAAGGGATGTCCATCCTGTGAAGCAACGCGCAGGTCGCAGTCACTATCGCGCCCAACCCGGATGCCTTTTTCATAACATGCTGCTAGAAAGCCAATGGCCAGTCGGTCATTGCTGCATAGCACGGTATTCGTTGGCAGCGTATTCTGTTCCAGCAGCTTCAGACCGCCCTGATGACCAATTTCCTCAAAGCGCCAGCCTCGGCCTTCGATGCTGATAACATGGGATTCTAGCTGTAGGCGCGCCATAATACTTAAGTAAGCGTCGCGGCGCTTATTGGCGTTTGGGTTGGCGGGATGGCGCATTTCGAGAAAACACGGTGCTTCTCCAGTGCGGGTGAGGTATTCCACGGTTTGTGCTACAAAACTGTAATTGTCCGAACCAATGAATGCTTCGCCTATGCCTTCAATATTGCTATCAAACAGCACGGTAGGTACGTGGCGACAAAAAGACTCTAATGCCGCTTTGTCAGACTCTCGCCCCAGCGGGGCCAATAAAACCCCAGCGGGTTTTATTGCCCGCAGGCTGTCCAAAATATCAATTTCAAGTGCTTGTTCACCATGGGAGCTGAACAGTGACGGCGCAAAGCCCGCATCAATACAGCGTAGTTCAATAAAACGCACAATTTCAGCAAAAAATGGATCAGCTAGATAGGGTACAACAATGCCAATATTCTTGGTCATCTGTCGGTTTTGATTCACGGCATAAATATTGGGTCGATAGTCGAAGCAGGCTAGGGCGGCTTCAATCTTACTGCGTGATGAGGCGCGCACGCTGGAGGGATCATTGAAATATTTTGAAATTGTGGGGCGCGAAATGCCGCTTGCCACGGCAAATTCTGCCATATTTCTGATCTTTTTGTGCATGTTACTGTGCGATCCTTGGAGGCCAGTTTTAGAGTGTTTTATACTCATTGAGTCATTAACATAGGTGTAGCAATGCTAGCAAATCGTGCGTTTCATGCATAATTTTCATGGAAATTTCTCCGTATGGACCGCTATGGTTGGGGTGCTGGTCGATGTGGCGTGGCCTGATGATAATTGTTATGGTGCGTGTCCTCAATGTTTCTCTAAACCCAGTCCTTAAGTGAAAGCGCATGAATTATTTACAAAATACAGCACTGCACATTACGCCTCACCCTACGCCGCTCAATGGGGGGCTCATCCTGCCGGGGTCAAAGTCCATTACCAATCGTGCGCTGCTCTTGGCGGGTCTGGCTGCGGGCGAAAGTCAAATTTCCGGCGCGTTAAGCAGTGATGATACCAAATACATGGCAGCCGCTTTGCGCCAGTTAGGAGTCGCTGTTACGCAGGTTTCGGCCACTGAATTTCTGGTTAAAGGCACAGGGCAGCTTCAAAGCTGTGCTCAGCCGCTGTTTTTAGGTAATGCGGGTACGGCGACGCGCTTTCTGACGGCGGCAGCGCTGTTAGTAGTGGGCGAAACGGTGGTTGATGGTGATGAGCATATGCGCAAGCGTCCTATCAGTGGTTTAACGGATACTTTGCGTGCAATGGGGGTCGAGGTGACAGAAAACCAGGGCTGTCCCCCTGTCAGAATTAATAGTGGTGGCCATTTTCCACAGCAGCATGTCCGGGTAGATGGCGGTTTGTCCAGCCAATATCTTTCAGCCATTTTAATGGCCGCAGCCGCTAATAATCAGCCCGTTGAGGTGGAGGTAGAAAACCCCAATCTGGATGCGCGTGGCTATATCGATATTACGCTAGCGGTGATGCGTGCTTTTGGGGCACAGGTTGTAGAAATTTCCAATGGGAAGTGGCATGTACATAATACGGGGTATCAGGCGCAAAACTATCAGGTGGAGCCAGATGCGTCTGCTGCGACCTATTTATGGGCAGCAGAACGGCTAACTGGGGGTAAGATTGAGCTGGGGGTTGATCCCGCAGCGCTCACTCAGCCCGATGCTAAGGCGCATGCGGTGATGCAGCAGTTCCCTATGATGCCTGCGGAAATTAACGGTTCGCAGATGCAGGATGCCATACCTACGCTAGCCGTTTTAGCCGCATTTAATCAAACGCCAGTGACCTTCACTCACATTGGTAACCTGAGGGTTAAGGAGTGTGATCGGATCAAAGCTATTGTGACTGAGCTGAATAAGATCAAGCCCGGATTGGCAACAGAAGAGCAGACCTGTTTAACCGTGCATGCTGATCCTAGTTTGGTGGGGCAGTACAGGGCGGCAAGTATTCATACCTATGCCGATCACCGTATCGCAATGAGTTTTGCTTTGGCCGGGTTGGTTGTCGGGGGTATTAGCATTCTTGATCCGGGCTGTGTGGCGAAAACCTATCCGTGCTACTGGGATGATCTGGCTGCATTGGGTGTGAGCCTGGGTGCGGCGACATAACGGTCATTTTGCAATAGAGTAGCGCTAAGCAGTCATGCCGCGGTCGACTTGTGATCTTTAAATTTAAAATATTTCCACGCTTGAGTAGCCTTAACTGTATGACTTTTAACGGCATCTGTTATTGTTGGAATCTAGCCCTAAAAAATAAATGATAAAAGTGCATTGACGATGACGAAACGCGCTGTATAATGCGCTTCTCTTCTGATGAGGAGTTCATCTGAAAAGTCTTTATTAAACAAAGATTTGCTGATGAAATTTCCACTAGATGGTGCAAATAAAAACTTCTAAATCAGCTTGACAGTGATTTTAGGGGGGTGTAAGATTTGCAGCCTTCTCGAAACAAAGGTTTCGAGCGCATATTAACAAGTAAGCCAGAAAAACTTGTGTGGGTGCTTGTAGATTGATGCGGACGCATTAAGAAAGCAAGTGACCCTAACACCTAAGTTAATTCAAAACGTTAACGTAGATAAGTTGGGAATCGCTCTTTCGAT
>CALAMO010000037.1 GCA_937925855.1 uncultured Thiotrichaceae bacterium
GTCATGGTACCACCTGATCCCATCCCGAACTCAGCAGTGAAACGTGGCATCGCCGATGGTAGTGTGGGGTCTCCCCATGTGAGAGTAGGTCAATGCCAGACTCTCAAACAGAAAGCCCGTTATCGAAATCCAATGTGATTACGATAGCGGGCTTTTTTTATGGCTGGGCGTAAGTGATTTGGCGCTAAGCTAAGCGTGTTGTAACCACTCCTGGGCATGCTCTGTAATAGCCTTAATGGCCGGGTGAGTAATCTTGCGTTCCACCGAAATGGCAAAATACTGCCCAGTTAACTCCGGTGCGTGTCCAATAATTTCCATGCTGCCTTCTGTTTTCAGTATATGTTCTAGCGCACTTGGAAAAGCCAAAATCCCTGCTCCCGCAAAGCTAAAGGCTTTCATTAGCGCGCTATCATCAAACTCTCCCACAATCATCGGATGTACCGCATTTTGGTGAAACCACTGCATCAGGTTGCTCCGCAGGTGCGCGCCCTCACTTGGAATCAACATGGGTGCACCATCAAGGCACTGGGGGAAATCACCGTGTAGCGTGGCCTTTAGTTCCGGCGTACCGTAAAAGCACAACGTGCTTGAACCCAACTTATGATCGAAGCCTTTAATATTAATGTTAGGCGGAATAGGGACATCGGCAATCACTAACTCCATGCGATGCAGTGCTAGCTCACCTAATAGATCGTCCAACTGACCCTCAGTGCAAACGATGCGCATCTGTTCATTCATCTGCATAGCGGGTTCCAACAAACGATAAGCGATAGATTTGGGAACTAGATCAGAAACACCGACTCGAAATAACTGTGCACGACCTGCTGGATAGTGCTGTAAGCGCTCTTCTAGCTCAGATCCCAGTTGGAAGATCTTAGCGGCATAATCAACTGCCAATTGTCCAGCTTCAGTGAGTTCGATAATGCGGCCATTACGTTGGAAGAGCTTGATACCCAAACTTTCTTCCAGCGTGCTGATTTGGCCGCTAATAGTTTGTGGTGTGACGTGCAGGCGCTCACTGGCCCTGGCAATGCCTCCAGCATTAGCCACTTCGCGTACATAGTAGAGATGTTTAAAGTTAAG
The DNA here is from genome assembly GCA_937925855.1 of uncultured Thiotrichaceae bacterium. Lineage (GTDB taxonomy): Bacteria > Pseudomonadota > Gammaproteobacteria > Thiotrichales > Thiotrichaceae > Thiolinea. The sequence goes on from CALAMO010000037.1 coordinate 1,084, forward strand.
CATAATTGTCAGAAAAAACCGATGATTAATTATATTTAATTCGAATTTACTTTATGTTCGCTAGTTTGTAAAGTATACCTATACTACAAATTAATCGTTTCAGGAGTTTAAACAGCGATGAAATTAACAACACAAAGTCAGCGGGCCATTATGGCAATGATGGCATTGGCATTACATTCAGGTCGTAAGGTATTACGCCTGAGTACACTTGCCGGGGAACAGGGCATATCACTCTCTTACATGGAGCAGCTGTTTTATCATCTGCGCCATGCTGAGCTGGTAGAAGGTATTCGAGGGCCGGGCGGTGGTTATCGCTTAGGCAGACCTGCAAGCCATATCTCGATTGCTGAGATCGTTGAAGCGATTGAATCAGCGCACGATGATGAGGTAGAAGAGGACAAAATTAATCAACATCCTGAGATTGATAAGATGTTGAGTGTGCTGGATCAGCAGGTCTACAGTTTTCTCGACGGTATTTCGTTGGAAAGCTTGGTTGGTAAGCACAAAAAGCCGGAAATTAAGTTCCGGCCCGGTAATACGGCCCGGATTATTGCCCGCATGTTTCCGGCACGGGGCAGTAATGGCGGTGGGGTGTTACCACAGCCCGCTTAACCAATAATTATTACTCTTATTATAAAACGTTGGCCCAACTGCCATTTCCTCCTACGGGCAGTTTTCATAAGCAGGGTGTTGCGACCCTGCTTTATTCTTTGCTACTCCTTATTCGCTCTTCCGCGCTAATCTTACCGAACTTCATTGCCCTGTTATCTGGATGCCGTTACGATGGCATACCTATATTTCTAGGCATTAAGGTACGCTGAGACCAATGAATACGCTGGTATTTGACATTGAAACCATCCCAGATGTAGCGGGTGGCCGCAAAATTTATGACCTGCCGGACGACCTGGACGATGATGGCGTGGCGAAAGCGATGTTTCATTTGCGTTACCAGAAAGCGGGTACCGAATTTCTCCCTCACCATCTGCACCGGGTGGCCGCGATTTCGGTGACGTTTCGGGGCCGTGGTGATGATTTTAAGGTATGGTCGTTGGGTGATGAAGACGCGGATGAGGCGGAGTTAATCCAGCGCTTTTTTGACGGTGTGGATCGTTATACGCCGACGCTGGTGTCATGGAACGGCGGTGGTTTTGACTTGCCGGTGCTGCATTACCGTGCGATGCAGCACAAAATCGCTGCGCCGCGTTATTGGGATCAGGGCGGTGACGATAGCAGCTTCAAATGGAATAACTACATTAGCCGCTACCACAGCCGCCATACTGACGTGATGGATTTACTGGCGATGTATACCGGACGTGCTAACGCGCCGCTGGATGAGCTGGCGACTTTATATGGCTTCCCCGGCAAGATGGGGATGAGTGGTGCGAAGGTCTGGGACGCTTATCAGGCCGGTGAACTGCTGGAAATCCGTAATTATTGTGAGACCGATGTGCTGAATACCTGGCTGGTTTACCTGCGCTTTCAACTGATGCGGGGCGAGGTTGACTGGGCGCGCTATGAGCGTGAGTGTGGCATCGTGCGTAAGGTGTTACAGGATTCCGGGCAGGAACATCTGGTTGCGTTTGAAGCAGCCTGGGAGCAGGGTGCATGAGCCGCGCTTTTAGTAAAGCACGTAAACTACCGCCCGCCGAAGCCGTGATTGAGTCGATGACGCTGGAAGGTAAGGGTGTTGCCCATGTTGAGGGCAAAACAGTGTTTGTTGACGGCGCGATTCCGGGCGAAAAAGTCATTTTTACCTACACACAGCGCAAGTCGAAATACGATGAAGGCCGGGTGTCTGAGGTATTAGCAGCGTCGGCAGAGCGGGTCGAAGCGAAGTGTCCGCATTACGGTGTGTGTGGCGGCTGTAGCTGGCAGCATATCGAACCCGCCGCACAGATTCGCTATAAGCAACAGGCAATGCTGGATAATTTACAGCGCGTAGGGAAAGTGGAACCTGAAACGGTGTTTGCGCCATTAACGGCTGATACATGGTCATACCGGCGTAAAGCCCGGCTGGGCGTGCGTTATGTGCGCAAGAAGGAAAAAACGCTGGTTGGGTTTCGTGAGAAAGACGGGCGTTTTTTGGCGGATATGCAGCGCTGTGAAATTCTGCATCCCAGCGTGGGCGAACGTCTTACGGATTTGCAGGATTTAATCACGGGCCTTGCTGCAAGAGATCGTATTCCACAGATTGAAGTGGCGGTGGGCGATAATGCCACGGCGCTGATTTTTCGTCATATGGATGTGCTGAGTGTTGAAGATGAGGCAGCCATTCGTGCATTTGGCGAGCAGCACGATTTCCAAATCTACCTGCAGCCTAAGGGGCCGGGCACCGTACATTGCATTTGGCCACAGAGCGACGTACCGCCACTCTATTACGAGCATCCTCAGTTTAATACCCGCGTAGCATTTGGCCCGCAGGATTTCTTCCAGGTCAATCAGCCGCTGAATCAACTCATGGTCGCACGTGCGGTAGAACTACTGGCGCTGAATGCTGAAGATAAAGTGCTGGATTTATTTTGTGGACTGGGAAATTTTACCCTTCCAATCGCAAGACAGGCGGCACAGGTGACCGGTGTGGAAGGTGATGCGGTAATGGTCAAACGTGCGCGCCAGACCGCGTTGGCCAACGTGGTGGAGAATACGGATTATTATGCCTGTGATTTGATGGGTGAGATGAAAGGTGAGCCTTGGTTGAAGCAGTCGTTTGATAAAGTACTGCTTGATCCGCCGCGTGCCGGTGCGAAGGAAGTGATTGAGCATTTCGGCAAGCTGGGTGCGCAGCGTATTGTGTATGTGTCCTGTCATCCGGGGACGCTGGCGCGTGATGCCGGGGAGTTGGTGCATACGCATGGGTATCGGCTGGTGGGGGCCGGGGTGATGGATATGTTTCCGCATACCGCGCATGTGGAGTCGATTGCGGTGTTTGAGAAGTCACAAAAGTAATGAGGTGAGCAATGATCAAAGTTAGCCAACTCTGGAGCTATCCGCTCAAATCCGGCAAAGGCCTGTCATTACAGCAAACTGGCTTCGACGCCGAAGGCATGCTAAACGACCGCCGTGTGTTAGCCGTTGATGAAAAAGGCCTGTTTCTCACTGCCCGTCGTTACCCACAGCTCCTACAGTTAGCCTGTGTGCCGGAAGATGATGGCTGGTTGCTGAGCCACCCCGAAGGCGGAGATTGTGTGGTTAATGCCAGCGACACCACCTTATCCGGGCGCGTGTGGAAAGATGATATTCAGGCACTGGATGGCGGTGATGCAGCGGCGAACTGGCTCAGTGGCGTACTTAATGTTAAGGCGCGTGTGGCCTTATGGCAAACTGCCGCACGCCGTTCCGGTAAGTACAACCTGGAAACCAGCTTTGCAGATGCTGCACCGCTATTGGTGGCCAGTGAAGCTAGCATTGAGAAAGCCTGTGAGCTGGGTGGTGTGAATCCTGATGTGCGGCGTTTCCGGCCTAATATTGTGTTGAGCGGGGTGGAGGCATTTGCTGAGGATGACTGGCGTGGCGTTAAAATCAATGGCGTGGAATTTGAATTTCTGGATGCCTGTTCGCGCTGTATCCTCACTACACGCGACCCGGATACGGGTGAGGCAAACCCGGATAAACAGCCAATGATGGCTTTGCGGCAACACCATGCACGAGCAGACGGCGAACCGTTATTGGGCATGAATGCGGCGTTGCGTTCTGCGCCGGAGGCAGCGCTCATTTCGGTGGGTGATGAAGTAGAGTTAGTGCCATAAATGACTAAATTACCCGGCTGAAGAAGCTACCAGCAGATATGAAAAAAATAAACGAAGACATCGAAGTTCTGCGCACACAGCTGCGCTATCACAACCACCGTTATTATGTATTGGACGACCCCGAGATTCCAGACGCAGCGTATGACCGTCTGTTCCGTGAGCTGCAGGCGTTGGAAAAACAGCACCCCGAATTAATAACCGCTGATTCGCCGACGCAGCGAGTGGGTGACAAACCGCTCAGTGACTTCGCTGAGATTAAACATGCCTTACCCATGTTGTCATTGAGTAATGTATTTGACGATGAAGAACTACAGGCGTTTGATAAGCGCCTGCATGATCGTCTGAAAGACGAGTCAGCGCTGACGTATGTAGCGGAGCCGAAGCTGGATGGGTTGGCAATTAGCCTGATGTACGAAAACGGTGTGTTGACCTACGCGGCGACGCGCGGCGATGGTGAGACCGGGGAAGATGTTACGCATAATGTGCGTACGATTGAGTCGGTGCCGCTGCGTTTATTGGGTGACGATTATCCGGCGACGCTGGAGGTGCGCGGTGAGATTTATATGCCAAAGCAGGGTTTTGCTGCGTTGAATCAGCGGCTGGAGGCGAATGAGCAGAAGCCGTTCGTGAACCCACGCAATGCGGCGGCGGGAACCTTACGCCAGCTTGATCCACGCATTACGGCGAAGCGCCCGCTGACTATTTTCTGCTATGCGGTTGGGCTGGTCGAAGGGGGCGAGTTACCGGCTCAGCATTATGACGTGTTGATGAAGCTAAAAGACTGGGGTTTTCGGGTGTGCCCTGAGATTGAGGTGGTACAGGGTGCAGCGGGCTGTGCGGAATATTATGCGGGCATTGGGGCTAAGCGTGCTGCGCTACCGTATGAAATTGATGGTGTGGTTTACAAGGTTAACGATCTGGCCTTACAGCAACAGTTGGGTTTTGTTAGCCGTGCGCCACGTTGGGCGACGGCGCATAAATTCCCGGCGGAGGAAGAGATTACTACCTTACTGGACGTTGAGTTTCAGGTGGGGCGTACCGGGGCATTGACGCCGGTAGCGCGGCTGGAGCCGGTGTTTGTGGGTGGGGTCACCGTAAGCAATGCCACGCTGCATAATATGGATGAGGTGGCGCGGAAAGATGTGCGCATTGGCGATACTGTTATTGTGCGGCGGGCAGGCGATGTGATCCCAGAGGTAGTGAAGCCGGTGTTGGAACAGCGGCCAGCCGATACGCGTGCAATTACCATGCTAACGCAGTGTCCGGTGTGTGCATCGGAGGTGCTGCGTCTTGAAGATGAAGCGGTGTATCGCTGTACCGGTGGTTTATTTTGCCCGGCGCAGGTGAAGGAGGCGATTAAACACTTTGCCTCACGTAAGGCGATGAATATTGATGGCCTCGGCGATAAGCTGGTGGAACAGCTGTTTGAATACAAGCTGATTGAGCATGTTGACGATCTGTATAAACTTGAAGCGGGTCAGGTGGCTGAGTTGGAGCGCATGGCGGCGAAATCGGCGAAGAACCTGATTAATGCGCTGGAAGACAGTAAAGCGACCACGTTGGAACGCTTTATTTTTGCGCTGGGGATTCGTGAGGTGGGTGAGACGACGGCGAAGACGCTGGCGCGGCATTATGGCTCGCTGGAAAATGTGATGGCGGCTGATCAGGATAGTTTGCAGGCGGTGCCGGATGTAGGGCCGGTAGTGGCTGAGCGGGTATTTCAGTTTTTCCGTGCTGAGCATAATCAGGAGACGATTGCTAACCTGCGTGCCTTAGGCGTGCAGTGGGCGGATTATGAGGCGGTTGAAGGGGCTGATCTGCCGTTACAGGGGAAGACCTTTGTGATTACCGGTAGTTTCTCGCGCTCGCGGGATTTGATTAAAGTTGACCTGGAGGATCTGGGGGCAAAGGTGAGCGGCAGTGTGTCGAAGAAGACGACGGCGCTGATTGCGGGGGAGAAGGCGGGGTCAAAGCTGGATAAAGCGGAGAAGTTGGGGGTTGAGGTGTTGGGTGAGACTGGGTTGGTTGAGTTGCTTAGCCAATGACGCGACTTCTGATAATTTTGTGCCTGGGGTTTGTGTTTAGCCGTGAGAGGACAAAGCGGGTGCTTTGATTTCTCCATCTACCGCTAACAGTATACAATATGTATATACATCCCTGGTGGGCATGACAAACGATTGTAGTCTGCGACTTCAACAATATAACATAGCGGTTAATGAAAAAAGACGAGTTGTATAACGACCTGAAACGTCAGATTCTCACGTTAGAGCTGGAACCCGGTTCCAGTCTGGATGAGACGAAGCTAAGCGAAGTGTATCAGCTATCGCGCACCCCGCTGCGCGATATATTCCGGCGGCTGGCCGGGGAAGGGTATCTGGACATCGTGAATAACCGGGGTGCGTCGGTGTCGTCGATGAACCATAAGACCCTGCGGAATTTCTTTTTGACTGCGCCGATGTTATACGCTGCGATTGGGCGGTTGGCGGCGGAAAATGCTACGGCGCAGCAAATTAAACAAATGCGCCGGGCGCAGGATGGATTTCGCGCCGCCTCAGACCGGCATGATGCCGGGGGCATGATTTACTGGAATGATTGTTTTCATGCGCTCATGGGAGAGATGGCGGATAACCCCTACTTACAACCCAGCTATGCGCGCTTACTGATTGATCATGCGCGGATTAGCCAGACCTTTTACGGTACGCGCATGCAGAACTCCGACGCGATTATGGCGGAGGCGAGCGAGCACCATGAAGGTATGATCGCCTGTATTGAGCGGCGCGATGCGGCAGGAATGGTCGAACTGATTAAGCAGCACTGGGCCTTGTCACACCGGCACATGGAAAGGTTTGTGCGGCCTGACCCACTGCCGATTGAATGATTATTTGCGTGTGCATTGGGTTTGAATGAGGTTTGAGTTGAGTTTGAATTAGGTTTTGCCCGCTTATTCGCCCTGTACCACGCCCTGACTTTCCGCATAGGAAATCGGTGGGTACTTCGCCGGATTATCCGGCCTGCAGCAACTCGGAATACAGTGCATAGTGTAGTGTGAATTAGCGTTCAGGAAGAATGGAATCGAGAAGCGCGAGGTATCGCCGGTATTGTTATTAGCGAAATGCTTGGTGCTGAGGAAGCGGTCATTCGTCCACTGGCGCAGCAATTCCCCCGCATTCACCACAAAAGCGTTTTCCAGTAGCGGGGCCTCTATCCAGCGCTGGCGGCGTTCACTAAAAATCGTCAGGCCGGGTTTGTCCTGCGCCAGAATTGTACAAAATGAGGTGTCCACGTGCGGCGCAATACCGTACTCATCTGCCGGGCGTTCTGCCTGTGCCAATGGCGGATAATGCGTCATGCGCAGGCGATAGAGCGGGGCCTGAAAGGCCTCATCAAAGAAATCAGCGGGCATTTCCAGCGCGGTCGCAAAGATGGGCATCATGCGCTTACCCAATGCCTCCAGTTTATTGGCGTAGCCTTCAATTTCCTGACGGAAACCGGGTAGGGCGGCCTCATCTGGCCATTGGTTGTCGTCGAAGCCTAGTTCATGATCGCATTTCATAATAAAAGCTTCATTAAGATTGCCTTTATCGCGTGCGGGCAGCTTGCGGTTGTTCACCGGTAGATAACCCATACCACCCACCGGCCAGTCCGGTCGATCCATTAGAATACTGCGTTTGACGTCCAGCGGCAGCGCGTGGAAGCGGCGCACCATGACGAAGGTGTGTGTCATCTGTTCGGCTGGAATTTGGTGGCCGATGATAGAGAAGAAACCAACCTCCTCACAGGCAGTGCGAAGCTGGTTAGCGAGTGATTGGAGCGCCGTCGCGTCGCCGGTGCTGAAGTAGTCGGCGAGATTGAGTACTGGGATGTCGCCTTCTTCAGCTGGCACAGAGGTTGAGGTGTCCCAGCTGGCCGATTCCTGTCGAAGTTGTTGTTCTTTCTGATGTGGGTCGAATGTGCTCATGAGTTTTTGTGGGTTGTTGTTTATAAATGTTGTAACGGCGGCATATTATCAAACGGCCACTCATTATAACTGCCTTCCCACCGATACCAAATCACGTCCTCATCACGTTGCATAGCATATGAATGCCGAATGGCGCGGTGAGTCACCTCCTCGTCAAAATCAATTTGCCTGCTGCGCTCACATACGCCAGAGATCAAGCACCGAACGCGGGTCGTTAGTATCGCGCTCCCCCTCATCCCCCCAGTTTGGTACCCCGCTAAAATCCGTTGGATATAGGTCGGGGGTGAGGTGCTGTTCAAAGCCGTGATGCTGATCTGGGCCAATGAAGTGCATCTTACCGGACAGTGAGGTTTGGGCGCTGCCGCCGGGGCGTATTGAAGTGCTGCAATTCCCGCTGGCGGAAAAGGATAAGAGGCAAGCGGGCATTGCTCTGCTGCTTATTGAGTTCCCGTTCCTTATTAGCGCCTCAGCTTTCTATCAAATCCGCCAGTTCGACATTTTTATAAAACGCAGCGCGCACTTTAGGATGAGAACGCATCCTGATTTTCAGTGTATTCGCACCAAAAGTAGCAATCACTGGGTCACCTGGATCGGTATTTTGCCCGCCGGGCGCTTCGGCGGCTAAGGCTGCTGGTAATTCAATGGGTTCAAACCGCGTCTCAAGCCGGGGGTTGAGAAAATAGGCGATGGAAATACGCTCTTGTCCGGCGGGTGGGGTGACGACCTGATGTTTGGTGGCGCGTAAATAGCCGCTGGTGGCGGACTGCATCATTTCACCTAGGTTGACCACGTAAGCACCGGGCATGGGCGTCACATCAATCAGCTTACCGTCACTCATCACCTGTAGGCCCGGCACCGCATCCTGTAGGATAAAGGTCAACAGGCCAGAGTCGTGGTGTAAGCCTAGTGCCTGTTTTGTCTCCTCATGCGCAGGCTGTGCCGGATAACGACTGATCTTCACTTTAGCATAATTGTCCGGCTGAATGCGTGTATCAAAATGGTGGGGGTTTTGCCCCAGCCCTTGCGCCAGCGCCCGCATCAATGCCATACCTACCGGCTGCATGTGGGCCATCCAGTCATTAATGATGTCCGCCATCTGTGGCAGGCTGGCAGGCCACTGGTTGGGGCCGCGTAAACGTAGCCAGGGTGGATCTTCAGGCTGAAGTGTCGGCGCCGGCTCTTCTGGCCCGATATCAATCTGCTCACGCCAGTCAGTGCGGCCATTAGTGATTTCGTTTTCCAACATGGTGTAACCACGGAAATGTGGGGATTTTTCGATAGCCAGCTTTTGACGTTCTGCCAGCGGCAGATTAAAAAATTGTTTGGCTATATCGAGTGCGCCCTTATTTTTGCTGTCTGTGACACCGTGCCCGATTAGGTAAAAGAAACCGGGGCCGTGGCAGGTATCCCTCAGTTTTTTTACAAACTCTTGGCCTGCTGTACTATTTGGGGCGGTGAGGTAGGTTGAAATATCGAGAACAGGCAGCATCAAATGAAGGTCTCCATAATTAGACATGCAAAAACATAGGCATATTAAACTTATGGGATTTTGCCACATTTATATAGGTATATAAATGTGCCTTTGGATTTTACCCCCTTAAATTTCAAAAACAGTGGTGTCAATAAAAACATCAACAGGTCGCTATATGACACTACGCTGAACCTACAAGTGATCTTAAATTTCGCATGTGTACGTACGCTGCCTGCTAATGCTTTGCAGAATATGTTGGCGTTAACTTTGTATGGTAGTGGTGGTTTCTAACCGCGCTCCCACCCTGTTAAGAATAGGGAGAGCGTCGCTTTGATTTCTTTCACTAACAGGTGAAGTAACATTTCAGCAAAATAAAAGATAATCAGTTTATGAGCAGCAATGACCTCATTTCACTCTGGGATAAGTCAGCGGCGGAAGTGGTTGTTTCAGCGCCATTGGCTGGTGATAGGGAAACGGATGTCGCCATTGTCGGTGGTGGCTTTACCGGTTTATCTACTGTCTTACGCAAAGACAGTGGTGAAACCTGCACACGCAGTGCCCCCTAATACGTTCTGCCGGCCCTTTAATCGGTAGCACGAATTGTGGCTATGCAAGGTATTCAGTCTGGCTGGTTGTACTGCAAGCTAACGTGACGCAGTGTTAGTTATGGGCAGGGAAAAGAAAATCTGCCCGCTGCTCGCTTGGACTGCGATGCAGCGGTACAGACAATGGGTGTGGGTGTTATTTGGGAGTATACTGCTGTTGTGTGCGGATTTAATCGTCAACAGAATAAAAGATCCGGCTGCCTTCAGCATCGTAGACTGAAATGCTGTATATGCTTTCCCTAGTCGTAGGGTTGACATTGCCCGTATTTACTTTTTCTACAGTAACCGAATTGTTGCTTTTGAGTTCAACCTCGTAGGCGCCATTTTTAAAATCCTCGATTGTGAGCAACTCTGCCTTCCCATGTTCTCCGTCATAAATAGTGCCGCTCATCATATATGAAGATTCCACCTCATCTATCGTACTCATCAGGTCGACAAGGTGCTGATAGCTTAAATTATTATAAGTTACTGAGGCATGCAATTTAGAGCGTTTAGTGGTAACCGTAATCATTCTATTTGCCACTAAAGCACTTTCCCTAATCTGACCGGTCAATGTGGTTCTGACGCCTGCCCTATCTGTTCTGATAAGCGCATGAAATGCGGTTGTCTGGTCTACTGGTTCGTCCAAGTCAAAATTGTATTGTCTGATAGTGACTACTGATCGACCATTATAAATGGCTTCATCACCCTCTAGACCGTCGCAGGCATTGAATTGTAATGTCACGGTGCCAGTCCTGGTCGTATCATCGACTTCACCGGTCGATTGAAAAGAACCTCCCTTGGGGCAATTTTGTGTGAGGTTTACCGTTCTATTGGCAATGTTTTTTCTCAAAGCCATGCGGGTCAATGTCGTTAATAAAGTTTGCTGGCCCTGGGCTGATTGGGTCGCTGGCTGTGGGTTTCTAAGCGCCGGGCTGTCTTCTAATTCAGCATATGTTTCTATTAGCTCAACAAAATTGCCGGCATTGCTGGCGTTAATAGTGGCCAACGTCCTATTCCCTGTATAACTGGTATCTGCATTGTCTGAAATTGTATTACTACCCCCGCTGCCACCCCCACCACAGGCGGTTAGTACAAGGGCAATAGCTGAAAAAAATAAGATTTGATTTTTTCTCATAGTTGAAATCCTGACTGTTATTGATGATAAAAATAAGCGACAGCTTTAAGGAAACTACTTTGGATACTATACCTGAATAAGTTATTAATATAAGTTGAGTTTTAGTATTAAAACTGACCAGAAAAACTGTAATGACCTGTTCTCTGCTTGATAGTGCCCCATGCCACTCCCAATTTCCACACCGTTTATAAGGCCCAACCTGCCGCCAATCAGTTATGCTCAGTAGGCGATATTGTGCAACAATCAGTCCGCTTCTGGTTTTGTTGTCAGCGCCTTATATGTCGGGGTAACTTCGCTCATGCAAGGACTCGTGTCCGATTGACAACGGAACCTACAGTAGAAGCCTGAAAATGCAGACTCGCGAACCGGTGTTCATCCATCCCCAGCGCTTGGCGCGGCACGGCAACCCGAATGTGCTAACACGCACTACCGAACCCCACGGCTGTCGCAGGGGCCAGCGGCCCGCAGCACGCTCATTCGGGTAGCGAAGTTTACGGGGACATTGTTTGCGGTGCAGGCGTTTGTGCCGCCGGTGTTGTCCACAAAATGAGCGGATACCATTGTGTTTGAACCAGATTCTGGCACATTAGGCGCTCAATGCTGCGCGCCGCTCCGTGGCTCCGCAGGCCGGTATTCAATTGTTAAACGTGATGGAGCGTAAGCTTTAGCCATGGCACACAAAAAAACCCATCTGCCACAAAAGATTTGTGCCCAGTGCAAACGCCCTTTTTCTTGGCGTAAGAAATGGCAAAATTGCTGGGATGAGGTACGTTACTGTTCCGAACGCTGTCGGCGTCAGCGTCAGCTAAACGCAGACTAGCATACTGATTAGTGCATTATTACTGTCTGGGCAGGGTGCGCTTAAGGGCGCGCGCCGCCATTTCACAGCAGACCCTAGTCGCTATCCCTAGCCCTTGGAGCCCCCTGTTATGCGCAGACTTTGTTTGATTCTCGGTGATCAGCTGAATCGTGATTCAACCCTGTTCAACGAGTTTGATCCACAGCAGGATCAGCTTTGGATGGCGGAGGTGCAGGCAGAATCACAGCATGTCTGGTCACATAAACAGCGTATCGCAGTATTTTTAGCGGCCATGCGTCATTTTGCCGCCGCTCTGCGGGCTGAAGCACTGCCGTTGGACTACTTAGTGTTAGGTGAGCATCACTTCGCCTCATTGTCGGCAGCACTGGCGGCGACGCTAGAGCAGTCACAGCCGGAGGAAGTCTGGCTGGTACGTCCCGGTGATTATCGCGTGCTGGGCGAAATCGTGCAGGTCTGTCGCGAACAGGATATACCCCTGCGCCAGCTGACGGATAAGCACTTCCTGTCCACGCCGGGGGAATTTAAAACCTGGGTGGGTGCGAAACAGCCGCGCATGGAATTTTGGTATCGGGTGTTGCGCAAGCGCTATGCCATTTTAATGGCAGGCGATAAGCCCGTCGGCGGTAAGTGGAATTATGATCATGATAATCGGGGCACCTTTGGTAAAGCCGGGCCGGAAAACCTGCCGCCGCCGACATTATTCGCCGCTGATGAAGTCACGCAGACGGTGCTCCAAACCGTGCAGCAGCATTTCCCAGACCATCCTGGTGAGTTGGAGCGCTTGCACTGGCCGGTGACCCCGGGCCAGGCACAGCAGGTGTTAGCCCGTTTCTTTGAACAGGTGCTGCCGCACTTCGGCCAATACCAGGATGCGATGTGGACGGGGCAACCGTTTTTGTATCATGCGCTGATTGCGAGCGCGCTTAATTTAAAGCTGCTCGACCCATTAACGGTGATTCAGCAGGCGGAGCAGCATTATCATACTGGGGCCGCACCGCTGGCGGCGGTGGAGGGTTTTATCCGCCAAATTTTGGGCTGGCGTGAATACGTGCGCGGTTTGTACTGGTTGCATATGCCAGACTGGTATGGCATGAATGCCTTGGCGGCGGAGCGTGATTTGCCGGACTTTTACTGGACGGGTGACACCGAGATGAACTGCCTGCGCGAGAGTATCGGGCAGACCCTGCGCTATGGCTATGCGCATCATATCCAGCGCCTGATGGTGACCGGTTTGTTTGCTCAGTTATACGGCGTACAGCCCCAGCAGGTGCATGCCTGGTATCTGGCGGTCTATGTGGACGCGGTGGAGTGGGTGGAGCTGCCGAATACGTTGGGTATGAGTCAGTATGCAGACGGTGGCATTATGGCGTCGAAGCCTTATATTGCCAGCGGAAATTATATCAATAAGATGAGCAACTATTGCAGGCACTGTCGCTTTAAACCGGCGCAGGCCGTGGGCGCTGAGGCTTGTCCGTTTACGACGCTGTTTTGGGACTTTTTGGCGCGGCACGAAGCGCGCTTTGCCGGGCATCCGCGCATGGGGTTTATGCTGAAAAATTTACAGCGTAAGTCAGCGGAGGAGCGCGCCGCGATACAGGAACAGGCGGTTCAGTTTTATGCGCGCAGCTGCTAAAGTCTAGTGTTTTTAAAGGAGCGACAATGAAAATCTGTCTGGTGGGTGAGGGCGCGTTTGGTCATAAGCACCTGGATGCGCTACAAAATATTGCGGGGGTAGAGGTGGCGAGTATCGCCGGTGGGGATGCGGCGGCGACTCAAGCCACCGCCGAGCAGTATCGCATTCCACACTGGACGCTGAGTTTGGACGAAGCGCTGGCACAGCCCGGTATCGATGCGGCCATTATTGCCTCGCCCACCCCGCTGCATGCCACCCAAGCGCAGCAGGTAATGCGCGCCGGTAAACATGTGTTAGTGGAAATTCCGATTGCAGACAGCCTGGCGGATGCGGAGGCGCTGTGTCGCACTCAGGAAGCTACCGGTGTGATTGCCATGGCTGGGCATGTGCGCCGTTTTAATCCTAGTCACCAGTATATCAAGCAGAAAATTCAGGCCGGTGAGCTGAAAATCCAGCAGATGGATGCGAAGACTTATTTCTTCCGGCGCAAGAACCTGAATGCCCTCGGCCAACCGCGCAGCTGGACCGATCATTTGCTTTGGCACCACGCGGCACATACCGTGGACTTATTTATGTACCAAACCGGTGAAAACATTACGCACATTCAGGCGCTACAAGGGCCGCTGCATCCCGAGTTGGGTATTGCGATGGACATGAATATCGGCCTGAAAACGGAATCCGGCCAGCTTTGTACGCTGTCACTGTCATTTAATAACGATGGCCCGCTCGGCAGTTTCTTTCGCTATATTTGCGACAATGGGACTTATATTGCGCGCTACGATGATTTGGTCGATGGCCGTGAAAATGCGATTGATGTGAGCCAGGTCGATGTGTCGCTGAATGGCATTGAGCTGGAGGATCGTGAGTTTGTGGCGGCGATCCGGGCGGGTCGCGAGCCGAATTCCAGCGTGCATCAGGTGTTGCCCTGTATGCGGGTATTAGATCAGCTGGAGCAGGCGCTGGCCTGAGTAGCGGCAGGCAGCCTACACAAAGATTGCAGCGCTCTGTTTTAAGGGCGAAGTCGATGGCGTTAAATAGATGGAGCTGAATAAACGATGGAGCTAAATATATTATGAGTATCACTTTACTCGACGGTGGCATGGGCCAGGAATTGGTGCTGCGTTCTGGTGATCAACCGACCGGCTTATGGGCGACCCAGATCCTGTTAGAGAAGCCGGAGCTGGTGCGCGGCGTGCACGATGATTATTTCGCGGCGGGGGCGCAGATTGCCACGACCAATACCTATGCGATTTTGCGTGACCGCTTGGCACGCCACGGTATTGAAGACCAGTTTGCTGCGCTGCATCAAGCGGCCTGCAAAATTGCCTGTGCCGCGCGCGATGCGTATGGTTCAGGTCAGGTCGCAGGTTCGCTGGGGCCATGTGGCTGGTCGTATCGCCCGGATATGGCACCGCCTGCTGATGAAGCGGCAGCCATCTATGCGGAGATCGCTGCGCTGCATGCGCCATATGTTGACCTGTTTATCTGTGAAACTATGGCCTCAGTCGATCAGGCCCGAGGTGCGGTGCTGGGTGCACAAACAACGGGTAAGCCGGTGTGGTTGGCGATTTCTGTGCAGGATGACGACGGCACCAAGCTGCGTTCTGGCGAGGCGGTTACTGATATTTTACCGCTGGTGCAGACGCTTAAACCAGCGGCGCTCCTGCTGAATTGCTCGATCCCAGAGGCCTTGAGTCAGGCACTGCCGCTGCTGGTTGGACACGGTATCCCGGTCGGGGGGTATGCTAATGGATTTACCAAAATCGTGAGCGAGTTTACCCACCCCAATGCAACGGTGGCGGCGCTGGAGAAACGCACGGATCTAGATCCGGCGGCCTATGCCGATTTCGCCGATAGTTGGGTCGCACAGGGCGCCAGCATTATTGGCGGTTGCTGTGAGGTTGGCCCAGCGCATATTGCTGAACTGGCGCGGCGTTTACAGGGCGTTTGATTATCAGGTAGCTTAGGTTACGGGCGGCCTGTCGGACAACGCGGCAGGTCGCCGCTGCTAGATCCCAATCGCATCATCGCGGCGCTGCTCAAGCTGCGCCAATACGGCCAGTTTTTCCGTGCGATCCATAATCATCCAGTCTCTGATCTCATCCAGACTTCGAAAGCAGCCTTCACAATAGGTGGAGGCATCATCCATCATACAGATACTGAGGCAGGGCGAAGGTACCGTGCTGTCCGGTACCTTGCGCTTGTTGTCTCTGCGCCGTCGCTGGCGCGCCGCTTGCTCGGGATTGGCTGACATGGTACCTGCTTATTTTTGCTTGTGGTCGTCGATTTTGGCGTCGACATTTTGCTTCATGTCTTCCGCCTTATCCTTTAGGCCATCCGCTATGCCTTCGGCCTTATTCTTCAGGCCGTCTGCCATGTCTTCGGCCTTATCCTTCAGATCATCGGCCATGTCTTCGGCTTTATCCTTCAGGTCATCCGCCATGTCCTCGGCCTTATCCTTCAGATCATCCGCTTTGTCTTTCAGCTCTTCTGCAATGCCACCGGCTTTTTCTTTGAGTTCCTGTGCGGTTTCGACGGCCTCTTCTTTGAAGTCACCCAGATTCTCACTGGCGCGTTGCATCAGGTCATCGCTGGCAGATACGGTTTCAGCTGGGGTGGCGGTACTTCGGCCTAAAAAATTATACACCGGGCAAAAACTAATGACGCCGGTAGCCAGTAAACCGATGCCTAGCAGAGTGAGCAGGACGCTGTCGGTAAAAAGTAGCGCGATTAATAGCAGCACAATACCGGCAGTGATGCGTATATTCTTGTCGGTGCGGCCTACGTTGCGTGCGAAATCCATGGCAGTCTCCTCTAGGGTTGGGGGTTATCAACGACTTAATATGGACTATAGCTTAACAAGTTCTTAGGAGGAGCGGTATGAAACAGCAGATAAAACTAAGGTTAAATCTGCTGTAAATTTAAACGCGATCAATGCACGATACGCTTTAATTGTGCATTGATTAAATCTTGATACAGACTGTCATCATCACTTGTATACACCATGGTTGATGCCAGCTTACTCGCTAGGATTGCGTATTTGACTTTCGCAGGTAGCCGGTCAATTCTGCTGTGGAGTTCTGGTTTATTCTGAATCATGGCGGGCATATGAGCACGGAGTGCGGCCTGATGATCTGGCAATGAACAGCGCTCAGGGTTTGCTTGGAAGAACTCAAACATACGCGCATAATGCTGATTGATTTCCTGGCTAATCTGCACAGAAAGCTCAGTGTAGGTGACGGCGCCGTCCAGCGCCTTGTATCTGTGCATGATCGCCTTGGCTTCCTGTTCTGCCATGTGATTAAGGATGTCCATCACATCTGCAACATAGGCTTCTTTACAGGCCAGAAACTCCGCATCGCTAAACATAAGATTAGCGATAATTTCATAGGATGAAGAAATAACGCCGCACTTATTGGCCGAGGCATCGCGCATGATGACAACACCGTGCTGTTGCAATGTGGCCCGCGCATCAGGCGTAATGAATGAATTGGCCCCTTCAATAATCACCGCTGAGGAGGGCTTACCGTCACTTTTTAAAAAGTGTTGCACATTGCTCTGGTCAATTGTTTCAGGGCGACCGCCTGCTGGAATGAAAAGATCGGCCTCGACAGTAAACGCTAAGCTATTAAAGCGTTTGTAGAATACATCGGTAGAGATCCATTCTTCGACCAGACCGCTTTGTTGCATGCTGAGCATTCTATACAGTACGCTCATGCCTTCTTTGCGGGTTTGCTGGCGGTAAATCAGATAGCCACCGACATGCAGGCGCTCGGTATCGAAGTCCTCCAAATCAGCGGATAGAATAATTTTTTTCATGGCGGCTTTATCTAAGCCTTCGGGGTCAAACAAAGCCCCCGTGCCATCAATAATCAGTTTGATTTGTACTTTGGGGCAGCGCTCATACAACAGGCGCATCGCATTACCTGCAACATCACCATTAGGGCCACCGGTAAATTTTACGCTGAAAGCATCGCTATGCATATCAATGCCGATTGCTTGCATAGTCACTTCAGCAAAGCGGACGACGCCAAATGATGTCACGCCATAGTCTTTATGGTTGATGCCGACTTCCTTACTCGACATAACACCGGAGCCGAGAACATAGCCTCTTGCCGCCGCAATGCCAGCGATTTCCTCAATCATCACATTGTGCATATTTTCATCAGGCCCAAGCTCAATTGGCTCATCTTGCCGGTAGTAGTCGATAACCCGCGGGTCTTTGGCCACGCCATTTTCAGTGATGAATAAATCAAGGAAGGCATGAATAAAGCCATGTTGCAGTTTGTAGAGGTATTGCTGGCGCTGTCCGGCAGTTGAGCGCGAATCGATGTTCAAGATAGCAACCATCTTGGAACCGCCTTCATAAATATCCTTGTTCTTAAGATGCTGGGTGTGTGCCAACACATAATTTTCTTTAAAAATAGTGCTGGCACTGGTGGTATAGTCATCCCGGCTCTGGGTGATGAGTGTCCGCCAGCCACCACGGGCGATGTCTGAAAACCCTATGTGGTAGCCTGAGCCACGGCGGCCCGAAAAGTAGGTGATACGAAAGGGGCGATCAGTGGGTAAGTCGGCAATAAAATGCGCATCCAGCGTTTCCAAATACTTCGGGTCTAAGCGAAACGCCAGCGCATGCTTTTCAGCAATAAAGAAATTGGTCTTCAGGCAAAAGCGAATAAACGCAACGGCACAGCTGAAGATTACCCGGCGGAAACTATCCAGCGCGCGGCGACCGGAATTAAACGACTCAACAACGCTTAAGGTGTGCTCTAGTTCTTGTTCGTATTCAGTGCCCCGGTTATCTGAATCCACTTCAGGATCAAAACGGAGATAGAAAAGTTTTAATAATTGGGTATAAATTTCTGGGTTGTGATGAAAAGCCGTAATGATACTTTCAAGGTCATAAGTGTCTGGGTCACTATGCGCCAAATTGGTGTGGCAGAAACCAATAAAAGCATTGATCAGTGTGGCATTGCTGCCCGTGACCATACCCGTTTCAACAAGCTGGCTATAGCTCGATGAACCGGTCGACAGGATTTGTGTATTGTACAATTCCCGTTTTAATACAGCATACAAGGGGCTCTCGATACTGAAGGGCTTTCCATCTCTTGGTGCCACGTAAAAAGTAGATAAAAAACAGGGTGATAAACCTGTATTAAGCGTTAAAGCATAGGAACGCTTTACTCCAATCCCTAAGCGTTGAAACACTTCGAGCAACTGCGCCAGAAACCCGGCATGTGGAGGAGTGGTGACGCCAAATGAAATGCGGTATTCAGCATACTCAGTTGCCTCATGGCGCAGCGAGATACCGCCATTGCTTTCTGTTTCATCGAGCAAATGGAGCAATCTGACGATGCGCGGAGTGTGTGAGACGCGAACGTAGTTGTCATTACTCCGCCATAACGTTTCAAGCAGGCCGGGCACCTTTGTAAGATCAAACTGTGGATCAAAAGTTTGCATGCCAGTGATAACTTTTTGGCTCAAGGCACTGGGAATTTCAGCCGTAGCGGCAGGCGCAGGGGTTCCATCAACGCTTAGATTGAAATCACAACGCATGACTTCCAGGCTTTTGTTGCTTTGCGGTAAGGACGTAAATGAGGTGGTCACTTCAAGGTAGGAAATATTTCGCAGCGGGAGCTTGTTTAAGGTTTTATATTTCGAACCTTTGGCATCAATTTGGGCCAACATCAGGCGCTCTTTACGATCCACCAGCGTAATGCGCTCGGAGGCTTCAATATTATGTAAGTTAAGTGCAAGTAAAGACAGGGCGGCCGTTTCATCCTGGTTTAGCTGCAAAAAATAAGGACTCATCTCGGTTTGCAACCACTGTATATTCGCCGCTAGCTGGTTGTGCGATTCACTTGCTGCTGCAAACAGCTGCTGGGTAATCTGATCAGCGTTACTTGGTGCCATTCTGTTGCTTCCTCTTACGATTTGTCTTGCTGCTGGATCGGGCAGGGCCAGAGAAAAAGCGGTTCCACAGCTGCGCTTATTCGTGTCATTAAATCGCTGCGGTTACGCCATCCTCTGGGTTTGATCAACCTTTATACACAAGACAGTTTAATTGATATTTTTTACAATAAGTTATAGCCAGTTTGATGCGAGGCTAGGGCCAGTCATGTTACTGATTCTACAAAATGCACCTTGCTAGACTCATAAGCTGTCTCATTTCGCGCTATACTTTATGACCTCAATACTTCCCGTGTTTAATCATAATGAGTAAAAAAATAATGATGCAGACCGCAGTACAAACCACCCGTATTGCCGCTTATGGCATTATAAAGCAGGACGATAAAATTTTATTGTGCCGCCTGTCAGAGCGCGTGCCGCACAGTGAGGGCAAGTGGACGCTGCCGGGTGGCGGCATTGAATTTGGCGAATCACCGGAGCAGGCTGTAGTGCGGGAAGTGCGGGAAGAAACGGGCTTAAGGGCAACGCCGCTTGAAGTGGCCGGTATCGACTCTTTGGTTGTGCCGGATGAAACAGGTGGGCAGCGCCACGGCATTCGCATTATCTATTATGCGCGCCATGAGCCGGGTGAGTTGGTGTTTGAACAGGGCGGTTCAACCGATTGCTGCCGTTGGTTTAGCCAGCAGGAAACGCTTAGTTTGCCGATTGTGGCGCTGACTAAGGTAGGGCTTGAGCTGGCCTGGCGTTGAGTTAGGATAAATTTTTTGCAGGCCTATTAACAGACGCGCCAAGCCTCTTATCTTTCAGGTAGAATCTTTTAATTTGTGTGACGGTGAATAACAGAATGTTAACTGATGACAGCATTGAGCGGCTGAACAGCCTGGATGATCAGGCCCTGATGCAACTTGACTGGAAAAATCTGACCTGCCTCAACGGGCGTTTATTAGAGCTGCATGCTGAGGGTCGCTTGGGTAATGCAACGCTGGCTAAGCTGCCGCGCAAGCCTATTTTATGCATCGACCAGATTGAGCGCATTGATGATGCGGTGATTGAAGCCTCATTTACCTTTCCAGCTAATCCAGCGGATTGGCCGTATGCTGCGGATGAAGCGCTGGAAATGCTGTTTCAGGATCAGTTGGATCAGCTGGTCGGTTTTTGGGGCGCACGCAAGGCTGAGGGCATTGGGCGCGCTTTGTCGTCCGGCGTATGTCAGCTGGAGCGCTCGCTGGATTATAGCGCGGGTAAAACCCTGTATTATCGGCTGGAAAAAAAGAAATGGGTCACTAATAAAACTACCGGTACCGGGACGGCGATTTTTGATGCGCGGATTTTGGATCAGGATGGTCAGCTTATGCTGGAAACGAAAAAAGTCATCGTGGGGATTTTACTGCCCGCTGAAGTCGATGCCTTACGCGATAAATACGGTGGGCGTCACGGTGTGGCCGCACCGTCCACTTTGGAAAGCGGGCTGCGTATCCCTATTTACGACAGCGGTACACAGCAGCTGAGCGCAGCAGCGGGTACGGGTATCAGCACGGTTAACACAACGCAGGTGATCACCCCCGACTTATGGCCGCTGCGCTATCACTTTAAGGCCGACCCGGTGGTGCCGGGGAACTTTGGTACCCACGGCATGATCGCCCTGCTGAAAGCGGTGGCGCGGACGCATTTTGGACTGCTCGATCCGGTGTTTAAGGTGATGAGTGCAAAAAAATTCTCCGGCATGATTTTTGAAGATCCAAAGCGGATCCAGTTTGAGCTGATTGATATTGAGCAGAACGAGGCTGGTGCAGTGGTAGCCAAACAGGCCAACCTCTACCTGGAGCATAGCGACGGCCGCCGGATGATTGACACCCCGATCTATACTATGAAGCATTTGACGGTGGCCGAGCGGACAGCTTAAAACGCGCGTGCAGTGCCCACATCCTCAATAAGGCACCGGGCCAAATAAGCCTGTGGTTCGACTCGGCACGCTGCGGGTTAGCGAGTATTGAGTAGTATGATGAAGATTATTATTGATGATTTACGCGGGCCAGAAATTAAAGCGCTATTAGCGGAGCATTTGGATGATATGTCCGCACAATCGCCGCCAGAAAGTACACATGCCTTAGACTTGGCCGGTTTGCGTGCCCCGGAGGTGACTTTCTGGACGCTGTGGCAGGATGATAAGCTGGCGGGCTGTGGAGCTTTAAAAGCACTGAGTGCGCAGCATGCTGAGATTAAATCCATGCGCACGGCCCAGCCTTTTCTACGCCAGGGAGTGGCGCGCCAGCTGTTACAGCACATACTGGCCGTTGCGGCTGAACGCGGCTATCAGCGTTTGAGCCTGGAGACCGGCTCAATGCGTGGTTTTCGTCCGGCGCGCGCCCTGTATGCCGCCTTTGGTTTTGAGGAGTGTGCACCATTTGCGGATTATGTGCTCGATCCGAACAGCGTGTTTATGACGCGGTGCTTATGATGATGAGTAAGGCTTTATCAGGACGGCGAGACGCCAAACGATGGCATGGGCTTACTCCTTAGCCTGTTTGGTTGGGCTTAGGTCGTACGCCCAGCCACTCGGCTAGCGGCCTGGACAGCTAACCCTGATCTTAACGCTACGAGTTGTGTGAAGGACAACGGTTGTGAACAAGAGAATGAATTGGAAGAATCTGTTGGCTGTCCTGGTGCTGGCGCTCGCAGCAGTGCTGCCCCTATACGCAGCGGCAGCGCTGCCTCAGCCGGATACACCAATATTACGTCTGGCAACAACGACCAGCACAGATAACTCTGGCCTGCTGAAGGTCATCCTGCCCGTGTTTGAAGCGGCGACTGGTTATCGGGTGCATGTGATTGCGGTTGGCACCGGGAAAGCGCTGAAAATGGGCGAGTCCGGTGATGTTGATGTGATTCTGGTGCATGCCCGCAGCGCAGAAGAGGCGTTTGTGGCTGCTGGGCATGGCCCTGAACGTCACGCGGTGATGTATAACGATTTTATTTTAGTTGGCCCAGAAGACGATCCCGCAGGGATTCGTGGCATGGCAGATACCGAGCTGGCCCTGAAAAAAATTGCGCAGGCGCAGGCTGTTTTTGTCTCGCGTGGCGATGATTCCGGCACCCACAAAAAAGAGCGACAGCTGTGGGCCAGCGCAGCAATTCAGCCGGAGGGTAGCTGGTACCGCGAAGTCGGGCAGGGCATGGGTAAGGCCCTCCAGATTGCCGGTCAGCTCGATGCCTACACGATGACGGACCGGGGGACTTGGCTGGCGTATCGAGATAAGTCGCGCCTGCAAGTGGTGCTGGAAGGCGATCCACCGCTGTTTAATCCGTATGGCATTATTGCGGTGAGCGCTACCAAGTACCCGGATGTTAATCGCCAGGGCGCGCAGACGCTAATCGACTGGCTGACCTCAGCACAGGGGCAGCAGCTGATTGGTGATTTTAAAATTAGCGGGCAGCAGCTATTCGTACCCAATGCAAATGCTGAGGCACCTGCAAAAACTGCCGCTGCCCAGTAGGGCCTGCAAAAACCGTTGTGTTACGGTAGAATCGCCCACTCTTAATTATATGGTCTGCGCCCGGCTTGTGCAGATCGCTCCGAACAGACAACGACAGGAATCCTCATGAGCAGTTACAAGATTGCCATTCTCGCCGGTGACGGTATTGGCCCGGAAATTACCGCTGAAGCGATTAAAATTCTCAAGCTGGTGGAGGCACGGAACGACGTGCAGTTTGAACTGATGCCCGCACCGTTTGGGGCGTCGGCTTATTTTGAGCACGGCCATCCTTACCCCGATGCGTCGAAGGCAATTTGTGATGCAGCCGATGCGATTCTGAAAGGTCCCATTGGCCTCAGTCATGAGGCGTCAAAAGGTATTCCGGTGGATTTACAGCCAGAACGCGGTGCCTTATTGCCGATGCGGCGGCGCTATAACACCTATGCCAATATCCGGCCGGTGTCACTGCCGAAAGGGCTGGCGCATTTCTCACCGCTCAAGCCCGAAATTATTGGTGAGGGCATCGATATTATTATGGTGCGTGAGCTGGTGGGCGGGCTGTATTTCGGGGCGAAGGAGATGGGCGTGAATGACGCTGGTCTGCGCTATGTGAATGAGTCGTTGGAATACGACGAAAATCAGATTCGCCAAATTCTGCATGAGGCGTTTAAGCTGGCGGATCGGCGCGCTAAGCGCCTGCATAATATCCATAAAAGCAACGTACTGAAATCCAGCGTGCTGTGGAACGAAATCGTGGATGAGGTCGCGCCCGAATACCCTGAGGTTGAAGTCATTCATATGCTGGTGGATGCGGCGGCGACACACCTGTGCCTCAATCCCGGCCAGTTTGATGTCATGGTGATGGAGAATATGTTTGGCGATATTCTGAGTGACCAGGGCGGCGGTATTCTGGGTTCACTCGGCCTGATGCCTTCAGCCTGCTTGGGGCCGGACAAAGCGTATTACGAACCCTCGCACGGTTCGGCACCGGATATTGCAGGCAAAAACATCGCGAATCCCTATTCGATGATTGGGTCGGTGGCGATGATGCTGGAATACAGCTTTGGGATGTATGCTGAAGCGCGCAATATTTGGGAGGCGATGCAGGGTGTGTTTAATGAGGGTTATTCGACCGCTGATTTGTCCAAGCCGGGTGCCGGGGTAAAGATGATTGATACCGTGGCGTTCGGGGATCGGGTGGTCGAGAAGCTTAGTGCAATGCCGAGAGTGGCATAGTGCACGTTGCTATACACCGCGAGCCTTGAGTCTTTATCCCGCAAGGCAGGCGCAGGCGATTCGGTATGCATGTAGCCTGCCTTAGCTTTGGTTTTCGCCCGCGCTAGTGGGCGAGTGCCACCGCAATGTCTGCCGCGACTCGCGCATTATTCAGCACCAACTGAATATTAGTCGCCAGCGAATCGCCGCCGGTAATCTCTGCTACCCGCTTCAGCAAAAACGGCGTTGATTCCTTACCGCCAATACCCTGTGCGTCCAGCTCTGCCAGTGCCTGTGTAATCGCAGCGTCAATGACTGTGTTCGGCATGGCGTATTGCTCCGGCACGGGGTTGCCAATGATGACACCGCCGTTGAGCGCTAAATCCCACTTGGTTTTTAAGAGAGCGGCGATGTCTGCCGCAGAGTCCAGCTGATAGTCCACCTGATAGCCGCTGTCGCGCACATAAAACGCGGGTAGGGCCGCACACTGGTAGCCGACCACCGGTACGCCGTGCGTTTCCAGGTATTCCCGCGTCAGGCCAATATCTAGAATCGACTTTGCGCCAGCGCAGACGACGGCGACATTAGTATGCGCCAATTCTTGTAAATCCGCTGACACGTCAAAGCTGGTGGCGGCACCGCGATGCACACCGCCCAGCCCGCCGGTGGCAAAGAGGCTGATACCGGCCTGCGCGGCGAGAATCATGGTGGCGGCGACGGTGGTAGCACCGAGCTGTCCGCTATTGAGCACAAACGGAATATCACGCCGACTGCATTTAATCACGGCGTGCCCAGCCTGCCCCAAGCGCTCAATCTCAGCTGCGTTTAAGCCAATCTTCAGTTTGCCGTCCATAATTGCCATGGTCGCGGGCACTGCGCCGCGCGCTGTAACGGCTTGCTCAACCTGTAATGCGGTTTCCACATTCTGTGGATAGGGCATGCCGTGCGAGATAATGGTCGATTCCAGCGCAACGACGGCCTGCTGTTGGGCTAAGGCAGCGGCGACGGCGGGTTGAATATCGAGGTAAGGTGCGCTGTTACTCATGTCGGATTCGCCAGTGTTTGCAGTAAGGGAGTATTTGTTTGTTCGCAGGTGGCGGTCAGTGCCGCTGCGGCCATGGCGAGTTTACCGCTGCTGTGCCAGTCCATGCCACGATTATTTGCATGGATTAGGGCAGCGCTGGCTGCATCTCCACAGCCCGTGACGTTCTTGATGTGGGTCGCGTGTGCGGGTAGCCAAACAGCGTTTGCTGCGCCGTCTTTGTTCTGCTCATGCGTGTCGCCCTGGGTGCTGAGGTAAGCGCCCTGTTCGCCCAGCGTGATCATGAGGTTGCTGATGCCGCGCTGGTGCAACCGTGTCGCCAGGGCGGGGGCCTCGTGGACGTGATGTTGGCCTGGTCTGCCTGCGGTCGTATCCGTTTTATAATCTGGCTGCGCTGGATTATTCATTTCATGGGCGGTTTGCTGGGCCAGCACAGCCGCCTCCTGTAAATTCGGGGTCATGCCGCTGATTTGCTGGAGATGGGGCAACAGTTTTTGGGCTTTAACCACGGACACGGGGTCAACCCAAATCGGCTTGCCTGCGGCCTGCGCAAATAAAAACGCCAGTGCGGCAGTGCTTAAGTTCGCATCTAAAACCCAACAGGCCGCCTGCTGCAATACCGGGAGGCGTTGCTGTAATACCGCTGGCGTTAAGCGCTCAATAATCGCCATGTCGTTAAGCGCGTTGCTTAATTCACCGTGCTGATCGTGTAGGGACAGATAGGTGGAGGTGCGCTGTCCGGCGGCAATCAAACAGTGCGTCATACCAATACCCAGTGCGCTGCCTTGCGTGATCAGCTGCTGCCCCCAGAGGTCATCGCCTAAGGGGGCGATCAGCTCACAGCGGCTGCCAAGATGAGCCAGATTTTCTGCGATATTACGTGCGACCCCGCCGGGCGATAGTGTGACCTTGCCGGGGTTGGAATCCGCATCCACGGTGCGCGCGGTGGCAATGCCGGTTAAATCCATATTGGCCCCGCCGATAACGGCGATGAAGTCATCCGCCACGCGCTTCAGGCTCCGTCTGTAATAATGCGCAGCGCCATCTGTGCCAGCGGCTCAACGTACTTCGCCATCTTAGCGGCCTGCGGGTTGGAGGCGTTGCCCTGTGCGGCGCGCTGCGCCACGCCTTGAGCAATCGCCGCGAGGCGGAAAAAGCTGAACGCCAGATAAAATTCCCAGTGTGTGATGGCGGCCAGCCCCATGCGCTGGCAGTAGGCCTTGATATAAGCCTGTTCGGTTGGAATACCTAGGTTGGCGCGCGCAATCCCCTGTAAGCCATCCAGCGTCCCCAAGCCCTGTGGCATGCGTAGGTGCATGCACTGATAGGCCAGGTCGGCAAACGGGTGGCCGAGGGTGGATAACTCCCAGTCCAGCACGGCGCGAACAGTCGGCTGCTCGGGGTGAAAGATGAGATTATCCAGCCGGAAGTCGCCGTGTACCAAAGCGACGCGGCCATCATCGGCGGGCATGTGCTCGCCCAGCCACATAATCAGCTGCGCCATGCAGGGGTTGGGCGTGGTGCCGCCGCTGGTATATTGGCTTGACCAGCGGGCGTACTGGCGCTCGAAATAATTGCCGGGCCGACCGTAATCACTCAGACCCACGGCGACGAGATCGACGCTGTGAATCGCGGCCAGCGTTTGATTCATGCTGTCATACAGTGCGCTGCGGTGGGCATTGTCGCTAATGGCGGGTAAGGCCGGATTCCAGTGCACCGGGCCAGCACAATACTCCATCAGATAAAATAGGGAGCCAAGTACGGCGCGGTCTGTGCACAGGTGATAAACCTGCGCCACCGGGACGGCGCTGGTTTGCAGCGCGGCGAGCACGCGGTATTCGCGGTCTACGGCATGCGCGGATTTTAGCAGTTCGCCCGGCGGCTGGCGGCGCAGGACATAAGCGCCGGAGGGTGTGGTGATTTTGAACGTGGGGTTGGACTGGCCGCCCGTGAATTTTTGGGCGCTGATGGGGCCTTGGAAACCGCTGACATGGGTTTCCAGATAAGGCGTGAGCGCGGCGGTATCCAGCGTGTCTATGGCTGACATTTATGCATACCGTCCCGCCAGATTCCGCCCGAGCTGCATCATGTGCACCGCATCTGGGCCATCGGCAAAGCGTAGTGCTCGCTGCCAGGCGAACATTGATGCGAGGAAGGTATCCTGACTCAGCCCGACGGCGCCGTGTAGCTGTATGGCCCGATCTAGCACGTCTAGGGCCATATTCGGCGCGACAATCTTGATCATCGCAATCAGCTCTTTGGCGTGCTTATTACCCGCGACATCCATCCGCTGGGCCGCCATGAGCGTGAGCAGTCGGGCCTGTTCGATTTCACAGGCGGATTTAGCGATGTCCTCGCGCACGGACTGCTGCTTAATCAGCGGGCGTCCGAAGGCCGTACGCTGATTGGCTCGCTGGCACATCATTTCCAGCGCGCGCTGGGCGGCACCGACTGAGCGCATGCAGTGGTGGATACGACCGGGGCCAAGCCGCCCCTGGGCGATTTCAAAACCGCGACCTTCTCCCAAGATCATATGTTCCAGCGGTACACGCACATTCTCAAACACAATTTCAGCGTGGCCTTCCGGCGCATCGTCAAAGCCTAATACCTGCATCGGGCGAATAACGCGCACCCCCGGCGTGTTCATGGGCACTAGAATCATTGATTGCTGTTGGTAGCGGTTGCTGTGATCGGGGTCGGTCTTACCCATCACAATGAGGATTTCACACTGCTGACGACAGGCACCGCTGATATAAAATTTGTGGCCGTTGATGACATAATCATCGGCATCACGCTCAATGCGGGTGGCGATATTCGTCGCATCACTGGAGGCGACATCAGGCTCCGTCATCGCAAACGCCGACCGTATTTTCCCGGCTAGCAGCGGCTCTAGCCACTGCGTGCGCTGCCAGTCAGAGCCATATTTCGCCAGCACTTCCATATTACCCGTGTCGGGCGCGTTACAGTTAAACACCTCCGGTGCCCAGGTGACGCGCCCCATGACTTCAGCCAGCGGCGCGTATTCCAGATTCGTCAGGCCTGGCGAATAAGCGCCATAAACCGGCGGCAGGAATAAATTCCACAGGCCCTCTGCTTGGGCCTTGGCCTGTAAGTCCTGGAGCCATTCTGGCGTTGACCAGCGCTGAGGATTGTCGTGGCGGTGATGCGCTTGCATGCGCTGCTCATTGGGATAGACATGCGTATCCATGAAGGCGTTGAGCTGGGTTAATAAGGCTTTAACCTGAGCGCTGTATTCAAAATCCATGCGTGTTCTCCCTAGGCGACCAGATAGCCGCCATCCACATTGATGCAGGTTCCGGTGGTATACGTCGCAGCATCACTCACCAGATACAGCACCGTGCCTGCCATTTCATCGGGTTCGGCCACTCGGTTCATCGGTACATGCTGCAACACTTTCGTGCGAATCGCCTCATTCTGTACCAGCGCGGAGGCAAAGCGGGTATCGGTGAAGCCGGGCAGTATGGCATTCACCCGGATATTCAGCTCGGCACATTCGCGGGCGAAGGCTTTCGTCATGGAAATGACCCCGGCCTTGGTGATGGAGTAGACGCCCTGCTGATCGCCGGGAACTACGCCGTTGATAGAGGCGACGTTCACTATCGCGCCGCCGCCGTTTGCTTTCATCAGCTGACCGGCGGCGACTGACATATAGAAATAGCCCCGCAGATTCACATCGACGGTTTTTTCGTAGGCGCTGAGTGGGGTATCGAGAATATGGCCGAAGTAGGGGTTGGCGGCGGCGTTATTGATGAGTATATCTAGCCTGCCGTGTTCAGCGCTTAGGGTGCTGAATGTGGCGTTGATTTGAGCGATGTTGCCGACGTGACAGGCTATGGCCTGCGCGCTGCCGCCTGCGGTGTTAATCTGGTCGACGATGGCCTGACAGCCATCAATTTTACGGCTGGAGACGATGACGTGCGCGCCGTGTTGCGCCAGCAGTTTGGCGATTGCTGCGCCGATGCCACGACTGGCTCCGGTGACCAAGGCGATTTTGCCGCTGAGGTCGAATAGTGTTGTCGTCATTGTGACTCCTTAACGATAAGTTACCCACTCAGCCCCGGCCTGTTCCAGGTGACTAAAATTATTCAGGTAATCCACGCTTAGCCGTGCGCCGCTAAACAGGAGGCTGGTCACGCTGGCATTACGGATCTGCTGATTCAAGCGCAGGGTATGCTGATCGGATAAAGCCAGTATATATTGCAGGATAACTGAAATCGTACCGCCGGAAGTGAAAACTAACAGGGTTTTTGCCCCGTCGGCCTGTGCCATGAGATGGGTGAAGGCTGTGATGCAGCGCTGTTTAAACTGCGGCCAGCTTTCGGCATAGTCTGCATCATGCGTCCCGGACTGCCAGCGCTGAAAGGCAGTGACAAAGGCCTGTTCAAACTCAGCGAGCGTGCCGAGCTTAGACCAGTCCTTAATATGCCCTTTAAGCACGCCGACGTGGTCAAATTCGTTAAAACCGGGTTCGATGATGGGGGTGACGGCGTTTGTGGGTTCGTAGGCCGTGAGAAAGCTATCCATGGTCTGTTGATGGCGTAGCAGCGCACCGCGATAGATTTTATCCGGGTTGGGATGCGGCAGGGTGCGCCAGTAGTTGCCCAGTATCTCAGCCTGCTTGAAACCGACTGCGGACAGGTGATCGTAGTCGTCCTGGTCAAACGAGGCTTGGCCGTGGCGGATTAGGTAGACGGCGGCCACTAATTTTTTCTGCTCTGCCGTGTCAGCTGTAAACCTTTAGCCTGCATCATTTGGGTGAACTCCTGTGGTTTAACACGTTTATACTGCCATTGCTCCTGCACCATTTTATGCGGTAACACCATGAATTGCTCGTTAAGAACAGCGTTAAAGATAGTGTGAGCAATGTCTGCTGCGCTGAGGTCGGAGCGCTGCATCAGGCGCGTGACGTTGGCATGTACGCCAGCAACGGTGGATTTCATGTTTTCCAGCAGGTTGGTGGTAAAAAACGTGGGGCAAACGACGGTGGTGCCAATATTATGGGGTGTGAGTTCATGCAGCATGCTTTCTGAGAGTGAGATCACGCCTGCTTTAGCGGCGTTGTAGCTGCTCATGTGGGCAGGATTGAACAGTCCCGCGGCGGAAGCGATATTGATGAAGTGGCCGGATTTTTGCTGTTTGAACAGCGGAACAAAGGCTTTGATGCCGCGCACCACGCCTTTGAGGTTTACATTTAGCACCCAGTCCCAGTCGGCTAGTGTCACCGCCTCCACTGGCCCAGCGGTGCCGCCCACGCCCGCGTTATTGACGACGATGTCAACGCCGCCCCAGCGTTTAGTTAAGGTGGCTTTTATTCGTTCGAGGTCGGCGCTGTGGGCGACATCACAGGGTAGGTAACAGGCGTCGTTGCCGTGGGTTTTGAGTTCGGCGAGGGTTTGTTGGCCGCGCGAGTGGTTAATGTCGCCGATGCAGACCTTATAGCCGTTTTGGGCGTATTGATGGGCGAGTGCTTTTCCTAGGCCGCTAGCGCCGCCGGTGATGAAAATACGGTGGGTCGTGGTTCTGCGTATTGGGTCAGGCATAAGAAAACTATAGCATTATTTGGGGCTTATAACGTTTTTCTGTGCTTTGGCAGGGGGTGGGGAGCCCCTGCCTGTGTTGTTTGTATTGTTTATTCAGTAAATTCGATGCGGAGTTTTTTACCGACTGTATGAGTAGCGCGCGCCAATATAATTATTCAATATTCTGAATCTGCTCACGCATCTGCTCAATCAAGACCTTTAAATCAACCGCCGCCTGTGTCGTTTCTGCATCATTGGATTTGGACGCCAGCGTATTAGCTTCTCGATTCAGCTCCTGCATAAGGAAGTCGAGGCGGCGGCCAATGGGTTCATTCCGTTCCAAGACATTAGTAATTTCATCCAGGTGGGCCATGAGTCGATCCAGCTCTTCATCGACATCCAGTCGCTGTGCCAACATGACCAGTTCTTGTTCCAGCCGATTATTATCGGGGGTGATGTCGAGGTCTTCGATCCGTTGGTTGATTTTATCGCGGATGCCTCGGATGATTTCTGGGCGGCGTTTACGGATGCGCACGGTGATTTCAGCAATTTGGTCGCAGCGTTGGTCAATGAACTCTGCGAGGCGTTTACCTTCTCGCTCGCGGGTGGCAATGAGGTCGTTCAGCGTCAGGTTTAATAATTCCAGGGCCTGCGTCGCCAGTGAATCAAGGTCGGGTGGGGTGTCTTGGGTGACACCGGGCCAGCGCAAAATATCGACCGCTTTCAAGGGATCTGGTGAATCTGTGATGGTTTCAATTTGGCGGCAGGCGATAATTAGCGCACGGGCCAGTGGCTCATTGATAACGATAGCAGTTGCTTCCCCGCTGCCAGCCGTATAACGCAGCGATGCTTCTAACTTACCGCGCTGGAGCCTGCTTTGAATTAACTGGCGGTAGGTGTTTTCCTGGGCGCGAAATTCTTCTGGTAGGCGAATACTCACGTCGAGATAACGATGGTTGACGGTGCGTATTTCCCAGTTGAGTTTACCGTTCTCGGTAACGGACTCCTGATGGGAGAAAGCGGTCATGCTACGGATCATGTGATGTCCCTATTTGATATTTTACTGAAGATTTTAGGGGAATTACGTGCTGAGGTCATTGTTTGTTGTTGCACAGCACCAGATTTCAACGGTTTTAATGCCGTTTTGTAATAACAGGGCCTGTAATGCCTGACAGGTTGCACCGGTCGTGATCACATCGTCGAAGATCGCAATATGTTGATAGCGCAGTGGCTGACGCATGGAAAATGCCTCTGCTATATTAGTCTTGCGGCGGCTGGCGCTGAGTCCTTTTTGTTGGGGGGTATGGCGGTTGCGGTACACCGCATGCCGGAGTATGGGGATGTTATGTTGGCGTGCAAATGGACGGATCAATTCAATCGATTGGTTAAAGCCGCGCTGGCGCAGGCGGTGCTTATGCAGCGGTACCGGAATAATCGCATCGGGCATCGTTTGTTTCGCCGCTGCGATTTGCTGGCTGAAGCGCAGCGCCATGAGGCTCCCGAGTAGCTGTAGCTTGTCCATTTGCCCGCCGCTTTTTCCGGCCAGAATGTATTCACGGACGGGCGCGGCATAATAGAACGCGCTGCTGACATTAGTGGGACTGCTTGAGTTGCACCAAGGCAGTGCCGTGAAGCACTGCACACAGACCGGTAATTCGGCCTCAGTCAGTATAACATCACACAGCGAACAATGGCTGGGTAAGCGCCATGTGCTCATGGACTGGAATAGGGCGGCTGCCATCAGACTTGGGCGCTGTTGCGCTGTTTTTGCCGGTGCCATAGGGTGTAAGGCAGCCAAAAGGCCACGATGAGCACACCGGCAAGCACGCCATAAAGATGAGCCTCCTCTATAATTCTGGCGGCAATCATCTGTTGTGTCATGGCATCAGCATCACCCAGCCAGCTGGAACCCAGCTTCAGAATAATCAAAGTCAAAAATGCGCAAAAAATAAGCATTTCTCCTGCCATCGCCAAACAGGCTGCGCCCACTACAAACAAAGCGTAGAGCACGCCAGATAAGCCGGCATACCATTCAATCTCAGGGTGCAGGATTAACAGCGCGCAGCCGATCAACGTGGCGGCAAAAAAAATGGAGGAAATGAGAAGTTTTAACGGCAACACTGCGCCACACAGCAGCAGAAAAATCCAGAATCCCGCCAGGTTGAGCAGCATATGATACAGATTGGTGTGGATCAGATTGCCCGACCACAAACGCCACGCTTCCCCCGCCAGTATTGCCTCGCGTTGATAGAGTAGGCTGGGTTGCAGCGCTTGTAGGCCGATAATCAACAGGCTAAAAGCCAGGGCAAACAGCAGGACGGGGCGAGTGATGAGTATGGGTTTGTTCATTATGGGTAGGTTTGCAAGTTTAGGTCATTATGCCATGATATAAATCCAGTTTTATGTCTGAGAGACCGGACGGTAATTTTTTATGAAATTATACAGTAACAAACACAGAAAAAATGCTTCTGCAAGTATAGAAGTCTGCGACTTCTACAGTAACAAACACAGAAAAAATGCTTCTGCAAGCAGGCAGCTTAGTAATGGCTGGCAACGGATAAACAGTGGGGTTATCCGCCATGGCCAGATAAACCGTGTACAGGGTTTTAGCCTGATGGAGCTGCTGATTGTCATTGTGATTATCGGTGTTCTGATGGGCGTGGCGGTTGTCAATCTACAGGATACGCCCAATCAGGCACGTATTTCAGCGGCACAGCAGGAAATTCGTACGATCAGTACCGCGCTGGACATGTATTCCATGCATAACGCGCGTTACCCCAGCAGTGATTCTGGCCTGAAAGCACTGGTTGAGAAGCCTGCGGAGGCAAAACGCTGGCCCAAAGGTGGTTACCTCAAGAGTAAAAAACCACCGCTTGATCCCTGGGATAATCCGTATCGGTATCTGTATCCCGGTAACAACGGTGAGTTCGATGTGTATAGTCTGGGGCCAGATGGCCGCGAAAGCGACGACGATATTGGTAACTGGATGCTTGAATAAACGTGTCGCGCGCGCAGTTACCATCATCGTGTCAGCGCGGGCGGCAAGCCGGTTACTCACTGCTTGAGCTGATGATTGTTATGGTTGTCATTGGGGTGGTGACTTCCATCGCGGCGCTGTCGTTTGGCAATCTCGGGGCTGGGGTTGGGGAAAAGGCGCTGGAGCGCTTGCGCCTGGATGTGCAGCTGTTGAGTAATGAAGCCATCATACGTTCTGATGTGCTGGCACTGGCGTTTCACCGTGAGGGTTATGCCTTCCTACGGTTGGATGCAGACACCGAACGCTGGCAGCTAATCAAAAAAGATACTTTCCTTAAACCGCGTAAATTTATTGAGCCTATGACTGTCAACCTATCAGTGGGTGGGTCAGCCGTGGCTTTAGGCGCTGCCTTCGTGGACGATGATGCGGGTGAGGGTGTGGACGACACACTGCTGCTTGAACCACAGGTTATTTCACTGCCGACGGGCGAGGTGACGCCGTTCACTTATCAGTTGGAAAATGTGCGGGAAGGATATCGGGATGAGCTGAAGTTTGATGTGCTCGGGCGCGTGATAAAGGAAACAGCAAACGACGCGATAGCACAGGAAGCTAACCCAGTATGAGTAAGCAGCGATGACAAGACCGCTATGGGCGTGTGGAAATAACAGCGCGGGTTGGCGTTGCGGACGAGTACCCACGCGGCGTCAGCGTGCCGGTTTTAGCCTAGTTGAAGTCTTACTGGCGCTTTTTCTGGTGGCCATGGTGATTGGTATCGCCAGCGAAGTCACCGGCAATTCAGTGCGTAATATGAGGAGCTTAAAGGAATCGACCTTTGCACGTTGGGTGGCACTGAACCAGATTGAACGCTATAAGATGGATATTGCACAAGGTGCGATTGCATCCCCCGGTGCGGATAGCGGTGAAGCAGCGATGGGGAAGGTGAAGTGGCGCTGGCTGCGTGAGGTGTCAAATTCGTCCTCTGATACGCTGTTTGAGGTCAGGGTAACCGTCTTTCGGGCGGATGACAGCAGTGAAGATGATCCCGTTATTATGCTCAAAGGCTATGTCCCGGCCTCTTAACTGCGCCTTGTGCTCGCGCTGAAAAAAATAATGGGGTAGCTAAAGCCCCCCCGAATGCTGTAACTTATACTGCGTACACTGCCTAAAACTTTTGCTGCGCCACTTAGGTGTGGCAGATTCATTCTATGCTCGCTAAAATGACTTAAAAATCTACGCATAAGGGTTGTTTGGCGTACAAGTGAATCGAACGCAATAGCCGGAAAGATCGACCAAGCGCTCATCAGCCTGGATCAGATCTATGCACAGCCGGGGTAATTAAAGCAAGGACATTGAGAATAGCTAAGGAGTCCATGAATGATGATTTTTAAACAACACCTGTTAGCCCTGACGGTTGCTGCGGCGGCCCTGTCGGCAGCGGCGGCTTTGCAGGCAGATGATTTACCACCGCCACCACCCGGCCCTTATATTGTCGGGGGTGCGGCTGAAATGCCTGCTGTTGCAGCCGCTGAATCTGTGCCACCTGCGGCAGCGTCTGCGTCCGCGCCTAAATCTGTGCCCATGATGTATGCTCATCCGCAGTACTATCGTCCACAGGTCCAATATATTTACGTCGTGCCGATGATGATGCCGAAGATGTCGCCGGAACAGAAAGCGCAGTTCCAGCTGCAAATGCAGCAACAGATGATGATGCAGCAGGGTGGCTACATGATGCCACAGATGCCAATGGCGCCGTCTGCGCCACCGTCTGATGACGCGGCAGAAGCCACCGCAGGCGATGAGCCTGCTGAACAGGAAGCACAGAAAACAGACAGCGACTCCTGAGAACCGCAGCGGGTGCGGCGTTTTACTGACGCAATGAAGCGCGCATGCCGTTGCCCTACGCTGTTGCCACACACTGAGTTTCAATAATTTAGATACCTCCGGGGTTGGAAAGGATTAAGAGATTATGCATATTGTACGTTGGTTATTTACTCACCCTATTATTTTTGCCTGGGTCTTGGCGATACTGGCGATTTTACTGAATTACCGTTTTGCGGGTGATCACGGCGCGGAGCAGCAAGTTGAGAGCGCAGCCGCAGTGACTGAGTCCGTGGCGCAGGTTGAAGAGGCTGCGGACTCAACAGTCGCGGCTGCGGCTGAAAAGGTTGAAGAAACGGCGCAGGCCGTGACGGATGCGGGCGCTACGGCGGTACAAAAGCTGGTGGATACCGGCAGTGCCGTAGCCGAAGGCGTGCAGGAAACGGCGAGTGCGGCAGCAGACGGTGCAACTGATACTGCGGCTAAAGTGGTGGCGGCAGCGGGTGCCGTTACGGCTAGCGTCGCGGGCGCTGTTGCTGCTAACGATACTGATGCTGAGACAACGCAGGCTGTCGCAGAAACAGCTGATAAAGCAGCCGCTACGGATGCCGATGCCGAGACAACTGAAACAGCAGCAGCTGAAGGCGCAACGCAAGACAATGCTTCTGAAGCAGCCGACGCTGATTCTACCGAGGCAACCACAGCCGAAAGTGCAGCGCAGGACAGCGCAGCGAGTGACGCTGAGGCGGAGTCTACTTCAGCTGAGACTGACGCCGCGCCGACTGAAACAGCGGCAGCGACCGATGCGGATGCAGAGTCCACCGCTACAGCGACCAGCAGTGCTGATGGTGATGCTCAGCAGGTGGCAGCGGACTCGGCGGCGCCTGAGACGGACGCGGCTGCTGAAGAGACGACTACTCAAGCGGCAGACGCTGACGCAGCGGATGAGGCGGAAAGTAGTGATGAGGAATTGCTGCGGGCGGCGCGTGAAGCGTTCTGGAGTGATGATTTCGTCCGTGCTGAAGCGTTCTATCAGGACTTATTAGCGCGTGATAGTAGCCCGGCATACAAAGGCGAACTGGCCAACGTTTTCTGGAAACAGGGTAAAAGCGTAGAAGCCATTAATTTATACGCTGAAATTGCACCTTGGCTGCGTGAACAGAATAGAATGGTCGAACTGCGCAATATGAAGGCTTATGCTGATATTGTTGATCCCTCTCTGGGTGAGGCGTTGGCCCCCTGGCTGGAATAAGCAACACTATTCACGCGCTAAGGCGCTTATAAGGCATGCAACATCCTAATGAAACGGGCAGGTACTTTACCTGCCCGTTTGCATTTAGGGTATGAAAGGATCTAAAGATGACACCCGCAAAAAGGATAGAGCAGCGGCTCAAGCGATTACAGGCCCACCTAAAACAGGAAAACCCTGTGCTGGTGGAGGTGGTGGCGCGTTACCGTGACTTGGATAAGGTAGCGCAGAAAATGGGCTTAATGCAGGCTGGTGAATCCTATGCTACCCAAATCTCCTGGTGGCCGATGATCTCGGTATTGGGGACGTTTTCAGCAGGTAAATCCAGTTTTATCAATACCTTCCTCGATCTGGAGTTACAGCACACCGGCAATCAGGCCGTCGATGATAAATTCACGGTGCTTACCTTTAGCCCAGATGGCACTGCGCATACGCTGCCGGGATTGGCGCTAGACGGCGACCCGCGCTTTCCGTTTTACCAGATCAGTGAAGAAATCGAGCGGGTTAGTGCGGGTGAAGGCGCGAAAATTGACAGCTATCTCCAGATGAAAGTCGCGCCGAGCGAAAAGCTGCGCGGTCGGATTTTGATTGATTCGCCCGGTTTTGATGCGGATGAGCAGCGTAAATCCACGCTTAAGATCACCGATCACATTATTGAACTGTCTGACTTGGTGCTGGTGTTTTTCGATGCGCGTCATCCAGAGCCGGGCGCGATGCAGGATACGCTGGAGCATCTGGTGCGGGGTGCGCAGCGGCGCAATGACAGCAGCAAATTTCTGTTTATCCTTAATCAGATCGATAGTTCGGCGCGGGAAGATAATCTAGAAGATATTGTGGCTTCGTGGCAGAAAGCACTGGTGCAGAGCGGTATGACTACTGGCAGCTGCTATAACCTGTTTAACGCTAAGCTGGCGGTCCCGGTCGAGAATGAAGCGGTGTGGGCGCGCTATGTGGCGAAGTGTACGGCGGACTATCAGGCCCTCACTGCGCGTATGGCGGGGGTGAATACGGAGCGCGCTTACCGGGTGATTGGCGCGCTGGAAGCGCTGACAAATGAGATTGAGCAGCAGGCTGTGCCTGCTTTGCAGGCCGCACTGCGGCGCTGGCGGCGGGATGTGCTGATTTGGGATGGCATCCTGTTGAGCGCGCTGGTTGTGGCGGCGGGTGTGCTCAGCGTGTCACTCGGCTGGTGGGCGGGTTTGAGCTTTAATCCGCCGTGGTCAGGGTTAATCGCTGCTGAGGCAATGCCGACCTTCTTGGCGTCTGGGCTGGCATTGCTGCCGGGTTTATTGTGCCTGCTGGTGTTCCTGGTGCTGCATTATTGGGTGCGGGGATGGGTGCGCCGCTATGTGGCGAGTAGCCTGAGTGCAATTGAAACAAGCGGTAATATCCGGGCTGCCTTTTACCGTAGCACGGGTTTGCTGCGCAGTATTTTTCAGCGCGCGCCCAAAGGCTGGGGGCGCACGGCGCGTAAGCGGCTGGCGGTATTGCGCGATGCGACCGATAAATTTGTGCAGCAGCTGAATGATCGCTTTACAAACCCATCTGGGAGGGATAAAACTTCTGCATCGGACTAAACGAGTGGAACGGTAGATTTATGCGTATTTCATTGCCTTTTTCAATGCCAGCCCTTGTGCTGGCATTTTTCTTAGCGCTGTTGCTGACGCTGAGTGCGTGCCGCCAGCAGACGGTTGAACCCTTAAGGTTCAGCGGCAAAACAATGGGTACGACATGGAGTGCGATTGTTGTGGCTGAGGGAGAAGTTGCTGCCACGCTCAAAGCGCTACCGGTGCAAGCTGATTTTGAACGCATCCTCAGTCGTGTCAATGACCAGATGTCGACCTGGCAGTCTGATTCAGAGTTATCGAACTTTAATCGCCAGCAAAGTGAGGATTGGTTTGCGGTCTCTCCTGCGCTGGCTGAAGTAGTGGCGGCGGCCCAGGCTGTCAGCGCGTTGAGCGCTGGCGTGTATGATACGACGGTGGGGCCGCTGGTGAATTTATGGGGCTTTGGGGCGCAGTCCGATGCGCAAAAGGTGCCCGTAGCGGCTGATATTGCGGCTGCGCTCGCTACGGTTGGCTATCAGAAGTTAGCGGTGCGCGCGGAACCCCCTGCGTTGCGCAAGCGGGTCGTCGGTTTGTCCGTGGATTTGTCTTCGATTGCCAAGGGCTACGGGGTTGATCAGCTGGCTGCATATTTGGATGAGGCCGGTGTGGCTCATTATATGGTGGAGATTGGTGG
The DNA here is from genome assembly GCA_937925855.1 of uncultured Thiotrichaceae bacterium. Taxonomy (GTDB): domain Bacteria; phylum Pseudomonadota; class Gammaproteobacteria; order Thiotrichales; family Thiotrichaceae; genus Thiolinea. Next base: position 39,902 of record CALAMO010000037.1, read on the forward strand.
CGAAATTCATAGCAAAGGCCAAAGCCCCCGCGGTGATGACTGGCGTATTGCGGTAGAGAAGCCGGTAGCGCTGGATCGGATGGTGCAGCAGGGTTTGTTGTTGAAAGGCGGCGGGTTGGCAACCTCCGGCGATTATCGGAATTATTTCACCACCAACGGGCGGCGTTATTCCCATACCTTTGATCCGCGCAGCGGTGCGCCAGTGCGGCATAGTCTCGCATCGGTATCAGTGCTGGCGGCGAATACCATGCTGGCGGATGCATATGCGACGATGCTGATGGCGATGGGCGAAATTAAAGGGCGGGCGTTTGCGCTTGAGCAGGGGATTGAGGCCTATTTTATCTGGCGTACGGATGAGGGTTTTGACACCTTTGCGACTGAGGGCTTTAAGGCGGTCTTGATTAGTGCGGATGAGTGAGGTCGTGTGATTATGTTAACTGCGCTGGAGTCGGGTGTTATTGCGGGGTGTACTCAAGCCAAGGGGGCTGCGTTTGGCGAAGATCATTCTGCTGAATAAGCCCTTTAATGTGCTGTGCCAGTTTACGGACGGCGCGGGGCGACAGACGCTGGCGGATTATGTGCCTGTGCCTGATGTATATGCGGCGGGGCGCTTGGATCGGGACAGCGAGGGGCTGTTGGTGCTCACCGATGATGGCAGGCTACAGCATAAAATTACCAACCCCCGACATAAGATGAGCAAAACGTATTGGGTGCAGGTCGAGGGCGTGCCCACGGCGGCGGATATCCAGCGGCTCTGCACAGGGCTTGAGTTGAAAGACGGGATGACCTTACCCGCCAAAGCGCGCTTGATCGCCGAACCAGCAGGGCTGTGGCTGCGTGAGCCGCCGATTCGGGTGCGGCAGACGATTCCCGATAGTTGGCTTGAGCTGACGCTGACTGAAGGGCGCAATCGGCAGGTCAGGCGGATGACGGCGGCGCTGGGCTATCCGACCCTGCGCCTGATTCGGTATCGCGTTGGGAGCTGGACGTTGGATGGCTTGGCGAGTGGGGAATGGCGGGAAGCGTAGCCTTATAATGAGCGGGAAGCAGATCATTTTCGGCGCACACAAGCATTGGGCCTGCCACTTCAACAATGATCGGACTTCCGTAATGCTGAGTAACAAACAACACGATCCAACAGTAGGAAGCTTATTTTAGCCACGATAATCGCACTATTGTAAGGTTTGAAGTTGAGGCGGGCTGACATCGCTTTATCGGAGAATTGGCCAGTGAAATGATAGTAATTTTAGCGCATGCTGGAGTGGAAAAATCTGCTATCTTATCTGAATGGCTCACTGGTTAACGGTGTTGGACGGAGGCAGATCATGACGACTATCAGTAAAACCTACGCCCGCGACGGTTTTGTTTTCCCATTGGATGTGTTGAGTACGACGTCAGCACAGGCGATTCGTGCTGATCTGGAAGCGGCAGAGGCTGAACTGGCGGATGATCCGGTTCGCTTGGCACTACTGCATAGCTATACTGATCGCTTATTGCCCTGTTGCGATGCGCTGATTCATCATGAAAAACTGCTGGCTGCGGCCTCTGAGGTGCTTGGCCCAGATTTAATGGTCTGGAATGCGATGCTGTTTGTTAAAGAAGCGCATTCGCCCAAAATCGTGTCCTGGCATCAGGATTTAACGTACTGGGGCTTGGACAACGCCGATCAGACGACCTGTTGGGTCGCACTGTCGCCTGCGACGCGGGCTAGCGGCTGTATGAAATTTGTGGCGGGCAGTCACCGGCAGTCCATTGTGCCGCATCGTGATACTTTTGCTGATAATAATCTGCTGACTCGTGGGCAGGAGGTCGAAGTGGTGGTGGCGGAGGAAGACGCTACTTATGTCAGCCTAAACACTGGGCAGGCGTCCATGCATCACGGCCATTTAATTCACGGTTCTGATCCCAATACTACCGCAGACCGGCGCATTGGACTGGCTATTCGCTATATTCGACCATCGATGCAGCAGCGCGCTGGTGAGAAGCCCATGGTAAGGCTGGTGCAGGGTGAGGATAACTATAAGCATTTTGCTCCAGTGGCTGCGCCAAAAGGCCGCTTGCATGCGGCGGAGTTTGCGCGCTGTCAGCGTGATGCGGCGCTGCGACGACAGATCGTCTATGCAGGTGCTGATGCGGCGCGGGGTAAGCGCTTTTAACAGGCCCTAGTACGCTATCTGGGGCAGTCCCGCGCGCATGGTGGCAGTAGGCTTTGTTTTATGGCGGGCGCTGCCATTTGGCGCTGCCATTTACTGTGTGGCACTATTTTTTATAGCGCATCGCTGGTTAGCCCTGTATTCTGCCCGCAGTTTAGTTTTGCAATTTGAGGCACGCTGTGAGTGATAATAACGACAACCCGCTAATTAACCGCAAAGAAAATCCCTTATTGAGTCTGGCGGTCAATATTCTGATTCCGGCCTTCATCCTGTTTTACCTGTCGAATGACGAATACCTCGGGTCTAAGCTGGGCTTCGTTGTCGCTTTGGCGTTTCCGTTTCTTTATGGGCTGTATGACTTTATCCAGCGGCGTAAGGTGAACTTTATTGCGGCGCTCGGGCTGGTGAATGTCTTGTTGACTGGCGGCATTGGCCTGCTTGAAATTGACAATCATTGGTTGGCAGTTAAAGAAGCGACTATCCCGGCACTGATTGGTTTGGCGGTGCTAGCTTCAGTTAAAACCAAATACCCTCTGATAAAAACGTTGTTTTATAACGATCTGATTGTAGATACAGCCAAAGTCGATCAGGCGCTGGCAGCGCGTTCCCAGCAACCGGCGTTTAATGAGCTGATTGTGCGTTCGACGATTATTTTATCCTCTTCATTTTTAGTGTCTTCGGTGCTTAATTATATTTTAGCCAAGCTGATTGTGGTCAGTGATCCGGGTACCGCGGCGTATAACCAGGAACTAGGCAAGCTGACGCTGATGAGCTATCCGGTGATAGTGATCCCATCTATGATCGTGATGGGGTTTGCGTTCTGGTACCTATACCGCGGTATTAAACGCTTGACTGGGTTGGGTGCAGAATCTATTTTTAAAACGGGATAGCCTGCAGTGCTGGCTGCCAATTGGGTCAGTGGTTGGAAAAAGCTTGAGCTAAACATTTGTGACAAAATATTAAGGCTGTTTGTGCTTTCTTTGTCCTGGAAATAGTTACAACGTTTTTGTTTTGTATTAATATACAACAACTCGCGAGGGAAACCAGTCATCTTAACTGAGGAAGATGATGCGCGAGTATTTGAATCTCCCGGAGAATATCTAGCCCATTCTTTCTCCGGGAGCTTTTTCCCCCTTTATCCTGCCTGAACGCTTTTTATGCCGCGTTAACCAAAACCCCCGTAAAAATCCTACAGTCTTTGCTGAGCCTACCTGACAAAATAACGGCTAGCCGCTACACTCGGCTGCAGACGCCTAATGAGACTTAAATAACGGGGTTGACAGATGAAAAGCTTCAAACAATGGATGTTCGGTGGCGTGCTATTGGTGCTGCTTGGCTTGGCAATAGCCCTGTTTATTGATAAGCAGTACCCAGCGCTGTGGCGTACGGACGCCGTCGAGCAGGGAGATTCTACGTTAGCACAGTCTGGCGCGGAGCCGTTGACTGGTGAGGCCTCGTGGGTGTTGAGCGCAGAGATTCCCTCCCATCGTCCCGGTAAACGGCCACCTGTTGGGATTAATGTGAATGAGTTGCATCATGAGGATGCCAGTTTTCCCTTCGTTGATTTATTTCGTCAGGCCGACCCGTTTAAAAACAATGTGCTTGAACTGGAGAATACCGATCAGGTCATCTATGACAAGCAGGGCTGGCCTATCCGTCTAAATGGCGGCGAGGCGGGTACCAAGTTTATCGGTAAAATGCCCGCAGCAGCCCTGCCAGCAGGCGAGTATATTGTGCGTTATACCGGCAAAGGTAGCCTGCGATATGGGCATGATGTTGAACGTGTCGCTAGCCGTCCAGGGCGGGAATTAATCCGCTTTAATCCGGCAAAGGCAGATCACCCAACGGAAATTGAGGCTAGCTTGGTCATCAGCAGTAGCGATGTCGATGATCCGCTGCGAGACATTCGTATCTTGCCGCCCGGAGGCATTTGCCAGGATGATCCGCAGCAGCGCGTGCAGGCTGCCAGTGACTGCGGTGCAGAAACGCGCTATCTCGCCTTTGAAAATTACTACCCCAGCATTGTATTCACCCCGGAGTATCTGGATTTTTTAAAAGACTTCAGCGTGATTCGTTTTATGGCAATGTCGGGAATTACCCGCAACCCAGAGCGCTATTGGCATCAGCGCCCAAACCTACAGGAAGCGACCTGGGGCGGCGGCTATGGCGAGCGTGGTGCACCGCTAGAAATTCAGGTTGAACTCGCCAATCGAATGCAGGCCGATGCTTGGTTTAACCTGCCGCATGCCGCGGACGATGATTACGTCGAGCGCTTCGCCAGTTACGTGCAGACGCATCTCGACCCAGGTCTAACGGTCTATGTGGAATACACCAATGAGGTGTGGAATACCTCGTTCCCACACAGTGAGTACACCCAAAAACAAGGTATCGCAGCAGGTTATAGCGTGAATGCGGTGGAGGCGGGCTTTCAATATTATATTCAGCGCGCGGCTGAAATATTCGATATATGGGAGACGGTCTTTGGCGGGCGCGAACGGCTGGTGCGGATTATTGGCGGCTGGGATACACGACCCGATATTTCCAAAAAGCTGCTGGGCACATACGAAGGCTATAAATATGCGGACGCGCTGGCGATTGCGCCTTACTTTGGCGGCAATACCAAAGGTTACCGTGAGTCGGCAACGGTGGACGAAATTTTTAAGCTAACGGAAGAAGCGGGCTCGTTTCGCTCCTTGCACGAAGTGCTGGAACATATTCATACCCAGGCCGAGATCGCAAAGGCGTTTGGGGTGAAGCTGATTGCGTATGAAGGCGGGCAGGGCTTGGTCGATTGGGCAACCCGCGAGCCAGATCAACACCCGAACCCCTTATTTTTTGCAGCGAACCGCGATGCACGTATGGGCCCGCTGTATACCCAGCTACTCTCGGGTTGGCGTCAAACCGGTGGGGATTTGTTTGTGCTGTTCTCTTCGCCACGCACCTGCCAGTGGTTTGGCTGTTGGGGCTTAAAAGAGCATATCCGCCAGCCGCGCGCAGAGGCGCCGAAGTATAATGCCGCGCTGGATTTCATTGCGGCGAATCGCGACTGGGCATTCAGCTCGGCCAGCGGTGAAGTGGATGCTGCTGCGCTGCAACAGGCGCAGGCACCGGAACAGGCGCGTGATCCCGCAAAGCCTATTATCGTTTTCCGCCCGGCGCGCGACCCGGAACGTTATTTTTTCCTGGAGAATCCGCGCACGCTGGACACCTTAATCGCGGGCAAACGCTGGGTGAAGCGGGATTTGTTTGGCAAATGGCAGGGTAAGTGGGATAAGGATTTTCTCTACCTCAGCGTCCAGGTCTACGACGAGCAAATCATCAGCGATTCGGTAAACCCGGAAGACGATGACTCGATTGAGTTTTATATCGATGCGGATAATAGCCGTAACAGCCGCTATGATGGCATTAATGATTTTCGCCTGATCTTTGCGCGCGGGCGAGACGAAGTGGTAGTGGGGGCGGACTCACCGCAGACGGTGCATGCAGACCTGTGGTTTGAGTTTATTGATACGGCGGATGGCTACAAGCTACATGCTAAAATTCCGTGGCAAATGCTGGGCATACCGATTGATGTGAAAAGCCGTATCGGGATCGAGGTGCAAGTCAATGATGATGACGATGGTGGCGCGCGTGAACAAAAAATTTCCTGGCTGGCTCAGCGGGATGAGGCGATGCATGACCCCCGGCTCTTTGGGGTGGTGTTAATTAGCGGGCGCTAGCGCCTGTTATCCACTGCGACGCTGAGTGTGGCAATAATACCCGCGATATCGGCGACTGGATTCGCAGCGACTGAACGTAGCCAGGGCTGCTCATCCAACATGCACAGTGAAAACATACCCTCCGGCAGGCGCTGCTGCAAAGCCTGTGCCGCCATGTGTAGGGGGCGAAAAACCACAACGCCACTTTGCGGCTGGCCCCACAGCTGTAAAGCAGGATGAGCATCTACCGCCTCTGCTAGGCGCTCGGCCATCGCCATACAGCGCGCGATGCGCTGGGCAAAACCGTCCTGCCCCCAAGCTAGTAGCGTCGCTAATAAGCTCACCGCCGCTGCGCCGCGTGAACCTTGTAGTCCAATATTGGGTGTCGCCAGATAGCCACCGCCAAAGCTCAATGCGGTATTAGCCCTAGCCGTATCCCGAAACAGAATTAGCGCGGATTCCTTCGGTTGAAACAGCCATTTATGCGCTGATACTGCGATTGAATCGGCCTGTTCAATCCCGTCGAGGCGCGGTGCATGACTTGGACTCAGGCGCAGTGGCCCGGCCCAGGCCGCATCAACATGAGTCCATGCGGCTCGGCCAGCAAGCCGCAGTGGGTCAATAACCCCGGTCGCCGTGCTGCCCGCTGTCAACACCAGACAGGCATTGGCAGGCAGCCGATCAGGGCTTAGGTGGCTGTCATCGATTTGTCCATTCCGTTGCGTGGGAATTGAGACATAGTTGAGGCCGAGTATGTGAGCCGCTTTGGCGACGCTGAGATGTGCGGCCTGTGAGGCCAGCACGACCTTAACGCCCGCGACCTCGCGCGCCGCCCACAAGGCGGTGAGGTTAGCCAGGGTTGATCCGGCGCACAGATGGCCGCCATCCATACCAAAGTAGGGTATTAGCCAGTCGATCACGGTCGCTTCCGCCGTGCGTGCAAACGGTGCGGTCGCGGGGTGTAACAGATTTTGATTCAGGCGCGCATTCCAGAGTGCACTCGCCCAAGTGATCCACGGAGTGGGTGGATCCATATGAGCCAGCGTATCTGGGCGGTCGAGGCGTGCGGCCTGACCTAAGACGTGCGGTGCCAGGAGATCCAGCGTGGCACGCTCACCATAACCCGTTGTGGGTAGTTGGGCCGGAATGTCTTGTGCTGTGGGGGACTGTTGGTGTAATAACGCAAGCGCGTGTGCCAAGTCCTGTCCGGCAGTGAAGCTGTGATCTTTATCGGTCATGGGCTATGATCATAACGCATACCACAGCGGGGATGGCCGTTTATATCAACCATTAAAAAATAGGCCGCGTCTTTTAACTAACCGCTGCTGCTGAGGAAAGCACCCCACTTTATTTCAGCGGCTGAATCAGGAGTGATAATGAGTGCTAATAACAGCGACAGCTACTTAAACAGTTATATGGACAGCCAGGCGCTGGCCGAAGAAATGATCCCAGCGGTGGGTAATCTGTATCGTGAGCGAAATGTCATTGTGACGGTGTTTGGGCGTAAGCTGATGAACAGTACCACCATTGAGATTATCAAGGCGCATCGTTTGGGCCGTCATATGGTGGGACGTGAATTGTCGGTACAGGAAAGTTCGGCCATATTGAAGGCGATGCAAAACATGGATCTTGGGGGTGCGCGCATCGATATTGGTAAACTGGCTTGCCAATATGCTGCGCGGCAAGAGCGTGGCGACGCACCGGCGCTGGAGGATTTTTTATTACAGGCATTAGCCAGCGTTAATCAGGGTAAAACCAGCCTAGTGGATAAGCCACAGGATGTGGTGTTGTATGGCTTTGGACGGATTGGCCGGATTCTGGCGCGGATGCTGATAGAGCGTACCACCACTAAAAATAAGCTGCGCCTGCGCGCGATTGTGGTGCGTGGTGGCCGTGAGGGTGATCTGGCGAAGCGTGCCAGTTTACTGCGGCGCGATTCGGTGCATGGCCCGTTTAACGGCTCGATTACCGTGGATGAGGACAATAATGCACTGCTGGCGAACGGTACCTTTATTAAAGTGATTTACGCCAATAAGCCGGAGGAGATTGATTACCGGGAGTACGGCATTAGCGATGCGCTGATTGTGGACAATACCGGCATGTTTAAGGATCGTGCGGGCTTATCACGCCATCTGGTGCCGCCGGGGGCAAAAAAGGTCTTGCTGACCGCTCCGGCGAAAGGCGATGTGAAAAATATTGTGTACGGTGTGAATGAGGATATGATTGATGCGGAGGACAACGTGGTGTGCGCGGCGTCCTGTACGACGAATGCCATTACGCCGATCTTACAGGTGATGAATGACGAATACGGCATCGTAAACGGCCATGTGGAAACGGTGCATTCTTATACCAACGATCAAAACCTGATTGACAACTACCATTCTGCGCCGCGCCGAGGCCGCAGTGCGCCCTTGAATATGGTACTGACTTCGACCGGTGCGGCTCAGGCGGTGTCTAAGGCCTTGCCGGAATTGGCGGGTAAACTCACCGGTAATGCGATTCGAGTGCCGACGCCCAATGTGTCGATGGCGGTGATTAATCTAAACCTGAAGCGAGCGACTTCGCGCGTGGCATTAAATGAACATGTGCGTAAGATCGCTCTAAATTCTAAGCTGAGCGATCAGATTAACTACTCAACCTCGACTGAGGCCGTGTCCACCGATATGGTCGGCGTGCCAGAGCCGGGTGTGTTCGACTCGCAGGCCACGATTGTGCAGGATCATTCCTGCGTACTGTATGTCTGGTATGACAATGAGTATGGCTATTCCAGCCAGGTGATGAAGGTGATGCGCCATATGACCGGCCTGAATATGCCGGTGTTGCCTGTGGTCTGATTGTGTGATGCGAACGCGCGTAGTCAACCGCTTATGGTCATTCGGCGGCGTACTGGCAGCATTGCTGCTGGTACTCTGGTTTGGGGTGACACAGCCGGTGTGGACGGCTAATCATAAGCATTCTGCTCTGCCTGCGGTTGAGCCGGCTGCGCTGCGGGCGCATGTGGACATGTTGAGCGTGCACTTGCCGGGCCGCCGGGGCACTGAGCGTGATTTAGCGCCGACGGTGCAGTGGCTAGAGTCGACGCTGAGCCAATACGGCATGCCGCAGCGCGAAAGTTATCTGTCTGCGGGACAGCAGTTTCATAACCTGCTGATGAAATTTGGCCCGGACACTGATAAGCGTGCACTGCTGGTGATCGGCGCGCACTATGATACAGCCGATGGCTTGCCCGGTGCGGATGATAATGCCAGTGGCGTGGCCGGGCTGATAGAGCTGGCACGTCTGCTGGCGCAGGCGGAGCGTCAGGGCCTGCTAAAACGCCGGATAGAACTGGTCTTTTACACGCTGGAAGAATCGCGGGTGCAGGCGCAGCATGAAATGGGCAGCTATATTCACGCGGACGGTCTGCGTAAAGCGGGCGAAGCGGTTGCACTGATGCTGTCGCTGGAGATGATTGGCTATTTTAGTGACGCCGCCGGTTCGCAGCGTTTTCCGCTGCCGGGCATGGCGTCGCTGTATACCGATCGCGGTAACTTTATTGCGGTGATTAGCAATCTCAATAATATGCCTGCGGTACGCGCGGTGAAGCGTAGCCTAAAACGCAGCATTGGGGCCGAGCTGCCAGTGTATTCACTCAATGGGCCGGAGCGGCTGATTCCAGGAATTGGGGCTTCAGACCATCGCAGCTACTGGGCGCTCGGCTATCCGGCGGTGATGCTGACGGATACGGCCTATATGCGTAATCTGGCTTATCATACCGCGCTGGACACGGCAGAACGGCTGGATTATGCGCGCATGGCGCTGGTGGTGCAGGGCGTTTATCAGTGGGTGTTGGATAGCGCTGCGGACTGAAGCGCAGAGCATGCAGTCTGATGGCGTTACCTTCCTCTATTAGGTTGAAGCGGACCCGTATAATATCAGGATCTTGCTTAGATATAGGATACAGTCCTTTTCATCATTCTTCCTCTCGATTTAGTTTTAATACATAACGCTGCGTTTAGCCGCAATATACGCCCAGCATGGCCTGTTAGCGGCAATGCCGAAAATCACAATTAGCATTCTATAGGTTTAAAGCAAGTCCATAATCTATTGGGACTGGACAGCCAGCGCCGCCCCGATCATCGAGGCAGCGCAGGCGTATTGTTAGCCAAACCAGCGCCGGAGCATAGCACGCAGCCATTCCAGTAGATTGCGGCGTGTTGGTTGCGGTGCGGGTGGTGTTGGCGGCGGAGGTGGTGGTGTTGATTCACCGCCACTGCTGCCGCTGCTTATGTTTTCACCGCTGCCACCGCCTGTTGTGCCGCTATTGCTGCCACTGTTTGTACTGCTGCCAGCAGCACTGCCACCTGTTGGTGTGGCGCCTGCTTCACCACTGCCTGTGGTGGTGCCTGGACCGCTGGAACTGTCGCCACCGCTTGAGGTGGTCGTGCTAGCTGAGCCATTTGAACCGCTACTGCCGCCGTTGGTGGTGCCTGCTCCGCTGCCGTCATCGCCGTCGCTATTTTCGCCTGCCGGGCTGTCTGGATTTGAGTTTGCAGTGTTATTGGTATCACCGCTTTCCCCACGATTATCCTCCGCATTAGCGAATGCAATCATTTGTTCTACGATTGCGGCTAATGGCGAACCCTGTTCGCGTGAAGCCTGTGCGGCGATCGCGCGCCAGCTGCCGGGTACCGGACGCTGCGGGTCAGTCCAGCTGCCGCTAATGTTGCTGTCGCGGCGCGTCAGGGCTTTGGCCCCCGGTGGCGGTGTCCACAGGAAGTCGGGGTGCTTATTGCGGTACCATTCACCCCCGATAATATCGCCCTCGGCGTCGAGCTCAAGGTCATATTCATAGGTCACCGACTTGACGCTGTCCATGTCGGGGCGGTCTTCCTCAAGCTGCCGGGGGAAGGTTTCTACAATGTATTTGACGTCCATTGAGACGCCGACCACGCGCGTGGTGCGGTTGCTGCGCCAGCGCTTGAATTTATCGTTGCTGTAGTCGCCAATAGCGATGGTAGCATCCGCTAGGTTATTACTGGCGCGGCGGGTCTGCGGATTGAAGTAGGTATAGCTGTAGGCATAAACCGGCTGATTCCAGACCTCATAGTCAAAGGTAACGTCCAGAATAAAGCTGCGTTTCGTCACGCCAATCTGATTGACCACGCACAGGTGCCAAGTACCTGGATTAGTGTCAAAGCAGCGCTCAGAAATTACCCGTCCGGTTTCCTCATCCAGCGCAGGGTCTTTGTCATTACAGCGCCCGCCAATAAACCGAGTGCGCGCCGAGGCATTGGCCCATAGCAGCGAGGCATAGGCTTTAATATCGGCGGGATAGAATTTAATCGGGATATTGTCCGGGGTATGCAGCGTAATTGGGCGGGTCGGACGATCCAGCATATAAGCGGCCGGTGCCCAGCCGTGGCAAATACCCATCCAGATTTCGACTTTACCGCTGGCATCATAATAACGGCGGCCTTCTGACCACATGTGCTGGGTCATGCTGCCCGTATCATCGCCCACGAGCGCGTCGTATTTTTCGGCGGGTGACAGGCGGTTAATGCGGTAAGCGCTGCGGCTGTCTAAAATCGTCGTCGCCGGATTCGCGACAATATAATCCGCATTTTCCTTCCAGTCCTCTGATTCAGGGAAAGCGTCATCGGCATAACGTGCGCCTAGAACACCTTTATAAATCGCCCAGTAGTCATCCGACCACGGTGTTTCTGCCAGCTGGGCGGCTTTAAGTCCGGCGCTATCCATGTCAGATAGGCGGGTATAGCGTAAATCGTCGACCAGATTGGCCGCATCGTCATTGCGCGCCGAGGCGGCCCGGGTGCTGACGCGCGGCGCATCGGCTAAGGCGACCTGACGGACCGTATCCCGCGCTTCGATAAAATCGCCGCTGGCGATGTCATCGTCCGAAAACAGCGTTTGACTGATGGCCTGATGGCCCGCAACCGCTTGTTTAACGGGCTGTTCATTCATAAAGTCTGGGGTGTTCTGTGCAAACGCCTCCAGCCGCTGGTTCAGCTGACTTTCCTGTTCGGTCGGCATGCGAGACCTCCTTGTGGTGTTGTTTGGGGTAGGGTGATGTGTTTATTATAGGCGTTTGGTAAAAAAATTGTTGCAGCCCTTAATGTGGTTTATTTCCCATTTGTTTAAAAGATTATCAGATGCATGAGCAGCATGCGTTCTGGATGCGTCATGCCATGAACCTAGCGCAGCGGGCGCAGGCGCAGGGCGAGGTGCCGGTGGGTGCGGTTTTGGTGCGCGCTGAACAGATCCTGGGGCAGGGCTGGAACCGCTCTATCACAGAACACGACCCGAGCGCGCACGCTGAGATTATGGCGCTGCGCGCGGCGGGCAGGCAGGCCAATAATTACCGCTTACCGGGCAGCACACTTTATGTGACGCTGGAACCCTGCGTCATGTGTGCCGGGGCCATCTTGCATGCGCGCGTAGAGCATCTGGTGTTTGGTGCATTTGACCCTAAAACCGGGGCGGCGGGCAGCGTGTTTGAACTGGTGCAGGATACGCGCCATTATCACCGCTGCGAGGTGACTGGCGGCGTGCTCGCGCCGCAATGTGCTGAGCAGCTACAGGCTTTTTTTCGTGCGCGGCGGGCGTTGGCAAAACAGCACAAGCAATCTGCCGGGGCTAAAGCCGGGCCGGTAAAATAAGTTGACCTTAAAGGTCAGCGCTTTACAATTTAAGCTTCTGTCACTACCCGGAAGACGCTTATGGCCTGTCAACACGTCGAACCTATTGTGGATGGGGCTGATACCTTTACCGTTGCCATGCCGAAATATACCTTTGGGCGCGGCTGTTTAAGAGAAGCCGGGGAGCGCGCTCAGGGGCTGGGTATGAAACAGGTGGCGCTGTTCACCGACCCGCACCTGGTCGAGGGCGAATACGTCGCTAAGGTGTTTGAGTCGCTGCGGGCGCAAGGGTTGAGTGTCACTATCTTTAGTGATATTCGCATTGAGCCGGACGATGATTCGGTTCAACGGGCGGCGCAGTTTCTGCGGGCCGGGCGCTTTGATGGCGTGGTGTCGGTTGGCGGTGGTTCGGTGATTGATACCGCGAAGGCGGGGATGGTCTGTGCGCTGTATTCGGGGCCATTGGCGGACTACTTTGGCCCACCGCTGGGCCAGGCCAAGCCCGTGCCCGGCCCGCTGTTGCCGCACCTGGCTTGCCCGACCACATCGGGCACCGGTTCGGAATGCACCTCTATCTCAGTGATTCGCTTTAATGAACTCAATACTAAATTCGTCGTCGGCAGTCCGCATATGCTGCCTAATGAGGCGCTGGTCGATCCGGCGGTGTGCGATACGCTGTCGGCGATGGCGGTGGCCTCCACCGGTTTTGATCTGCTGTGCCATGCGCTGGAATGCTATACCGCTAAGGCATATACCCGCTGGCAGAAGGTGGCAGATCCGCAGGCGCGCACCTTAATGCAGGGCGCTAATCCGTGGAGTGACCTAGGGGCACGGCGCGCGCTGGAAATTGCCGGTGAATACCTGGAGCGCGGCGTGGCTTCTGCCGCCGATCATGAGGCGCGTGACCAGCTCATGTTTGGTGCGTCGCTGGCGGGGATGGCATTTGGTAACTCGGGCACGCATCTGGCGCACGCCATGTCCTATGGGATTACGCATCTGATGCACGATGTCGACACGGCCGGTTATGCCGTCGCGCCGCCGTTTATTCCGCACGGTATTAGTGTGGTGGTGAACGCGCCGCCCATTTTTCAGTATCTAGCGGAAGCTGCACCGCAGCGCCATCTGGCGGCGGCACAGTTTCTGGGGGCAGATACGCAGGGCGCGACCCCAGACGATGCGGGCGAAGTGCTGAGCCAGCATCTGATTAAGCTGATGCGCGCGACGCAAATGCCAAACGGTATTAGCGCGCTGGGTTTTAAGGCCGATGAGATTAAAGCGCTGGCGGCCTCATCGCTGCGCCAGCAGCGGGCAATCAATAACGCACCCAAAGTGGCCGATCAGGCCGACATGGAAAGTATCTATCAGGCCGCATGGCAGTACTGGTAGACCTAGACAGCAGGTTTGTGTCGCCGGCAGTATTTCTAAAACGTGTATCAACGACGTGTTGCAACTGTGGCCGTACAGCACTCCAGTGCGTAGGCCACTTTGGTCGCGTAGTCTAGGACGCTCGGCGAGGCTCCTGCACAATGTTCTGCCGCTCAATCTGCGGGATGACGACCGCCGCTGCTGCCGCACCCTCGACCGGGATATAACGCGGATACTGCGGTGCGCTGCGGTCATCTAAGACATCAGTCCAGTGCCGCGTGCTCGCCATAAACGCCGCAACGCCGCTGCTGCCGAAGACGCGGTAGTAGCCATAGAGCACGGTTTCCAGGTATGACCATAAGATCGGCTTGTCAGGCTGGGCGAAACCACCACTGGCGTGTTTATACATTTGAACATCGCTCTCGTTTAAGTGCGCGGTGTCCGCCTGCCAGTCTTGGCCTGAGAGCGGCTGGCGCTGATAGCCGTTTTCACGTTGATCCAGTTCGGCCCAGTCCGCGCCGGGCACTCGCGCCATTAGACCATCGATATGGGTGCCAGGTTCGGGCAGCACGCTTAACAGCGAGTGGCTATATAACTCATGATGAATCCAGGTGCGCGCCCAACCGTTGACCCGTGCCGGGGCGAGCATCTCATAGCGATGGGTGGCGGTGTTGACCAGTGAGCCGAAACCAAAAAAACAGGCCATATTACACCGCCAGTCCTTTGGGTCGCAGTACCTGTACGCCATTAATTTTCCAGCTCATGTCTGTCTGCTGTTGCATTTTATACAGTACTTTATAAAGCTGGCCCTGCTGATCGGTAAACAGCACGGGTTGGTACAAGACACCGCTAGCTTCACGCACTTTTTCAAGCGTAAAGGATTTAGGGCGATAGACCATGCTGTAGCCGGTTTTAACCATGCGCATAAAGGTCTCTGGCGTTTTGAAATGCGCTTTAATGGTGGGCGAGGCGTGCGAGAAGGCCCGTTCACCATCATCTTTGCTGAAGGCATCTAGCTGGTCGTTGACGACATCAGCAATCAGCTGGTCGCGGGTTTCTAGGTTAGTGTCTGTGGTCTCTTTGTTGGCGGTGCCTGCGACAGCGCTGAGCGTGGCGAGCAGGCCGAGGCAAAGGAGGCTATAGATGAAGCGCCTGATAGATGTGTGCATGGTGAGGACTCCGAATAAATAGGGACTAGTCGTCGCGTTGCTGCGTGCTACAAGCGGCCGCTACGGCCTGGTTAGGGCGGTCAACTTGACCACCTATGCACTGATACAACGCTAATATAAACAGCATGATATAAACAGATTGTACGTGGGAGGTATATTCTTGCCACCACGGGTTGGGTTTTTAACAGTGTGTCTTGCGGGGGCTACTGATTTTTAGTGCAAAGCTGAACCTAGCCTAAATGGTAGGCTTTTTTTGGTCTACACTTCGACTACTATGGGTATAAAGTATGCAGGGATTGCGATGGCCAATAAGTTAATCTTCATTTTACACCACGCCTATTGTAAGCAGGCCGAAGAGTTAAGGCCGATCTTTCTCCAGGCCACGGTGGCGGCGGCGATGCAGTATGAAACCGAGATTATTTTATCTGGGACTAACACTGAATTAGCCCGGCCCGGCGTGGCGGCGAAGATGGCGCTGCCAGGAGAAGACGGTAAAACAATTCATGATTATATGCAGGATGTGGTCGAGGCCGGAGCCAGCATCAAAGTGTGTTCAGCGCCGGCTGATATGCCGCCGGATAGCATGATTCCACAAATTCAGGAGCGCGTGGGTTCGACTTATTTGATTAGTGAACTGATGGATCAGGATACCGTTACGCTGACTTATTGAGTCGGGTGCACTACTGGGGCTAAAATCACCTTTCAAGCACTAAAAGGATAACAATGATGGACACTATTGAGTTTGCGGTGATCGGCGGTACGGGGCTAACGGAGATTGCCGGGTTGGAGATTATTCACCGCGAAGTGGTGCACACGCCTTATGGCGAGCCTTCCGGCCAGTTTACCCACGGTCAGCTTGGCGCGAAGCGGATTCTTTTTCTCGCCCGCCATGGCTATGCGCACTCTATTCCACCGCACAAAGTCAACTATCGCGCGAATATTTGGGCGTTGCGCAGTTTGGGGGTGAAGAAAATTGTTGCGGTGGCGGCCGTCGGGGGCATTAGCGCCGCGATGGCACCGCGTCGAATTATTGTACCGGATCAGATCATCGATTATACCTCGGCGCGGGCACATACCTTTTTTGAGGAAGGCTTGACCTCAGTGACGCATATCGACTTCTCGCAGCCTTACACGGAGTCACTGCGCCAAGCGCTATTAGCCGCCGGTCAGTCTGCCGGTGTGCCGTTGATTGCGGGCGGTGTTTATGGTGCTACCCAGGGGCCGAGGTTAGAAACAGCGGCTGAAATCAGCCGCCTGGAACGCGACGGCTGTGATTTGGTTGGGATGACGGCGATGCCGGAAGCCAGTTTGGCGCGTGAGGCCGGGATAGATTATGCCAGTTATAATGTGGTGGCGAACTGGGCAGCGGGTAAGCAGGGCGCTGAGGTGATTTCACTGGATGATATTTATGAGAATTTATCGGCCAGCATGTCACAGGTGCGTTCACTGCTCACCGCGCTGGTGTGTTAAGCCAAGAGGCCAACCCTTTTAGCGCAGAGCTGTGTCTGCGGCCCAAGCCATCGCGCCTGCTGCTGATTTTTATTGGGTGCAGCCATGCCTGTGCCATCGGGGTATTATCAGCCGTTCCAGCGCTGGGCGGGTATGCACGGCTGCTGTTATTCGTAGGGGTGTTGTTATCAGCCGGTTATTTTTTGCTGTTACACAGTCATTTGCTTCCCGCAAAGGCCGTAAAGACTCTGTATTGGCGTGAATTTGGCGGCTGGGAGCTGGTGAACGGTCAGGGACAGCAGCTGCCGGTTATTTTAGCAGATAGCAGCTTTAGCTCATTAGCGTTAACTGTGCTAAATTTTAAAACCCGCCCTGCATTAGGGGGGCAACGCTATACGGTCATTCTGCTGTGGGATAATTGTTCCTTAGCATTACGGCGTCATTTGCGCATGCGCATGAAGCTTTATCTGGCGAACCGGTAGCGCCAGCCGCAGCTGTGGCTATCTGCGCACAGGCTTATTTTTTCACTGCTCCCTGGTTTTGATCTGAATTTAATGCAGCAACTTGAACCCCTAGACATTCCGCTGAGCGGTAAAAATCTGATTCAGGCCAGTGCCGGTACTGGTAAAACCTGGACAATCTCGCTGTTATACCTTCGACTGATCATTGAGCAGCAGCTAACGGTGGATCAATTATTAGTTGTCACCTATACCCGTGCCGCGACGGAAGAATTACGTGATCGGATTCGCAGCCGCTTGAAAACCGCGCTGGCGGCGTATGAAAAACCGCAGACAGCCAGGGCTGAGTACCAGCAGCTGCTTGACCGCTATCCACCAACGGCTGAGCGGCTGTGGTGTCTGCGGCGGGCGCTGCTGAGTTTCGATGAAGCGACAGTATTCACTATCCACGGTTTCTGCCAGCGGGCGCTCCAGGAAAATGCCTTTGAGGTCGGCTTGCCGTTTGATAGCGACTTGATGCAGGACGAGCACGAGCTACAGCTCAATCTCAGCGACCAATTTTGGCAGCAGCGCTTAATGCAGCCGAGTGCCATAGATCGCCAGCTGCTGGCCGCTGGTACACTGACACCGGATCGTTTATTAGCGGATGTGCGCGCTTTTATTGGCAGACCCTATCTGGTGCCGCTGGGGATAACGGCAGTTAGCGACGCTGAGTATACGCACCAACAGCAGCTTTATCGCGCGCTGCGCACCGACGTTGAGCAGCTGTGGCATCAGCAGCAGGCAGAAATTCTGGCCTTATTATCACCGCAGGTGCTGAGCCAGCAGGCGTACAAGCCGGCGCAGCTCCAGGCGATGAGTGCGGCCCTAGCGCGCGTGCTGGTCTGCCCTGTTGCTGAGGTGGCGGGTGATTTGCTGAAGCTGCTGCTAAAGTTTACCCCGGCAGAACTGGCGGCGAAAACTAAAAAAGGCATGACGCCGCCTAGCCACGCCTTGTTTGTTGCAGTGGAGGATTTACTCGCGGCAGCGGCGGCAGTGCAAGCGCTACAGGAGCACGCGCTGGAACAGCTGCGCTATGACCTGCTGTGCTGGCTGCGGGCGCAATTGCCGCTGCGTAAGCGCCAGTCCGGCCTGTTGGCGTTTGATGATTTACTGCTGAACGTGCAGCAGGCGCTGCTGGCTCGGCCTGCGCTGGCCAGCGCGCTGGCGCAGCAGTACCCGGTGGCGCTGATTGATGAGTTTCAGGACACCGATCCGGTACAGTTTGCTGTTTTCCAGCGCATCTATCAGGATAACCCCGGTGCCTTGTTCTATGTGGGCGATCCGAAGCAGGCAATTTACAGCTTTCGCGGCGCTGATATTCATACCTATCTGTTGGCTGCTGCCTCGGTGGATGCGACCCAGCGCTATACGCTAGATAAAAATTTCCGCTCCTGTCCTGAACTGATTGCGGCTTTTAATCATTTGTTTGCGGTGGCTCCCGACCCCTTTGCAAATCAGCAGCGTATTGCCTACGAGGCGGTGCGCGCCGGTGGGGTGGTGCATGAACGCCTGACCGTAACGGCCGGACAGTCAGCTTCAAGTCCTGGCGCTGAGAGTGCGCCGCTTGCCGTCGCACCGCTACGCCTGTGGGATTGGGATGGTATTGACCCTATCGACAATAAGTTACAGCTGCATAGCCATATCGCACAGGCCGTCGCGAATGACATTGCCAACTTGCTCCAGCAGGGGCAGCGTGGTGAAGCGCTGATTGGTACGCAGCCGGTACGCAGCGGTGATTTTGCCGTCTTGGTGCGCAGCCACCGTCAGGGGCGTCTGATTAAGCAGGCGCTACAGCGCTGTGGTATCGCCAGCGTCCAGAAATCGCCGCTGGGGATTTTTGAAACGCATGAGGCGGCTGAACTACGCCTACTGCTGCGCGCGATTGCCGAGCCGGGTAACGTGCTGAAAGTGCGGCGGGCGCTAGTGACTGAATTAATGGGCGGCGATGCCCGTAGCCTGCTGGCGCTGGATGAAGACAGCGGGCTGTTTGAGGCCGCGCTGGAAGATTTTTACCGCTGGAATCAGCTGTGGGCGCGTAAGGGATTCATGCCCATGCTGCGTGACTGGCTGATGTCCTGCGGTATTTATCAGCGTTTACTGGCTTATATTGATGGTGAACGGCGCATGACCAATCTGCTGCACCTCGCCGAGCTGATACATGCGCAAACCCGTGAACGCCAGAGTGGCATGCACGCGCTGCTTCGCTGGCTTCAGCAGCAGGCCGAACAGTCGAGCACGCAGGATGAGCACCAGCTGCGCTTAGAAAGTGATGAAAACCTAGTGCAGATTGTGACCATTCACAAGAGTAAGGGCCTACAGTACCCGCTGGTTTACTGCCCATTTCTGTGGGATGAGCCAGAAATGCGCGCGGGGGGACAGTGGTTTGCCTGGTACGATGAAACGGACGCAACCAACTACCTACAGGCTGGAGGCGAGCGCCTAGACGAGGCGATGCAGCGGCGTAAAGCCGATGAAATGGGCGAGAATTTGCGCCTGCTGTATGTGGCGCTGACGCGGGCGCAGTATCAGTGCACCGTGGTGTTAGCGACCGGTGAAGTGCCACGGTTTAACTACCGTTCGTCACTGGCGTGGTTGCTGTTTGGACATTTGCCAGCGGCGGATAATATCCTGGCGGGGAAGGCGCAGCTTAAGCCTGCGGAGCGCCAGCAGCTCATGCACGCACAGCTAAGCGCGTTGACTACGCCAGACGGCAGGCGGGCGGCGGGTGAGGCGGTAGAGGGTGCGACAGGTATAGACGGTGCTAGCAACATCAGCTGGTCAGCGCTGCCAGCGGTGGATACGCTGAGCGCTTACCGGCCTATGCGTGCGCCCCAGGCATTGGTGGCGCGCGAGTTTAGGCACGCGGTACCGGCTGTGCAGCGCATCGGTAGTTTTAGCGGCCTGACTTCGGGCCAGCACAACGAACGGCCAGACCATGACGCGACGGCGCTTCAACTGACGTTGCCCCGGCGAGAACTGCGCGCGCAGGAAACCTTTCCTGGCGGGGCGCGTGCTGGGGTCTGCTTACATAAAATGCTGGAACGGCTGGATTTTGTCCGACCCGTGCACGAACAGCGCGAGGATGTGGTGCTGCGGACGCTGGCGGAGCAGGGGTTTGAGGCGCATTGGGCAGCAGCTGCGGAGAAGTTACTAGCACAGACGGTGGCGACGCCGCTGCTGATGGACGACTCGCTTTGTTTGCATCATATCGAGCAGGCGCAGCGACTGGATGAGCTGGAGTTTTATTTTCCGGTGCATCATTTACGGGTCGAGCACTTAAAGACGATTCTGCTGGCTGGGCTTCCGGACGATCAACCCTGGATGCAGGCAGCGGTGCAGCGACTGGCCTTTGCGGATTTGCAGGGGTTTATGAAAGGCTTTATCGACCTGATTTTTCGGCATCAGGGGCACTATTATGTGGTGGACTATAAGTCGAACTGGCTGGGTGATGCGCTAATTGACTATACGCCGCAGCGCCTGGAGCAGGCCATGGCGGATGCGCATTATTATGTGCAGTATTTGATTTACTGTCTGGCGTTGCACCGCTATTTAGGTCAGCGTTTGGGCGCGGCGTATCATTGGGATACCCATGTTGGTGGCGCGCTGTATCTATTCTTGCGCGGGATGACGCCGCAAGGTGATGCGGGTAACGGCGTGTTCTTTCATAAGCCTGCGTTTGAGCTGATTGATGCACTGGATCGTCTGATGCGTCTGTAGTGGTGGTTTCTTTGCGGCATTAGGCGGTGCGCCTGCGTCTCGGGTTTGCGCTCATTCATGGGTTTTAATAAATAGGATTAACTAAGCATGACGGCATTGAGCACGGAGACGTTTAAGCTGGCGGATTATCTGCGGCGGATAGGCTATCAGGGCGAAGTGAAGCCTGATTTAAGTTGCCTTAAGGCCTTATTGCGCGCCCAGGGGCAAGCGATTCCGTTTGAGAACTTGGATGTGATGGCCTATGGCACGATTAATCTGGAGCCTGCGCGATTGGTGCAAAAAATCGTGTACGGCGGGCGCGGTGGCTATTGCTATGAGGTGAATGCTATCGTGTATTTGGCGTTACAGGCTGTGGGCTTTAGCGTACAGCTGGTGGCCGCACGGCCGCGCATTTTTCCGGTGCTGCGCCCGCGTACGCATATGGCAGTTGTGGTGACCTTGGCGGGGCAGCAGTGGCTGTGTGATCCAGCATTTGGCGGGCAGATGCCCGCCGAGCCGATCTGCTTGCAACGCTTGGATGAAGTCATTGTTCAAGGCAGCGATCAGTTCAAGCTAACGCTGGACGAGGCGGCTGGGGAGTATTACCTGCACGCCTTAACCGATGATGCGGGCACACAGCGCTGGCAAACACAGTATTCCTTTAGCCTCAGCCCGCAGGAATGGGTGGATTTTGCGCCTGGGAATTTTCTTAATTCGACCCACCCCGATTCGTTCTTCCGCCAGCAGCCCGCGCTGGTGATTTTCACCCCTGAGGGTCGCAATGTGTTATTCGGTAGGCGGCTCAAGGTGATGAAGCAGGGGGTGACCGCAACCCGCAGGGTCACGGATGATGAGTTTGCCGAGGTGCTGCGGGATTACTTCAGGGTGACGGGCAGTTACTCATTTAAGGGTTTAGGACACCGCTAATAGAAGTGCCCTTTAGCCGACGTTCCGCCGGGCAGCCTTCCCCACGGTGTCAGTGGGGAAGGCGCCGGGGCGATATTAAACGGGACAAGATTAACTGTGCACTAAATTGAAGGCGCCAAATTCACCCCACGGCGAAGGTCGCCGTAACCACTGTGTCGCAATCGAATGGTACAGTTTACGGAAGTCACTGGTATAACTGAGGTCGTTGGCTTTTTGGGCGGAGAGCGTTGGCGCACTGCCATAAATTCCGCCTTGCACGCGGCCACCCAGTAACAGATGTGCGGCTGCGGCGCCATGGTCGGTGCCACCGCTTTTATTTTCTGCCGCTCGCCGCCCGAACTCAGAGTAGGTCATAATCAGCGTATTTTGCCACTGCCCGCTTTGCTGCATCGCTTGGCTAAAGGCGGCAAGTCCAGTCGCCAGCTGGTTGAGCAGTGCATTTTGGCGTCTCAGCTGGTTCTTATGAGTATCAAAGCCGCTGAGTTCAATCTTATAGATACCTGCGCCTAAACCGTTGTTAATCAGGTGGGCAGCCTGCGCCAGTCGTTTGCCGAATTTATGCTGTGGGAACGGGGTATTCGTCGTGCGGGTTTTCTGGAGGGTGTCGATCACCTGCTGTGAGTTTTGGTGCACATTGTTTTGTACGTCTAAAAGGTGAGCCAGGGTAGGATTGGTGGTTTTGGCCCGCATTGCGCGCAGTTGTTGAGTCAGGCGAATAAAGTTCCGGGCGTCGTCCATGATAATGGTATCGAAGGCGCTTTCGCTGAGTGGGCCGTGATCGCTACCAATCACGAGACCGTTGAGCGTGCGAGCTGCTTCTGGGTAGAGCTTGGCAATCCAGCCCTGCGTGTCGTTTTGCGCGGCATCACTTCCAGACTCCCAGATCTCAATCGAGCGGAAATGCGAACGATTAGGGTTCGCATAGCCCAGCCCTTGAATCCAAGCCATGTCACCGCTGTCCCAATGCGGTTTTAGCGGCTGTAAGGCCGGGTGCATCGCCAAGCCATCCTTTAGCTTTAGGGCAGTGTTCGCAGGAAGAGCGAGTGTGGGGCGCAGCTGGTAATAGGCACGGTTTTCCACCGGGATCAGTGTGTTCAGGCCGTCGTTGCCGCCTTTCAATTCAATCATGATCAGTAACGGCGGCGTGCCCTGGCTAGCAAATAGGGAGGGTGCCAGGCCCAGCGTTGGCAGGAGTGTTGACAGCTGTAAAAAATCTCTGCGATTCATGGTGATGGCTCCCTTATTTCAGTTGGTAAGTGGGGTCAAGCAAGAGTGCCTGTAAATAGAGGTGTGGGTCTTTGTTGGCCGTTTCGGTCGTTGCCCCCTGGGGTAACAACCATTGTTCCCAGTAGTTGCTGGCTAGCGTAGGCAGTTTATGAATACGCAGGTCATTTTGCATGCGCTTACTGGACATCATGCCCGCATCATCATGGTTTTTATCCATGCCACGGCTGATGTTTCTCAGAAATTGCTGGCGGAAAGGGAGGGTCGTGTCATTAATCCAGCTCCTACCGCCGGGCCAGCCCTTAACGTTAGGAGGCAGGTAAATATTTTGCCCCATCCGCCTGAGCTGGAGATTCAGCGCGCTAAGGGGTAGTTTATCTTTAGCCAGCCCCATGGCGCGCATTGAGCCTATCACCAGGTCGAGGGGCGATTTTACCAAGGTAGCCCGTGTCGCTGGATGCCAGAACACCTCGCTGGTAAGAATGGCCTGCAGCAGCGTTGAAATATCATAGCCTGAGGTGCGGAAAGCGTTGGCCCATTGTTGGATGACTGCTTTATCGGGTGGGGTGAGGCTGATAAAAACGGGCCACATCTTTTCCGCAATCCATTCGGCAGTTCGCGGGTGTTGCAGCAGTAGTTCAATAATATCATCACCGTTAAAATTACCGCTGCTGCCGAAGACGGTTTTGGTACCGGTATCGTGGCTCTTTTTATGTAGGAAAACTTTGCCGGTTTTACCGTGGAGACGCCAGCCGGTGAAGGCACGCGCGATTTCCTTGATGTCCTGTTCGCTGTAATGGCCTTCGCCTAGAGTAAATAATTCCAGCAGCTCACGCGCAAAGTTTTCGTTCGGTTTTTCGCGCACGTTTTTGATACCGTCCAGATAAACCAGCATCAGTGGGTCATAAGGAATAGCGCGCAGTAAATCAGCAAAATTACCCAAGGCGTGTTGTCGAATGAGCTGAGTCTGGCCCATCAGTAATTCTGCGCTGCGCATTGAGCTGCGCAGCGAACTGGTAAAGTGATTATGCCAGAACCAGGTCATTTTCTCTTGCAGGGCATTTGGGTTTTGCAGGGCCTGATCGATGGCCCATAGTTTGATTTGCTTTAGTTCTTTGCGGACCTGTTGCTTGGCCGCCATTTTGGCGTCTGCGCTGGTTTTACGCATGGCGCGCAGGGTTTGAAAGTCGTGCAATTTAGGCGTTGGTAGACGGAAGTTACGCGGTGCGGCTAACAGTTTCTTTATTGCCTGTTGGCGATCCTGTTGATTCAATTGTTGGATGGCGTCTAGTTCAGCGCCAAATCCGGTTCTATTGAGCAGATGGCGCGCATCGGCAAAGCTCAGTACACTCATATTGATTGATCCAAAACTATTGTTCTGAAGGTATGATGGGGAAATGCCGAAGTTAGTGCACTTTCTACCGGCGAGAGGCAATGATTGTTAGACAAGCGGTCTTTGGGTAGGTGCCCGCTATCCAAGCGTAGCGGGCGATTTAGGGGTTGGCGTTTTATCGTCTAAGACCCGGCAAAAAAACCGTCAGTCTTTTCAAACACGCTGCCTTCCAGCGGGTGCTGTTCCACACTTAACACATCACGCAGCTTTTCCGTCTGGCGCATGACTTGTTCCAGCTTGTCATATTCATTGAGCAAGAGCCACATTCGGCTGTGTTGACCGCCTGTTGAATGCAGGGGGCGGATCATAACGCCCTCCAGGTTAAACGAGCGGCGCGCGAACAAACCACAGACATGTGAGAGCACGCCGGGGTGGTTGTTCACCGTTAAACGTAGCACCGACTGAGGTGTTGCTTTATTTTGTACTGTGGTATCGGCTTGAGCACTCATCAGGCTTCTCCTCCAATCATGTCAGCATTCGCACCGCCGGGTGCCACCATGGGGTAGACCATTTCGGTTTCATCAATCGGCAGGTTAATCACACAGGGGCCATGCTCCAGCAGGGCGGCCCGGAGGTCGTTGAGTGGATCCGCCGACTGGGCGAGATCGACGCCCTTAACGCCCATCGACTGTGCCGCCATGGCAAAATCAACGCTCTGCTGAAATTTTACCGCGTTGAGGTTTTTCTGGTAGAACAGGGTCTGTTGTTGGCGGACGAGACCAAGGTGGCCGTTATTCAGAATAATGATCTTAACATCAAGGTTTTCTTCTGCCGCCGTCGCCAGTTCCTGAATATTCATCATAATGCTGCCGTCACCGGAGAAGCAGATGCTTTTCCGCTGCGGCTGCGCCAGCGCCATACCAATAGCGGTCGGCATGCCAAAACCCATGGTGCCCAGGCCGCCGGAGCTAATCCATTGGCGTGGGCGGTTAAAGGGATAAGCCTGGGCAACCCACATCTGGTGCTGGCCAACATCGGTGGCAATATTCGCCTCATCATCGAGTATTTCAGCTACGGCGCGGATAGCCCCATAGGGACGAAATAATTCATCTTCGCCCGCTTTGATTAAGGGATGGGCGGTTTTGAGCTGGGCGATACGCTGCTGCCATAAAGGACGCTGCATCGGTTCCAGTGCCGCATTCGCCTGGGCGAGTACTTCGCCCACGTCGGCATTAATGCTCAGCATTGGATTTTTAATCTTACCGATTTCACTGCGGTCAATATCAACGTGGATAATCTCGGCTTTCGGGCAGAAGGCTTCGACCTTACCGGTGGCGCGGTCGTCAAAGCGTACGCCAAGGCCAATCAGCAGGTCACATTCTTCCAGCACGTAGTTGGTATAGCGCGCACCGTGCATGCCGAGCATGCCGAGTGATAGGGGGTGTTCATGCGGCAATACGCCCAGGCCCATGAAGGTTTGTACCGACGGAATATCAAGCTGTTCCGCAAAGCTGCGCAGCTGGGCGCAGGCATCAGCATAGACAATACCGCCGCCAATCATCAGCACCGGGCGCTGGGCTTCGCGGATTTTACGCAGCATGGCGTCGATAGCGCTGGGTTCAAAGGTGGGCTTAGCGGCGGCGACGCCCGGTTCCGGCCAGGTATCGATGTCGATGATTTGGTTCTGTACGTCCTTCGGTACGTCAATCGATACCGGGCCGGGCCGACCGGAGAGCGCAATGCGGAAGGCTTCGGGAATCACCGTTAGCAGTTCTTCCGCCGAGCGCACCAGCCAGTTGTGCTTGGTAATCGGCAGCATCAGGCCGAAGGTATCAATCTCTTGAAACGCATCGGTGCCGATCATCTGCTGAGGAACTTGGCCGGTGATGGCGATGAGCGGTACGGAGTCGAGGTGTGCATCAGCGACCGCAGTGACCAAGTTACTGGCACCGGGGCCGGAGCTGGCGAAGCAGACCTGTGCTTGGCCGCTGACCCGCGCCATGCCTTGAGCAATGAAGCCTGCGCCCTGCTCGTGGCGGGCGAGCACATGCTTAATTGTGCTGCCGGGCAGCGCATCATACATGGGCAGGTTGGCTCCACCGGGCACACCGGCAATGTGGGTAATCCCCTGACGTTCTAACAGCTGGATGATGAGCTGTGCGCCCGATAAACGTTTTGCGGCCTGTGGTGTCGGCATGCTGGCGTTTATGGGCTGGGCTAAATCAGTCATTTCTATGTCTCATGTTGGTTACGGGTGACTCTTGTTTGGCGCATTACAACTGCTCGATTAACAGCACGCTGCGCGCCGCACAAAAGTTCGGGTCAAAAAAAAACCCTCCGGTTTGAGCCGCAGGGTTTTGATGTTCGTTTCGCTATCAATCCGCTACGGCATGGCCTCGTTGACCACCACGACAGACACCGCTAGCACCACTGCCAGAAGCAGTTGCTTCACCACTAAAATGGGCTGAGCTGGAGCATAATGCATGAGTCGTGTCTACTTCCGCAATTTATAGGTTGATAACTTAATGACTACATTAAGCGATGTGACCTTTAGGGGTCAAGTTCAATTTTTATTTCATTCGATGGGTCATCCGTGATCTGGACATACGGCACAAGATGCCTTGGCCCCAAGGTAGGGTGACTTTATCCTAGCCGTCACCCGCTTGGATGCAACAGGGTCAGACCAGCCGACTCAAAACCGACTCAATTTCTTGTAGCAGTGCCGCTGCCTTTGCTTCATTTAATGCTTCCGCATGAGGTGCGGCAAAACGCTTCGCATCATTATCAAAATACTGGCCGGAAGCACCCGCAAATTCATCAGACAGCGCCGCTCGCACCAATATATCAGCGCCAATGTTAATGTCATGTCCGGCAAAACCAAAGCCTTCTTTCACCATCTTACTCGCCAGCAGCGAGCCTGGATTGACCGCAACAATCATCGGGCCATCTTTATGTGCTGCCGCCATACTGCGCGACCATGAGGTAAGTGCCAGCTTACTCTGTGAATAGGCCGCCATATCGTCACTGAGCGGGGTCTGGCCCGCTAAGGCCGCCAGATCGACGGGCGCCTGTGCGGCGGATGATAAGTTGACCACGCGACCGGCTGTACCGAGTAGCGGCAGTAATTTCTGCGTCAATAGATAAGGGGCCAGCGTGTTCACCACGAAACGCACATCTAAATTGTCCGCCGTTATTGGCTGCGGTGTTTTCAATATCCCGGCATTATTAATCAACACGTCAAGCTGCTCATGTTGATCAGCTACCGCCTGCGCTAACGTCAGCACATCTGCCATACTGGACAGATCAGCGACATAGCTTTCAACCGCTCCGGCATGCAACGCCTGCAGGTCAGCGGCGACTGCGGCGAGCTTCGTCGCATTGCGGCCATGTAACAGCACAGTATGACCTTGTGCAACCAGTGTTTTTGCCGTTGCCAGCCCAATACCATCGGTGGCACCGGTTAATAAAATCTTTTTTTGCATTTTATTTCCTTGTCTGTCGAGTTGCAGGAGCCTGTCCAAAACCGGACGGTTTGTTGTCAGGCAGGCTGCTGACTTTCACGGTGGGTTAATTGATGTCTACCACAACTTTACCCATGCCTGCGCCACTCGCCAGGCGTGCGTGCGCTGCGGCAATGTCTTCTAAGCCATAGTGATTTTCATCGATTACCGGGGCTAAATGGCCTGCTTCAGCAATGGCAGACATTTCTGCCAAAATCGCGGCGTGTTCTTCACGCTTAACATTGTGCAGCATTGGAATCAACATGAACACCACATGCAAAGACAGCCCTTTAAAATGCGCCAGTGTCAGGTCGATTTCTAACAGTGAAACGGTAGACACGACCTGCCCGTTTAAAGCAGCAGCTGCAAAAGAGTTCAGCATATTTTCAGCGCCGACTGAATCAAAGACCAGATCAAAACCAGCGCCGCCTGTGTGCTTTTCCACATAGTCAGCCACTGCTTCAGTCTTATAATTAATGCCGGTTGCACCTAGTTTTTCGATTAGAGCCAGCTGCTTATCACCGCCGCCAGTACCGTAAACTTCTGCGCCAAAATGACGTGCTAACTGAACGGCTACATGCCCAACCCCACCGGATGCACCATGGACTAGCACTTTCTGTCCGGCAGTAATTCCTGCCCGCATAAGGCCTTCGTAGGCAGTAATTCCCACCAATGGCAGGGCAGCGGCTTCCCGCAGTGACAGAGTGTTTGGCTTGCGTGCAACAAGCTTAGCATCAGCCACAATGTACTCAGCCAGTGTGCCGGGTAAATCGGCTAAACCCCCGGCACAGCCATAGACCTCGTCCCCCACCGCGTAATCAGAAACGCCTTCTCCCACGGCCTCTACCGTACCGGCAAAATCCATGCCTAATAGTGCTGGTGCTGCGGGTGATAAGGGCAGGTCTGTGCCCATCTGTCGTATCATGGTATCCACCGTATTGACGCTACTTGCCGCGATACTTATCAACAAGTGGCCGGGTTTTACCTCTGGCTTCGGCCATTCAGCCTGTTCAAATACTTCTGGGCCACCAAACTCACGTACCACCATTGCTTTCATCATTCGTTCCTAATCATTAAATATTTGTGTATTCCTATGAGTATTATATTGAATCATTTAAAGATTGATAATCACGCATATAAAAGAATTAGTTTATGTTTTTTATTGATAGTTTGCGGCATGTTATGCTGTGCAATCAGTATGGTAAGGTAAAGTTTAGCAAAATTAGAACAGCTATGATGGTTCGGGTCTAAACATCTAGTATCATCCTCCTGATGGATCTTCCGATACTTCTACTGACGGTAATAACATCCGGGATTGCCGGGGTTTTGCGTGGCTTTGCTGGTTTCGGCGGCCCGGCCTTCATGCTCGCCGTACTAACCTGGTTTTTGACACCAATCGCCGTAATCAACAAAATTCTTGTCATTGAATTTGTTGCGACGGGCTATTTGTTTTTTGGGGTACGCAAGCAGATTGACTGGCCGACCAGCACGGCTTTAATAATACCGGCATTGCTCAGCATGCCCTTCGGTCACTGGGTGTTATTGCACAGCGATGCCGATACCATGCGGCTGACTATCTCTCTGGCTACCTTGTTTTCCTGTGGCTTGATGTTATTTGATATAAGACTCGCCCAAAAATTACCCATTTGGGGGCTTATTGTCATTGGGTTTGTCGGTGGTGCTGTTCTGGGCGCAAGTTTCATTGCGTTGGTATTGGTTGCTCTTATATTAATCGGAGCCTATAACAGTACAGAAACCCGGACGCTGTTGGTTTTCTCGGGCTTTGTCTTTGCCGTCTGGTACGTCATGCTGGCGGTTTACCGTGATCAGGTACAATTTACTGATGTAGTCGCTGCCATTCCAATGGGAGTTGCTTATTTCGCAGGGTCATGGCTTGGCGCTTTGTTATTTAAACGTTCCACCGAGAGAAGCTATCGGCATTATGCACTGGGCCTGTTAATCTTTCTGGCGGCGGCGGGTCTGGTGCGTCAGTTGCTATAAGAAAAACCGCTGCTGCGCTAGGTTGTGTTCATGTGGGCGCTAGCGGTGACTTAATGTTGGCCTGAGGCGTCGTGTTATCACGCTGAGTTGCCTCATAACGAAAGCATCAGTTGATATTTTTATCGAAGATAAGTATGAATATTGAGCACCTCAAACTCTTTGTCCGCCTGGCGGCTACCCATAATATTAGTCGGGCCGGTCAGGATGTCGGTATCTCACCCGCAGTTGCCAGTACCTACCTCAATAAACTGGAAGCGGGCTTAGGGGTTAGGTTGCTTAACCGCACGACCCGTAAAGTTTCGCTCACTGAAACGGGTCGGGCATTTTTATCGCACGCCGAAGAAGTGTTAGCTAGCGTCGAGGCGGCTCGTGCTGCGGTAGGTGCGGGCAGTAAGACCCCCAGCGGGGTGCTTCGTATTACAGCCCCGGCATCATTTGGTCGTCTGCATCTTATTTCTGCGCTAAAAGGCTTTTTAAGTGAGTATCCTGAACTCAGTTTAGACCTGCGCCTCAGCGACACGATTGTCGATTTAGTCGAGGGTGGTTTTGACATTGCTATCCGCAATACTAAGCTGGCCGACTCCAGCCTGATTGCCCGCAAGCTGGCACCAGACAAACGTATCATCTGTGCCGCACCGGATTACCTCCGTCGATATGGCACGCCACAAGCCCCGCAGGAATTAACAGCGCACCAATGCATCAACCTGATTGGGTTGGAAAACTGGGTCATGGATACCCCGGCTGGTCAGCTCAATATCAAGACGGAGGGTAAACTGCGCACTGACAGCGGCGAGGCGATGCGAGATGCCTGTATTAATGGCTTAGGACTTGCTGTTAACGCAACATGGAGCGTTTACCAACAGATACAACGGGGCGAACTGGTGCAGGTCTTAGCTGATTACCCGTTGATTTCTGACACCGCCATCTGGGCGGTTTACCCTAGTTCACGTTTGCTGGCTCCAAAAGTGCGGGCTTTTATTGATTATTTTGCGGACTATTATGGCGATCCACCCTATTGGGATTTAGCGTGAGTGACTGCGGGAGATTTTATTTAAAAGCTATATTCTGTCTTCTCAAAAGGCTGGTTTATCTACGAAAAAAAACGTAATACAGTACATACCCTTCAATCATTGTACGCACATCAGGAGACCGTGAGATGACAGCGACTGCCAATGTTAAGGTGTCTGCGCCACTTAACCCATTACAACGCGCCCGCGCTTTGGAGTTGCCTTCGCGGCAAGCGGTGCTGCACCGGTCTCCAGCAGTACAGGAATTTTGGGAGAGTAATAAACAGTTGCTTGCTGATGGCTGGAGAGCGTGGGAGGACAGCAGGCAAGATCAGTTGTTCAAGCCGGATGACGCGCTGTTGGATGACAAGCTTCGTGATGCCGTGAGGCAGGCCTGGCAAGACCCAACGCAAGAACGCGCCGTGAAGGACTTATGGCAGGAAGTATCGACCGATGTTTTCATGTGCCAGTTCTTTGACCCGGAACGCCTGGTTGATCTGCGGGCGTACTTGGACGCGATAGCCGATGCACAAATTCCAACGCGCCCACCCTATGGGATTGCATTAAACCGTTATGGTGCGATGCTCGACCCGCGTTCTGAAGGGTATCTGGCTGCGCCTAGCTTTCAAACGTTTTATCGTGAGCTGATGGATAAGTATATGCGCCCAATCGCCCGGTTACTGTTCCCTGAAGTGATGGGGTATGACACGCAGACGTTCGGTTTTTCTATTAAATATGAGCCGGATACAGATACGTCATTACGCCTGCATACTGATGCGTCAGCGGCGACCCTAAACGTTAATCTGAATCTGCCGGGGGAGGTGTTTGTCGGATCAGAAGTTGATTTTCATGACCCGGTAGCGGGTAGGGTGAACAGGCTAATTTTCCAGCCTGGTACTGCAATGCTGCACCGGGGACATGTTGCTCACATGGCGCATCCTATAAAAAGTGGCAAGCGCACTAACTTTGTCCTGTGGTTGTATGGGGATTATGGCAGGATTCCGGCGCCGGGAAGTCAAACCGCGACGATAGCGGCGCATGAGCGTTGGCAGGTGCCCACCGTGGTGAGTGATCACTACGCACCGTTTTAATGAGAAATTTAATGAGGCTGGGTGTGCATGTTCAGGCGGTGGTTGCGCGTGGCATTCCCCGCAAAGGGCCGTGGCGCAGTGCAAAAACGCCGGGGATTAATCAGGCGTTATCGCTGGATTATTTAAAATCTGAAGGGCTTTATTCGCTGCGTGATGGTTGGGTCGCGCTTCATCATCCTAAGTGAAACGCTCTGTGCGGAGCCGCATGCAGGGTGTTGTGGGGGCTGGAGGCTAGAGTCCTCCGGCTACCCGATTAGTTGCTTTTATACACCTGTGATCTATGAGCAACTTTTACTACATTAACAACAAGTACATCATCTTTTATTTGATACACTATTCGATAAAAACCTTGGCGAACTCGATAATTTTCCTGCCCTGAAAGTTTAATACAACCTTCACCACGAGGGTTTACAGCTAATATATCTATTTTACTTAGAATATTTTTTATATCTTTTTTAGGTATAACTCTTAAATCTTTAGTCACTGACTTTTTAAACGTTATTTTATATTTTTCCATGTGACTTCAAATCATTTAATAAATCTTCATATGAAATTTCAGACTCATTGGCTCTTGCTGATACAGCGGCTAAGTCCTCTTGATCTTCACGCATTAATAAACGAACAGCTTCATCTATTAGCTCAGAAACTGACAAATGAGCAGAAGCAGCGCGCATTTTTAGTGCTTGATGTATATCCGGTTCAAAGTAAACGGTAGAACGTTTTGATAGGTTACTCATGATTATGTTTTCATTAATTTAATATGAACATCATAACATCATAACATCATGATGTCACTACGCTGCAAAAGCAGCTAAGGCCTACTTCAGCGGCAATTGCGGGCGAATGCGTGCTTCGTAGCATCAGCCGATTCCTGAGTCACCGCTTGAAATTGATCGTCAACACGGTCAAAAGCCACGTTGTTAAAACCAGCGAAAGCAAATTCCTTAGATTTACCTTCAAGGCAGGTCGCATTCAATGGCATCCGAAGACACTGCTGAAGTTTAAGCAGCAAGTCAGGCGATTAACGAACCGTAACTGGGGCGTGTCTATGCGCTACCAACTCCTTAGACTCAGCCAATATTTACGCGGCTGGATCAATTATTTTGTTATCGCCAGTGGTTATCAGCGCTGCGTTAAATTGGATCATTGGATTCGGCGCAGAGTGAGAATGGCCTACTGGCGACAGTAGCGAAAGCCACGCACCAAAGTGAGAAATTTAATGAGGTTGGGTGTGCATGTTCAGGCTGCAGTTGCGTGTGGCATTACCCGCAAAGGGCGGTGGCGTAGTGCTAAAACTCCGGGGATTAATCAGGCGTTATCGCTGGATTATTTGAAATCTGAAGGGCTTTATTTGCGGCCTGATGGTTGGGTCGCGCTTCACCATCCTAAGTGAAACGCCCTGTGCGGAGCCGCATGCAGGGTGTTGTGGGGGCTGGAGGCTGGAGACCTCCGGCTACCCGATTAGGTGTTTAATGTGCAATGGCTTCAATGATAGCCTGAGGATTGCTATCGACGACTTTTAGTAGAACTTTTGCTGTTCCTCTTGGTTCACGTAGCCCTTGTTCCCAATGACGTAGGCTACCGAGGGATATACCAAAAGTTGAGCAGAATTGTTGCTGACTCATTCCTGTTTTTATACGAATGGCTTTAACATCTATTGTTTCGGACGAATGCTCAATCACGTTGGTTGCCTCACCCTTTGCATGGGCAATGGCATCATCAAGACCAGCAGCTATTTCAGTGAATACCTTGTTCATTACGCTTTCTCCAGCATGCCACCAACTTCGCTACAGACTTGGCAAGTAGCTTTTTTTCTTCCGATGAAATATTGGCTTTCTCACTCTTACCAAAAACAGCCAGAAGATAAAGTGGCATTATTTCACTATGATAAAAATAAATTACTCGTACACCACCGCTTTTACCGCCACCAGTACGTGCCCACCTCAATTTTCGGATGCCTCCCGTTCCTTGAACGAGAACACCGGAGCTTGGATACTCTGATAGATAAGAAATCAATTCTTCTTTTTCTTCACCTGATAACAGCTTCAAGATTTTTTTTTGGAATGGCTCAGTTTCAGCGACAGTGATCATGCGCCAATGGTATACTACATTGGCGCACTAAACAACGTAATGAATAGTTTTCTTATGTTACATCCAGCCCTTATTTGATCAGCTTTCATCATTAACCAAAGAGAAAAGCACGTTCACCAATCGCTTCCATTTTCTCGCTCGGGCGATAGAATCATATTCTGTCAATATTTCTTTATTCGTCAAAATCCACTCCTCTCCCTTAGTTTACACATAAGGCCAAAATCAGCTGCGAGCCTCTTGCAAGTCAGACTGGATTATTACCCGCAAGGGGCCGTGGCGCAGTGCTAAAACTCCGGGGATTAATCAGGCGTTATCGCTGGATTATCTAAAATCTGAAGGGCTTTATTCGCTGCGTGATGGTTGGATCGCGCTTCACCATTCTAAGTGAAACGCCCTGTGCGGAGCCGCATGCAGGGTGTTGTGGGGGCTGGAGGTTAGAAACCTCCGGCTACCCGATTAGGGCTGTTCAATGTCAGATTGATGATGCACAACATTTCTTTGCTTCAACGGTAGGTTTGCATAAAGACTTACAGCTATTTTTCGCTGCCATTAAAGAAGACATACGATCTTTGATAAGACGCTCCATTTGTCTACATTTCTCTAACTGCTCATCCAAGCTAGATACAAGATCACCACACGATTTGGATTCTTCACCAAGCAAGCGCTTTATTTCTTTTAGCTCCAACCCGAATTCCTTAAATCTAATTATTAGTCGAAGTTCCTCAAGGTCTCTCTGGCCGTAAATACGGTACCCGTTTTCTGCCCTAGTAATGTTACTGGAATTAATTAGCCCATGACGCTCATAGAAACGAATTGCGGAGTTATTGATACCCAGTATTTTTGACACTTCACCAATTCTCATAATTCCCACTTGACCTTAAACACGACTTCAAGGTTTAGAATACATGCTTATCACTTCAGGGAACAGTAAATGAAAACAAACAAATCAATGAAACTGGTTATAACTGGCCTCATTGGATGTGGAGTGTGCTGTCTGACACTATTTTTTCCGCTTGCGACAGGATTATTAGGCCTGTCTATTCTTGGCTTATCATTTAGTAGTGTCTTGTGTGGTGCGTTTTTTCTGTTTTTGGCAGTAGGACTATATGGAATATACCTCACAAAAAGGAAAAAAGTGTGCGTTGTGCATTCCAGTGAATAGAAAATTCAAGGGTCTATTTATTGCCCTAACGCCAAGCTCACCGGCTTGTCCGGTGAAGCGAGCGTCTTGTTAGGCACTTTTTTTGGCTACTGCTGGTTTGCGAGCAGGAAAGGAAACACGGTTACGCTTTGACTGTTCCTGGCGCTTACGAATATCTGCGAAAATCGCATCAATATCATGGTTAAATTGCTCCGCATACTGCTTGCGCAAATCACGTGTTTCCTCAACGATAGGGTCTTGCCACATAATTAGCCCTCCATTAGTTCTTGTGGGGTACAAATAATCGGTGGTTCATAGCTCAGTCACCAGGGCGATGGCTTCTTCCTTAAACTCCGGGCTGTAACTTTTGTACTGTCGTTTCTTGCTCATAGACACCTCGATTGATAAT
>CALAMO010000038.1 GCA_937925855.1 uncultured Thiotrichaceae bacterium
GTACACGGTAGCCCCCTACTTCTACGCCAATCAGGACGCATTGATGCGCGCGCGCAGCACGGATGAGGTCTTTAAGCTTATTCAAAGTGACCCGCATTATTCGCTCAGTAAGGCACAGCAGAACCTGCAAAAGCACGTTGAGCTGCTGCGGCCTTATAAAAATATTCAGTTCGGTGCTTATGAGGGCGGACAGCACTTAGTGCACTACGGCACCAAGAGCAAAAATCAACACCCGAATCCGCTGTTGATTGATGCCAACCGTGACCCACGCATGGAGCAGGCTTATATCCAGCTGCTCAGCGGTTTTCGGCAGGCCGGTGGCAAACTGTTTATGGCATTCTCCTCGCCGCGCGCCAATGCGCATTATG
Source organism: uncultured Thiotrichaceae bacterium (assembly GCA_937925855.1). Classification (GTDB taxonomy): domain Bacteria; phylum Pseudomonadota; class Gammaproteobacteria; order Thiotrichales; family Thiotrichaceae; genus Thiolinea. The sequence continues at coordinate 369 of CALAMO010000038.1, forward strand.
GCTTCTGGGGCGTTAAAGAACATATCAATCAAAACCCAGCGCAGGCCCCAAAATACCGGGCAATCATTAAATTCTAGCGCTTAAAAAAAGCTTGAATATTACCAGCGCACCGTCTGCAACGCCCAACTGCTAACACCGGCAGACGGGCATCGACGGACGCCAGACGGTCATTAAGTTTGTAATTAGCTGTGATGATTGATAATTCAGCGTGGCAAGCATAACTGCCATAAAACCGCCACGCCGCAAAACTACGGAATAGAACACCATGGCTAAGCACCACTATCCTGAATTACCGCCTGCACTCCAGCCGATTGATGAAATACCACGAAGTGAATGGCTGCCCTTAGAACCGGGTGATCCGGGTTATACGCCTGTGGGTAATGGCGAGAACGCATTAGGTGGTTCAGCAGGCGGCTTGGGCGAGACTAACGCTAATGGTTCTGGCGACCTCAGCGCCATTAGTCAGCATTTTGACTTTATGTCTGCGCCCTTCCTGCTAGGGAATGTGGGTGCTCCCCTGGTGATTGGCCTAGCGGTGGGCTACTTTGCGAAGAAAGTATTGAAAATCGCCTTGTTTCTGGCTGGTGCGGCTATTGTACTGCTGTTTATCACGGAGTATTACGGCATGACCACCCTGTCAGACGATGGCTTACAAAATGCAGCCAGTGCAGCCACCAACATGGCGAAAGAATCCAGTGGCTTTCTGCTGGAGCGCCTCTCGCAGATTTCCACCAAAGGGGTGAGCGCAGCAGCGGGGTTTTTCCTTGGCTTAAAGCTCGGCTAGTGTGAAAGCAGCTCGCGGCGGCGCAACCAGCCGGTCAAACTGAGGCGCTCTCGACTGGCAGGCAGCACCTCGTGATAGAAGCGCTCACTCAAAAACACCAGCAGCGTGCCACCCTGTGGGCTGATATCGGTATAGCACAGCTCAGAGCACTCATGTTCATTATCATCGTTAGTATAAAGGCGTAGCTGCCCGCCCTGCTTGCTTTGCCAGTCGGCATTCAAATATAAAATAAAGGTAATGATTCGGGCGGAGCGCCCACGAAAATTGTCGATGTGTTTTTGATAGCGCCCGCCGGGTGGGTAAAGCGCCAGATGCACTTCGGTTTCACCCAGTCCAAGGTAAAGCGACCGATTAAGTTGTCGGCGGAGTGCGGCGAGGAACCGACAAAATTCGGCATAGGCGACCGGCACATTAGCCTCATCCGCAGGCTCTGGTTCCAACCAGCAAATCTGATCGCCGCGAATCGTTGGATTGCGCGTGCGCTCACGGTTGGCCCCGATACCTGCTGGATAGAAATCACCCTGCTCCCGATGACGCTGTGCTAACTGGCGCAACGCCTCAACTTGGCTTGCGTCGAGGAAATCAGGTAAAAGCACCCAACCGCTCTCTACCAGCGGCTCCAGCAGCGTTAGCGGGTTACCCACCCATGCCACTCACCATGCTAATCATGACGCCCGCTGCAATAGCCGAACCGATGACACCCGCCACATTGGGGCCCATCGCATGCATCAGTAAATGGTTATGTGGATTGGCTTCTTGGCCGACCTTATTAGAGACCCGCGCCGCCATCGGCACCGCAGACACCCCGGCTGAGCCAATCAGGGGGTTAATGGGATCTTTAGACAGCTTGTTCATCAGCTTAGCCAGCAACACACCACAGGCCGTGCCAATACAAAAAGCCACCGCACCCAACAGCAAAATCCCCAGTGTCTCCACGCTCAGGAATTTATCAGCGCTCATTTTTGAGCCAACCCCCAAACCGAGGAAGATAGTCACCACATTGATCAAGGCGTTTTGGGCGGTATCACTGAGACGATCAACCACGCCGGCCTCACGCATCAAGTTCCCGAAGCAAAACATGCCCAGCAGCGGTGCCGCCGTCGGCAAGAACATCGCCACCAGCACCAGCAGCAGCAGTGGAAACACAACTTTTTCGGTGCGAGAAACCGGGCGCAGCTGCTCCATTTTGATGGCACGCTCTTCTGGCGTGGTCAGCGCACGCATAATTGGCGGCTGAATAATCGGCACTAAGGCCATGTACGAATAGGCCGCTACGGCCACCGGCCCCAGAATATCAGGCGAGAGTTTGCTAGTGACAAAAATTGCAGTTGGCCCATCGGCTCCACCAATAATGCCAATCGAGGCGGCATCATTAATACTGAAATCAAAAATCCCTAAGGCGCTGAACGTGACGGCGCCCAGTACAGTGGCAAAAATACCAAACTGAGCCGCCGCACCCAGCAACAGCGTTTTAGGATTAGCCAAGAGCGGGCCAAAATCGGTCATCGCCCCAACGCCCATAAAAATAATCAGCGGAAATAAACCGGTGGCAATACCGGCCTCATAGATGTAATACATCATACCGCCAGGACTGACAAGATACCCGGCAGCGTCATATACCGGTGCCGCTTCAAATCCCGCCCCCGGCACGTTCACCAACAGCGTACCAATCCCAATCGGCACCAGCAGCAGCGGCTCGAATTTCTTGTGGATAGCCAGATACAGCAGGATCAAACCCACCGCCATCATAGCACCCTGCCCCAGCGTTAGCTGTGCTAAGCCAGAGTCAAGCCAAAGCGATAATAACTGTTCCATGGACGACCCCTTAACCCAGTTTAACCAGTGTATCGCCTACGGCGACTGCATCGCCTTCCTTGACGGTTACTTCGGTGATCACGCCAGTTTTTGGCGCACTAACCACCGTTTCCATCTTCATCGCTTCGAGTATAATCAGGGTTTCACCCTCTTCCACTTCATCACCGGGGCTGACCAGCACTTTAAAAATATTACCCGCCAATGGCGCGGGGAACGGCTCGCCTTCAGCACCACTTGCCAACTGCGTTACACCCGCCGCAACCGCACCCCCCACCGGCACAATGCCGCTAATATCGCCGCCGTTGCTCACGGTAACGGTATAGCTAGTGCCCTCAACATCGACCGTATAGATCGCTTCACCCGCATCACTCATAACCGTGCTGTCTTCAGTGCCGGTCGGTACGGGCTCAAAAGCGGCTGGGTTATTGCGATTTTCCAGAAACTTAAGGCCGACCTGCTGAAACAGGGCATAAGTCAAGACGTCATCAATCTGGCCCTCACCTGCCGTCAGGCTGATGGCTTTCGCCGCAGCGATTTCTTTCAGTTCCGCCGTCAGCTTATCCAATTCAGCCGTCAGCAGATCAGCTGGACGCACGGTGATCAATTCATCGCCCGCCAGCGCACGCTGCTGTAGCTCGGCATCGACTGGGGCCGGAGTTGCGCCATACTCACCGCGTAAAATACCGCTGGTTTCTTTAGACATCGACTTATAGCGCTCGCCGGTCAGCACATTAAGCACCGCCTGAGTTCCCACAATTTGCGAGGTCGGCGTCACCAGTGGGATAAAACCTAAGTCCTCGCGCACTTTAGGGATTTCTTCTAGTACCGCATCCATTTTGTCGCCTGCGCCCTGCTCACGCAGCTGGTTTTCCATATTGGTCAGCATGCCGCCCGGCACCTGAGCAATCAGAATGCGTGAATCAATACCCTTTAGTGAACCCTCAAACTTAGCGTATTTCTTGCGCACTTCGCGGAAATACGCCGCAATCTCTTCTAACAGGTTCAAGTCCAGCCCGGTGGCGCGCGCGGATTCTTCCATCGCCGCCACTAAGGATTCCGTGGGTGAATGACCATAGGTCATAGACATCGAGGAAATCGAAGTATCGATCGTATCTGCGCCGGCCTCGACACACTTCATATTCGTCATCGAAGACAGGCCCGTGGTAGCGTGGCAGTGAATATGAATCGGCACATCCACCGTTTTCTTCAGCGCACTCACTAACTCATAACCAGTATAGGGTTTGAGTAATCCAGCCATATCTTTAATGCAGATCGATTCAGCACCCATCTCGACCAGTTGCCCCGCCAGATCCAACCACAGCTCCAGATTATGCACCGGGCTGATGGTATAAGACAGCGTACCCTGGGCATGCTTGCCAACTGCGCGCACTGCTTTCAAAGCCGTTTTCATATTGCGCGGGTCGTTCATCGCATCGAAGACACGAAACACATCGACGCCATTCACTGCGGCACGCTCGACGAATTTCTCAACCACATCATCCGCATAGTGACGGTAGCCCAGGATGTTCTGACCGCGCAGCAGCATCTGCTGGGGCGTATTCGGCATGACCGCTTTAATGGCGCGAATCCGCTCCCAGGGGTCTTCGCCCAGAAAACGAATACAGGAATCGAAGGTAGCCCCACCCCAGCTTTCTACCGACCAGAAACCGACCTGATCCAGTTTTTCTGCAATCGGCAGCATATCATCCAGGCGCATCCGGGTAGCAAACAGTGACTGATGTGCATCACGTAGCACGACATCCGTTATATTAAGTCGCTGTGGCGCAGGTGAAGTATGGGTTTTCTGGTTCATCAGATTGTCTTCTCGTCAAATGTGCACACAACGCAATGCATGCAAAATCAATGTATACAGAGTCCAGCGAAGCGCTCCACCGTAATCAGCGTGAACGATGCTGTTCAATAGCAGCCTGAATGATTTTCAGGGTCAATGGGGGGACAGTACCTGCTGTCGCTGACTTCTTACGCGCTGGCAGCGCGGGTTCTGCTTTATCTGGAAACCAACGTTGTACCACCGCAGACATGCCGGTGGTAGCAAAAATCAACAAAGTGAGAAAGACAAAAACTACACCCATGCCATACAGCATGAGACTCAAGCCTTGTTCAATTAAAGCGCTTTGCATGAATTAATCTCGCTGATTTGTATAAAAATGCTAGCATCAACCCCCATATCGCAGGTTGTATAGAGCGCTGCTGCCGCATCAATTCGGTGGCAAACGTCATCAAGTATACAGATAAATCTGAAACTCATGTTGACATAAGTGCAATAAAACGTGCGAAAAGTATAGCTATTTCCAGATATTGTCAATCATTTGGTGGCTTTGTCAGCAGCACCAGAACTCAGGCAGTCTCAGCAACAATCTTATCAACCAGCACTTGCAATGAGTCAATCACCGGCAGGGTTTGTGTGTGCTGCGTCCGCAAAACTGACAGCTCAGAACAGCCCAATAGATAGGCATCTACTTGATCTTGCTGCGCCATTTGGGCGACGCGCTCATTATAGTCTGCGATTAACTCAGCGCTAACGCTGCCCGCTTTAACCGCGCGTATGAGCTGCATCACTACGGCCTGCGTGTCCGCTGGTGGATAAACCCCGACCAGCCCCGCTAATTTAAAGAACGGCTCAAATAAATCAATCTTCTGTACCGCGCTGGAGGCCAACAGGCCGACCCGTTTCACCTGTGGGTGTTCGACGCGCAGAAACCGCATGCTCATCCCTATCAGATGCCAAACGGGGATATCAACCGCCTCCTGCACGGTGGCGTGATAGTAATGGGCCGTATTACAGGGAATCACCAGAAAATCTGCGCCGGACTGGGCCAGACGCTGGGCCATCCCAGCCAGTACCGGCCCCGGCTCAGCAGCGCCGCCTTCTAACAGCGCTTTGATGCGCGAGGGCACCTTAGGATTATTATCCACCAGCAGGTGAATATGATCGGCATCATCCTGTGCTGGGGTAGCTGCAATCACGCGCTGCATCAGCTCAACCGTTGCGTCCGGCCCCATGCCGCCAAGCACACCAACGACTTTATGGCCGTCAATCATCGCGCAGTCCCGCCAGCACCTCGCCGATAATTTCCGCAATACACACCATATCCGCCGCCTCAAAAGTCAGGGGAATACGCATATCAAAGGTCTGTGCCAAAATCGCCAGTGTTTGTGGCAGCTCAGGCACAGCGCCTAAATAACGCCAGCTGTCATACCGACTGGTAAAACCCTGCGGCTGCGCGCCACCAAACCATTTCAACTCGACCCCACGCGCCGCACACTGCGCAATAAAGGGCTGAATCTGAGCCTGCGCCAGCTCAGGCGTGCGAAACTGAATCGAACTGCCGACATAGGTTTCTGCCGCAGGCCGTATCGGTAACACCACGCCCGCAATCTGTTGCAACGCCTGTTCCGCCGCAACATAACGCGCATTCCAGCGCCGGCAGTTCACAACCAGCTCCGGCAGCTGCGCGCGCAAAATAGCCGCCCGCAAATTATCCATGCGTCCGCTGTAATTCGGCGTATCCAGTTTAATATCAGCGAACACTTCCGCCGCTGGAGCAGTACCGTTACGCTCATACAGCATGTATGAGCCGGAATGCATAATCGCCCGCGCCATCAGCTCCGGGTCATCCGTTGTCAGCAAACCGCCTTCACCGGAGTTCATGTGCTTATAGGTTTGCGTGCTAAAGCAGGCGACCTGCCCAAAGGTGCCAGACTTTTTGCCATTCCAACTGGCCCCCATGGTATGCGCGCAGTCTTCAATCAGGATCACACCGTAGCGTTCACACAGCGCAACCACGGCCGCCATGTCAGCGAGGTGACCGCGCATGTGTGACAGCATAAAAAAGCGGCTGCCGGAGGTTTGCATCATCTGTTCGAGGTGGGCGAGATCGACACAGTAATTAGCATCAATCTCCACGAGCACCACCGTGCCACCAGCATTGTGAATGGCACCCGGCACTGGGGCCAGAGTAAAAGCATTCGTCAATACCGGCTCACCGTGCTGTAAGCCGGCGGCTTTTAAAGCGATATGCAGCGCATAACCACCGGATGCACAGGCCAAGCAGTGCTGTACGCCAAGCCAATCCGCATATTCCTGCTCCAGCAAAGCAGCTTCCGCCACTTCATCTGCGACGACGTTGTAGCGGTGCAAGCGACCGCTACGCATAACGGCAATGGCGCGTTCAATACCGGCCTCAGGGATGGACTCCTGCTGGGTGAACGGCTTGCTAAACGTTTTCTGCATAAGCTAAAGGCTCCTGTTGTGCTGGATGACGATGATGCTCACCCAGAGCCTACTTAGATATAACCCGGCAGGTCAAATACCTCGGGATAACCAAACAGTGCAACGCTGCCACCGGTATGCAGGAACACAATATTCGCACCACGCTCAAAATGATCATTACGCACTAGATCAATCAGCCCTGCCATGCCTTTCCCCGAATAGACCGGATCGAGCAGAATGGCTTCATGCCGCGCCAGCATCGTCACCGCTTCTTTCATGCTTTCTGTCGGCAGACCATAGCCAGGGCCAACATAATCACTGTTTGCTACAACCGCCTCACGCGCGATCACGCTCGGCTTGAGCCCCATGTAATCAGCGGTGCGCTCGGCCAGAGCGAAGACCGCCTCTTCCTGCTTTTGTTTGGGGGCACGCACACCAACACCATACACCGGTATGCCGCTGTTCAGCGCTTCTAGACCGAGCACTAAACCGGCTTGGGTGCCTGCACTGCCAGTGGCATGCACGACGTGATCAATTTTAAGCTGGCGGTCATTCGCCTGAGTCAATAGCTCTACCGCGCAGTTCACATAGCCCAGTGCACCCACCGGATTGGAGCCACCGCCGGGGATGATATAAGGCTTTTTACCCGCAGCGCGCAGCTGTGCTGCTAACGCTTCCATCGCCGCATTCATATCGGTATCGCCGGGGCGCTTGGAAATGGTCGAGCCGTGCAGCTGATCCAACAAGACGTTGCCGTTATAAACATAGGCCGTATCTTCTGAACCGGTGCGGTCTTCCAATAACACATGGCATTCCAACCCTAGCTTGGCAGCAGCGGCGGTGGTCTGGCGAGCGTGGTTAGACTGTGTCGCCCCCTGCGTGATAATGGTATCGGCGCCCAACTGCAGCGCTTCACCCATCAAAAATTCCAATTTGCGGGTCTTATTACCCCCGGTCGACAAACCAGTACAGTCATCGCGCTTAATCCATAAATTCACCTTGTCGCCCAAGGCGGCGCTCAGGCGTGGCATTGGCTCCAAAGGAGTGGGTAAATGGGCGAGGCTAACGCGCGGAAAACGGGAAAGGTGCATAATGAAACTCCGGGGCTGGTAAAAAAGCGGCTGGCATTGGGCTAAACGCCCAAATCCAGCAAACAGTAATGAATGACATACTTTTTTAATGGTTTCATAAAAAACTGCCGCTGTTAAATGCTTTATACTATGGCTATTATTACTATTTGGCATATTACAAGTTTATGGCAGCGTTGAAATGGATGGAAGACCTCATTGCACTCATGGAAGAAGACTCCTTTACCAAGGCTGCTGAACGGCGTCATGTGACGCAGCCTGCGTTTTCGCGCCGCATTCGGCAGCTGGAACGCTGGCTTGGCGTTGAACTGGTGGACAGCAGCCGCAAGCCGATTCGCGTGCTGCCGCTAGCGTATGAACATGAAAACCGTATACGGCGTCTGACCCACGACTTTTATCGCCTGCGTAACAGCCTGCAAGACAGCAGTCGCCAACAGCGCACTGGCTTTGTCGTTCAGCATACGCTGGCGGTATCACATTTTCCTGCGTTGATCCGGCGGATGCTGCCGCTGCTGACGCATCACGCCTATCACCTGCAAACGGCTAATAATGAGGACTGCGCTCGCCTGTTTAACGACCAGGCAAGCTTTATGCTGTGCTATGAATTACCAGGGCAACGTTTATTAGCCGAAGGCGCGGAATTTGCTCGGCTACAGCTGGATACCGAATATTTGCTGCCCATGACCTGCCCAAGCCAGCTGCACGGTTTATCGCCCAGCCAAGCATCGCCTGCTGCGGTGGCTGAGTCGATCAGTGCCGCCCTACCGCTGCTGATGTTTCCTAAGGGCAGCTTTATGGCGGATGTATTGACCACGGGCTGTCTGCCGACGGTCATGCGTGATTATCCGGTGGAGATTGTGTGTGAATCAGCGTTTGCGGTTAGTCTGAAGGAAATGGTGCTGGCTGGCTTAGGTATCGCATGGCTGCCAGCGGCCTTGGTGCAGGCGGAAGTCACGCAGCACAAACTGCTGTCGCTGGCGCCTCAACTGGGGCGCTGCGAACTGAACATCAGTCTATATTACCGCCGTGATGGCGCTGCGGATGCTGCTTTGCAGGCACTGATCGGCCGCGCAGCCTAATAGCCCAATACTGTTTGAGTACTGTTTGCCCCCACAGCACTAGCCCAATCCTAATACCCCCCTCGGCACCGCTGAGCGTGAGCCTAGGCAAGCGCTGGGACGGATGAGGAAGAGACTAAAGCGTCACTGTTGTCATCCACTGCGCGGGTTCACCTCGCTGTTCGCGCAGCTTGCCGGGCCGAGCCTCCACACCCTGCGTATGCACCGCATCTGGCGTCAGAAAAACCGAGCCTAGCAGCCGCTCCTGCGGCGGAATCCGGCAAAGCTCAAAGCAGGCGGATTCACGCAATACCCCGCCACTTGACCAATAGCTTGCGATATTGCGTGCCGTGGCCGCCAGCAGCAGATTCTGCGTGGCCGCCGCAGTAGCCGCGACATGTTCAGTATCTTTCAGGGAGGCCCGCGCCTGTTCCTGCGCGCTATTACCTACAGGTTCTGGCAGCCAGGTGACTAACACCAGCGCACCATAGGCTGCCAGCATGCGCACAATACCTGAGCTTTTACTGAGCTTAAGCTCAGGTTGCGCCAAGAGTGCGGCAATCAGGCGCTGACAATTCGCCTGATCCAGCGCATAAAATCGCCAGGGCACGGGTGAATTGAGGTCACGCTCCAAATGTGAGGCATGCGCCGTAAAATGAAACGGTGCCCAGCCTGCGACCGCCAGTGCGGCCTGCACTTCACTGAAAAAATTATCTGGGATCAACGGCCCATTATCCACATCGCCTAGAAGCTTGGTCGACTTGCGCGCTTGAATCACTTGATCAACGGCGCGTTCCAAGGTTTGGGGTGACAATGTGTCCGGGCTTTGAGTCATGGCTGATCCTGCTGTGATTAACGAAATTGACAAATAACACACCTATTGTACGCAATGTGGACACCTGGTGCGCGCTAAATTCTGCCAAATTCTGCCCTAGGGCACAGCGTTCAATCCCGCTCATCGGCCTGCATGCGGCGCTCCAGCCAGCGCACACCCCCTGAAACGATTAGAATAAGTACTAGGTATTCCAGCACCAGAATGGTGTAAACCTCTAAGGGCCGGTATTCGGTCACTACCAGCTCGTTGGCTTTCCGCGTCAGTTCCTGCATGCCAATCACCGACACTAGCGATGACATCTTAAGCATATACACCAGCTGATTACCTAATGCCGGTAAAATACGCCGAATCGCCTGTGGCAGAATCACATAGCGCATGGTGTCACGGTAGTTCAATGAGACGGAATGCGCGGCCTCATACTGACCACGATTAATGGATTGGATACCGGCGCGGAAAATTTCGGCCTGAAAAGCACTGTCGGATAACGCCAGCGCAATCACCCCGGCCCAAAATACGCTGATCGCAATATCAGCCAGCTGCGGCAGGCCATAATAAACCCAAAGAATCAGCACTAGTATCGGTACGGCCCGCACGATTTCCACGTAAACCCGATTAATACTGCGCAGGAATGGATTTTTCGACAGTCCAGGCAAGGCGATGAGTAAACCGACCACCACCGAAATCGAAATGGCGGTGAGCGAGAGCAAGATTGTGTAATACAAGCCCGATAGTAGAAAGGACAGATTATTCATGCCCGAAGTCGTAGTCGGGTTAACCACGTACCAGCCCCAGTTAGCCGAACAGCCCATCAGACCCAGCGCGCACAGCAGCAGGAGACAAAGCGTGCGCAGCCTGACATTCTGGCCGCGATAGGACATCAAGTCATTAGTCATCGCATCCCCCTCAATGATGCAAAATTTGTTGCAGAAAGCGTTGGCAGCGCTGACTGTTCGGGTGATTGAAAAACACGTCTGGCCCAGCCATTTCTACAATTTCACCGTGATCCATAAACACCATTTTATCCGCCACGCGCCGTGCAAAGCCCATTTCGTGGGTCACGCAAATCATGGTCATGCCACTTTCTGCCAGCCCCGTCATCACTTCAAGCACCTCGTTAATCATCTCCGGGTCGAGGGCGGAGGTCGGTTCATCAAACAGCATAATCTCCGGCTCCATGCAAAGAGAGCGCGCAATTGCCACGCGCTGCTGCTGCCCGCCGGAGAGCTGGCGGGGGTATTTATTCACCTGTTCTGGGATACGCACCCGCTCCAGATAGTGCATGGCGCGCGCTTCGGCCTGCGCTTTGCTGATTTTACGCGCCCGCATCGGCCCCAAGGTAAGATTTTCCAACACAGTGAGGTGGGGGAACAGGTTAAACTGTTGGAATACCATACCAACCTTAGCGCGGATCGCGTTCAGGCTGGCCTTGCTGTCGCTGAGCGTAATACCCTCTACCTCAATCGTGCCGGACTCGTGCTTTTCCAGCTGGTTAATACAGCGAATCAGCGTTGATTTGCCTGAACCTGAGGGGCCACACACCACCACCTTCTCGCCCGCTGCCACGGTTAATGAGACGTTTTTCAGCGCCTGAAAATCGCCAAAATACTTGGACACCTCGCGGATACTGATTATTGCGGCCTGCTCATCCGGCATGGCTGCTCCTTTATTCATTTAAGTCAATGATACCCACATTCTACCGCAATGCCTCGTGCCCCGGCGCAAAAAGATCAACACAGCACAACACCCGCCGCCAACATGGCCTGCTGCGCCTGTGCCAGCGAAGCATCACGATCAATCGCACGGCAGGCCTCGGTCAGAACTCGCGTTGCAAACCCCTGGCGCACCGCATCCTCCGCCGAAAAGCGCACGCAAAAATCTGTCGCCAGCCCACAGCAAAACACACGATTTAAGCCACGCTCTCGCAGGTATCCGGTCAGGCCGGTAGGTGTCTGCTGATCGTTTTCAAAGAAGGCCGAATAAGAATCAATCGCGGGCCGAAAACCCTTACGGATGATAAGTTCTGCCCGGTCAAGCGCTAGCTCAGGATGAAACGCGGCCCCCGGTGTACCCTGCACACAATGATCAGGCCACAGTGTTTGTGTGCCGTAGGGCATATCGATCGCGTCAAAAGGCTCGGCCCCCGGGTGGCTGGAGGCAAAACTACTGTGGCCGTTGGGATGCCAGTCCTGGGTTAGGATCACATGTTGAAAGCGCTGCATCAGCGCGTTAATCGTCGGCACCACCGCATCCCCATCGGGCACTGCAAGGGCACCTCCCGGACAAAAATCGTTTTGCACGTCAATCACCAGCAAGACATCGCTTGGCTGTATGTCCATGGCTTCCATCATTTTACTCCAGCTCAGTCACTCAAAAGCTCGATTATACGCCGTACGCCACTGCTGTGCAGTTTGCCTGTGTTATTTTGGCCGTGCATAGCAAGACCGCGCAGCAAAACTGTGTTGCGTTTGGCCTCTGGCTCGGGTTGGCTTGCACCCACGCAGGCCTTTTGGAAATTAGTCTAAAAAGGTGTATAAAGCAGGAGTCATCGCTTTCTGATCGAGGTCTCAATGCTATTGAAATTACAACGCCTTCTGCTGCTCTCCCTGTCATTTTTCGCCTGTGCCACAGCGACAGCCGTCAATGAGAAGCAGCCCGCGCAAAACGCTTTGCCCACCGTGATAGACCTAACACAATCCACCGCAGCACAGACCCCAACACACCCTCAATTCAGCGCCACCCAGCAGCAGCGCCTGGATGTATTATTCACCCGCCTCGCCAGCAGCGAACACGAACAGGCCGCTAAACAGTTGGTGGCGGAAATTTGGTCGATCTGGAAGAAACCGCTGGATCAAACCTTACTCTCGACCATGACCCAGGCCGAACAGCTGTTTGTGAGTGGCGAGCGCGCGCAAGCGTTTGCCCTGCTCGATCAGGCCGTGCAGGACTATCCCCAATACAGCGAAATCTGGAATCAGCGCGCGACCTACTATTATTTTGACGGGCGTTATGAGGATTCTTTAAATGACATTGCTGAGGTCTTAGCCCTGGAGCCACGTCATTTTGGCGCAATGTCGGGTAAAATTGCGATTTTAATGCGAGCCGATCGCATGGAACTGGCACTGAAAACGCTGCGGCAGGCGCTCAAAGTGAATCCGTTTATGCCAGAGCGGCATTTATTAGCGCCCCGGCCAGAACAACAAACAGCGCCTAAGGGGTTGGCGATTTAAAGGTCGTCCACATTCACCTGGCTGAGGTTCTCATACACGCCGTCACCATTCGCATCAATATCCACCTGCAATAGAATAACATCACGTGCCGTTGTGGCGTCATACTGTTGGCCCAAAGCTGTCACCGCGATTCGGCTATTGTTAAGCCCAGTCATAGTGAGATAACCACTCACCGGCGCATTAGCCGTATTATAAATCAGCGGTCGTAGCGTTTTAATCTGCGCCTGCCCGTATAGGCCCTCGTATAACGCACCGCTCATCGTGACCGAACCATTCGCACCGGTCGCCTGGCGCACCAGCTGCGTTAGCGTTTGCTTGTCTGAATCGGCAGCGGCAACCTGCCGATGGAGCTGGGTGGTCTTACGAGTTGAGCCAGTGTTGTAATCCTTGACCTCATCAAGTGTACCGGTGAACAACACGCCCTCATTATCACTGACCCGCTGCGCCTGAAGCTGGTTATAGCTCAGCGTGAAAGAACTCCACTCATTAAAACTGCCCTCATGAACTGCGTAAATTAACAGGAAAGCCTCACCCTGCAAAATGTAACCGCCAGTTTCACACGCGCTGTAAGTCAGTTTGAGCTTAGCCTTACCCACGGTTTCGTACAGCTCACCGCTGAGGCTGATACTTCCATTATTCTGGCAGGATTGAGAGTTAGTCATATTGACCGTGCGTTGGCCATAGCGGTATTGGGCCAGTGCGGCCTGAGCCAATTGGGCTAACAGCATTTCCTGTGACCGGATAAAATCAGCGTCCGCCAGCTGTAAGCCAGTGGCCCATCCCCCAGCACGCAGCGCAACGTCCGGTGCGCCTAGGGCCGGGCTGAAAACCATCCGCACGTAGTCGGTCGCATTAGCGGTATTTAATACCGCCAGCCGCTGTTCACCGTCGTAACTCGCGCTGCCATCTGCGACCACAAAATTATCGACCTCGGCGAGTGTGGAAGCCGTAGTCGCAGCGGGTGTGGGGATGACGCCGGAGCCCGCACCCCCACTGGAATCACCGCTTCCACCGCAGCCCGCTAGCAGCAATAAGGACAAGCCAATAGCTAATTTATTGTGCATGGTTCAGTGCCTCTGGCTGAAATAAACGAGATTAAAGTCTAGCATAAACATACACTCAGCGAATCTCGGTCTTATAGCTGAACTTATCAGAACGTCCGACTGAGGTGCGCGCCTCAACAATCTGGTCATTAACGGTATAGGTCGTGCGCTTTAAGATCAACACTGGCGTACCCGGCGTAATCGCCAGCCGCCGCGCGGTATGCGCCCCCGCCGCACCCGCTAGCAGCGTTTCTTCAGCTCGCACGATCGGCAGCTTAAAACGTTCGACAATCAGCGCATAAAACAGGTCGGGAATATGCAGCTGCTCATCTTCCAGCCCCGCCACTTTATCCGCCCGCCAATGAGAATATTCTACCAAGACCGGCTCGCCGGATACATAGCCGACCCGCTCGATATAGATCTCCTCCGACGCACTCGCAATTTCTAAGCGCTCACAGATATGAGCCGCCGCCACACGGCGTTCCCGCGCCAGTGTTTCCTTACGAATACGGGCATCAACGC
>CALAMO010000039.1 GCA_937925855.1 uncultured Thiotrichaceae bacterium
GGGTATCACCTAAACTGATCGCCCGCATAAAAGGTTCCACCGACGCCAAAAACAGCTGCGGATGCGTAACAAACGGCACATGCGCCGCTTTAGCCAGCACCTCAATCCGACTGCCTGCGCTCAACTGTGGGTGCTGTTGTAACGCCTGAGCCAGCGATACCGGAATCAGCCGATCCAACCGGCCAAACAGCCATAGCGCCGGTACCTCCGGCAATTGAGCTGTAAAATCAGCTTGCGCTAATATTTTAAGTCCTAACTGCAGCGCCGCCGGAACGGCGGGATAAGCCAATACGTCCTGCTGCAGTTCACGCAATGCTGTCGGATCATGACGCGCCCCCATGAACTGCAGCGCGAAAAAACGCTTTACTGTCGCCTGATAATTCTGCTGCAAATTGTCCGCAAAGCCCTGTAATACGTCAGTAGCCACACCGTGCGGCCACGCCTCCGTCTGTACAAAGCGCGGTGTACTGGAAACTAATATGAGTCCCCGCACTTTTTCAGGGTAAGCACGCGCCAGCGCCTGCGCCAGCAGCCCACCCAGCGACCAGCCCATCACCATCGTGCCAGGTTTAAGCAGCTCCCCCAGTCGTGCCACCCAATCATCCAGACTCGCGGCGGACACTGCAAGACTGCCGCCGTGCCCCGGTAAGTCCACCCAAGTGACTTCAGCGCAGCTGGACAGCTCAGTCCGCACTGGCTGCCAAATCTGCTGATTCATACCCCAGCCATGTAAAACCAGTAGCGGTGCGCCCTGCCCACTGACCGAGGTGAAAAGTGGCGACATTGCCGTTGCGTTCACGTTATGATAATCCGGTATTCGGGGTGAGGTCAGCTGATGCGACGACCCCGCAGCTTAAGTAAAATGCGGGATATTAAACACTATGCCAGCCGATGCAAATACTTTCTTACCCTACCTGCTGCTAATAGCGGCCTACTTATTGGGTTCGGTGTCCACCGCGATTATTACCTGTCGCCTCATGGGGCTAACTGACCCACGCACCGCTGGATCTAATAACCCCGGTGCCACTAACGTGCTGCGCGTCGGCGGTAAGAAAGCCGCTGCGATTACCCTGCTGGGCGATCTGCTGAAAGGCTGGCTGCCCGTCTTAGTGGCTGCATTGGCTGGACTCAGCTTGGAGTGGCAGGCGCTCATTGGCCTAGCGGCCTTTCTCGGCCACCTGTATCCGGTGTTTTATCAGTTCCGTGGGGGGAAAGGCGTCGCCACCGCACTGGGCGTGTATTGCGGGCTGAATCTGTGGGCTGGCGCGCTGGTGGGCTTAACTTGGTTGTTGATCGCAAAAGGCTTAAAAATTTCTTCACTGTCCGCCCTGATTGCCACACTATTGGCACCCCTGTACTTTTATCTCATCACCGGCAGCGGCGTGCTCAGCGGCGTACTGGCCATCATCACGCTGTTTATTTTCCAACGCCACCACCAAAATATCCGTAATCTGCTACAAGGCAAAGAAAGTAAAATCAACACGAAACAATAACAGCAGACCCCACACGCCCACGCTTATGGCTAACTTCAATACACACATCACCTACGCCGCTGCCGGTTCCGGCCTGCTCAGCATTTTATGCCTGCAAATTGGCATGGTCGACCAACGGGACGCGCTCACCCTGGCACTCATCGGCACCGTTGGCGGTATTCTGCCGGACATCGATTTACAGCGCTCCTACCCCAGCCGCATTATCTTTTCTATGCTGGGGATATTTGTGGCTTTTCTCATGGTGTTCTCGCTGGAAAATGACCTGTCTATTCTAGAACTTTGGCTGGTGGGGCTGGGCACTTTTATCCTAATTCGTTTTCCGCTCTGGCAAATCTTCCACCACCATACAACGCACAGAGGCTCAGTCCACTCGGTCATGACCGGGCTGCTAGCCGCTTTTAGCACTGCGGCCATCAGTTATCACCTCTTAGGCAAAAATGATTTTACCGCTTGGCTCACCGGCCTGTTTTTACTGCTAGGTTTCCTCCTGCACCTTTTGCTGGATGAGCTGTACAGCGTGGACTTCACCAATCGACGCATCAAGCGCTCTTTTGGCAGCGCACTCAAGCTTATCGACACCCGCAAACCCTTCAAATCCGCATTGATCAGTGGACTAACGTTTATCGCCTGGTTCATTGCGCCGAGTGAAGCCCTGTTCTGGGACACGCTGACTAGCCCGGAAACGTACCGAATTATCGGCCACCGTTTTCTACCGACCTATTAAACGGCTACACGGTACCGGCCGCGCCAAAATCCCGCTTAAACTGTTAGTTTTTAAAGCGTTAGCATGAGGCCAACGTTACTAAAAATAGGCTTTAAGTACTCACTAAACACCCCAATCCGCGTGCTGTTAAGCTCCCGATAAGGTAGGCACATTGCCTGACAAGCGTTAGCTTCTTTACTATAAGTACCATTTATCGCTAAACTTTAGCCTTTTATTTGCAACTTCATTAAGCTCACGCCCTGTGATAGCCAGATTGGTAACGTCACAAAAAAACCAAAATCAATAACAAGGGTAAGGTTCATAATTATGTTAAAGACATTCCGTTTCAAAAAAAGGCATCTGGCCAGCCTGGCTATTGCAACTTCTTTAGTAGTAGGTAGCTTTGCGATTGCAAAGAATCAGGATAAGCCATCTCCCCTACAAAACTCTATGGCCGCTTACGTGGTTGCACACAATGCTGAAGGCAAGGAAATCCTCCAAGCCGCTAGTGAAGTTGCACCCGGCCAAACGGTTCAGTATGCGATGACTTATGCAAACGTTGGCGATAACGCTTTAAACGATTTGGTGATCACTGGCCCGATTCCTTCAGCCACAGATTACGTCGGTCAAAGCGCCTTCACTCCAGCACAGGCTAAACTGCAGGTCAGCATTAACGGTGGTAAGACATTTGAATCTGAGCCAGTGACTCGCATGGTAACTGACGTCACCGGTAAGAAAGTGAAGAAGATTATTCCTCCGAGTCAGTACACACATGTACGCTGGCACATGCAGCAGCCGCTAGCTGCGGGTGAGACCCAACAGTTCGCTTATCGCTCTGTTGTAAAATAAAAATAACATACAAAAATTAAATAATTGCAGGACAACAAAATGCATTTTAATAAAAAAAGACTAAGCGAAATTTGCGCAGCAGCCCTGATTGCAGGTGGTGCCAGTGCGATCGTGGCGCCGGTTGCGATTGCAGCCGCGACCGCCGCAGGCACACTCATCAAAAACCTAGCAACGGTCACTTACGAGGATGCCAACGGCAACCAATACACCGCCCAATCTAACGAAGCCGTTATCACAGTAAAGCAGGTTTACTCTGCGGAACTGTCAAGCGACAGAGATACGACTGCCGCTGCGGGTCAAACTGTTTACACTCAGCATACAATCACCAACACCGGTAATGGTACAGATACCTATGATCTGACCATTGCGGATGAAACTGGCGACAGTGTCGATGCTGACGGTTTGGTCATGTACCTGGATTCCAACGGCAACGGTCTGGCAGATCCTGGCGAACCGGCCATCACCAGCGTCACCATCGCAGGCGGAGACACCGCTGATATTGTTATCGCCACTCAAATTCCTAACACCACTAATCCAGGTGAGACACTTGGCGTTATTATCTCGGCCACCTCACAGAATGACACGCTGAACAACATCACAGATACCGGTGCCAACAAAGATGGTAACGGTCCGACTAACCAAGATTTGATCACGATCACTAATGACGCGGTTATCAACTACAACAAGTCTGTTGTACTGGATGAAACGACTAATCAAATCACTTACACCTTAACCATTAGTAACACGGGCAATGTAGCGGCCACTGACGTTGAAATTTTTGACGCGCTGCCAGCGGGCACAACCTTTGTTTCTGCCTCAGCTTCAGGCTTACTGGCAACTAACGGTGACACCATGCCCATCAATCAAAGCATTGATGAAACAACGGCAATGGCTGATCTAAACGGCGATGGTGACAGCTCTGATTTAGGTGTTAACGGTATTTATGCCGTTGACTCAGAATTAGCGCCAGGTGCGACAACCAGCATTCAGTTCGTGGTTTCTTATGACCCCGCCACGTTTAACAATGACACTAACCCAGGTTCTGCGGGCGATATCATTGGGAATACTGCCCACATACTGGCAGATATTGATGGCGATCCGACCACTAATACCAAAACACCTAGTAGCTCTAACCCAACGCAACTTCCACTGCCACAACTCTATGGTGTGACGGTTGATGATACGGGTACAGGCGCAGCGGCAGGCATGAATGACGGCGGTGATGACGATGCAGCACTGAGCGACATTCAGACTGTTGACACAGCACCAGACGGCAGCACTGTTAAGTTTTCGGTTAGCCTGACTAACACCGGTACTGGCCCAGATACCTTCGACCTGAGCGTTAGCCCTGTTGATTTCCCGGCCGGCACTACTTTCACGCTGTGGACTGCAGACGGCAATGTTCCACTGGTAGACACTAACGCCGAAGCAGGCCCAGATTCTGGCCTAGTTGACTCCGGCGCAACCTTTAACTTTATGGTTAAAGCAAACCTACCAAGCAACCCAACAACAGACAACGTGCTCGACGGCGGTGATGGCTATACGGCCGTGGTTACGGGTGTTTCATCAAAAGACCCAGGCATCTCAACGACCGCACCTATCGCACCCGCAACAGATACCACCAGTCTGTTATTACAAAACATTGAAGCACCTCAGGTTGACCTGCGTGACACATTAACAGCTGCTACAGCGGCTGACGATGATGCCTTGGGTACGGCACCTTACGCGATTACTAGCGGTGCAACCACCTACACCGGCACCGTTGGCGGCACGGTTAATATTCCATTCCACGTTGACAACAACTCCGGTTCATCAGATGCCTTCCAGCTTAGCGCTGGCAGCAGCTATGACGGCACAGCAGTGAGTGGTCTCCCAACAGCCTGGGACGTTAAGTTCTACAAAGGCGATGGCGCGGGTGCCCCAACAGGCTCAGCGTTGACCAGCACTGAACTGCTAGCACCGGGTTCAAACGGAAGTGAATACGTCGCAGTAGTCACTATTCCAGCCGCTACCTCGCAGGCAGTAGCCGACTATGTCGCTGATAATAATGGTGATGGTACAGCAGATACTATGGATGCCAATGCTGATGGCGACGGTGATCAGCCGATCTTCATTAAGATTGTCTCCACTAACAGCGGTGCTTCTGATGTGATGGTGGACGCGATTGATATCACTTCAATCCGTGATATTTCACTGACACCTACGGGGGCAAACCAGATTCAGCCCGGTGGTTCAGTTGACTATGTCCATGCGTTAGTTAACGCCGGTAATACGGCAGAGCCATTAGAATTATCGTCTGCCAACAGCCAAGCAGGTTGGAACAACAACGTGAATGTTGATACCGACGGCGATGGTATTCCAGACAAGCCACTGTCACAAATCGTAGCAGGTACCGATCAGATTTACGGTATGGACCCAGACGGCAACCCAGTTGCTATGGCGACGACCGATGCTGACGGCGATGGCAATCCTGAAATCATGTTGCCAGCAGGTGTTGATGTACCGATGTCACCTACCGTCTTCGCTCCTGGTGCGGCTGCACCCGGCACTGTGGACACCCTAACAGTGACCGCCCAGTCCGTTGATCCAGCGACCGGTGCTAACGATCCAGCAGGCCCGACCACCACAACCACTGATATTTCCGAAGTGGTTGACGGTCAGGTTCGTCTGACTAAGAAAGTTGCTTACGATGCCGCCTGTGATGGTACAGAAGACGGTGCATTCGAGGCTGATCTCAGCACTCAAATTGCACCTGGCGAATGTGCTATCTGGGAAATCGTTGCCGAGAACCAAAGTAGTGATAATGCTCTGAACGTTGTTATTCGCGATGAAGTCAGCGCATTCACCACATTCTCAGCCGGTAGCCTGGCTTATTCCATTGGTAACGGTGTCGCACCAGCCACTGTGACGGATGCAGCGGGCGACGATGCAGGTGAAATCGTCGGTAGCAGCATCGTCTTTTATGCAGGTACAGGTTCAAATCCTGGTTCCAGCATAGGCGGCACAATGGTTCCTGGTGAAGTTGTCACCGTAAGGTTTAGTACTCAGGTCGACTAATCGTCTATACCCGATGTTCTAACGTGATACTTGGCTGCCCAACTGGGTAGATTGGGCAGTCAAGTATTCTATGTAGGACCTCCTCAGATTTAGCGTCATCAGTACACCTTCAAATCGACACCAATAAGAACGACCTATCCTGACGTTCAGCCTGTACCGGCATCGGTACAAGGCAGGGAACAGTGCGGGATAAACACACTGCCTCCAAACAAGACGACCATTCATAGTCCACGGTTGACTTTTGGTTTGGGCAAATAATAAAAAACAAAGCGGTAGGGGATATTTGCATGCCACGCATGACTATTACATTGATGCTGATGCTTCTCATCAATCTCATCACGATGTCTGGCTACGCCGCGACTAAGGCTGGCACTCGGATCATCAATCAGGCAGAAGCCACTTATTTTGATACAGGTGCAGGACAAATCATTACGGTGAAGTCCAATTATGCCACCTTCTATGTTGCAACCAAACTTGCCGTCGAACAAGATCGCGAACAAGAAATCAAGGCTGGTGCAGGGCAATTAGTCTACTTCCCCCACACCGTCATTAATACCGGCAACAAACCAGACAACTATGAGCTCACCGTCGCGAATGCAAGTAACGATAATGGTGATCTGCTGGATTTAGCCATCTATATCGATGAAAACGGCGACGGCCTCGTCAACTTTGGCGAACAAAGGATCACCAGCACGGAACAGCTACAACCCGGGCAGCAGATCCAGATCGTTGTGGTCGGTAAAGTCCCCGATACCTCAAGCGTGGGCGACCAATACAGCGTCACCATGACTACGGCATCAAAAAGCGACCCCACCGTTAACGATTCGGACAAAAACGTTGTCACCACCAGCGATGACGCCATTATACGCATTAATCGCACCACGGATACCGACTGTGCCATCGCCTTAGACTTAGGTGATCGTAGCCAGCATACCGTTGACTTCGCTAATATCGGCAAAAAAGCGCCCGAGGAACGTCATATTGTGGTTGACGGTGTCCGCCTGCGCGGTGTGCTCATTGAAGAAGCCATACCCGACCATATGACCCTTTTGAAAAACCCTGCTTTTTTCAGCTTACCGACTGAAGGCATGCTACTAGTCGGCACGCCACTCGGCGAATGGCTCAGCTATGCACAGTGGAACGCACAAAGCACCGTTATTAACAAACTCGCGGTGCTGATGCCCGCCGATAAAATGAAGCCCAATCAGAGCGGTCGCTTCGGTTATACCTATCAAGTCACTTCGCTACCCACACAAGAAACGCGCCTAGAAATCCAGACGACGATCGATGGTAATAGCGATGGCAATCCTGATTTTCTCAGTAACTTCTCCTGCAATACTTTACAGCAGGACTCAAAAATCATTAAAGACCGCCCGAGCCTGGTTTTACACGGCACGGTATTTGACGCCGGTGAACTATACGGTGTTAGTGGCGCGACGGTTACCTTGATCAGTACCGCCAACGGATCATCAAACCGCACCCCGGTAGCGACGACCGTTTCCGCCAACAGTGGCCGCTATGAATTTACTGACATCGTCGCAGGCGAATACTATATTGAAACTACACCGCCCACAGGCTATGAACTGTCGCGACACGCCCCCTCTTACTTTAGCAATCGTAATGTCATCGATGCATCCTATGGTATCGGTGGCTATGCACCGGCCAATAGCGATAGCAAAAGCGGTGTCTTTAGCCTCGATCCCGCAAAAGATGCCAGCCTGATTGATATTCCGCTAGATCGCGAGGGTATTCGCGGCCAGATAGCGATTTCTAAAGATGCCTCCACCGAGGGCGCTAGTATTGGTGAGCCGGTAGCCTATACCGTCGTCATTCAAAACTTAACCTCGCAGGATTTATACACCACTTATATCGAAGATCTACTGCCAGCAGGCTTTAAATACCTGAAAGGCACAGTCAAACTTAATGGTGCATTCACTGCCGATCCCACTCAGACGCATGACACCCAAACAGGCCGCAGCAAGTTAACATTCCGTATTGGTGACTTCCTGGAAGAGGGCAAACATGAACTCACTTATATCGCCCAAGTGACGGCCCAAGCCACGCACAGCGATGGTGTTAATACCGCATTTGCTTATGCCGACACGATTACCAATCTATTAGTTAAGTCACCCACAGCCAGCGCCAAAGTCACGGTCAGCTTAGACGGCGTCACGTCAGACCGCGCTATCCTGTTTGGCCGGGTTGCCGTCGCCAAAGGTTGTGCAATCAGCAAAGACACTAAGCTCAATGACGGTGGTTTCCCGCTGGCGGGCGTCCGGCTCTACATGGAAGACGGCACTTATGTTGTGACCGACCCGAACGGACAGTACAGTCTATATGGCCTACAGCCTGGCATCCACGTCTTAAAAGTTGACAATCATTCACTGCCGGAAGGCGTGCAAATGACCTTAACCAGCAGCCAGCAGGCCGGTGACCCCGACAGCCGCTTTGTCGACCTGACGCCGGGTGACTTCCACCGCGCCGACTTTACTGCGGCCTGTCCAGAAGCAACCCGCCCACAGATTGTGACGCAGTGTGTTGAACCACCGCCACCGCCGCTCCCTGTCCAGCCGATGGTTAAGAAGCCACAGCCGATTGTTAAAAAACCAACGCCGGTTGTGCCAGCACCCAAGCCCACGCCACCACCAGTGCGTAAGGTGCGACAGTGTGTTGACAAGCCTGTCAGTAAGCAAGTAACTAGAATGGTCACACGCACGATTAAAGACGTGATCCAACCCGTTTACTTTGACTCCGGTAAAGCAGAGATTCCGCCGAAGTACGCGGCCAAGTTACAGCAGCTGATGCATATGGCCCGCGATAAAAAGAACGTGCGTTTTAGAATGGCAGGCCATACCGATAACCAGCGCCTAAAGACCACCACTAAGCGTCAATTTGGCGATAATAAAGGGCTGTCTGAAGCACGCGCCAGCCAGGTTGCACAACATGTATTAAGCAAGCTCGGCTCAACCATCAGCATCAGTATTGCAGGTTTTGGTGATACCCGTCCTGTGGCCAGCAACGCCAGTCCCGCAGGCATGGCAAAAAATCGTCGGGTTGAATTAGTCATGCAGTATGACGAACCCGAAGTCACTATTCAGCGCAGCAGTAAGCAGGTCTGTTCGATTAAAACCGTCGCGGCGACCAACACCTTAGTACAGGCCGCCACGGCCAGTGCACAAGGCGCCAAGGGTGCCAAAGGCAGCACTAAAACCGTCGCCGGTCTGCAAGCTTTCGGTGAAAACGGCAGGGTTATCACGAACAAGCCCTTAACGCCGATGACTATCCAGCCTGCCGCAGACAACAATGCCTCTGCAAAAGCGTTGGCGGGTTTGGCCCAACAGTCGCAAGGCACAAAGAGTGCAGCGGTGCAATCCGTTAGCCAAGACGGCAAAAAGCTGTGTAAAACCACAACTATCGCCGGTACCAATCCAGTGATTGAAAATATTCTGGCGCGCAGCAAGCACCATGAGTTCGGCTGGCAAACTGAAGTCGATACGCTGGATCTGGCGAATGCGGATAACCTGAAGAACGTTGCCCAAATGGCCGGTACAGACGGTGATATTTCCAGCGGTCTGATTGAAGCCCATGATCAGAAAATCAAACAGCAGCAACATGATTTTGCACGCGAACAAAAAGCTGAGCATGCCGCCGCCGGAAAAGCAGCAGAGGAGAGCATGCCCGACTCTAAAATCGCCGTCAAAACTGTCACTAACGAACAAGGTAAAGCCGGTATCTGGCTCTGGCCAAAAGGTGACATCAGTTTGGATGGGCGCTTTATGGTAATTGTACGCTCTGGTGTCACCCCTACGCTGTTGGTCAACGGTGAACCCGTCTCCGACCGACACCTCGGCGAACAGATTGAAAATCGCAGCGCCAAGGCACAGGTAATGGCCTGGTACGGCGTCGAACTGAAGGAAGGCGAAAACACCATAAAAGTGACCGCCAAAGGCCCATTCGGTAATGACCGTGTGCTGGCAGAAAAGCAGGTCAAACGCCCTTCTGCCGGCGTCGCGATTAAAATGAGTACGGAAAATACGCTGGTTGCCGATGGCGGTCGCTCTACCGTGCCGGTGAACATTGAAATACTGGATCGCAACGGCTATCCGGCAAAAGGCACCTACTTCTTAACCCTGGAAAACAGCGATGGCCGCTGGGCCGAACCTGATATTCAGGACAAAGTTGCCGGTCACCAGGTGAAAGTTACCAACGGCCAACGTACCGTCCACCTGCGTAGCTCAGCTAAGAGTGGAAAAATCAAGCTGCGCGCCTCAACCGGCAAGCTGCAAAGCGAAACGGATGTCTCACAGATTGCCGAGCTGCGTCCGCTGATTGCAGTGGGTCTGCTTGATCTGCGTGCTCACAAGGGTTATCGCAATGGCTATGAAAATCTGGGCCTGATCCAGCTGGAAAACGGCGATGAGGATGAATTTGAGATCAGCGGTCGCGCCGCCCTCTTCATGAAAGGTGAGATTCGCAACAATATGCACCTCACCCTGTCCTATGACAGTGAGAAAGATAAGGACGCTGAGCTGCTGCGTGACATTGATCCGGCGGAATATTATCGCGTCTACGGTGACTCATCGAAACGCGGTTATGAAGGCCAGAGCCGCAGCCCGCTTTATCTCAAACTAGAGAAAGAGCGTCATAGCATCATGTGGGGTGATTACCTGACGGATAACACGGTACGGGGTGCGGATATTGCAACCACACAGCGCACACTCACCGGCCTGAACGGCATCTATGATGATGGCCGCACTCGTCTCCAGCTCTTCGCCGCCGAACAAGACAATCAACGTGGCTTTGAGGAAATTCCCGGTAACGGCACCGCCATGCAGTATCAGCTGCAACATGCACCGATTGTGAAGAACTCGGAAGTGATTGAGGTGGTGACCCGCGATCGTAATAACAGCGGGTTGATTATCAGCACGGCGAAAATGCAGCGCTTCAGCGACTACTCGATCGACGACTATACCGGCTTCCTAACCTTCCACCGGGTCATCCCTAGTGTGGATGAAAATCTTAATCCGGTGTCTTTACGCATTAGCTATGACCGTATCGAGGAAGGCGAAAGCTATCTGGTCGCCGGGGTGCGAATGCTGCACCAGCTCAATGATGCCATCAAACTGGGAGCTAGCTACACGCAGGATGATCACAGCACCGAAGGCTTCAAAATGGCCGGTGTGCATGGCGAATACAAAGACGAGCTAAATGAGCTAGAGATTGGTGTCGCACGCATGCTAAACACGAGCAGCAATGAAAGTGGCGATGCAATACGGATCAAAGCCAGTCGCGAATGGGTACCGGGTTCACGCACAGAACTCACCGCCACTCAGGCCGACGCTGCTTATACCAATAACAGCAGTGGTGTTATCGCCAACCGACGCGAGGTCAAACTGACCCAACGTCAAAGGTTTGGCAAAAACATCGAAGGTAAACTGGCACTCAGTCACAGCGAATCGTTAAGTAGCGATGAGTTACGCCAGACCGCTGAACTCAGCGCGACGACCCGCCTGGGCAAATGGAAGTTCAAAGGGGGTGCCCGCCACATCCGACAAAACGTCGATGACAGCACAGCGCAGGAGCGTATCAATACGGCACTGGTCGGCGTCGAACGTGACCTGGAAATCTTTGGCCGCAGAGGCAGCATCAGAGCCGAGTACGAGCGTGAAATCGGCCAAGAGCAACGCCAGCGCATTAGTGTTGGAGCCGATATGCAGGTCACGGATAAGGCGAAAGCTTACATCCGCTATGAGCAGGCCGATCGTTTATCTGCTGGCACGCTGGCGGGTTCAGTTGAAACCAGCAAAAGTCTGGTCGCCGGTGTCAAAGCGCGCGTCTTACCCTCGACTGAGGTCTACTCAGAATACCGCATTGAAGGCGGTATCAGTGGCGAAGATGTGGTCGCAGCCAACGGCGTCACGGCAACACTTAACCTCGACAAGAACTTTGTGATCACACCGCGTCTTGAAGTGCTGAACTACCTAGAAGACAGCGGCAAAAGTGACTCGATCGCGGCTTCTGTCGGCTTACGTGATACCCGTGACCCAGACTCTAAGAAGTTACTGCGCGTAGAAACGCGCCATAGTGATGACGAAACATTCTATGGCATTAACGGCACCTACGTGCAGAAGTACAATGATGATACGACCTTCTTAGTACAAAATGAGATGCGCTTAAACCAGTATGAGGATGACCGTGAGGATAACTTACAGAACACCTTAACGCTGGCCGCCGCCCATCGTCCAAAGCTGAATGATAAGTACAATGCGATTTACGCTTACAAATGGGAAAGTAATGACAGCAATAATACCAACACTCATATTCTGTCAACGCATCAAAATTATCAAATCAACGAGTCATGGAATGTCTCTGGCCGTATTGGGGCAAAGAAAGATCTGTTAAACCAAAATGGCGTCACACATGAATCTGATGCGGTGATGATTGATGCCCGCACACGCTATGACGTGACGCAGCGCCTCAGTCTTGATCTGCACGGCGGCATCTTAGGTACCAATGGCTTTTCTGAGAAAAACTACTCAGTCGGTGCCGGGGTCAACTTTAATGTGATTGATAATGTACAGATTGGCGCAGGCTATAACTTCGCCGGTTTTGTCGATAAAGACCTCGACCCGGATGGTTTCAATGCGAAAGGCATGTACCTGGGCTTACAGCTTAAAGCGGATGAGTCACTGTTTGACTGGTTAGGCGGTGGCGAACAGCAACACGCCCTGATTAATGCACAGTGCCAACCGAATAATCGTGTTGAGATTACCGATGCGAGCCTGCGGGAAAAGCAGCGCAGACAAATAGAAGCCTGTCACTTTGAACGGCAGCAGCTGCAGCAAAGCCAGGCAACAAACACCCGTTACGGACAATAAGAAAATAAAGGCTGTTGATTATGAAAACCGAGCGTATCTTCAGATCGTCTATCCTGCTTCAGCTTGTACAGCTGTGGGTATTCGCAGTACTCGTACCCAGCTCAGTTGCCTGGGCGCTAACGGCGGCGAATACATTGATCAAAAATCAGGCTAGCGCTAGCTTCAAAGACGAGACTGGCCAGCAGTACAGCGTAACCTCTAATATGGTGGAAACGCTGGTACAGCAGGTGGCAGGCGTCGATCTGGTACAGGATCAAAGCAAGCGCGCCAGCATAGGCGGTGAGGTTTACTTCCCGCATGTGCTGACTAACGTCGGCAACGGTGATGATCAATACAGCCTGAGCTGGCTTGATATTGGCTCCGGGGATGATTTCAACTTTGGCAGCGGCAACGTCAGCTTCTATGCGGATACGGATCAGGACGGCCAGCCGGATGATCTCAACGTTCCGATCACGATTACGCCGCTCTTAGCCCCGGACGAAAACTTCGCCTTTGTCGCAGTAGCGACCGTGCCCGGCAGCGCGACGGACGGTGACAGCGGACAGCTGACTTTAGAAGCCTACAGCCAGTTCGATAATACGATCACTGATAGCAACGTTGACACCGCCGATGTGACGACCCAAGCCATTGTGGACGTGACCAAAGCGCTCAGTGTCACCACGGGCGCAGCAGGCAGCGGCAGCTACACGGTCACCCTCAGCTATGCCAATATCAGTGCGATGGATGCCACCGATCTGGTCATTATTGATGCCCTGCCCGCTGGCATGAGCTATGTCGCAGGCAGCGGACGCTGGAGTGCCAGCGGTACTACCGCCATGACTGATAGCAACCCCACGGATACCGAAACCGTGGACGGTGAGACCATCACCTGGTGTGCTTATGACGCCAGCTGTAGCGGTCTACCCGAAGCCAGCCAGGATGCCGATTCGGATTCGACTAATCAGGTCACCGCCACCGTAAGCCGGGTGGGTGCTGGCCTGCGCGGCTCCATCAGTTTTGAAGTCACTATTGATGCGGGTCTGCCGGTATCGCAGCTGACCAATGTCGCCGAACAAGAATACAACGACGGCAGCAGCACCGTCAGTCGCACCCCCACTAACCGCGTGATTTTCAGCATTG
This sequence comes from uncultured Thiotrichaceae bacterium, assembly GCA_937925855.1. GTDB lineage: Bacteria > Pseudomonadota > Gammaproteobacteria > Thiotrichales > Thiotrichaceae > Thiolinea. The sequence continues at coordinate 14,100 of CALAMO010000039.1, forward strand.
TGGCCTCGCCCGGCGTGGTCACCAACGGTAGCAGCACGGTCGATACGGATTTAACCGATGAGCCAATAACGGTAGCAAGCATCCCGCAGGGCGGCACGGCCAGCTTTACCGACTATGTGTGGAATACCGGTAACGGCGACGACAGCTTCGACCTTGCACTCAGCGCCAGCACCTTCCCGGCGGGTACGGCTATCCAGCTGTTTAAAGCGGATGGGGTGACGCCGTTAATCGACACCGATGGTAATGGTCTGCCGGATACCGGCATGCTGACAGCGGGCGCGAGCACAGCCGTTGTGATTAAGGCAACCCTGCCACCGAATGCAAGCGGCAGTAATTATGAAGTCACGCTGACCGCGACTTCACTCACTGATAGCAGCCTGTCAAACCCGGCGCGTAACGTATTAAGCAGTATCGCCACGGCCAGTGCTGACCTGACAAATAATGCGGCATTGGGTGGCTCAGGTGTCCTCGGTGCGGGAGCCGGGCCTGAACCGGCTGCGCTGACCACTAATACAGCACTACCGGGCGAAACCACGCGCTTTACCTTATACGCTAATAATATTGGCGGCGGCTACGATAACTATAGCCTGTCGGCCAGTACCGACAGCAGCTTCGCCGCGCTGACGCTGCCGACTAACTGGGCGGTTAACTTTGTTGATGCTAATGGCAACACCCTGAACAATACCGGCAGCATCGCGCCCGGTGATAGCAAGGTGATTTATGCGGACATCAGCCTACCCGCCGGAGAAAATGTAAGCACTACGTCCATTTACTTCCGCATGGTCTCGCTGAATACCGGCGCCTCTGACATTAAGCATGATGCCGTTAGTATTGATGAGCTGACTGATTTGGTGTTAACGCCCGACAATCAGGGTCAGGTACTGCCCGGCAGTACGATTATTTATACCCACCGCTTAGTTAACCAGGGCAATGCGACCAAAACCGCAATCGACCTCACCCATAGCAATAACAAGGCTGCTGATGGCTGGGCATCGGATATTTATGCCGATACCGATAACGATGGCGTTCTGAGTACCGGTGATACCCGCCTCACTAATGTTGCGAGTCTGGCAGCGGGTGATAGCGTGCTGATTTTCACCAAGGTCTATGCCCCTGCTAATGTTCCTATGGGCACAGAAAACACCACTACCCTCACGGCGAGTTGGGATAGCGGTGCCAGCAGCACGTCGGCTGAGGATCTGACGACGACTAACAGAACTGACATCCAGATCGTCAAGAAACAAGCGCTTGATAATGATTGCAACGGTAGTCCTGACGCCGCTTTTAGTCTCGATAGTTTTGCGGCAGAACCCGGTGAATGTGTTATTTACCAGCTCATGGCGGTGAATACCGGCGCGGAGACGATGCAAAATGTCCGTATTCAGGATGCCACACCGGCTTATACGCACTTTATCACTGCGGGTGGTCTGCCTATTCTGAGTCAGGGTGCGCTGGTCGCACCGGTGAGTGATGGGGGTACCGGACAGGTCATCGGCGATATGGGTAGCCTGCCTGCGGGTGATTCGGCCACGTTGATTTTTGGCATTGAAATTGAGTGATAGCTAAGCAACACGGTTAAAACGCAACGGAACTGGGCAATGCAGTCCATGGGCTACTGACATGGACTTGCAGCAAATAATCGATTAAAAATAAAGACAAAGAGCCAATTGTAATGAATAAAAAAGTCAAGCAGCAACCCTGGGGCAATAGGGGCAACCAACAGCGCATGCGGCGGGAAAAGCGCATTACGCCTCATATTTTACTTTGGCTCACCGTGCTATTAAGCGGCTTATTTTTTAGTGGAGGCGTACAGGCCAACTCGCTCTCAGTCCCTCAAAGCTGCGTGGGTGCCTTACAGACTTTCGGCACGGGTGGCCCCCCTATATCCATCACACTCCCTACCGGCATGTCGACTAGCTATGCAGCAGGCGGCATAGATGGCACCCTTAATGATGGTCAGTGGGCACTGACCACTGACACGGGTTTAATCGATAACTTCAGCAGCCAGAGCGTTTGGTTTGATGATGAGGATTTTACCCCTGGTGATAGCAACGGTTACATGATGGCTATTAATGCCACCGCTGCACCGGGAGAAGTTTATCGACAGAGCTTTGATAACCTGGTGGTAGGGGTGGAGTATACATTTTCCTTACGTGCGGCCAACATCATGCCAATAGAAAGGAAAAAGTCTGTCAGCGTTGCCCCAAATCTCCTACTGGAAGTACAACCAGCGGGCGGTGGTACTCCGCTCACCAGCACAGCGACGGGTGATTTGCCTTTTGGGCCGAGTGCTGATGGTATACCTTGGCAAATCGTCAACCTGACGTTCACAGCAACAGGTACTACACACGAAATGGTCATCAACAATAACGCTGCTGGTAGTAGTGGTAATGATATGGCTATCGACGATGTTAAAGTTTCCGTTACCTGTGACTATGGTGATGCTCCAATCAGCTATGGTGAGCCAGGGCATATTATAAGCACGTCGATAAAACTGGGTGCGCTACTGGATTTAGACGGCGGAACGCAATCAAGCAGCGATGCAAACGGCGATGACACTGACGGCTCAGACGATGAAGATGGTGTTTCCACCTTACCAGTAACAGCAGAAGGAGCCGGTAGCTATAGTATACCCGCGGCGAATATTAGCGCTACGGGTAACGGCAACCTCTATGCCTGGGCGGATTTTGATGGCAATGGTACTTTTGATAGTGACGAGTTTGCCTCCGCTACAGTCAGTGGCGGCACGGTTAATGGGGGCCTTAACTGGTCAGGACTCAACGATGTGACAGCCGGAGATACCTTTGTTCGTTTTCGCATAACCACAGATACACTGAGTGCCAGCGATGCCACAACCAATGCCATGGACGGTGAAGTAGAAGATTATCCGCTGACCGTCCTTACTGTCCCAAACTACAATACAGTTGACCTCTCCACCGGCACCTGTGATCTGCTCGACGGCATACTGACGGGCGGCAACTTAATTACCCGTGCTGATAACGGTACCTTTGGTACCACCACAGTCGCCGACTCATTGACCAGCCCTCATTACGGCTCACCCGCTACCTATCCCTATGCCGCAGACAACCCATTTTCTGGCTATAGCTACAGGCAGTATGGTAGCAACCGAATAGTAGCAGATAACATCTCTATCCTCGGTAGAGGTTCGCGCATGAATAATGGAGCCACTCATTGGTGGAGTGGAACGCATGCAGCTTCTGCCGGAACCGAGGATATTGTTGACCCAGATAATCCCATGACCGGACGCTTTGCGGTTGTGGATGCGACAAATCTCCCGGGTATTTATTTTCAGGAAACTATTAGTGGCCTAAAGCCCAATACTTTTTATGAAATAAGTCTATGGGTTATGAATGTCAACAGGGCAAACGACTCTGACCCCAGCTTATCAATATTAATTGACGGCGTCCCGCAGTTTAATTCCGGTAATGTGTCTGAAGCGTCTATACCCACCTGGAACCGCGTTGGTTTTAACTTTCAAACCGGCCCCACACAAACCACCGCTACCTTTGCACTGCGCAATGACACGCTTAGCAATTCCGGTAATGACCTAGCGCTGGATAATGTACGCTTCACCGAGTGTGTATTACCGGACTATTCGGATGCCCCCGTCAGCGGCACAGCACCCGACACTAGCAGCACTAACGCTTATGGCACCGCGCTGCATACCATCGACGATAACGTTAAACTGGGCGCGACCGTTGACCAAGATAATGGCGTACAGGCCAATGCGGATGCAACCGGCGATACGGACGATGGTGTCGCCTTACCCCCGCTGATTATTGGCGTACCGACCACGATTCCGGTCACCGTCACCCAACCCAGCGCAGGCAGCGGCTATCTCCAAGGCTGGCTCGATTTTAACGGCGATGGTGATTTCAGCGACCCCGGCGAACAGTTCGCCAGCGACCTACGCTACACAACCGGCGCGACAGGTACGCTCAACGTACCCATCACACCGCCAACGACCGCCATTCTGGAAGAGACCTTTGTCCGTTTCCGCTGGTCGACCACCAGTGGACTAGATACGACCACACGCGCTAATGACGGTGAGGTCGAAGATTATGCCGTCACTATCCTAGGTACGGATTACGGCGACGCCAACAGCAGCTATGGCGATGCGGTACACAATCTGAATCCCGATCTATTCCTGGGCGCGGCCATGCCCGATGCGGAACTGGCGCCACAAAACACCGCCAACGGCGGGGCTGATGGTACTGGTGATGATACGGATGCCAACGGCGATGATGAAGACAGCGTGACGTTCCCGGCCTTAATGGACGAGAACTACCTGACACTTCCGGTGCAAGTGAACCAGATCGCCGCCGACAGCGGTTACCTGCAAGCCTGGATTGACTGGAATGCGGACGGTGACTTCGCCGATGCCAATGAACAGGTCGCGACCGACCTTCAGCTCAGCAGCGGCACCAGCGGCACCATTGACCTGAATATCGTCATCCCCGCCGATGCCGTCGCCGGTCAGACCTCAGCCCGCCTACGCTGGTCAACGACTGCCGGACTCAATGCCATTGATCCCGCACTTGATGGTGAGGTCGAGGATTACCTCGTGACTATTGCACCGCCCTATGTGCCTACGCTGCCGACCGAGGTCTGCCACGCCACCTATGCAAGTTGGCTGCTGACGCCGGGACTCAATCAGGAAT
>CALAMO010000040.1 GCA_937925855.1 uncultured Thiotrichaceae bacterium
ACCCACCCCGATCTACACGACTTGCTGCTGCGTGCAATCATAGAGAATCCACCGGTTGTGATTCGTGACGGCGGCGTAATCGCTAATGGCTATGATGCCACGCTGGATGAACTGCGTGACCTGAGTACTCATGCAGATCAATACCTGCTGGATCTTGAGGGGCGGGAAAAAGCACGCACCGGTATTAATACGCTGAAGGTGGCCTATAACCGCGTACACGGTTACTACGTCGAGGTGCCGCGCGCTCAGATAGCACACATTCCCGCTGATTATATCCGCCGCCAAACGCTAAAAGGGGTGGAGCGTTTTATTCTGCCTGAGCTGAAGAAATTCGAGGATAAGGTGTTATCGGCGCGTGAACGCTCGCTCGCGCGGGAGAAAGCGCTATATGAAACCCTATTACAGGAACTCGCTACCCAGCTTATTCCATTGCGCCAAAGTGCAGGCGTCATTGCTGAATTGGATGTGCTGGCGAATTTTGCGGAACGGGCCAGTACGATGAATTACAGCTGCCCACACTTAGTCGATGGTGCGGGCATTGAAATAAAAGAAGGCCGCCACCCGGTGGTGGAACAGACGCTGGATAAACCTTTCGTACCGAATGATCTGTCTATGGATGCGCATCGCCGCATGCTCATGATCACCGGGCCCAATATGGGTGGTAAGTCGACTTATATGCGTCAGGTCGCGCTGATTGTGCTGATGGCACATATCGGCTGTTATGTGCCCGCTAAAGCTGCCCGCATCGGTAATATCGACCGTATTTTCACCCGCATTGGCGCGCAAGACGATCTCAGCACCGGACGTTCAACCTTTATGGTGGAAATGACTGAGGCGGCGAATATTCTGAATAATGCCACCGCGCACAGCTTAGTGCTGATGGATGAAATCGGGCGCGGCACCAGCACCTTCGACGGTCTATCGCTGGCCTGGGCCTTTGCTGAGTTTCTAGCGCGGGAGCGTAAAGCCTTCACTCTATTCGCCACGCATTACTTTGAGCTGACCGCGCTGCCTGCACTGATTAACACTATTGTGAACGTGCACATCGATGCGGTGGAACACGGCGATAAGATTGTGTTCTTACACGCAGTGAAAGACGGCCCAGCGAATCAGAGCTATGGCCTACAGGTGGCGCAGCTGGCGGGCGTACCGAAGCGCGTGATCGCTCAAGCGAAGAAAAAGCTGATTTCACTGGAGAAGGATTCGAGGGGCGTGAGTGAGCAGACTGCACCTTATGAAGGGCAGAACTTACCCCTAGCACTGGGGTTTGGTGCAGAACCGAAAGACGCATTAGCAGAACGGGTTAAAGCTGAGCTAGCGGCGGTGGAACCCGATGAACTCACACCCCGGCAGGCGCTGGATGAATTGTATCGACTGCGGGGGCTGTTACAGGAAGCCCATACCTAGTGAAGTTCCTGCACACATCAGACTGGCACATTGGCCGCCAATTCCACCATGTTTCTCTGCTGGAGGATCAGCGGCATGCGCTCCAGCAGCTCGTAGCCTACGCCCTAGCGGAACAGGTCGACGCGGTATTAATTGCTGGCGACTTGTATGATCGCGCTATCCCGCCGGTTGAGGCCATCAACTTAGTCGATGAGACTCTGCACACCCTGAGCATCGAGCACAACATCCCAGTGATCCTCATCGCCGGTAATCACGACAGTCATGAGCGCTTAGGCTTTGGCGCCCGCCAGCTAGCGCACAGCAAGCTGCATATCATCGGCTTCCAACCCGACGGCCCACAGCCCGTGCTATTAGACGACCCGCACGGTACGGTCGCTATCTATGGCCTACCCTACAGCGATCCGGTTTTAATCCGTGATGTGTATCGCTGCAGCGTGAGCAGTCATGATGCCGCCATCGCCCTGCTCTGCCAGCAGATTCAGCAACATGCTAGCGCGCAACAACACCCACGCACCGTTGTGCTGAGCCACTGTTTTATTGGCGGCAGCACGCTGAGCGATTCCGAACGCCCGCTCTCCGTCGGAGGCAGCGAGCAGGTCGCAGCGAGCCACTTCCTGCCCTTTAGCTATAGCGCACTCGGCCACTTACATGCACCACAGCGCCGTGATGCCGACCACATCCGTTATTCCGGCTCGCTGCTCAAGTATTCTTTTTCCGAAAGCAGTCAGCATAAATCGGTCACGCTGGTGGAGATGGACGCTAACGGCGCATGCCAGATCCGCCTATTGCCGCTGCAAGCGCTGCGTGATGTGCGCGTCATCAGTGGCAGCCTGACAGCACTCATTGAAGCATCGGCCCATGACCCGCAGGCCGATGATTATCTGCTGGCACGCCTCAGCGATACCAGCGCTCTGCTAGACCCAATGAACCGGCTGCGGGCGGTGTACCCCAATATATTGGCACTGGAACGTACCGGCTTAATGGCACAGCAACAGGCGCGCCCCAACCCCCTGCTCAACCGCCCGGGTCACAGCACGCTGGCGATGTTCAGCGATTTTTATCAGCAGCTACAGGGCGAGCCACTAGATAACAAACAGAAAGCCCTGCTGGAGCAAATACTTGATGCCAGCGGCACAGCAAGCGTGGCAACAGGAGCGAACACAATGGCAGACACCACAGCGGTGAGCACGCCTACCCATAGCCAGGCCAGCGCATCTGAGGCCAACAGCACAGAGTTCAACCCCTGATGCGCCCGCTACAGCTTAGCGTACAGGCATTTGGCCCGTTTCAACAGCGTGAGACCATCGACTTCACCTGCTTTGGCACTCAGCCCTTATTCCTCATTAACGGTACAACTGGGGCCGGTAAAACCACCCTGTTAGATGCGATCTGTTTTGCCCTTTACGGCCAAACAACGGGCGGGGAACGTGAGGCACGTCAAATGCGCAGTGACCACGCCACAGGCACTTTACTGACTGAGGTTGACTTGCACTTCGCGCTCGGTGAACAGCGCTATCGCGTACTACGCCAGCCTGAGCAGGAACGGCCTAAACGACGCGGCACAGGCAGCACCCCGCAGGCCGCCCGTGCTGATTTCTGGCAGATCGACAGCAGCGGCCACGAAACGGCCCTCACTGTGCAAAAAGTCAGCGCCGCTAATCAGGCGATCGAAACCAAAATTGGCCTCAATGCCGCCCAGTTTCGTCAGGTGATTATTTTGCCGCAGGGTCAATTTCGCCAGCTACTCCTGGCAGGCTCAAACGAGCGCGAACTGATCTTTAGCCGCCTGTTTCAGACCCAGGCTTATAGCCACTTGGAAAACCAGTTAAACGAGCACGCCAGCGCCATCAAACAGCAGGCCAACACCATTAAGAAGCGTCAGGAAGGTATTCTCGCTACCGTCCAGCGGGATGACGCGCACCAGCTCGAAACCGAACTCAGCGCGCTGGAAACACAGCATGCGACGGCGCTAGCGTATAAGCAGCAGAGCGACGCTGCCTATCAACAGGCCCTGCAGGCTCTCACCCAGGGACGCGAGCTGGCACGCGCTTTAGTTAAAATGGCGGAGGCTGAGCAGCAGCTCAGTGCATTGCTACAGCAGCAGGACAAGAGGGCGCAACAGCAGCAACAGCTCACCCTGGCGCAACAGGCGGATCAGCTGCTGCCGCAGTGGACGGAACAACAGCGCAGCCAACATGCCAGCGCTCACTCCCAAGATGGGGTACGCCAGCATGAGAAAAACCTACGGCAGGCCAGCGCAGCACTAGAGCAGGCTGCACACTCCCATCAATATGCACAGGCCGAGCTGCTCCCGGTACAGCAGGCATTGCACAAACAACTCATCGAGCTGGAAAACCTGCGTCCGCAGCTAGAACCCCTGCAAAGCGCGCAGCAGAAAGTTAACGGCCTGATCCAGCAGCAACAACGCGAAGCAGAACAGCTCAGCACACTTGCCCACGATATTAGCCAAACCACCGCATGCCTGGATGAACAGCAGCAGGCTCTCAACGCCCTAGAAACCAGCCAGCAAGAGATTGCGCCGCTAGAACTGGCCCTGCACCGCCATGAGCAACAGCGCGCTCAGCTTCAGCAGCTCCAAACCCTGCAAATCGACTGTGCCGAACTCGAACAGAGGCAGCACACCGCCGCACAGCAGCAGCAAACGCTCATGACCCAGCAGCAGGCCCAGCAGACCGCATACAAGCAGCTGGAACTGGCCTGGCATCAGGGACAAGCCCAACGCTTAGCGCGTGAACTGCAGCAGGATCAACCCTGCCCGGTCTGTGGTAGCAAAAACCATCCACAACCCGCACAGGGCGAACGGACGGTGCCTTCACAGCAGGCCCTGGAACAGGCCCGACAGCCGCTAGCGACGGTGGCAGACGACCTGCATCAGGCCGAACTCCAGCACCAGGAAATCAGCACGCGCCTTCACAGCAAACACCAACAGCTGGCGGAGCTACGCACAGCCCTAGCGATAGCCGATGCAGCCGCACTGACAGCGCATACGAACCACACTGCGCCAGATAAAACTGATAAGCTGATGCCTCTAGCGCAGCGTCTCACCGCTGTAGCCCAGGCTGAGCGCGAACTTCGTGCTAGCCTTCAGCAGCGCCAACAGCAAAACGCCGCACGCCCAGCATTGGAACAGGCACTCAGGGTCCAGCAAGCCAACTTGCACCAGCAACAAGCGGCCCAAAGCCAGCTGCAACAAACCCAGCAGAACACGCAGCAGGCACTAGAACGCTACCGCGCGCAGATCAGCGTTTTACAGCAGCAGCTGCCCGCCGAATACCGCAGCGGCGACGCACTAGCACAGGCGATTAAGGCGACTCAACAAACGCTGGCTCAGCAAGAGAAGCAGCTACAGCAAGCAGAAACCAACTGGCGGCAACAACAACAAGCGTATCAACACAGCGAGGCGCAGCTGAGCGCTATCCAAACACAGGCCGCCGAAGCCGCACAAGCCCTACGAGTCGCACAGCAAAGCTGGCAGCAAGCCCTAACTACTAGCCCGTTTCAGGATGAGGCGGCATACCGAGCGGCACAGCGCGATGCCAAAGCCCAGGCGATGCTAGCGCAAACCCTGAAGCAGCACGCCCTACACGTTGAACAGGCGCAAACCCTCCTAAAGGAACGCCAAGCCGTTATCGGCGATCAAGCCCCACCGGTGTTAACTGCTCTGGAGGCGCGCGTGAGCGCCACGCAAGTCGAACGTGAGCGCGCCGAACAACAGCTGCAACAGTTCAGCAGCCGCCTGTATCAGTTACAGGAAGCGGACAAACACTATCAACAAAATCAAAAAATACAGGATACACTCGACGCTCAGTATGCCGTCGCGGGCACGCTAGCTGATCTAGCAAATGGCCGCACTCACCATCGCCTTAGCCTGCAGCGCTTTGTACTGGGTGTGCTGCTGGATGATGTTTTGCGCGCTGCGACGGATCGTTTCTATCAGATGAGCAAAGGTCGCTACGAGCTGCAGCGAAAGGAAACACGCACCAAAGGCAACCGCGCCTCCGGGCTGGATTTAATGGTCACGGATACTTATACCGGTAAGCAGCGTGAAGTCGCCACCCTGTCTGGTGGTGAAAGCTTCATGGCCGCACTGGCGCTAGCGCTCGGCCTATCTGATGTTATTCAGGGCTATGCGGGTGGCATTCGACTGGATACCCTGTTTATTGACGAGGGCTTTGGTTCGCTAGATGAGGCCTCATTGGAGCTAGCCATTCGCACGCTGACGGAGCTGCGCGACAGCGGACGCATGGTCGGCATTATTTCGCATGTGGCCGAACTCAAACAGCAGATTCCACAGCGCCTAGACGTGCTTAGTGGGCGGCACGGCAGCCGAGTGCAGCTGCACCTCGGTTAAGCTTGTGGGCCAGACGTACATTCTATGGCACAAGTTTTAAGGCAAATTTTAAGGCAAAATCTTTTTTAGACACAAATTTCATGACACAGATAATCAACAGTGACTTCCGTCCGGCGTGGTGGCTTCGCTCCCGGCACCTACAAACCATTTGGCCGAGCCTGATGCGTAAACGCCCGGCTTTTAGCCCAGAATGGGAGCGCATCGAACTGGATGACGGCGACTTCATCGACTTAGCTTGGCAGCGCCGACCGGAAGCGGACGCGCCGATTGTGATGTTAATCCATGGGCTGGAAGGATCACTTAAATCACACTATGCCGCTAATCTACTGCTTAAACTCCACCAGAACGGTTACAGCGCTGTGATGCTGCATCTACGCGGCTGTGGGCGTGAACCTAATCGCCTGCCACAGAGTTACCACTCTGGGGCCAGCGATGACCTCAAGCAGATACTGACTCACTTAGCGCAACAGCAGCAAACACCCGCTGCTATTATTGGGGTATCGCTGGGTGGGAATCTCCTGTTGAAATACCTCGGTGAAACCGGCAATACCAGCCCGCTTAAAACCGCCGTTGCTGTTTCAGTACCGTTTAATTTAGAGGTCTGTGCTGACCAGCTGCAACAGGGGCTAGCAATCGTTTATGGCCGTTATTTGCTGCAGCGTCTTAAGCAAAGCTATCGCGCTAAGTTTAGCCGCATCGTATCCCCCCTTGCCCTAGACCTGAATTTAACTGCCATTCAAACCCTACGGGAATTTGATGATGCAATCACGGCACCCCTACACGGCTTTAAGGACGCGGCAGATTACTATCAACGCTGTAGTTGCGCACAATTTTTGAGTACCATTCAAACACCAACACTCATTATCCACGCACAGGATGACCCCTTTATGCGCCCGCAAGTAGTGCCGGCTGCAAGCACAATGAGCCCAGCCATCACGCTGGAACTCACGCAGCGTGGCGGTCATGTCGGCTTTGTCACGGGACGCTCATTCTGCCGCTTGGAGTATTGGTTGGAGCAGCGCATTATTCAACATTTACACAGTGCCCTGTAAGCCTTATGAGCGGCAAGACAACTGACCTGAAGCGCAGCAAAAACACCGTCAGTGATCTGCCGCCATAGGCAAAATCAACTAGGCACGCAGACACACACAGAGACCGGAGAGCTCGCATGGACTATCAACAAGAACGCATTGATCTTGCCGCCGCCTTTCGCTGGGCGGTACGGCTGAATTTCCACGAGGCTGTAGCCAACCATTTTTCACTGGCGGTGAATGCTGACGGCAGCCAATTTTTAATGAACCCGAATCAGCGTCACTTCTCCCTCATTCGCGCCAGTGATCTACTGCTACTTGATGCCAATGACCCCACAACCATGCAGCTCCCCGGCGCACCTGACCCCACTGCCTGGGGCTTACATGGCGCGATCCACCGCCATTGTCGCCACGCCAGCTGTGTGATGCACTGCCACTCGGTATATGCCACCGTGTTGGCTTCGCTGCACAACAGCGAGTTATTGCCGATTGATCAAACGACAGCAGCCTTCTACCAGCGTTACATCATTGACCATCAGTTTGGTGGGCTGGCCTTTGAAGCGGAAGGTGAGCGCTGTGCGACCCTGTTAAGTGATCCCAAGGTTAAGGTCATGATCATGGGTAATCATGGCCTGCTCGTATTAGGTGATAACGTAGCGGATACGTTCAATCGTCTGTATTATTTTGAACGCGCCGCAAAGACCTATATCCTTGCACTACAGACCGGTCAACCACTACGCACATTGGCTAACCCTATAGCCGCTAAAGTGGCACAGGAGATGGAGACATATCCAGAGCAAGCCGCACGGCATTTCTCTGATCTGAAAGCAATTCTGGATCGGGATGAAGCAGATTACAAAAAATAAAAATTAACAGTCCCAGTGACAATAAATACGCAGTATGCTGTAATTATAACCATTCACTTAATTAAAACCCCAATAAAAAGCAGGTTTTACGCATGAGCAAACTATCACTGAAGGCACTTTTTCTTCTTTACTTCATTTGTAACAGCGCATTGGCAGCCCTATGGCAAGATTCTTCGAACGCCGAACTAAAGCAGCTGCGAGGTGAATCCGCGCTGCAGCGCCAAAATGACCAAGTATTTCGTTTCGATGAAGCCCGCCTGCTTAGCTTGGATACGCTCGCGCTGAATACTTACCTTGAGCGCGCGCAGCCGGAAGAGTCTGGCGGAGCCGGTGTGCTGATTCAGTTACCCCTGCCCCACGGTGAATTAGTTGATTACCTACTCTATGATTCACCGGTGATGGCACCGGGCTTGGCCGCTAAATACCCAGAAATCAGAACCTTCAAAGTCGTTGGCGCAGACAATCCGGCTTATACGGGTCGGCTTGACCTGACCCCTCAGGGTTTTCATGCCGTACTGTACCGCGACGCCCGCACCATCTTTATTGATCCGCTGGGTAGCAACAATCATTACCAAAGCTACTATAAGCGTGATTATGCCGCACGCAAGACTAAAACATCTGATTACCAGCCTTTCGTGTGCAATGGCCCACACGGGTCTCAGGGCGGATCCAAACAGCCCGCGCTGGCCAATCGCCTGTTGGACAGCTATAACGCAGCCCGCTTTGCTAAATTAGCATTTGGCACTCGCATTAAAACGTATCGACTGGCTATTGCGGCTACCGGCGAGTTCACCCAATTCCATGGCGGCAGTAAAAGCAGGGCGCTCGCCGCATTGGTGACCGGCATAAACCGCGTCAATGAAGTCTATGAACGCGACCTGGCCGTTAAATTAAGCATCATTGATAACAACGACGCTATTATTTATACCGACCCAAACACTGACCCGTTTGACGGTTCTCGGAGCTTGGCTGATCTTGGTACTCCCACTATTAATCAAGCCATTGGCGCGGCTAATTATGATGTTGGCCATGTTATCAGTGCGGGCGGTCTCGGCGGGCAGGCCGGACTGGGTGTTATTTGTGGCCCCGATAAAGCCGGCGGGGAAACCTCCAGTGATAGCCCCATTAACGACCCTTTCTTTATTGACTTTGTGGCGCATGAGCTGGGTCATCAGTTTGGCTCTCAACACAGCTTCAACGGCACGGCAGGATCCTGTGCGGGTGGTAACCGCTCGGGCAACCATGCTTACGAACCCGGCAGCGCCAGCACCATTATGGGCTACGCCGGTATTTGTGATGACGAAAATCTACAGCGCAATAGCGATGCTTACTTTCATAGCGATAGCATTGAGCAAATCCGTAATCACATCGACAACGGTTCTGGCAGTGGCTGTGGGGTCTGGAGTGGCAATAACCAGCAGCCGACTGTTGACGCCGGCGCTAATAAAATTATCCCCAAGCAGACCCCGTTTACCTTAAGGGGTACAGGCAATGATGCGGATAATGACAGCCTGACTTACAACTGGGAACAACTTGATCTTGGCCCAGCGACTCGCAGCAAAGCTGATTTTACTGATCAGGGGCGCGGCCCGCTGTTCCGCTCCTTCAGCCCTACGAGTTCACCAACACGTACCCTGCCACAAATCAGCGATGTCCTGGCCGGTAGCACCAGCTATGGCGAACTGCTGCCGAGCCTCAGCCGCACACTTAATTTCCGTCTCACTGTACGCGACGGCAAGGGTGGGGTTGCCTCAGATGCCATGACGGTACAGGTGGTGAGCAGCGCTGGACCATTTAAGGTAACCTCACCAACTAACAGCAGTTGGTTGGGGAACTCCCAAACTGTGACTTGGGACGTCGCCAACACGGCCACAGCCCCCATTAGCTGTCCAAAAGTAAAAATTGATCTATCTACCGACGGTGGAACTTCATTTGCGATTCCATTGCTGGCCTCGACCGACAATGATGGCAGCGCTAGCGTCACACTGCCGGTGGTCACCACTAGTCAGGGCCGGGTAAAAGTCAGCTGTATTAATCAGCCGTTTTTCGCGGTCAATAGCGCAAACATTAGCATCAGCAGCACCGGTACAAGCAGTAACAGCCCTCCCATTGCTTTAAACGATCAGTTCACCTTTGAACAGTCACCGAATGCCCGGCAGCTTGATGTATTGAATAATGATAGTGATCCTAATAACGACACCCTGACCATTGTCGCCGTTGATAATGTGACCCGTCATAATGTTGCCATCAGTAACAGCGGGCGCAGTATCAGCTTTACTCACAGTAATAACTTCAGCGGGAATGTGAATTTTGGTTACACCATTAGTGACGGTAAAGCGCAGGCCCGTGCGAATATCACCGTAACGATTAACGCATCTACGCCAAACTCGACGCCTTCGCCAACACCGACGCCCACCCCTGCGAATCAGGCACCGGTGGCTAATGGTGATGCCTATGGAGTGGTTAATAATGGCACAACGCATCGCTTTAGCCCGCTTGATAATGACACGGATGCGGATAATGATGCATTAATCATCAGCGCTATTAACTCGGTGAGCAACGGTGGGACAGTCGCCATCTCTTCCGATGGCAAGTCATTGAACTACCAGCCAGCAGCAGGATTTAGCGGAACTGAGCGCATTAACTATACGATTCGTGACAGTGCTAATAACACTAATTCCGCTGATATTCAGGTGACCGTTAGTGCCGCCCCAGCCAGCGGCAGCAGTGGCGGCGGCGGTAGCACCGGCCTATTATTCCTGCTAAGCTTATTTGTATTAATAGGACTTCGTATAATAGCGCTACCGGTTAATCAGGCCGGGCATGCTACCCAGGAATAGAATTATGAATAGTTTATTACGGTGTTTGATCATCACGCCTGTGTTGGCCGGATTAGTGGGCTGCCCGCCGACACCAGAACCACCGGCGAGTCGTCCAACCGTCAACACAGCCTCAACAAGTACAGATCCCGTTACAGCCTCTGCATCAATGAGTACTGAAGAGCAGGCCGTCGTGGCTAAACTACAGTGGGTAAACACTGCTGAGCCCCAGATTGACGCTAAAAATGAATTGATGCATGCCCAAAAAGAGAATCGCAAGCCACTTATTATCGTCTTCGCTGGGCGTGGCCTAAGCTATCCAGGACTGAGTAAGGAGCAGTTACAGTTAATCCGTAGGCAAGTTAACGATAATATTATTGAAGGTAGCGGTGATACTATTTACGGCCCAACGCATCGTGAGCTACGCCACAAACTGCGAACCTATGCGATCACTTACAATCAAGTTATTGCTGATGCGTTTAACGCTCGTTAGCAGTGCACAGGAAACAACCCAGGCCCGGTTTTTAACGGGGTCATTTCTTTTCGGCGCTGACGCATGAATCTTATACATCGCCCCTGGCTAGCGGACTCGCTCAACCAGTTCGCTGCTAACAGCCTGGGCAAGCTCCCTATTAATGACAGTACAGCGCTCAGCCAGCATATCCTCCAACTCAGCATCGATAATCAGCACATCCATCAGCAGCAGTGTATCAACTTAAATCCTGCGACTAACCAGATGAATCCAAACGCTGAAGCGCTGCTCGCCTCAGGTATCGGCACTCGCCCTTCGCTTGGATACCCCGGCGCCAAATATGAGATGGGTCTGGAAGCCATTGAGCAAATTGAACTGCTAGCCACACAGCTGGCGAGTGAAATTTTCCAGGCGAAATACGCTGAAATTCGAGTAGGCTCAGGTGCGCTGGCTAATTTATACAGTTTTATGGCGACCTGTCGTGCTGGGGATCATATTATCGTGCCTCCCGCAACCGTGGGAGGCCATGTCACGCATCACAATGCAGGTGCTGCCGGTTTGTTTGGCCTTAACATTCACCCGGCCCAGCCAGATAAAGATGCCTATACCCTCGACCTGGAACAGCTGAGGCAACAGGCGCATCAGCTGCACCCAACATTGATTACGATTGGTGGCAGTCTCAACTTGGCCCCCCATCCGGTGGCAGCCATCCGTGAAATCGCGGATGAAGTCGGTGCCTATGTCCTGTTTGATGCGGCTCACCAATGTGGCATGATTGCAGGTCAGGTCTTTCCCAATCCATTGGCTGAAGGGGCGCATCTGATGACCATGAGCACTTACAAAAGTCTGGGGGGGCCACCCAGCGGCTTGATCGTGTCCAATGATGCCGAACTCATGCAGCGAGTAGATAGCATTGCTTTTCCCGGTCTGACCGCTAATTTTGATGCGGCGAAATCAGCGGCGCTAGCGCTGAGCCTACTGGATTGGCGCGAACACGGCCCGGCTTATGCACGGGCCATGGTCACGGTTAGTCAAGCATTAGCCAGCGCGTTACAAGCCGAAGGACTTCCAGTCTATTTAGCGGGCACTCCTGATAACAAAAGTGCGACCCATTCGCATCAATTTGCGCTGGAGGCGGGTGACTTTGGTGGTGGGCAAGCGATGGCGAAGCAACTGCGCCAAGCGAATATCTTAAGCTGTGGTATTGGACTGCCGCTAGCAGAAATAGCAGGCGATATGAATGGCTTGCGCCTGGGCACACCAGAGATTGTGCGTACTGGGATGACGGTTGAGCATATGCCAGAACTGGCGGAGTATATTGCCGATGCGTTACAGGGGCGGCGGGCATTGGAACAGATCGGGGCGGATGTTTCCGCACTGCGCAGGCGGTTTACAGGGCTGCACTTCGTGCATAATTGAAACTACAACCCTATCAGTGATTGATCATTAACTGTATAACGGTTGCGCGCACATTGACTACTCAAAAATACCTATCTTTACACTTGCGGCCTATTTTTAGATAAAAACCCAAAAGATAAAAAATTCAGAATAATTTGATGGAATTAATTATCAATTTCAATGAATATAACAATATTAATGAGAAAAAATAGTGTAAAACCATCAAAAACAGTGTCTCAACAAACGACTTGTTCAATCCTAAAATTTATAGAGAAGAACAGCGTGTTAGTTTAATAGATCCGATGTCGATTTTCATCAATAGGTAGAAAAATCTTCTAATAAACAAGCGACAACACCACTTATAACCATCAAAAATTAACTTCGAAGCACACCACGTTACCGCTTAATTTTAAGCAACGGTAGCAAGTCGAATTGGCTTTAAGCGCCTTAATATTTAAAGCAAAGCAGTTTCAATTTCACTCAATAAAAAAAATTTAAAAAAGTTTCTATAAAATTATTTGAAAACTCATATTAACAAATTTTATTGACTGCTATTTGACTTCACTATCACTTCCCTTAATATAGCAAATAATAACTAAAACTTTATGCATTGAAAAATCTCAGCAAGGTTTACTGAAGGTAGCATGTAACCAAATCAAAACACAGAATGGGGAACATAAAATGAGCATTCACAAAATTAAAGCCAATTATGTCGACTTAGATGGCGAGTATGCAATCATAAAAAGAGCGCCATTCACTTTTATCTGGATCATAGTGGGCATAGTTTTTGGCTTCACAACAGGCACAATACTACAATATCTACTAGAAGTACCACAAAGCCATTATTCATATACAGTAATAATCACAGTTATATCAGCTATAGCTTTTCCTCTATTCAGCATCAATAGTCACGAAGAATATATTGTGCCAAAAGTTGATATCGTCACTATAAAAAAATATCCCAAGCAGCACAGAGTTACCGTAGTACTTGACGACACCCGCACAAAACGTCAACAAGCAACCGTAGTGTAATTTTAAAAATGGATTTAAAATGGAATATATTATTGAACGACTCAATAAGATCAGTTTACCTTTGTCAATCATCACTGAGGAGCAATCTAGGAGAATTATATCAGCAACCGTTAGAAAAATTGGTAGTTTATTCGATCACTACTTGGTAAGAGTTTACCGGGTCGAGGTTACTGAAGATGGTAATATACTTGACTTAGTATCGAGTTTGGGCACATCTCACTCAGTCAGTAATGCCTATAGCAGAATTGCTCTCGACCAAACGAACCGTAAAGGCGCTTTATCATGGTGTGTTGAACACAAAACCAGCTTTTGGGTAGAAAACATCATTGATTCTATTGAAAAAAGCACTTTAATTAACAAAGTTAACTGTCAAGCCCCGCCTGTTCATAAACTCGCTTATTAAACAATTCAGGTTTTTCACGATACCACTTTTTCATTGCCTGTATTGGCGTCAAATGCCCTAAATTTCGCTGAACGATGTGGTGGTTATAGGTTTTCATGTATTGATGCAACGTC
>CALAMO010000041.1 GCA_937925855.1 uncultured Thiotrichaceae bacterium
AGTAGGGGGCTACCGTGTACATATCGGTTTGCTGATGAACATTGGAGGCTTTCAAAATACGCGGTGTCAGCGCTGGATTACCGAACCAGCCGCTGAGCGTTCTGATTAAACGCTGCGGTTGGCGGGCAAACGCCCGCTCCCAGATGAGGAAGACCCGTTTGCTCTGAAAGCCATAAAACATCATGCCCGCGACTAATGGATCGGGATCTAGCTGGTCGCGATAGCCTTCACGCCGAGCATATTGTGCCTGTGAAAACACCGGATTCCAGACCTCATTGCTGTACTCAACGTGCGCTTTTAAGTGCGGCCGCAGCGTGTCGCGTACATATTCGGCATAGCGCTGGATATAATCCGGGTCGGCCAGATGGGGGATATTAAACCAGGCATTGGCATTGATCGTATTAGCCAGATCAACCATCACTTCCAGCGGCACGCCACGTTCACCGTAGTGCCCGCTCC
This sequence comes from uncultured Thiotrichaceae bacterium, assembly GCA_937925855.1. Lineage (GTDB taxonomy): Bacteria > Pseudomonadota > Gammaproteobacteria > Thiotrichales > Thiotrichaceae > Thiolinea. Next base: position 460 of record CALAMO010000041.1, read on the forward strand.
AAGTGGCTTCCTGTAGGTGAGGCCGCTGTGCCCAGCTGCGCTCACGGTCATTGCGCGTGACGCCAGACATGCCCATAAAGCGCACCGTGCGGAACTGGCGCATAAAATTGAGGTAATCTGGGTTGAAGCGGACTTTATTACCGGCCTGGGCAAATGCCTGAAACGGCTTGCCGCCACACTGATTGGCCTGCTGAACCCGTTTAAATGGATTGCCCTGACAGGTGCCGCCGGGTAGGGTAACGCGGATATTGCGCAGCGGATTATTCGGATCAGATTTAACGATCACCAGTGCGGCAGAGATTTCATTATTTTGATCGGGATGCAGTTGAATAATGTCGCGTCCAGGTGCCCGCTGAACTAAGCGAGCGCTTTCCAGGTAGTTGAGCTGGCCGCTGCCCTGATAGGTTACGGTATAGTGACCCTGTGGTAGGGTGCCCTGCGGTAACCAACGGGCGAAGTAAGTGCCGGCCTGCCCACCGTTAAGCTGCTGCACCCAACCGTTTTGGTCATAGCGAATATTGCCTTTGGTGTATTTATTCGTCTTGAACGGTTCTGCCGTGCGAAATAAATTGGCGAACGGCACGCTGGAATCAAACCAGACGGCTTCATTCGTATTGATACCGATAAACTGGCTGGCCGCACTGAGGGGCGCGCTCACGGCCAGGAACAAAAGGGTTAGGGTGGCACTGAGGGAGTTAGCCATTTTCATAGTGTCTTTTTTAATCATCATGAGTGAAGCTGCGATTATTACAGAAAGTAGCGCGGTGTTTCATTAACCCTGACCCAAAATTTGTTAATTCGGGGCATGAGAAATACTTCTGGTATTTGCATTTAACGGCGATGCATTGTTTAATGCGCTTGTGCTCTCGGGGAGCCTGCTAACAACAGGCTGAGATGTCGAATGACGAACCCGCAGAACCTGACCCGGCTAATACCGGCGTAGGGAAGAGATAAAGCCTACCCTGTGCCGTTGTGCCCTTAGCGTTTAACCCGATTAAGAGGTCTCAACCACGATGAAAACGTTCACCCACCCATTGATTTCTACCTTATTGAGCTTATGTGCTGTTACGTTGCTTGGTGTTGCCCAGGCGACTGAGGCCGAACTGACGGTACATACTTATGATTCTTTTGTGTCTGAGTGGGGTCCCGGCCCAAAGCTAGAGCAAGCTTTTGAACAGCAGTGCAACTGTGACCTAAAGTTTGTCGCCGCTGAAGATGGTGTCAGCATTCTGAATCGCCTGCGTATTGAAGGCGAAAACAGTAAGGCGGATGTTATTTTGGGCATTGATGATGCGCTGTTGGAAGAGGCGCGCGCCACTGGCTTTATTGCTGAGCACGGCGTGGATACTGCCGCCGTGAAAGCGGATTTAGCCTGGCAGGACAAGCATTTTGTGCCGTTTGATTTTGGCTACTTTGCCTTCATCTATGACAGCAGCAAGATTGCTCAGCCGCCGACTTCGCTGAAGGCGCTGGTGGAATCGGAGGCTAAAGTGATTTATCAAGACCCACGCACCAGTACGCCAGGGCAGGGTCTGATGCTATGGATGAAGTCAGTTTATGGCGATGAGGCCGCCACTGCTTGGCAGCAATTAGCCCAGCATACAGTGACGGTCACTAAGGGCTGGTGGGAAGCCTACAGTATGTTTCTTGAAGGTGGTTCAGATTATGTACTGAGTTATACCACCTCACCGGCGTATCACATTATTGCTGAAGAGAAGACGCAGTATAAAGCGGCGGCATTCACTGAGGGGCATGTTGCGCAAGTCGAAGTGGCAGCCCGCCTTAAATCTAGTCAGCAACCTGAATTAGCGCAGCAGTTTCTGCAATTCCTACTCTCGACCGAAGCTCAGAAAATTCTACCGGTAACAAACTGGATGTTGCCCGTGGTTGATGTGGAGCTGCCAGACACGTTTGCCACGCTGGTACAACCCAAGCGGATTGGTTTCACACCGCAAGAAGTCGCCGCTCAGCGCCGCGACTGGATTAAAGAATGGCGTGCCGCAGCAACAAAATAGGGCTGATACGCTCTGTAAAACGGCGCTCGGTGCGGGCTGATCCACTGTTAGCTCTAGTCGTATACGAGATGCGAATGCGGCGATGCTGAGTCAGCGCAGCGCTGGCCGGACGCGGCGTCATTACCTGGGCTACTTGGCGTTGGCGTTTATTATTGCGCCAACGGTGCTGGCTTTTGCCGCGCTAACTGGGTTTGCCCGCCAGGGGCCGGACTGGGCCTTGCTCGGCGACCCCTACTTATTGGGCGTACTGGGGTTCTCGCTAAAACAGGCCGCACTCAGCGCCTTGTTATCCGTGCTGCTGGCGTTGCCGGTGGCACGCGCTTTGTATTATGTGCCACAGCTTTGGGGGCAGCGCTTATTCTTAAGCTTTTGCCTGCTGTGCTTTGTGCTGCCCACGCTGGTATTGATCACGGGGCTGGTAGCGTTGTTAGGGCGCTCCGGTTGGTTAACACCGCTGCTGGGCGAGGACTGGAACTTATATGGCCTGCACGGTATTTTGCTGGCCCATGTATTTCTAAATATGCCGTTTGCGGTGCGCGCACTCTTGCAACAGCTGCACAGCATCCCAGATACCAGCTGGCGGTTGGCGGCCCAGCTGAAGTTGAGCGGCTGGCAGCGCTGGCGCTATGTTGAGTGGCCGGTGCTGCAAGGGCATCTGCCGCTGCTGTCCGGGTTTATTTTTGTGCTGTGCTTTAATAGCTTTGCCGTGGTGCTGGCCCTAGGCGGTGGCCCCCAGGCAACAACACTGGAAGTGGCGATTTATCAAGCGCTTAAATATGACTTCAATATCGGTGAGGCGCTACTCCTGGCCTGGGTGCAATTTGCTATAGCCGGCGGTTTGTTTCTGCTGATGGTGCGTTTGGGCGCGGTACAATGGCTCTCAATCGATACCGCATCCGGCTATTATCGTCCACGGCCGATGGGTTGGCGGCGCGCTGTACATGGTTTAGTTTATGGGTTGAGTGTGTTGCTGCTGGCCTTGCCGCTGTTGGCCTTACTGCCTGGCTTGTTCAAGCTAGAGGCTAGTATCTGGCAGCGCATGCAGCTGCTGGCGCCGTTGCTGACCACGCTGACATTAGGCTTGGCCTGTGCGGTGCTGGGCTTAGTGTTCGCTTACTGCTTGTTATTACCGCTACGTTATGCGCGCTGGCAGCAACAGCTGCGCCGCCAATGGCTGCTAGAATGGTTGGCCACGCATGCACTGGTGGCCCCGGCGATGGTGCTGTCAGTTGGGCTATATATTCTGGTTTTACTGACGCTGCCGGGTAAGGCGGACGAACTAAGCTGGAGCGTGTCCCTGGTTTTATTGCTCAATGTTGTGGTGATTATTCCGTTTGCACTGCAACAAGTCCGGCCACGTCTATTACAGTTTGATGACCAGTACGAGCGCTTATGCGGCGTGCTGAAGCTGTCGCTGTGGCAACGCCTGCGAGTGGAATGGCCCTGGTGGCGCCACAGTGCGATCTCCGCTTTTTGTTTGCTACTGGTATTGGCAATGGGGGATGTCACGGTATTTTCTATCTTTGGGACACAGGACTGGATGACCTTGCCCTGGCTGATCTATAGTTATGCCGGTACTTATCGGATGGCGGAGGCTTCGCTAACCGCTGTTGTGCTACTGTTGCTGTGTGCGCTGATCGTATTTTTATTTGAACGTGGGAGACGTGCCTGATGTTAACGCTGACTCAGCTGACCGTACGACGCGGCGCGCAGACCCTACAGTACGATGACCTGACGGTGGTTGAAGGCACGCTGCTGACCATTCAAGGCGAAAGTGGTGCTGGGAAATCTACCCTATTAGATCTGGTGGCCGGTTTTATGACGCCCCACAGCGGTGCTATTTGCTGGCACGGCGAGTCCTTAATGCCATTAAGCGTGCAACAGCGACCCGTTAGCATGCTATTCCAGTCACATAATCTTTTTCAGCACCTTAGCCTTGCACAGAATCTTCACCTCGCACTGCATTCTTGGCCCGTCGCGCAACGCGAGCAGATGATTAATGCTGCGACTCAAACGCTGGGCGTTTATGACTTGCTACAGCGCCGCCCCGGCCAACTCTCTGGCGGACAGCAACAGCGCATGGCATTAATTAGGACACTATTGCGACCAGAGCCTTTAGTGTTGTTGGATGAGCCGTTTACTGGACTGGATGATAAGCATCGCATGGCCTGTGCAGATTGGGTGCGTGCTCAAGTTGATCAGGGCGGTAAGACGGTTTTGCTGGTGACGCATCAGGATGATGACGTTGTCAGAATAGCAGATAATAATGTGAGGCTTTGACACTCATTTCTCTGGCGAATTACCTGCCAGAGAAATGCGGCGACATGTACTGCACGGAATATTCGTTTACAGCAGGTTATGGCGTTTCAGCTTGGTGCGCAGTGTGGCTCTGTTAATGCCCATACACTGGGCTGCTTTCGACTGGTTGCCGTGGGTGTAGCGCATCATTACGTCGAGCATCGCGGGTTCGACTTCATCTAATACCAAGCGGTAGACGTTGCTCGCTGTATGATCACCTAAAGTTTCTAAGTATTCTTGTAGCGCCTTGTGAACCATTTCTGGTAATGATGGATCCAGGGCACGAGTTTGAGTATTCATTTTTATTTAACCTTTTTAATAACTTGCTGAACCGGTGGATATAATTTATTTCCCGGGTGACATTTCAGCTGTTGTTAGGACAAGCGATTGCGGACATCCTTTTCCTAATGCTTAAGACCTTATAAGTTGCGATTGATACTGTGCTCGGGTCACCCTGCTGTTTTAAAACCCGTTAGCAGATTCACTAGAAATTTACACATTCAATGCTGCACTATAAAGTCATTACAGGCCTCTGATGTGGAACAGCCACTCGCGTACACGCTGCATACCGCTTGTGACCTCAAAACCATTATCAAGTTTCATTTCGACTAAAAATTAAACATTTCAATAACTATAGTTTATTCAAGGTCATCATTAACTTTTTTGTCATCAGAGTAGGTATGCGCCCTGCAAAATCCCAAGTCCATTGCAGTGGTGACGCCTTCACCTTGTGTAAGAGAATCACTAATGCCTGATTAAAAATCAGCTAATCGCCGATTAGGTGTGAATAAAATCTGATTAGTGGCATTTCTCTACACTAAAATTAGTCAATTAGCGCCCAACCGGAATTAAAAGCCTGACTAATGGTCGTTATCATGATCTCAGACGTTTTTTCGGGGTGAAAATTATCGCCATCTCCATCACGTGGCGGTTTAAAATTAGATAATTTCTGTTAAACATGAGGCGCTTTGAATATCTGTGCCGCAAGCCGTTTGGGGGTTAATAAGAGGCAATACGGCTTATCTCACTGGCTTATTTCACCGCCGCTTCCTTGCGTTCGCCACCCAATAAAATCTTTTCGGCCTGCGTGAATTTTTTATCTTTGCTCTCCAGTACCAAGGTATCATCCTGCTGTAGGATCATTTTGGGCTCTGGCGCATCGCCTCGAATATTGCCGCGCCGAACTGATTTGAGCTTATAGCCGTGTTGCTCAAGCTTAAGATCAACTAAGCGCTGCCCTACCGCCGGGTCACCAGCCTGTAACATCACGGTATGCAGGAACGACTCGTCCAGCGTACGATTTTCTGCGTTTGATTCGCCGTGAAAATAGGTTTTCAACGACTTGTAGCCCTCATCGCGTACCCGTTTGGTCACTTCGCGCACTTCTGCGCTAGGTAGGCCCAGTTGGAGCAGCACCCGCTCGGTAATCATGACGCTGGCTTCTAGTGTCTCTGGCAGCACAATGCTGGCCCCCAATGCTTCTAGCTTACCCATGCAGCGATCATCACGGGTGCGCACTAGGATAGGGATATCGTCTTTTTTACGACGGGCTGCTTCGGTCATTTTGCTGGCAGATTCAATGTCCGCAACGGTAATGACTACCATCCGCGCCCGGTACAAGCCCGCTGCAATCAGTATTTCTGGACGACTCGCATCCGCATAATAGACCTTATCGCCGGCCTCCCAGGCTTTTTTCACAATGGTCGGATCCAAGTCCAGCGCAATATAAGGAATACCCTGTTCCAGTAAAAAGCGCGCCAGTGACTGACCGATGCGGCGATAACCACAAATGATGACGTGACCTTCAACTTCTTTCACCTCCAAGGAGAAATCATGGGCGGCTTTATAGCGTTGCTTGAGATAGCTATCGCTGAACAGTTTGCGGCTGAATAAGTCGTTGTAGCGAATAATCAGCGGCGATAGCACCATGCTAATAATAATGGCCGCCAGTACGCTTTGTACCTCGTTGGTTGACAGCAGGCTATTGCCGAGGGCTAGCGTTAGCAGGGCGAAGCCAAATTCCCCGCCTTGAGCCAGTACCATGCCTGTGCGTAATGATGCGCCATTATCCGCTGCAAACAGGCGCGCCAATAAGGCGATCAGAATACCTTTACCAAAAGTGAGACCTAATACCAGCAGCAGAATCGGCAGCCAAAGCTCAGGCAGGATGCCCAAATTAAGCTTAGTGCCAACGGTAATAAAAAATAAGCCCATCAGGATGTCTCTAAAAGGGCGAATCTCTGCTTCGATTTGATGCTTGTATTCGGTTTCACTGAGCAGCATACCCGCCAGGAAGGCACCGAGCGCGAGTGACATTCCCAGTGTCTGAGTAATCCAGGCCGAAGTCAGAGCAACCAGCAGCACGGTAATATTAAATAGCTCGACCGAGCGTGCATTCGAGACGTAGTGAAACAGCGGGCGCAGCACATAGTGGGCGGCCAGGAGCATGCCAGCTAGGGTAAAGATATTAAAAATCATCTCGACGCTTAGTGTCATCGAATTGATTTCTCCACCGCTGGCATCGCCCAGCAGCGGGATAATGATCAGGAAGGGGACAACCGCGATGTCCTGAAACAGCAAAATAGCCAGTGCTAGCTGGCCGTGCTGTGAGCGCATCTCACCCTGGTCTGACAACTGTTTAATCACTATGGCAGTTGACGAAAGCGCCATAGCGCCTGCGGCAATAATCGCCCCTTCCCAACTCACACCGAAGTAATACAATATGCCAAAGCCCGCCAGTGTCGATAGCAGCACCTGTAAGCCACCGAGGCCGAGCACGGTGGTCTTCATCGCGAGAAACTGTTTAACAGAAAACTCAAGCCCAATCGCAAACAGCAGAAAAACAACGCCAACTTCACCAAGAAACTCAATGGAATGATCTACAGGCAACCAGCTCAGGGCATATTCGCCGGTCATGACACCCACTAGCAGGTAACCCAGAATGGGCGGGAGTTTAAACACGCGAAAGGCTGCCACAGCACCAACTGACATCACCAACAGAAGTAAAATGCCTTGTAATAGCCCCGTGCCGTGTTCCATTAATGCCCCTGCTTAAATCTTATGGTTAACTGGTTTATACCGTGTTGTCGTTCTGTTGACGCATACTAGGCGTAACACGTTCAGCAGAAAATCTCAGGCAGGTGCCTAAATTTAACAAAACCTTCTGCAGACGCCCAAATTCAGCAGAATACCCTGCATGCACCCTAAAAATTGATAATTATTTTAAATCTTTGTGGGAAACACTTATAGTAGCAATTCACGTTAATCCCCCCTTTTTTTGAGAGATTTACATGCTAACACTGTACCAGTTCCGCTCCTGCCCGTTTTGCGGCAAAGTTAGAGCATTCCTTAAGCACACACAGACACCGTTTGAGGTGGTGGAAGTGAGTCCCTTTGGGATGAAAGAGCTGGATTTCACAACTCATCGCAAGGTGCCTGTATTACGCGATGGTGATCAGGTTATTGTCGAATCGGCGGCGATTGTTGAACACCTTAATCAGCAGTATACGTCACTCCCAGTCACAGCGGCAGCGGTGCAGTGGACACAGTGGCTTGATCGTAAATTAGTGCATTACCTGCCGCCCCTGGTACATCCTGATTTCCGTACTTCATTTCGTCACTTTGCAACTGTTATGTCACGCGAACAAATAGCCGGTATCAAGGGCTGGGGAGTGCGCTTGGGTGGGGCACTAATCATGCCACGGGTTGCCCGTAAAATGCAGGCCAAACATCAGATTACAGACGTGGCAGGCGAATTTGCGACCGCGTTGGATCATTGGGTTGATGCAGGCTTAGCCGGACGCCCGTTTTTTGGTGGTGAACAGCCAGATCAGGTCGACACTAGCGTATTTGGCGTGCTGCATTCTGTGCATGGCCTCGGCATTATCGAACGGGAAAAGGCGCGTAATGAGGGGTTTGCCCATTGGTATGACGCCTGTGTGCGCAGTATGGCCTGATTCTCAATTCGTGTGGAGAGCATAATGGATGTAAGCGAAGCAATTCTGGCTCGTAAATCAGTGCGTGCCTTTTTAGACAAACCGGTGGCGCGGGCAACTATTGACCAGGTTTTGGAGGTGGCACGCTATGCACCTTCTGGAACCAATACACAGCCGTGGCACGTAGTGGTGTTGAGCGCAGAACCGATGCGGCAGCTACAGCAGAAAATGATTGCGCAGTTTGAGGCGCACGGCCCAGGGCAGGCGGATTACCGCTACTACCCTCGGGAGTGGCGCTCACCTTATATTGAGCGGCGGCGTGCCTGTGGTTTACAGCTGTATCAAACCCTGGGGATTAAAAAAGAGGATAAAGCCCGCCAGCGTGAGCAATGGGTCGCTAACTACCGTGCGTTTGGCGCACCGGTGATGCTGCTGTTTTTTATGGAACGTGATCTCGAAGCCGGTTCTTACATGGACTACGGCATGTTTTTACAGTCCGTGATGTTAGCCGCGCAGGGGGCCGGTCTGGCGACCTGTCCCCAAGCATCAGTCGCTGATTTTCCGACGGTGGTGCGTGATTTCCTCGGCTATGAGGCATCGATGCTGCTGCTCTGCGGGATTGCACTGGGTTATGAAGACACTGCTGCACCCGTGAATAGCTATCGCACGCCGCGCGAGCCCTTGGACAATTTTGTTGAGTATATTTGAAGCGGCTGGTGCGTTCTCCAGGCTTGCTTAACAGGTATGCCTAAGCGGTGCCTGCGCGGCAGTGCCGTATTCGTTGTCACTGCTAGCAAAGCGGTCGTAGATATGGAAAAATGCCCGCCTTGGTGCGCTGCACTAGCGTACGAAACTAAGTTTTAAGCCATTGAATAGCAGAATAGCAAAAGGCGCATATAAATGGGGCATACCGGCCAGACAAGCACAACTCAATGCGAGACACCCGCAGCGTGATTAACAATGATTAACAAATTGGTGATTTTCGGCGTCGGGCTTATTGGTGGCTCGCTCGCATTGGCGCTCCGTGAGGCAAGCTATTGCCAGCAGCTGGTCGGCTGTAGCCGCAATGCGGAGCACCTACAGCACGCCGTTGACCTTGGGGTTATTGATAGCTATACCCTGGATCCTGAGCTAGCGGTACGGGGGGCGGATATGGTTTTTCTTGCAGTGCCGGTCGGCGCGATGCAGGCGGTCTTACAGCAGATTGAGCCCGCGCTGGAGCCCGGAGCGATTATCACTGACGGGGGCAGCACCAAAGGCGCGATTGTGCAGGCCGCCCAGTCAACACTGAGCGCTGCGGCGCTGCGGCGTTTTGTGCCGGGCCATCCGATTGCAGGCCGCGAGCTCAGCGGTGTGACGGCAGCGCTCGGCACGCTGTATCACAATAAACGGGTGATTCTCACGCCTCTAGCGCAAACGGATGCCGCTGCGACTGCTGCGGTGAGCGCAATGTGGCAGGCGACCGGCGCCTTAG
>CALAMO010000042.1 GCA_937925855.1 uncultured Thiotrichaceae bacterium
ACTTCTTGGTATCACCACCAAATTTCTTCGACTGAACCACTGAAATCGCTGCCGTCAGCGTCGTCTTACCGTGGTCTACGTGACCGATCGTACCCACATTGACGTGCGGTTTCGTACGCTCAAATTTATCCTTTGCCATTGCAATTACCTTCTCTTCAAAATTGCCTGCACAACATTGGCAGGTGCTTCCGCGTATTTAGCGAACTCCATCGAGTAAGTTGCCCGGCCCTGCGTTGCTGACCGCAGACCGGTCGCATAGCCAAACATTTCACCCAACGGCACTTCCGCACGTATAATTTTCCCACTAGGCGCATCATCCATCCCCTGAACAATGCCACGACGTCGGGTCAAATCCCCCATAACGTCACCCATATAATCTTCTGGCGTTACCACTTCAACTTTCATCGTCGGCTCAAGCAAAACAGGATCGGCCTGCAACACCCCATCACGCACTGCCATACCGGCTGCAATCCTGAAAGCTATTTCATTAGAATCCACATCATGAAATGAGCCGTCAAATAACGTGGCCTTCATATCAACCAACGGATAGCCAACCAAAACGCCGCCAGCCATCTGCTCCTGCACCCCTTTATCCACCGAGGGAATGTACTCTTTCGGCACAGAGCCACCAACTGTCTCATCCTCAAAGGCGTAGCCTGAGCTTTCTGCCAGCGGCTCCAGCCTAAGCCAAACATGGCCGTACTGACCGCGACCACCCGACTGACGTACAAACTTACCTTCAATTTCAACCGTACTACGAATGGTCTCGCGATAGGCAACCTGCGGATCACCTACATTGCACTCAACTTTAAATTCACGCTTCATGCGATCAACGATAATGTCGAGGTGCAGCTCACCCATCCCAGAAATAATCGTCTGCCCGGACTCTCGATCCGTATGCACGCGAAAAGAAGGATCTTCCTGCGCCAGCTTACCTAGCGCCATACCCATCTTTTCCTGATCTGCCTGCGACCGTGGCTCAACCGCTACTGAAATCACTGGCTCAGGAAATTCCATCCGCTCCAGGGTGATGACATGATCCGGCGCGCACAATGTTTCACCCGTCGTCACATCTTTCAAACCAACGCCCGCTGCAATATCACCAGCGCACACTTCTTTAATCTCTTCGCGCGAATTGGAGTGCATCTGCATAATGCGTCCGATGCGATCACGCTTCCCCTTAATCGGGTTAAACACCGTATCGCCCGTTTTCAGCACGCCGGAATACACTCGAAAAAAGGTCAACGTCCCTACAAATGGATCTGTTGAAACCTTGAATGCCAACGCTGCAAACGGCTCAGCATCATCAGCTTGGCGCTGTGCCTGCGTTTCGTTTTTATCGTCCAGCACACCGCTAATAGCGGGAACATCCAATGGCGAAGGCAAATAGCGCACGACCGCATCCAACATCGCCTGAACGCCTTTATTCTTAAACGCAGAGCCACATAGCACTGGCACAATCTCACCCGCCAGCACTCGCAGGCGCAAGCCCCGATAGATATCACCTTCAGAAAGCTCACCTTCCTCTAGGTATTGATCCATCAGCGCTTCATCACCTTCCGCCGCAGACTCAACCATCTGTTCGCGCCACTGTTCACACTCAGCTAGCATGTCCGCAGGAATGGCCTCGGCACGATAAGTGGCCCCCATATTATCTTCATCCCAGAAGATAGCCTGCATCCGCACCAGGTCAATGACACCGCTAAAGCCCTCTTCAGCACCGATCGGCAACTGCACCGGCACGGGAGATGACCCTAAGCGACTTTCAATCTGCTCAACCACACGCAAAAAGTCTGCGCCAGTACGATCCATCTTGTTGATGAATGCCATACGAGGCACAGCATACTTATCAGCTTGACGCCAAACGGTCTCTGACTGAGGCTCAACGCCACCGACCGCACAAAAAACTGCAACCGCCCCATCTAACACCCGCAGTGAACGCTCAACTTCAATCGTAAAATCAACGTGTCCCGGGGTATCAATGATGTTGACACGGTGCTGCTCAAACTGCTGATCCATACCGGACCAGAAACAGGTTGTAGCCGCTGAAGTAATCGTAATACCTCGCTCTTGCTCCTGCTCCATCCAGTCCATGACCGCAGCACCGTCATGCACTTCGCCAATCTTGTGCGAAATGCCGGTGTAAAATAAAACTCGCTCGGTTGTGGTGGTCTTGCCCGCATCAATATGGGCCATAATGCCGATATTACGATAGCGCTCAATAGGAGTTTTACGTGCCACAACCGTTTCCCTGCTTCCGCGTTTTAGCCAGCTCGCTTACTTACCAACGGAAGTGAGCGAATGCTTTGTTTGCTTCAGCCATACGATGCGTATCTTCACGCTTCTTTGAAGCTGCACCACGCTTTTCAGACGCATCCATCAACTCACCCGCCAACTTGCGCGCCATAGATTTCTCACCACGCTTACGCGCTGCATCAATCAACCAGCGCATAGCCAATGCATTTTGACGTGAAGCGCGCACTTCGACCGGCACCTGATAAGTAGCACCACCGACACGCCGCGCCTTTACTTCAACCGCAGGGCGAACATTTTCCAGGGCCGAATCCAGCACAGATAGACCATCGCCACCCTTTTTCTGGGAGATTTCGTCTAAGGCACCATAAATGATCTTTTCTGCGACGGCTTTTTTGCCATCCTTCATGACCGCGTTCATGAACTTACTCAGCAATTCGCTCCCGAACTTAGGATCGGGCAGAATTTCGCGTTTCGGGACTTCTCTTCTTCTAGGCATACTGACTCTCTCGCTTAGCTCTTAGGACGCTTAGCGCCATATTTGGAACGACCCTGCTTACGGTCTTTAACGCCCTGTGTATCCAGGCTACCGCGTACAGTGTGATAACGCACACCCGGCAGATCTTTTACACGACCGCCGCGAATCAGCACCACGGAGTGTTCCTGCAGGTTGTGACCTTCACCACCAATGTAAGTACTCACCTCAAAACCATTCGTCAGGCGCACACGAGCGACCTTACGCATAGCCGAGTTCGGCTTCTTAGGGGTAGTGGTGTACACACGGGTACAAACACCACGACGTTGAGGACAAGCCTCTAACGCGGGTACGTTACTCTTTTCAGCCTTGCGTTTACGCGGCTTGCGCACCAGCTGGTTAATCGTTGCCATTAAAAAATTATCTCCTAAAATATGAGGAAATGCTGTATGAGCACACCCCACAAACGTAACAGACCGGAACACCAGTCTGTGAAGGTCGCAAGATTTTAGGGATGGGGCAACCATCTGTCAAGGCAGTTCGAGCCTCCCTTGAGACTTTTATGGTTAATCTTGGCAGACTGACACCGGGGGATCACGCTGTGTGCTCACCAAACTGCTTTTTCAACAAAACTTTTCGCTATAAATATAAATCGCAAGGTACCGCATAAGTTAGAAAACCCACCTCAAAACCACCTCAGGCAACTAATAGGCGCGCCGATTTATTGCTTATTGGCCTGAAACTCATCGTAAGTCCCCTCGAAGGCGGTCATCTTATGACCCTTAATTTCCAGAATACGATTAGCCAATGTCGAGACAAACTCGCGGTCATGACTAACAAAGATCAAGGTGCCTTCATAAACCTTTAGCGCATTATTTAAGGCATCGATGGCTTCGATGTCCATGTGGTTGGTCGGCTCATCCAGAATCAGCACGTTGGTATCCTGCATCATCAGCTTACCAAACAACAGGCGATTTTTTTCGCCACCAGAACAGACCCTGGCCTTCTTATTGAAATCATCTTCCGTGAACAACAAACGCCCCAACAAACCCCGCACCCGCAGGTCATCATGCTTTGGGGTGCGCCACTGCGACATCCATTCAAAGATAGTCAGCCCATTGTCAAAATCTAGCGTATTATCTTGTGGGCAGTAACCGACCACCGCATTTTCCGACCATTTGTAACTGCCACCACTAGGTTCCAACTGTCCGAGCAAACAACGCAGGAATGTGGTTTTACCCGCACCGTTATCGCCCAAGATCGCAACCCGCGAACCCGCATCGATAATCACCTCATCGCCCGCAAACAAGATCTCACCGTTAAATCCGTGCGCCAGATTTTCCAGTATCAGTGCGTTACGGTGTAATTTTTTGTGCTGGGTAAAGGCAAGCTTAGGTGTCATTCGGCTCGACGCCCTCACTTCATCCAGCTTAATCTTTTCCAGCTTTTTAGCCCGCGAGCTCGCCTGCTTCGCTTTCGAGGCATTCGCACCGAAGCGATTAACAAAATCCTGTAGCTCTTCGATTTCCGCACTCTTTTTACTATTACCCGCTAGCAATTGCTCACGCATCAAACTGGATTGCGCCTGATAGTATTCATAGTTACCGGGATAAATTCGCAGCTCACCGTAATCAATATCAGCCATGTGAGTGCAGACCGAATTTAAAAAGTGACGGTCATGCGAGATAATCACCATCGTACAGGTGCGCTTGTTCAACTCAACGCTGAGCCAGTTAATAGTGTCTATGTCCAGGTTATTGGTTGGCTCATCCAACAACAGAATATCTGGATTTGCAAACAAGGCCTGTGCTAGTAATACCCGCAGTTTGCGCCCCGGTGCCACCTCACTCATCAAGCCAAAATGCAGCGCCTCCTCGATCCCTGCGTTCAGCAAAATATCACCCGCCCGGCTTTCCGCCGTGTAGCCATCCATTTCAGCAAATTGCGCTTCAAGATCACCCACCGTCATACCATCGGCATCCGACATCTCAGGCAAACTATAAATACGCTCACGCTCGCACTTAATCGCCCACAGCGCTTTATCACCCATAATCACCGCATCGACCACGCTGTATTGTTCAAACGCGAACTGATCCTGGCTTAGCGTCCCCAGCTTCGCCCCCGGCGCAATTGATACATTGCCCGACGTAGGGACTTCCTCACCGCTCATGATTTTCATTAAGGTCGATTTACCACAGCCATTAGCGCCGATTAGGCCGTAACGCTTACCGTTATCGAATTTAGCTGAAATATTTTCGAATAATGGCTCTGAGCCATATTGCATGGTGATGTTTGCTGTGGAAATCAATGGCGCGTCCGAAGTAGCGATGAATTAAGGATGCGGAGTCTACAGACAAATGGAGTGAAATCCACGTTGAATTAGTGCGCAAGCTAGATTCTACTCATTAAGGCCACGCGCAAATTTCCGTATATCCTCAATCAGCAGCTCCGGCTGCTCCATCGCGGCAAAGTGCCCACCGCGCGGCATTTCCGTCCACTGTGTGATGTTGTAAATTCTTTCGGCGTAGCTACGCGGTGGCCAAGCCAGCATTTCTTTCGGGAACACCGCGCAGCCGGTCGGTACCTCAACGCGCCTGCCTTCCGGCGACAGGATACGCCCACCCTCCTCGCGCCGCCCGAAATAAATCCATGAGGCCGTATTAAACGTCCGGGTGACGATGTACACCATAATATTAGTCAGCAGCTGGTCTTTGCTGTAAACACCCTCAATATCATCGCCCGCAAGGTCAGACCAGCCGTGCATCTTTTCCAGAATCCACGCCGCCACGCCCACCGGGCTATCCATCATCGCATAGCTCAGCGTTTGTGGTTTGGTGGCTTGCTGCGTGCGATAGCCATCTTGCACTCGCTGCTCTCGCTCAAACTGTTCGGCCCAGGCGACCTCTTCCGCCCCCTGTGGCCCATCCTTATGGCGCATCGTGAGAATATTAATATGAATCGCCGCGCAGGCCGAGTGCTCATAGCCAAGCCAGCTCACGATCGCCCCACCCCAGTCACCGCCCTGAGCAACATAGCTTTCATAGCCCAACACCTCAGTCATCAAGCTATTAAAAACAGTCGCCATTTTACGCGGGCCATAGGGCCGAGGTGGGCGACCTGAAAAACCAAAGCCGGGCAAAGACGGCACCACGACATCAAACGCATCTTCGACGTTACCCCCATACTTTTCTGGGTGCGCCAACACATCAATCACTTCCAGAAACTCGACAATCGTCCCCGGCCAGCCGTGGCTAATCAGCAGCGGCCTGGGGTTTGGGCCGCTGCCTTTTTCATAGATAAAATGTAAGTCAATCCCCTCAACCTGCGCTTTGAATTGGGCGAAGCGATTAATCTGTGCCTCATGCTGGCGCCAATCGTAGGCAGTCACCCAGTAATCACACAGCGCTTTCATATAGTCCAGGTTCGTGCCGTATGCCCAGCCACCGTCATCCGGCATCTCGTGCCAGGGATAAGCACGCACGCGGGCTTGGATCGATTGGATAGTCTCATCGGGTATGGCAATAGTGAAAGCGCGGTAAGCGGTCATGGGAAAGGATACTCAGACTCAGGAAGCAAGATGGGAATTATAAACCGCTTTCATCCGCTACGGGGCACTGTGGCGGCGCATTATGCAAAGACAGCTGCATTGACAGCCTGCCAATGCAGCTGATAAAAAGGCTGCACAGCCTTTTTATCAGCTGATTCAGCCAGCCATAGCCGCTCTGCTGCGGCGTGATACTCACCCTCTCTTAGCCAAGGAACACCTTTGAAACAGAGTCCCCACAAATCCACCCAGTGCATCTGGGCAGGTGAAGAAGCATCACTCCTCCAGGGCGCCACCCAAGTGCCCGTCGTCCACAGCGTTGGCTTTGGCTATAAAGACGTCGACGAATGGCAACAGGTCGCACTGGGCGAAAAACCCGGCCACATCTATGGCCGCAACACCAACCCAACGGTGCACGCCTTCGAGCAAAAAATACGCCAGCTAGAAAATGCGGAGGCCGTCACCAGCGCATCCACTGGCATGGGCATTATCAGCAGCACCCTATTCGCGCTCTTAGCACCGGGCCAGCGGGTGGTCTCGGTGAAGGATACCTACGGCGGCACCCATGTCCTGTTCACCGAATTTCTGCCGAAATTTAATATTGAAGTGATGCTGTGTGAAACCACAGATCATGCCCAAATTGAGGCGGAGGTGGCGAAGGGCTGTGATGTGCTCTATCTGGAAAGCCCAACCAATCCGACGACTAAGGTCATTGATATTGCACGCTTATCTGCCGCCGGTAAAAAAGCCGGGGCGACGGTCATTGTGGATAACACTTTCGCCACACCGATTAACCAGCATCCGCTGGAACTGGGCGCTGATTTGGTCTTACACAGCGCAACTAAGTTTCTGGGTGGTCATGCTGATGCACTTGGCGGCGTGATTTGCGGCGCTAAAGATTTAATACACAGCGTGTACCACTACCGCGAAATCAACGGCGCAACGCTTGATCCGATGGCGGCCTACTTACTGCTGCGCGGCATGAAAACGCTGGATCTGCGCATTGCACGCCAGAACAGCAATGCCTTGGCGGTGGCACAATTCCTGGAGGATCATCCAGCGATTGAGCGCGTATTTTATCCTGGCCTGGCATCACACAGTGGCCACAGTATCGCCAAGCAGCAAATGGCAGGCTTCGGCGGCATGCTGAGCTTTATGCTGAAACAAAATGACTTCGACGCGGTGCGAAAATTTGTGCCGCGCCTGCACTATGCGCATGCGGCCGCCAATCTCGGCGCAGTGGAGACAACAATCGGGCCACCGGCAACAACCAGCCATGTGGAGTGTAGCGCGGAGGAACGCGCTGCCATGGGCATACCGGAGAGCTTGATTCGCTATTCTACTGGGATTGAAAGCCCGGATGATCTGCTGGCTGATTTGGAGCAGGCCTTGAAAGCGTTTGTTTGAAGCCAGCACCCTCACCCCCGGCCCCTCTCCCTCATAGGGCAAGGGGAGCTAGACGCTCAACGTTGATCCGAGAGTCTTGAGGATAGAGCCACCACACATTAGGAAACACAAAATGCCACCACCTTTCCCCTCAGCAGAATATCAAGCCCGCCTAAATAAAGTCCGCCACAGCATGGCCGAACGCAATCTCGACGCCATGGTTATCGGTGACCCATCCAACATGAACTGGCTGACCGGTTTTGATGCGTGGTCGATGTATGTGCCGCAGATTATGCTGGTGACACACGATAAAGCACCGATCTGGATGGGGCGCAAGATGGATGCGGGCGCGGTGGCTTTGACGACTTACCTTAAACCCGAATCGGTGATGCCTTACCCGGAAACCCATATTCAACAGGCTGATGTACACCCCATGGAGCTGGTGGCGGGTTACCTCTGTGATCTGGGCTTAAACGGCAGACGCATTGGCTATGAGAGCGATACCTATTTCTTCTCACCGAAGGCGCTCGCTTGTTTACAGACCGGTGTGGCGGATGCGCAGTGGGTGGATGCTGATCTGCTAGTGAACTGGTGCCGAGTGGTGAAGAGCGACGCAGAAATCGCAATGATGCGACAGGCGGCGCGGCTGGTGGAAGGTGCGATGACGGTGGCGTATGAGCATATTGCGCCGGGCGTGCGTCAGTGTGATTTGATGGCGCGGATTCTGGCTAAGCAAGTCGGCGGTAATGCGGAATTTGGCGGCGACCTGACCGCATTATCACCGCTGATTCTGGCAGGTGAGGCGGCGACAACGGCACATCCAATGTGGACAGATGAGCGGTTTATCGATGGGCAGACGGTCGCGCTGGAATTAGGCGGCACGCGCAAACGCTATAACGCCGGTCTGGCGCGCACGGTGCAACTCGGCAAAGGCCCGCAGGCGGTGTTTGATACGGCGGATGCGGTACAGGAAGGTTTGGATGCAGTGCTGGATACCATGAAACCAGGCGTGTTGGCGGGCGATGCCCAGCGCGCCTGGCAAGCCGTCTTGGACAAGTATGGTTTAGCGAAAGATAGCCGCATCGGTTACAGCATAGGCGTCGGTTATTCCCCGGATTGGGGCGAACATACCGTGAGTTTGCGCGGCGACGATAGCACCGTACTGGCGCCGAATATGACGCTGCATGTGATGCTAGGCATGTGGCTGGATGACTGGGGGATGGAACTGAGTGAAACGGTGGCGATAACCGATAGCGGGGTGGAATGCCTGACACAGTTTGAGCGGCGGGTGCATGTAGTGAGTTAGGCCCATGCGCTCAGCGCACTAGCCATCATTGACACAAAATTTTAGACAGTCTCGCAAAGTTCGCACAATCGTCATTGCAACTAGCCATGACGCTTCCCCGTAATAAAATCATAAGCTCTAAAAATCAGCTCGACCACCACATCCAGCTCTTCCACCGTCGTTGCCGAATAGATCATCACAAACCCTTCCCACCCCGCTCGGCGCTTCGACCAGGGATGGCTCAAGGCCCAACCCGCATCGATAGCTTCCATAGCCAGCGGTAGCGGCAGTGAAGCATGCAGGCTGCCATCCGGGTGCATATGCGCAAACTCCCGCCCGCTGACCATAATCTCTGGATGCGCCAAGGACAGCGCGTCGTTCAGCCAGAAACCTTTTGCGCCCGGCAATGAGATGACCGTATCACGAATCTCGACGTTTGGTATCGTTGCGACCCGGCGCAGCAATTCTGCCGTCAGTTCAGGTAGGGTTTCAACATTCAGCTGTACGTGAGGTACACCATCAGTCGTCATGGGCCGGGGGCTAGTGCGGATCGGTAGCTCCCCAGCCTCGGCCCAGACGGAAAGACTACTAGTGCATAAAAACACAGCGGTTATGATTGACAACAAGATTGATTTCACTTTCACGCCGAACTCCTTAATCACATTTTCTAACCTTAAGCTTTCACACTATAGGCGAAGACTCGCACAATGATAATGTAGATCAATTAAATTTAACTGTTCGGATTATTGGTATAATATTAAGTGATCTCAGGTTCAGACAGCGCTGCTGCTCTTATGCTAAGGGTAGGCTCTGTCATTGCAGTATGTGTAGCGCACCTATCTTCGCGAAACTGCTGCTGACCCTCATGCTGTGTATACTGCCTGTCATTGCAGTATGTGTAGCGCACCTATCTTCGCGATATTCGGTGAGTATTCCATAGTTCGATCCTGGCCGAAGCATTAGCCACGGTCAAATTTATATACTGGCGTTATCTAAACCAATATTATCCACCGGTGAAATCACCATGTTGACTTGCATCATCCGCTATCAGATTGATCCAACCCAAAAAGCCCAGTTTGCCCAGTACGCTCAAAACTGGGGACAGGCGATTCCACGCTGTGGTGCTGACCTGATTGGTTACTACGCACCGCATGAAGGCTCCAGCACGCTGGCCTACGGTATCTACAACATTGCCAGCCTGGCAGAATATGAGCAGTACCGCAGCAGACTGATGAATGACCCTTTGGGCAAAGAGAACTATGAATTTGCACAGAAGGAGAAATTCCTACTGCGGGAAGACCGAACCTTTTTGAAACGGGTCTCACAACCACACGGTGTAACATCATGATTGCCATTATTTTTGAAGTACAGCCTGCAGAAGGCAAACAGGCGGAATACCTCTCTATAGCAGCCGACCTGAAGCCACTGCTGGCAGAGATTGATGGTTTTATTTCAGTGGAAAGATTTCAAAGCCTGACCCAGCCGGAAAAAATCCTGTCGCTCTCATTCTTTCGGGATGAAGCGGCGGTACAACAGTGGCGGAACTTAGCAGCACACCGCAGCGCGCAGCAGTCTGGCCGCAGCGGTGTTTTTACTGATTACCGGCTGCGGGTTGCCCACGTTATGCGTGATTATGGTCTGCATGCTAGGGATGAAGCTCCGGTAGATAGTCGCGCAATTAACCATTAGCCTAGCCTACTCACATCTCCGATGGCTAATCGGCAATAAAGTTGCCACACCAAGGTTCGACAAAATGCGATACGGCGCACAGAACCCACAAAAGCCTAAGCACCAGCCAGTCTCTGTCGGAGACACTATTAAACCGGATAAGCCCCCGCCAGCGTACGCAATGCTTTATCCACCACCACTTCATCCGGCTCACCACTTAGCTGATGAGCCGCTGTACCGGCGTTAAAGGCCATAATAATTGGCTGTTTCATATACTTACTGATGTTAAACCAGAAGTTAAACTGGCTAGATTTAGTTGTCTTTATCAAGTGAAAACTCTTCTCTGAATCGCTCCGAGTGCTTGTGCATTTCCGGTACAGCATCCACATCCAGCCCACCACTGGCTTCGATAGCTGAGACCACCTGTGCTATCTGCGGGGGGAGATTGTTAAATGTTGTTTTTTCTGATTGTGTTTCGATATGAGCGCGTGCTTCTTGTTTTTTGATGAGGTTACGCAGCCCTTCCAGTAGCACCGCTCTGGGTACGCGCTTCAAACCTTCACTAACATCTCTGGGCAGATCAAGTTGTGTTTGCATGGATCGGTCTCGGTGGTTTTTATGAGTTTGTATGAATGATTCTATTGTACTGAGAACATTGATTTTGGCAAATTGATCTGGTCTAGCCAGCCAGCAGTTGTTTGCTGCGGACTTTGGTAAGGCCAGCAATAGTGGCAATTATCGCCGTTTAGGTGCATCACTGGCAGATACCCTTGTGCAGGGCGGCTATCCGGCGGCGCTGGCGCGACCGACTGAAAAACGTCGCGCTAACTGTACCGGGATTACATTACGACCATCGTGCAACGTGATGTACAGGATTTAACCCGTATTCAGAAACTGGAAATGCTGCCGCGTTTATTGAGTATGGCTGCCGGGCAAACGGGGCGTTTGTTTAATGCTGCTGGTCTGGGATCGCCTTTTGCGTTAAGTGCGCCGACGATTAGGGAATACCTGACTTTGTTGGAACAGGTATTCCTGATTGAGCAATTACAGCCCTGGCACAGTAACCGGCTGAGTCGTCTCATCAAAACACCGAAACTGCATCTGGCTGATACGGGTTTGGCCTGTGCGCTGTTGGGTGTTACCAGCGAGGCGCTTTGGCAGGATAAGGCGTTGTTGGGGCAGTTGTTAGAAACGTTTATTTATCAGGAACTGCGTAAATATGCCGACTGGCATGAGCAGCAGCTGCGTTTTTATCATTTCCGTAATAAGGAGAAGGTGGAGGTGGATATTATTATTGAGCAGGGGCTGAAGATTGCCGGGGTTGAGATTAAGGCGGCGGCTACGGTGACGCAGGGTGATTTTAAGGGGTTGAAAAAGTTGAGGGATGCGGTGGGGGAGCAGTTTGTGGCGGGGGTGGTTTTTTATGATGGGGAGGGTGTTTTGCCGTTTGGGGAGCGGTTGTTTGCGGTGCCGGTTGGGGTGTTGGTTCCTTGAGGGTGTTGTGGCTATTGGATGGCTCCACATTGGGCAGACTGGCTGTTCTGTCCTATGTGGGGGAAAACCATATCTCTTACTCCCCCACATCCTGCAAAACAGCTTCGATCAACCTATCTGACATGTAAATATTATTGTTTTTGAGCTGTTCAACATATGGCCGAATAGCATCTATCAGCCCCTGTTTTTTAGCACGACGTAAAATACCGAGTGTTCCAATACGGGGGATATCAAAACGTTCCGCAACCCGTCTCGCCTGTGAATCATCCAGCAAAACGATGCTATCGCTGACTGACTGCGCCAAAGCAATCACTTCGGCCTCGCCCGGATCAACCAATATCGACAGCGGCTTCAGAACTTGTGGCTCGGGTTCGCGAATTTCTAACCACTCCAGACGTGCTATTGTATCAGCTCCCGGCATCCCTTGTCCTTTTACGGTAACTTCTTCCCAAACGGCAGGCGGCACCAAAACCTGCTGATATAATTGCTGCAACAATTCCAGTCGGTCAATGATTGCCAGTGAAATCAACGGGCCACTATCCGCAATAATAGCTCGCTTAGTCATCAAGTAGCTCATCTGCGATCTGGTCATCACTGAGATTCACTACCGGAATTTCCAAACGTCCCAGCTCAAACATGAAATTCAATTTTGCCATCCCGCAAAATTCTGCTGCTTTGCCCAATGACAAGCGATGTATTTCAAATAACTTGGCCGCGAGCAGGAAACGTAGCTCGTCTTCAAGCTTCTGTGGTGCTTTACCTGAGGTAACTAACAGGTCGGCAGTATAAGGTATTGATAAGTTATGCATGTTTGCTTTCCTATGTATGCAGGTATCAGTGTAGCTTAAACCTTGGTTTTTCTGAAAACTAACTTTTCAATCCTGTTAGACCCTTCAAACTATGATTGCAATAGGGAGTGGCAATTATCACTGTTTAGGTGCATCACTGGCGGATACCCTTGTGCAGGGCGGCTATCCGGCGGCACTGGCAAGGCCGACTGAGAAACGGCGCGCTAACTGGTACCGGGATTACATGACGACCACCGTGCAAGGTGATGTGCAGGATTTAACCCGTATTCAGAAACTGGAAATGCTGCCGCGTTTATTGAGTATGGCTGCCGGGCAAACGGGGCGTTTATTAGAAACGTTTATTTATCAGGAATTGCGTAAGTACGCCGATTGGCATGAGCAGCAGCTGCGTTTTTATCACTTCCGTAATAAGGACAAGGTGGAGGTGGATATTATTATTGAACAGGGGCTGAAGATTGCCGGGGTTGAGATTAAGGCGGCGGCTACGGTGACGCTGGGGGATTTTAAGGGGTTGAAGAAGTTGAGGGATGCGGTGGGGGAGCAGTTTGTGGCGGGGGTGGTTTTTTATGATGGGGAGAGTGTTTTACCGTTTGGGGAGCGGTTGTTTGCGGTGCCGGTTGGGGTTTTGGTGCCTTGAGGTTTTTGAATGACTCCAGCTTCTGCCCATGAAATTTATATACTTTCCACATTATGATACTTGGGAGCGGGCAGATATCAAGGCTAAGTGCTTGTTTTTACTGGACAGCGATGGAGTAACTTTCCGCAAAATAGTTAAAATGTAGAAAGTAATAGAAAAATTATTTTTTGACTAGCAGTAAAAAAATAATTGCATTCGAAAAATTTCTATGATCTAATCGCACTCAGGCTGAATGAAACCATTCAGAATTACTTAGCAACACTAAATTGTAATTAAGGATTTGTAACTGGCTCTTTATGAGTCGACTGTATAAAAGCGGTCTGTTCAACGGCATAGCGACGTACCACGTTACTACCGCCAATGAACTCAGAAGTTTGATGGGTTTATTACTATCAATTAAAACGACTGAGCTGTTGTTGTTGCACAACAACAGCGGAAAAAGGCTTGCGTCTTCATACTATTCCTTGTCGATCCTTAATGTGTAGACGACTGGCACAACCGTGTCGACAATCAATTTAGTAGGTTTTTATGAACAGTAACAAGTTGTTAAGCGAGACTATCACCCTTTTGAAAAGGGAACGGTCGGAAAATTATAGTATTGAAGACAGTATGATCATAGCACTTGATCAAGCAATAAAAAATCTCGAAAAAATTCGAGATAGTGAAAGTTGTTCAAGTAACAACTTAGCTATTCTTTTAATTTTGGGGAAACTTTTTGAAAAATTCCCAGAAATTAAAGAATTTTTACAAAGCTTGGTCTAGCTGTAATTTATGAAAATACAGCAAGTCCGAGTATCCGAAAATTAGACTATGAATATTGGAAAAGCAATTAAGTTATGTAGGAAACAAAAGAACTGGACATTGGCTAAGTTGGCTGATGAAACCAGCCTTTCCATATCTTATATTTCTTTGTTGGAGCAAGGAAAAAGAGACCCTAATCTATCAAAACTGAAAGAAATTTCAAAAGCACTACAAGTACCACTATCCATATTGTTATTTTTAGCAGGAGATAAAAACGAAATTGAGTCAATCAATCGTGAATTGGCAGAAAAATTATCTCTACTTTCTTTGAAAATAATTGAAGAATCATAAATAATGGATGATTTATTCTATAAAAATAAATCAATATCATCTATAAGGTCGTTAAGTGCTGCTTTGGGTGTGCCAGAAGAAGTTTTGACATATTTTCAGACTAATTCAAAAAAGTATTATAGACAGAACACACCTGAAGTTAAAGAAAATGGAAAAATTAGAATCACATACAGAGTAGATGATTCCTTAAAAGCTATACATGATAAAATAAAGAAAAAC
Source organism: uncultured Thiotrichaceae bacterium (assembly GCA_937925855.1). Classification (GTDB taxonomy): domain Bacteria; phylum Pseudomonadota; class Gammaproteobacteria; order Thiotrichales; family Thiotrichaceae; genus Thiolinea. The sequence goes on from CALAMO010000042.1 coordinate 14,863, forward strand.
ATTTTACAAAATGTATATTACCCAGAGTATATACAAGGCTCTATACGGTCTCCTGAAAGCCCACGCGACTATATGTCTGATGCTAAAATTCACTCTGGTAGAAGAGTTGTAGTGAGTGAGGATGTTTCAGACTTTTTCCCATCTATTAAGTACGACCAAGTTTTTAAGATGTGGAAATACTTCTTTAATTTTCCAGATGCAGTCTCAAAAATATTAACTGACTTAACAACATATAATAATTTCATTCCTCAAGGTAGTAAAACAAGCTCATATATAGCTAATTTGATATTTTGGCAACATGAGCCAGCAATTGTTAAAGAGCTTAATGAGAAGGAAATACTATACTCTCGTTATGTTGATGATATTACATTATCATTTGATAGATATGTTCCTGATGATGAATTGAGGAAAATTATTTCCAAAATATTTGGAATGATGCTAAAAACTGGCATAAAGCCAAATAGAGAAAAGCAGGAGATTAAAAGTAGGAAAAATAATACAACAGTACATAATCTAAATGTTACAACTTCGTTTCCAACTTTTTCAAGGAAAAAGAGAAACAATATAAGATTGGCAGTTTTTAACTGCAAAAAAGCATATAGAAAAAGAGAAGTGGATTTTTTAACATATAAAAAAATGTACCAAAGTGCTAGAACCAAAGTTGGGCAACTCGGTAGGCTGCACCCTGAACAAGCAAAACGTCTAAAGTTAGAGCTTATTGATTGCAAGCCTAGAAACTTCACATAGTATGAACTTTTTACTTTCTACATTACAGCCAGACTGTAGAAAGTAAAAGAATGAACGAGAAAAGCTGCTTAGCCACGATAAGTCACCTTCTCGGAAGCTATCACTCAGTATAAAAGCCAGTTAACACTACAAAACTACGTATCCTGCCTAAACTGACACAAGTGAACATCTGTACACTTATGGCATTGAAAATGCCTGCGCGACAACAATCAGGTCAGGCCGCCTCCAGCATAAAATCGACATGTACAGCATCATAGGGAAACAAAATCCCCCCGTCGTTTTTTTCCAGTATGCCAGCATTGAGCAACGCATGAATATCACCATGCACCGCCTTAACATCACGTCCAACCCGCCGCGCAATTTCCCGGATTGCCAGCGTGTCAGCATTCGTCATCGTCTTCAGAATTTCCCAACGCTTCGCAGTGAGTACTTTCCAAAGCAATTCAGGCGTTTCAAAACTAATCCGGGCTTCGGATGACGAACCTCCGTTTTTCCATGCCAGCATAAAATCAACATGATTCCTAATCAATCAGCGCCAAACCAAAAGCAAATATCACAGCCTGCTTCACCAACCGCATTTTATCTTGTGGCAATCGGGTGATCAGACGACCTAATTTGCCCTTTTGCACCGTTTGGATGTGATCAAAATTAATCGCGCAGTCTCTCGGCATACCCTCTTCAATACCAAGCACTACTTCGCTGGGAATATCCCGAATGGTAGTGGTGATAGGAGCAATCGTCACCTCCCCAAGATAATCAATCACATCACTGCGCGTAAGAATCAACACGGGTCTCTTTTTATCGGGTGCTTTAAACGTATACCAGCGAATATCACCCTGCTTCATTCATCGCCCCAGGCTTGCTCGTCTTCCCATAGCGAGAATTCGTCATTTTTTATGGGGTGTTGCAGGTATCCCTTGCGGTGCTTTTCCACCAGTCTAAGCTGATGATAGTAGGTGATGGCTTTGCGTAGCGCATCGCGGGTAAAAGCAGAACGGTTAGTATTCGCCTCCTTCACAATGCTATCCAGCTCATGCACCAGGTCATCATCCAGCGTCATTTGTATGGTTCTCATGCCTATTGCCTTATTGGTAATCATAGCTATAAACATAGCTATGATTGCTGGCTTTTTCAATAACCGAAGATTTTCTTATGAGGAAAAAGGCCAAGCGCAGGGCATCGCAGAATGGGTGATTCGCTTATCTGCAATCATTGCGGTGATGAGTGGAAGGTTGCTGATGCAGGTAATGAATTGGCAACAGGCTAATGAGTTTCTGGTGTATGGGTTGCTTGTTGCGTTAGGCTTAAATTTATTTTCGTGGATTAGGAGTGTTACCGATAATGTTAGATGAGCTACGCCAGATCGCCATCTTCGCCAAAACTGTTGACCATGGGTCATTCCGAGCGGCAGCAAAAGCCCTCGATTTATCCCCCTCCGTTGTCAGTCATCATGTCGGCCAGCTAGAGCAACGCCTTAATACTGCTCTGCTTTACCGCTCAACCCGCAAATTATCGCTGACACCCGACGGGGAACGTTTGCTGGTCGCTGCGCATGCGATGCTGGCGGCAGCAGAAGCGGGTTTACAGGATATTGTCAGCCATGCACAACAACCTTCTGGCACACTGCGCATTACTGCACCAGCCTTTATTGCGCAATCTGCGTTAACCCATCAGCTGGCGGAATTTTCACTGGCCTACCCGGATGTACAGCTCACAATAGACTTCTCAGACACCCGACAAGACCTTATTGCCGATGGTTATGATATTGCCTTAAGAGCGGGCGAGATGGAGGACAGTGCGCTCATGTCAAAAAAGCTGTTCAATGTTCGGCGCAGGCTGGTGGCTGCTCCGGCTTATCTCAACGCCCAACCCCAAAAACCAACATCGCCCGATGATTTAAGTCGCTGGAATTGGTTGCTGTTCGCTCCCGTCAAACGCCAAAAGTTATTATTTAATAAGGCGGAGCAACAGAAAATCATCGCACAACCCACATCACACATCACAGTAAATGATGCCTATGCGCTAGCCCAATTAGTCCGGGCCGGAGCAGGCCTTGCGGTTGTGCCGGAGTTTGTTGCTGAACCCCATATAAGCAGCGGGACGTTGCAGTATGTACTGCCTGACTGGGCATTAGCCTCATTTGATGTGTTTGCCGTTTGGCCATCTAACGCGCCAAAATACGGGCTAGTTAAGCACTTTATTAATTTTCTTGCGGCTCATAAGTGATGTGCTTATTTCACCTCGTTCTGTGAGAAGCTAAATCCCCCTCGTTCCCCCTTCTTCAAAGGGGAGACGGAGGGGATTTATCTTTTAGCAAGCTAGGATTTCAGGGTGCTAGTTACTTACCGTGATAAGCCTGACTAACCGCATAGCTATCTTCAAACCAATTCCACAGCACGACCTTGCCATCTTTAACTTTAGCGCGCAGTGCGAAGGTAAAATCACCAATTTCTTTACCTGAATGCGTCGTGATGCCGTTCATACTGCCAAACATCGCAACGGTATCCCCTAGCGCAAAGGCATCTTCAGTTTCCCATTTTGTGGTTTTGAAGTTCCCGCCAAAGAGACCCAGAAATTTCAGAATTTCTTCCTTCCCTTGCCATGGCCCGATCCAAGGCATCGCTTTATCGCCTTCATTCTGCCAAACCATATCATCAGCCATCATTGCGGTCATCGTCTCCATGTCGCCTTTACCCATGGCGCCCATAAAGGCCATCACCGTATCGAAGGTTGCCTGACTTTCTTTATCCATGTCAGCAGCGCTAACATTAAAGCTCAGTGACAGCGCAAAAATAGCAGCCAATAATGATTTCAGTGTGATTAAACGTTGCATGTGATGCTCCTTATTTACCTTTTAATTGCTGGAGTGCGCCCGCCCAATCTTCTAGGTGGTACGAACGAGTGATTTTGCCGTTTTCAACGGTGTGAATATCGATGGTCATAATGTCGAAGCCGTTACCCTGACCGTCGACGCCAAACAGTGGCCCTTTAGGTGTGCCGGTCGCCCGGCTACGCACAACCACTTTATTGCCTTCCTGAATCATCTCCTGTGGCTCCCAATTAAGATCAGGCATCAGCTTGGCAAAAAAGCCACTGACCTGACCCATGAACTGCTCACGCTTTTTGTGCTTACCGGAATAATCACCAATACTTTCCCAATCAGCAGTAGTGGCCGCCTTGAATGCTCCCGCCGCCGCTGACGAAGCAGGATTACTTAGAAAGTCGTAAAATTTTTGCACAACCGCCTTATCGTCAGCGATGGCACTACCGGCTGAAAGTAAAAACAGCGAACATGCTAAAATGAGGCGTCTTAAGTGATGCATTTTATCCTCCTGGATAGTGAGTAGAGAGCTGTCTAGTGCGACCATCACTATGGTGAAGGGAAATGCTTAACGTGATAAGACAGCACAAACAGAAAACATTGTTCGGATTTTTTTAATAATTTTCGAAACCTGCTTTCTCAGAACACCTTCGATTTCTCATCGAAAGATCAACAGCCTGCCGTCATTATTAATCGAAGGGATCGGCAGAAATTGATCGTTTTATTTCAGTGGAAAGTTTTCAAAGCCTGACCCAGCCAGAAAAATCCTGTCACTACCTGCTTGGGGTAGTTATGCGCCGATCGAGAGCCACCAACACACCTGCCGTAACAATCACCAGAATCCCAAAAATGGTTTGCCAACTGAGCACTTCATTCCAAATTGACCAACCGAATAAAGCCGCAAAGGCGACCGAGGTGTAGGTATAGAAACCAATTTGCCCCGCTGGGGCATAACTAAACGCTTTGGTGATGGCAAACTGAGCGGTAGTGGATAACACCGCAATACCGGCAATGGCAGCCGCCTGCACCCCATTCAGACTCGCCCACACCAACATCGCTGGCACAGCGGAAACTAGCGTGCCGATTAATGAAAAATAGAAAACAATCCGCCCTGGCGTTTCCGTGGTACTCATTTTTCGTACGACCACTTTGGCTGACCCAGCCAGCATTGCTCCGGCCAGGGCAACAAAAATGACGATGTTAACCTGTGCGTTTTCAGCACCAGGATCGATGATTAAGGCCACGCCGATAAACCCGCTAATGATAGCGAGAATGGTTTTAGTGCCAAGGCTTTCTTTGAGCCAGAGAAACGCGATGATAGAAATAAAAATCGGCGACGTTTGCTTGAGTAGCGATGCCTGAGCCAGGGGCAAATTCCCCCAGGCATAGAACACACACATCATGGCTGTCACACCCAGTACTCCCCGCGCTATATGCAAACCAATGCGCTGTGTGTATAAACGCGAGAGGCCCTTACGCATTAGCCACGGCATCAACAACACTAAACTCAGGACGCTTCTTAAGAAAACCATCTGTGCGGTCGGTACATCATCAGCAGTCAGGATTTTAATAATCATGCCGACCACCAGCAATAGCAATTCGCCAAAAATAATCAGCAATATGCCAGCGAGGACTTTTTTATTTTGCATTAACGATACTAATAAGATGCATTTGCATCACTAAATCCCAGTATTTAAAGCCGATAACGGATCAGCCGGCACATCACTCCAGTCGCGGGCAGAAACATGAATCAGCCGTTGCACAGTACCCAGGCTTTCATGCAACATCAATAGGCTGACAACATCAGGAGTCCCCGCCAGACCTAAGCTCATTTCCACCTCAGTTAAACCGGTCATCAAGGCCACTGGTGTGCCTGCCGACGCCCCGACATTCGTTGCCTCCCGCAGCAACACACCATCTTTGTAGGAATAAGTCACCTTCATTAACCGAGGGACCCCATTCACTAGGCCACCAGACGCAAGCGTTTCCAGTACTAGTAATACTTCATCTTCACTTTCTTGCTCGCCTTCCTGCGCTAACGTATCCGACAATTTAAGCGGCTGTTGATTTGGAGACTGTTGGCGAATATCTCTTTCCCAAATCAACAGGGTTTTTTGTAGATCGGACAATGCGACTTGCTCAAGTTCAAGCTGATTCCGAGCACTTGCTAACAAATTAACACTGCGATAAGCAAAAGTGGTGATAACGGAAAAAACCATTAGCGCTATTAACAACTCAACGAGGGTAAATCCCTTGCTGTGTCGTGCACGTTTACGTCTACCTTGCATCACAACCCCCACCACTGAACATTACCACAAACCATCACTACCCGCGCAACAGCATCGTTAAAGAACACGTACTGTACCATCCGCCACCCAGCGATCAAATATCGCCAGCGCCGCATCGGCAAACGCCTGATCATTGATATGTGCATCAATCTCAGTGAGCTGCACCGGGGCCTTAATCACCTGTCGCATCTCACCCAGAAACGCCGCCAGCCCTTCAGGATCATGCGCCACATCACCCGGCTTATCCCATTCTTCAATCCCATGATTCGGCAGCAACACATGCACCGGTGCTTTCGATTGACTCACCCGTGCTGCAATCTCCCGCGCCGTCTGTCGCCGCTCTTCATTATTCAGCGCCGATGACTTAATCAGGCGATTGTGCTCATGGAAGGGCCGATCCTGATATTGCTCAGGGATTTCCTGCCAGCCCGCAAAATCGATCAGATCCAAACACCCCGGTGCGACCAACTGCGGAATCCCGGCACGACCCGCATTCAACATGCGATCCTGCCCGGCATTAATCACCGAACCCACCATCAAATTCCCCAACTCCGGCAGCGCAAAATCCATCACACAGGCAAAGCCGCCGTTCTTAGCGATACTCTCAAACGCCATCCCGCCCATACCCGTCGCATGGAAAATCGCGACCTCAAAACCGCGCTCTTCCAGCGCCGGTTTCAGCAGTTTCATATACTTCAGGCACGAACTGCCCAGCGAAGTCATACCCACAATAGGCCGATCCGTACTCGGAGGCTCCACCGCCCGCGCTGCGCCCAACACCGCGCCCGCTGCCTGACTTAGCGACGATTTACACACGCTGTTCAGACCATACAAACCACCGGCCCATAGAATCATCTGAATATCCGCCGCCAGGCGTTCCGGCTCAATCAGCGGTGAGAATGAGACCGTGGATACCACATACTTCGGCACACCCATCGGTAAGGCGCGGCAGACATCTAAGGCCAAATCGGTGCCCATGGTACCGCCTAGGATGACAACACCATCGAATTTACCTTCTGCATGTAGCTGCTGGCTCAGTGTCACTGCACCCTTAGCCATTATTTGCATCGCGGTGTTTTCATCACCGCTGTCAATAGCTTGCTGGATCGAACTGCCGCCTGCTTCAGCGACTTGGTGTTTGGAGTAATCCGTTGGGTTTTCGGGGTCACCGAGAACACTGACATCCATGGTTAGAACGCCGCCACCCTGTGAGCAGATGCGCTCGGCCATGTATTCGAGTTCGTCGTTTTTGGTGTCGTAGGTGCCTACGACCAGGATTGTTTTATCTGTCATCAGCACTTACCCATAGTGGCAAACATAATGCACGTCTTCCAACACTTCGATGTCAAACGACGAATCGCCCACCACAGAAAACGAGTCTCCTCCGGTATATTCTTTAAACTCATCCTCACCCGCAATTTTCACCCGACAGCGCCCTTGTTGCAGCTCCATAATCTCCGGCGCAGCAGTGCCAAAAGTAAGCTGTGCGGGCTGGATAACACCGACACTTTTGCGCGTACCGTCTGCGGTGTGGAAGGTATAGCTGACACATTTACCGTCGAAGTAAACATTGCCAGTAGCGGATAGATTGACGTTTTCAATTTGACTCATTGAACTTCTCCTGCAAAGAAATTAAATTTAAATACTTGATCAATCGGTAGTTTGTCTCTTTAGACTGCGACGAGCATCATGTCACATCCGGCCTTTCCAACCGAAACACCAAATTTTCACTATTAGCGGTAGCCAGAATTTCCCGCGCCACCTTATGCCCGGAAAACACCGCAGCCTGCATCATCCCCGGCACCAAGGCATCCCCCGCCAAATGCACCGAACCCTCCGGCAAGTGCTCCCGCAGCTCCAAATACAAGTCATCCTTCGGTAAACGAGCGCCCACAAACACCAGGGTATCGCAATCCAGCACCAACTCAGCTTTTCCAGGCCGCAACGCCTCAAACCTCAGCTGTTTCTCATCGCCGCCCAACAAACCATAATCCGTATGAATCTCCACTCCCAGCTCCACCAGCCGGTTCAGTATCTTTCCAATCTCCAGCGTATGATCCGTCCACGTCGCCACTTCCCGCAGCGGCGTGACCAGCACAACCTCATGCCCCCGCTTCCGCATTTCCTCAGCCACAACGCTGCCCATATAAAAGTGCTCATCATCAAACACCACAACCTTGCCCGTCGCCGCTTTACCCGCCATTACATCATCCGGCGTCAGCACGTTCAGCTCACGCAACCACGGCAACGCCGCGAAATTCGTACTGCCCACCCCATCACGCCGCCAGCTCGAACCGGTAGCAATCACCACCTGATCCGCACCGTATTCTTTAATCTCGTCCACACCCAGCCGGTTAGCCGGGTACATCTGCACATTCGCCATTTGCTGCAGCTGATAAACCCGATAATCCCGCACCCGCCGCCACGCAGATAACCCCGGCAAACCCGATTCCAGTAACGCACGCCCACCAAAATCATCAGATGCCTCAGCCAGCGTCACCTCATGCCCGGCCCGCGCCAGCGTCCACGCACATTCCAGACCCGCCGGGCCACCGCCTACAATCAAGATATGCTGCGCGGTTTGCGCCGCCGGAATATTCTCAGGATGCCAGCCACGCCGCCATTCTTCAGACATCGTCGGGTTCTGCGTACAGCGAATCGCCACACCATAAGAATCACCGCTAACACAGATATTACAGCCGATACATTCCCGTATATCCTCAACCCGCCCCGCACGAATCTTATTCGGCAGGTAAGGATCAGCAATCGACGGACGCGCCGCCCCAATCAAATCCTGCTTACCCGATTTAATCAGACCCAGCATTTTATCCGGTGAGGTATTACGCCCAACGCCAACTACTGGTTTATCTGTCACCGCCTTCACAAACTCAGTAAACGGCAGCTGATGCCCCTCTTCCGAGAAGCGCGAAGTATTAGAATCCGCCGACCAGCCGGAGATATTCACATCCCACAGATCAGGCAAACCCGCCAGCATTTCAACAATATCGCGCCCTTCTGCGTCATAAGTGATTGGCGTAGCCGCATTGGTTTCATGCACCGAAAAGCGCAGCGCCACCGCACATTCCCCGTTCGCCACCTCCAGCGTATCTTCCAATACTTCACGCAATAGCCGCACCCGGTTTTCTAAGGAGCCACCGTATTCATCACTACGCTGATTAGTACGCAAGGTCAAAAAGTTGGTGAAAATCGAAATATCATGCGCCGCGTAGACATACAGAATGTCATAGCCTGCCTTTTTAGCGGCCAGCGCAGCCCGACGGTGATCATCCCGAAAACGCCGGATGTCGCGCTTATCCATGGCCCGCGCCTGCACCGGGATTTCCGGGCGAATAATCGGCAGGTGGCTTGGCCCAATCACCGGCACACCGGTAGTGAAGTTACGCGCCCGCATCCCGGCATGCCCCAGCTCTATACCGGCCAGCGCGCCGTGACGTTTGATGCTTTCTGCCTGCTTAGCATGCACAGTCAGATAAGCCTCATCCCAAATGCGCTCAATCGGATGACTGGCAAGGTCAGTGTCAGCGCTCACCTCAGTGATCTGCACACAGACGGTGCCCCAGCCGCCCATCGCTTTGGTTTCACGTAAAGCGATGGCACCCTGTGGCGCCAAATGGCCGTGACCAGTGGCATGTGGCACGGCGTAGAAACGATTGGGTGCGGTCACCGGGCCGATGTTTACTGATTCAAATAGCGGGTCGTAGTTCATGCTTCCAGATACTCCTCAGCCAATTCCACCGCAGTTGCAATCATGCGACCACACCGTTTCGTACTGCCTGCTTCATGCAGGCGCGGCACTATCCAGCCAACATAAGTCAGCGCACGCAGCACAATAAATACCGGTAGCTGCTGTGCATCCAATGGCCGCGTACTGCGATAACCCGTGAGCAGCGCGGTTTCTAGTGCCGCATAGTCCGGTTCAGCACGGATTTTCAACAACGTTGTTGCCAGTTCAAATAGCCGAAAACCAAACCCGGAATCATCAAAGTCCAGCAGGTACGGCTGCTTGTCACAAATCAGAACATTCTCACCCACCATATCAGCATGAATCAGGCCATAATCCAGCGTCGCGGCCTGCTCAGCTAATAATCCCCGCAGCTGATCCCGTATGGTTTCCAACGTGTTACGCTGCCCGGCGGACAAACGTGGGTTCTCCCAAAAGCGCCCCCACAATGGCTGTTCACCAACCAGCCCCTCTGCATTCCAATGCACGCGGGTAAAATTAGCCGGTAGCTCCCAGTCATCTGATAACGTATGTAAACGTGCCATGCACTTACCCAGATTACGGAAGGTCAATAGACGATCATCCCTATCCAGCGATTTGCCCGACTCACCCAATGGTTTGCCGTCCAGCCAGCTCAAACGATCGACCTGATGCTTTTCTACCGTCTCGATTAGGGTGCCATTGGAAGTAGGAATCGGCGTGGGAACGACCATGCCCTGCGCTGCCAGATACGCCATCCACTGTAGCTCTGACGTTAATTCGGCGTCGGTGCGGTAGTGTTGGCGGTGGATACGCAGGACGCTGGGGTGTTCGTTGGGTACGTCCAAGCGGTAGACGCGGTTTTCGCGTTCGGCTAATAGGGTGATTTTTGTGGTGGGGGTGAGGTTCCAGAGGGGGAGGGCTTTATTTGGGGTCATGTGCATACCCCTGAGACCGTTAAACCCCACCCTAACCCTCCCCTTATCAAGGGAGGGCACTCAGTTGTGCCATAACGCAAGATTAGTAAATAACCGAACAGATCAATCTTCAAATCGAAGTTTCGACCTAAAAAGCCATACGGAATAACCTTTAAGACTAAGGCAAAGCTCCCTCCCTTGATAAGGGGAGGGCTGGGGTGGGGTTCGACGCCCTCAAACAAAGCCACCACCATCAACACACTAACACCTCACCCAAAACCGCATCCAGCGTATCAAGCAGCAAATCCGCCTGCTCCAACGAAAACGGCATCGGCGGCCTAACCTTCAGCGTATTATAATGAATCCCCAGCTTATTCAGCAGCACCCCGCGCTCACGCATCGCATTCGCCACCCGATTGGTAAACTCAGTCGCCGGTGTTTTCGCCGCTTTATCCAGCACCATTTCCGCCCCAAAAAACAAGCCCTTCCCGCGCACATCACCAATACACTCGTGCCGCGTCGCTAATTCGCGCAAACCTTGTTTGGCGTGCTCACCAACAACACGCGCATTCTCCATCAGTCCTTCCTCCTCAACCACCTGCAACGTCGCCAGCGCCGCCGCACACGACACAGGGTTACCACCAAAGGTATTGAAGTAGCGAAAAGATTCACGAAACGCTTGCATGATTTCAGGCGAAGTCACAACGCCTGCCACCGGATGACCGTTACCCATCGGTTTCCCCAGTGTCACCACGTCAGGCTGCATGCCCTGATATTGGTGACCCCACATGTGTGAGCCAATACGGCCAAAACCGGGCTGCACCTCATCGGCGATAATCACCCCGCCCGCTTTACGCACCACTTCAACCGTCGGATCAAGCCAGCCAGTCGGTAAATCAGGAAAGCCCTCATTAGCAAAGTACGGGCACAGGATAATGCAGGAAAACCCAAGGCCGGAGGCTTCCAACGCAGCAATCGCCTGCTGCACCTCAGCAGCAAACGCCTGCGCATGCGGCATTCCGCCCTCACCGCCCAAAGGTCGATAGCTATCCGGCGCAGGCACGTATTTCACCCGCTCTGCACCGCCACCGGGAGGAGGATTGGTGCGGCTTAACATGGACACCAGTTCGGTATTACCATGGTACGTGTGATCCGTCGCAATAATACCGCTTTTGCCGGTCACCGCCTGCGCCATGCGCAAGGCTATGTCATTCGCCTCAGAACCGCTGCAAGTCATAATGACCGTTGATAAAGGATCGGCAAAAGTTGCGGTCAAACGATCGGCGTAGTCGAGAATATTTTCGTGTAGATAACGGGTATGGCTATTGAAAGTCGCGGCCTGTTTGCTAATAGCTTCCACCACTTTGGGATGGCAGTGCCCGACATGCGGCACATTGTTATAGCAATCCAGATAACGCCGCCCGGCTTTATCCCACACCCAGCAGCCTTCGCCTTTGACCAGATGTAACGGCTCATCGTAGAAAGTGGAAACATTGGGGCCAAGGCGCTGTGTGCGGCGCTGCATCAACACTGCTGTGGCTGCATCAGTCGTCACGCTTTATCTCCGTTATCAGTATGCGCTGTCTTTGCTGCCCGATATTCTTTAATCACCGAACGCACATGCAGCGCAATCACCAACACTATCAGCCCAAAAATAATCGCTGCAATCGGGCGATCAATAAAATCCAGCGGTTCCTTCACCCGCGCCATCGACGAGCGCAGTTTCACTTCCATAATGCCACCCAGCACCATGCCCAGAATAATCGGCACCACCGGTAAATTCAGTCTTTTCAGAATCAGGCCAAACACACCAAACCCCGCCGCAATCGCACAGTCCGTCATCGAATTACGCAGCGAATACACGCCCACAAAACTCAGCGTCAGAATCACCACGCCCAGAAAGCGCGTTGGAATCTGAATCACTTTGAGAATCAGGTTGGTGGAAAACAGCAGGAAGATCATCACCATAATATTCAGCAGCAGCAGCGCAATATACAAGGCTACAATGAAATCCATTTGCCCCTGAAACAGCTGCGGGCCGGGCACTACGTTATGCACATAAAACACCGATAACATCATCGCGGTCAGCGCCTCGCCCGGAATGCCCAGCGCCAGTAACGGAATCATCGCCGCCCCCGGAACAGCATTATTGGCGGCTTCCGAGGCCACCAGTCCTTCCGGCGCACCTTTACCAAACTGCTCCGGCGTTTTAGAGCTTTTCTGCGCGTAGGTATAGGACATAAACTGCGCGGTGAACTCACCGACACCGGGAATCATACCCATCAGTACACCGAAGCTAGCCGCCGCCGACGCCACCCGCTTATAAAGCCATAGCTCCTTCAGCCCCTGGAACAAACCGCCGGATAAAGGCTTAGTTTTTGGACTTTCATCGGGGCTAAGCAACAGTAAAAAAGCCTGCGATAAGGCAAACAAGCCCAACACCACTACAATCAGATCAAAACCCGACGCCAGCCAGGTTTGTTCAAAGGTGTAGCGCTTGGTATAAGTCGTCGGATCAAGCCCAACCGTATTCAGGAAAATACCCAAACACACCAACATTCCGGCAGCAAACACCTGCCCGCGATGCGCCAGCACCACCAGCACAATACCCAGCAGAGCGGCCAGGAAAATCTCCCGGCTCCCAAAATGCGGCGCAATCATCGCCAGCACCGGAGCCAGCAAAATCAGGCAAACCACCGAGAAAATGCCGCCAAAAAACGAGGCCGAATAAGCCAGACTCAGCGCCCGCCGCCCTTCCCCGCGCTGGGTCATCGGGTAACCATCGTAGGTCGTCAGCGCATTCACCGCTGTCCCCGGCGTATTGATCAGCACCGCCGGAATCGAACCACCGTACATGGACGAACCGTAGATACCCAATAACAAGGTCAGACCCACAATCGGCTCCAGCGCAAAAGTCGCAGGCAGCAAAATCGCAATCGCTACCGCCGCGCCCACACCGGGAATCGCGCCAATAATCACTCCCCCGACCGAACCAATCAGCAGCGCGACCAGCACATCCCAGCGCCACAGCGTATCAATTGCCCCCAGTAATATTTCCATGCAATCGACCGCCCTAGAAATTAATCATCATGAAACTACGCATAAAATCCGGCAGATATTCATACCACTCCCCCGCCGGAATCTTCACCGCCAGAAATGACTTGAACAGCAGCACAATGGCAAAACCAATCCCGGCAGCAGTTAGCAGCATTTTTTTATCCCGATAACCCATGCGAAACGCCAGCAACGGCATAAAAATCAACGTCGCAGGCAAATAACCCATCACCGGCACCAACCAGACATACACCAGAAACCACGCCACATATTCCAGCGCCCGTAACCAGAAACCCAGCTCCTGTAAGCGCCCCGGAATCCGGGGTGACAGGATGGAACCAAGGAAATGCAAAACGGCGAAAAACGTCATGCCGCTTAAACTGACAATGGGCCAGAAATAGGGCTGAGCAACCAACTTGGTTTTTCTACCCCAGGCGGTTTCGGTACCTATTTGCGAGAGTAGGAAGATCGAGAACGCCATGAAGATGACAGCGAAAACTAAATCGCCGCGACGGCGTTCGCGTTGGAAGAGTTGTTGGTAGGATTTTTGGTTTGGCATGGTGAGGGTGCTTTGGCTGTGGGAGGAAACACCCTCACCCCCTGCCCCTCTCCCTCATAGGGAGAGGGGTGACTTACCGTGCCATGGACTAAGACTGTTTTTTTCTTTTAAAGCAGTGTTTCTTAAAAAGACGTATCCCAAAATTCAATGGGAGTCTTAGGCAAATAACAAATTTAGCTCCCCTCTCCCTATGAAAGCACCGTTTCTACGAAACGTCCGTGGGAGAGGGGTTGGGGGTGAGGGTGTTTAACGCTGTTAAAACCTAGAAATCACTCCAAAACCTTATTCAAAACCCCAACAGCCTCAATATCACTCTCAATCTGCTTAGCCGCCGCTTCCGCATCCTGCCAGTAGATCAGCGCGCCGGTATCTTCAGCCAATTTCTTAGCCTTATCCGATGCCATCACTTTCTTAGCCACCGCGATAATCTTGTCACGCGCTTCCTGCGGGACGTCTTTATGCACAAACAGGCCGTTCCACAGCGCCACTTTCAGCTCAGGCTCCAGCTCTTCCACCGTAGGCACATCCGGCGTAATCGCAATCCGCTCCGCACCAACCGATGCCAGGATTTTAATATCATCTTTACACGGCAGAACCAGCTGTAACGTCGTGTTCATCACGTCAACATCACCGGAAGCCAGCGTATTACAATCCAGCGCATCAAAAGCAGCTTCAGAGGCAAACTCAAAGCCTTTCTTCTTGGCTAGTGCAAAAGTCACCTTGGTCGGAATCAACGGCGCACCGAAATGGCCTAATGCCACGTCATTCTCTTTTGCATGCGCAGCCAGTCCATCGACATCGTCATACGGCGCGTCTTTACCCGCCACAATGACAAAGGGGTAAGTCAGGAAGTTACCCAACGGCTCAAATGGATTTGGAGCCAGCTCAGGGATACCAATATTCGGGCCAATTACCGGAATCGCGATGATAAAGGAGCCGACGGTATAACCATCCGGCTTAGCATTCGCCACCTCTACGGCACCGGGGAACGGGCCACCGCCACCGCCAGGCTTGTTAACCACCGCCGCCGCGACACCATATTCACTTTGAAATTCTTCCGCGATCATGCGCGTCAACACATCTTCCAGATCACCCGGTGGCCACGGAACAACAAACTCAACCGGCTTTTCCGGGTATTCGGCCATTGCGGGCGCTGAAGCAACAGCGAGTGTGCAGGCAACAGCCCCCGCGCACAGGGCTTTTTTCAAAATTGACATGATTTCTCCTCCAATGTCATCAAACTATAATGGCGCTTGATTTGAGCCATTTACTGTAAAAACATATTGCTAGTATTCCCCTAATCTGTCAATTTGCATTTGACATGACAGCAAGTAAGAAAACAGCAGCAGCACTGGTGTTAGATTTCGGCGGCGTGATCTCACGCACGCTATTTGAAACGCATGCACTCACCGAACAGGCGCTGGGCTTAGCCAACGGCACACTCACCTGGCAAGGGCCATTTGATCCCGCGAACGATTCACTGTGGCAGGCCATGCAAAACGACGTGATCAGCGAACGTGATTACTGGCTAAGTCGGGCAGGTGAGGTGGGCGAGCTGGTGGGCGAGAACTGGACATCCATGCAGCAGTTCGTGATACGGGCACGCGGTAATGACCCAATGCCGGTGATCCGTCCTGAGTGCTTAACCACCCTACAAGCTGTTAAACAAAACGGCGGACGACTGGCTATTCTGTCGAATGAACTGGATCTGTTTTACGGCGAAGGCTTTCGCGCCAAACTGCCGTTTCTATCGGATTTTGAATTAATTGTTGATGCTACCTACACGAATATTTTGAAACCTGATCCGCGTGCTTATGCGCTGATAACTGATGGGCTAGCGCTGGACGCGGCGGAATGTGTGTTTGTGGATGATCAACTGCGAAATATTAGAGGTGCAGAGGCTGTGGGGATGCAGACTGTGCATTTTGATGTGATGGAGCCTGCGGTGAGTTATCGGCGGGCACTTGAATTGATGGGATTGTAAACTGGTAGGGCGTCAAACCCCACCCCAGCCCTCCCCTTATCAAGGGAGGGAGCTTTGCCTTAGTTTGAATAAACAGATCGCTTAACCGGAAAAATTCACATCCTTACCAAGGATTAAATTCGTTCAGGTTTACAGACTGTCTTTGATGGCACAGCTAAATTCCCTCCCTTGATTTCACACGTTTTGCTTTATAAACGTGGCTTAGGAGGGTTAGGGAGGGGTTCAACAGTCCACCAGCTAAACATAAATACAGCTACGGAGAACACCAATGACCGAAATGCCTAATGTAACCGGCTTTGAACACCTATCCGGCCACGACCAATCCTTCTGGCACCCAATGACTCACCCGGCGGAGGCCAAAGCTAACCCGGCGAAGATCTTTGTTAGCGCACAAGATTGCGAGATCACCGACAACCACGGTCACACCGTACTGGATGCGGTCGGCGGTTTGTGGAACACCAATCTGGGTTATTCCTGTGAGCCAATCAAGAAAGCCATCAGTGATCAGCTCCAACAAATGCCGTACTACTCGTCCTTCCGTGGCACAACGACGGCACCCGTAGTTGAACTGGCAGCAGTACTGAAAGACTTTTTTGCCCCCGATGGCCTGAGTCGGGCGTTCTTTACTTCCGGCGGTTCGGATTCGGTGGAAACCTGCCTGCGGCTGGCGCGGCAATATCATAAAGTACGCGGCGATAAAGACCGCTACAAATTTATTGGCCTGAAAAAAGGCTATCACGGCACGCATTTTGGTGGCGCATCGGTGAACGGTAACGCCAACTTCCGGCGCAATTATGAACCCTTATTACCCGGTGCTTTTCACATCCCGGCACCGTGGACATACCGCAATCCGTTTAACTCGGATGACCCGGCAGAAATCGCCAAACTGTGTATCGCCATGCTGGAAAATGAAATCCAGTTCCAGGGGCCGGACACGGTCGCGGCCTTCATTATGGAACCCGTACTGGGCGCGGGCGGCGTGATTGTACCGCATGCAACCTTTATGCCGATGGTGCGTGAGGTGTGTGATAAGTATGGGATTCTGTTGATTGCCGATGAGGTGATCACTGCGTTTGGCCGCACCGGCTCATGGACAGGGTCGCGTCACTGGGGCGTACAGCCGGATATGATGGCGACGGCGAAAGCGATTAGTAATGCCTACTTCCCACTGGGCGCGGCAATGATTGGCGATAAAGTGATTGAGGCGTTTGAGTCGAATAAGGATGGCTTTGGTGCGATTGGGCATGGCTACACTTATTCCGGCCATCCGGTAGGCTGTGCGGCGGCGCTGGCCTGTCTGGCGGAAACTCAGCGGCTGGATGTGGTGACAAATGCGGCGGCGCGGGGCGCTGAATTACAGGCGGGCTTACAGACGTTAAAGGAAAAGCATGAGCTGGTCGGGGATGCACGCGGTGTTGGGCTAATGGGCTGCCTGGAACTGGTGTCGGATCAGGCCGAGAAAACACCTGCAGATAAAGATACGGCGAATACCGTGTATGAAACCGCTTACCAGGAAGGCGTGATTGTGCGCATTTCGGGCAATAATTTAATTATTTCGCCGCCGCTGGTGGTTACGCCTGAGGACGTGGAGCGGATTATTAAGGCGGTTGATGCGGGGTTGGCAGCTGCTTGAGATGAAACGTATACCTAGCGCAGGACTTCCCACTCTATCCCTACCCGCCTCAGCCATAGGCACTAGCGTGTTATGCTGAGCGCCTATACCGCTGACCTCATTGCCCTCATGTGGTTTATCAGCTGCTGGTGTTTTTATGCTTGGATCGAGCACAGTAAGCCCGGCTTATCGAAAGACGTTGAGCGCTGGCGGGAAAAATGGGCGACCGCCGCCTTACAGCGCGATAACCGCATGGTCGATATCCAGGCAATCAACGCCCTGATCGGCAACGTGACCTTTTTTGCCTCGACTACTATTCTGATTATGGCGGGCTTATTCACTATGTTAGGCGCCGCCGAAAAAGCCGTTATGGTCTTCGCGAACCTAACGTTTTTACAGCCGATGTCCGCCTTCAGCTGGGTACTAAAAACCAGCACGCTGCTGGTAATCTTTGTGTACGCCTTCTTTAAATTCGGCTGGTCAATTAAGCAGCACACCATTAGTGCCGTCGTTATGGCTGGACTGCCAGAGCCCGCTGCGACTAATAATGACGAAGCGCGCACAGACGCCTTACGCATGGCTAGAATCAGCAGCCTCGGCGCCAAACATTATAACGATGGTATCCGAGCCTATTATTTTGCTCTGGCGGCCTTCAGTTGGTACATCCATGCCTGGGCGTTTATCCTAATCACGCTGTGGGTGGTACTGGTCTTATTCCGCCGCGAATACCGTTCGCGCGCGCATGATCTGTTGAATAACCCGCTGACACCTTAAGCACCTCTGGCCGTTTACGGCGGTAACTCACACCACAATGACTCAGACCTGATGCAGACAAGGGGTCTTAGACAACCACTCGAAATCGGGTTAAATTGATATCACATAACATTAAATTAGGGACAAGCCATGAAACTGACGGTTAACGGACAGGCACATGAAGTCGATGTTGAAGCTAATATGCCACTGCTCTGGGTATTACGCGATGAACTCGGCCTGACGGGCACCAAATACGGCTGTGGCATCGCGCAATGTGGCGCTTGCACGGTGCATATGAATGGTATGGCAGTGCGCTCCTGCCAGCTCCCAGTCGCAGCGGCTCAGGGTAAAATCACCACTATCGAGGGGCTGAGCGGCTCAGACGATGCGGCCACCACAGCCAACCTGCACCGCGTCCAGCAGGCATGGATCGAACATCAGGTGCCACAGTGCGGCTACTGTCAGTCCGGCCAGCTCATGGCGGCGGCCTCACTGTTAAGCAGCAATCCCAGCCCGAGCGATGCTGATATTGATGCCGCGATGGCAGGCAACCTCTGCCGCTGCGGTACCTACACCCGGATTCGGGCGGCGATTCACACCGCCGCTAAGGCGGGGGCATAAGCATGGGCACACTCAAGAAAATCACGCGCCGCACCTTCCTGATAGCGTCTACTGCGATTGCGGGTGGTGTTGCCTTCGGCACTTATCAGTACCAAAAGCCCACGCCTAATCCCCTGCTGGCCGACGGTATGGGCGATGCAGACACGGTAAGCCTAAACCCCTATCTGAAAATCAATCAGGACGGCGTTACCGTGATCACCCCCAAAGCCGAAATGGGCCAGGGCGTCCACAGTATGTTTGCCATGCTGGTGGCGGAGGAGTTGGATCTCGATTGGCAAACCATTAAAACCGAGCATGGCCCGGCGAGTAATGCCTATTTCAATGTCGCACTGATGCGACCTATGGCTGGCTTCCATGACTACGATCAGAGTGAACGTGCCAACAGCGTGCGGGCTTATACCGAAATTGCCTCCAAATTCCTCGGCATGCAGATTACCGGCGGCTCGACCTCCGCCCCTGATGGTTTCGTGAAATTACGCAGCGCCGGTGCCAGCGCACGCCTCACCCTAACCCTCGCTGCCGCCCAACAATGGGGCGTGGCGGCTACGACGCTCCAGACTGAGAACGGCCACGTCATCAACCCGGAAAATGGCGACAAACTCAGCTATACCGAGCTAGCGGTTGCAGCAGCAGACATTGCAGCACCCGCCCGACCACCGCTGCGCGACCCTGCCCAGTGGCGCTACCTCGGCCAGTCGATGCCACGCCCAGATATACCCGCGAAGACCATCGGTGCGGCTCAGTTTGCCTCGGATATTCGACTGCCTGATATGCTGCATGCGACAGTACGCATGAGTCCCCGCTTTGGCGCGGGCATTCAATCCGCCGACACGCAAACTGCCGCCGCCATGCCCGGTATAGACAAGATTATTCAGCTGGGCAATGAGGGCTTTGCCGTTATCGCGAATAATACTTGGCGAGCGCTGCAAGCCGCTAACGCGATTCAGGTCGAGTGGGAAGCGGCCAGCTATCCGCCGGACAACGCCGGGATTATGCAGCTATATGAAGATAGCTTTAACACCGCGCCGAACGGCACCTTTGAACAAACCGGTGATGTTGATCTAGCCTTTGCCGATGTCAATAGCGACGAAATCATCGCTGCCGAGTATCGCGTGCCTTATCTAGCGCACGCCACCATGGAGCCAATGAGTGCGGTCGCCCAGGTGACAGAGAACCGAATTGATTTATGGACAGGAGCGCAGTCGCCCACCGGCACCCGCGATATGGTCGCCGCTGCCGCTGGCATGAGCAAGGATCAGGTGCATATCCATACCACATTGTTAGGCGGCGGTTTTGGGCGGCGTGCCGAAGCAGATTTCGCCCTCCAGGCTTACCAAATTGCGCGCCAGACCGCTGGCCGCCCGGTGAAGGTCAGTTGGAGCCGGGAAGAGGATATGCGTCATGACTTCTACCGCCCCGCTGCGATTGCGCGACTCAAGGGCCTAATGGATAACACCAAGCCGCGCGCGCTGGATGCGCAAATCGCCAGCCCGTCGATTATGCTGTCGATGTCAAAACGTGCCCCCATGCCCGCGCTTGGGCCAGACCAGCTCATCGCAGAAGGCACCGCAGGCCAGCCGGATCAAATTGAACACATCCGTATCCGTGGCTATGCCCCAGAACTGGCTATTCCTATCGGCTTCTGGCGCTCGGTCGGCGCATCGTTTAATGGCTTCGTACATGAGAGCTTTATGGATGAGATGGCCGCTCATAAAGATCTCGATCCGATTGCGATGAAGCTGGCGACGCTCGGCGACCTGAGTGAAGTTGGCACTAAAGTCGTGCAGAAGGTCAAGGAGATATCTGGCTGGAACGGACGTAACCAGGCTAACGGTGTGGGCCGTGGTTTCGCCTACACCTTGTCTTTTGGCGCGCATACCGCGCAGGTAATTGATGTCAGCATGACTGATCGCGGCGTGAAAATCGATAAGATTTACTGCGCGGTCGATGTCGGCACGGCGCTGGACCCGCGCAATATTGTGGCACAGATTGAGTCCGGTATTATCTATGGCCTCAGCGCGGCGATTAGCGGCGACCTGACCTTTAAAGACGGCGAGGTCGTGCAATCGAATTTCCACAACAATACGGCACTGCGTATCCACCAAGTTCCCCCCATCGACGTCGCGATATTGGAGAATAACCCCAGCATCACCGGCGTAGGCGAGCCGGGAACACCTCCGGCGATACCGGCCTTAGCGAATGCGATTTTTGCCCTCACCGGTAAGCGACTGCGCGAACTGCCACTCAACCGCCACATTGACTTTGTTTAAGGAGGCTAACGATGAATAGTTTAAGCAAGCTCGCGGCTGTGCTGATAGGGATTGTCGCCCTGCTGCATCTGGCCGCTCCAGTGCTCATGGGGTTCACTGCTGAACACCTCTCCCTCCTGATTTTCGCGGGCGTCTATGCCATGCTCGGCGTGCTGGTGTTAAAACAGACACGCTGGGCAATGTGGTTGAGCTTTTTCCTGCTGCTGTTGGACGGTATTGTGGTGATGGCAGCTTATCTCGGCACTTCAGCCCTGCCGCAGTGGCTGAATCTGCTGATGTGGCTCGCCAGCTGGACGGCAGCACTAAGCCTGTTCGTGCTGCTGTGGCGAGATCATGCGCCTGCGGTGTTGGCGACACAGGATAAGCCATAAGCGCATCGCAGGCTTAGTGACTACGAAAAGGAGTGAATTTTTTTGCATCCATCCACCCCCTAACCATCGTATCCCCAGTGATCACTCAGCCAAAGGAAACAAAAAATGGAGCTGGTTTTTGGGTTTATCGCTGGTCTGCTAACCCTTATTAACCCCTGCGTGCTGCCCGTACTCCCTCTTGTACTGGCCTCAGCGCTACAGTCTGGCCGCCATGCGCCGCTCGCATTAGCCGCCGGGATGAGCATCGCTTTTGTTGCGCTGGGTATGCTGCTGGCAACGCTGGGACATTCCATTGGCCTTAATGAACGCACGCTGGCACGTATCGGCGCGCTATTAATGCTGGGCTTTGGCCTGGTACTGATCATTCCGGCCTTAAACGAACGCTTCACTGCGCTGGCCGGTAGCTTTAGTAACAAAGCAGACCAGCAGCTGACGGAGCTGGACAATACGTCCGGCGGACTGAAAAGCCATTTCTTCGGCGGCATGCTATTGGGCGCAGTCTGGTCACCCTGTATCGGCCCCACCCTCGGCGGCGCGATTTCGATGGCGAGCCAGGGCCAGAACCTGCTCTGGGCTTTTGCCATTATGTGCAGCTTCGCTCTCGGCGTATCCAGCGTCATTATTCTGCTGGGCTACGGCTCACGCGGTGTGATCCAAAAACGCCAGCAAAAACTGCGCTGGCTGGCGGAACGCGCGAAACCCATTATGGGCGGCGTGTTTATTGCGGTTGGGCTGATGATCCTGTTTAAGATTCACCATTACATTGAAGCCTGGCTGGTTAAGGTACTGCCTTACTGGTTCCAGGATTTATCCATCATGTTTTAAATTTCACAGTGATTTAATCATCAAAAAAATGAGGCACCTCAAATGAAAAGACGTACATTTATGGGCATGGCGCTTGGCGGACTGTTTCTATCTGCTGCAATGAGCGCTTCTGCAACTACCGATTACACGCCAGGGCTAATCAAAAAAGAATTAGCCGCAGGCAAAACCCTACTGGTTGATTACGCCGCAGACTGGTGTAGCACCTGCGCCAAACAAGAGCGCGTGCTGACTACGCTGCGCGATGAGAACCCGGCTTACGATAAGAACATCAGTTTTATCCGGGTAGATTGGGATACTTACGACCTGGATGAAGTGACGACATCACGCAACATTCCACGGCGTTCCACGCTGATCTTGCTGCGCGGTGATGAAGAGCTGGGCCGTATTGTTGCTGGCACCAGCAAAGCGCAGATTAAAGAGCTACTGGATAAAGGCCTGTAAGTTTCAACACCAACTACAGAAAACTCTACCTTTGGAGAGCCACTCACTCGTGGCTCTTCATTTCAGGCTTATCTGTGAATGTTGGCGACTTTACGCGCCTGCGGCACAATAGGCTCCATCACTGTCTCCTGTCTTTTAGTCACGCGGCATACCGCTCCCGCCAAACCGCACGCCGCAGCTGATAAACCCGACAAACCTCCTCATCAAACACGCGCTCCTCCACAAACTCAAAGCCCAAGCGCTCATAAAACCGATGCGCCCGCACATTACTTTTCAGTGGATCAATCAAAATCGCTGTCACCGCCGGATCAGCAAAACAGCGTATAAAGGCCTGCTGCATCATCTGCATGCCATAACCCTGTCCCAGCGCATCAGCCTCACCAATCCAAATATCCAGCGCGCGCAAATTCGGTTCTACCTCGCCCCAGTAATGACTGTCTTCCAACAGCGGGTCAATAATCTGCATAAACCCAATCGGACGCCCCGCCACTTCCGCCACCAGAAACTCACGCCACGCCGGCGAGCGTTTCAGCTCCTCTTCCCAGTGCCAATCGTCGTCATCTTCGCCGATGGCTTCTTTAACCTGCGGCTGCTCATCCCAATGCTGCAGTAAATCCAGATCGTCCCACACGGCGCGGCGCAGCGTAATCGCCGTCATAATGCCTCCATCACAGTCACAGCCGCTCATACACCCAGTAATGCGCATCACCGTCATCCCGATAAGGCGCATTCATATAACGCTTTCTCAGCACCGCAACACCCTCCGCCTCAATACGATCACTCACCTGCTGATAATCCGTTGTATCGTAGTAGGGCACACGTGTACTGATCACGGTCAGACCACCGGGCCGCGTCATCCCCACCAGCTGATACAGCGCTTCCGGCAGCACATGGCCGGGAGTAAACACGCCGAGACAAACCGCCACGTCGTAAGCACCCGCTAATTCAGCTGGCAGCGGCTGATGAATATCCACACCCTCAAATAGCCGCCGGAAGAAACCGGATTCCCCGGCTTTTGCGAGCATCTCAGCCGATAAATCCACGCCGTCAATATGGCGATAACCCATAGCGTGCAATGGCTTACCCAGCAAGCCAGTCCCGCAACCGACATCCATGATTGTTAGCGCTGATGCGGCAATATCAGACAGTGTGCTACTGCTCTGCACATGCTGCTGCACCAGATCAGCAATCAGCTGAACACCAAAATAATTCGCTGTGACATCGGAATCATAGGTCGCTGCCCAGCTTTGGTAGTAGCGCACAATCGACTCAGGATCGCTGTCCAGCAGCAAAGCATCATGGATATTGATGTGCGGTGTTGTATCGTTTGTCATGGGGGTTATCCTTGAATCACATCCTGCCGCTGCACACCCAGGCCTTCCACACCCAGCTCCATCACATCACCCGGCTGCAGGTAAATCGGCTCCGGCTTCTTACCCATGCCCACCCCCGGCGGCGTGCCGGTAGAAATCACATCGCCGGGCTGCAAACTCATAAACTGCGATAGATACGCCACAATATGTGCCACGCTAAAAATCATGGTCGCGGTTGAGCCGGTCTGCATGCGCTCACCGTTCACATCCAGGTACATCGCCAGATTCTGCGGATCGGGCACTTCATCCTTCGTCACCAGCCACGGCCCAATCGGCCCAAAGGTGTCGGCGGACTTACCCTTCGTCCACTGCCCGGCACGTTTTGCCTGGAAATCACGCTCCGAAATATCATTCGCCACACAATAACCCGCGACATAATCCAGCGCGTCCGCCTCGTCGATGTACTTGGCTTCCTTCCCAATCACCACGCCCAGCTCGACTTCCCAGTCGGTCGCCACCGAGGTGCGCGGAATTTCCACCGTATCATTCGGGCCAATAATCGCCGAAGTTGCTTTGGCGAACAAAATTGGCTCTTTGGGTACTTTTAAACCCGACTCAGCGGCATGATCAGAATAATTCAGGCCAATACAAAGAAATTTCCCCACGCCAGCAACACAAGGGCCATAACGCTCGACCTCAACCAGCGGCAACACGCTCAAATCCGCCGCCGCAATCTGCGCTAACCCGGCATCACTCAGTACATCGCCCGCAATATCAGCCACCAGCGCAGACAGATCGCGTACCTTACCGTCGGCGTCAACAATGCCGGGTTTTTCCTGCCCCTGAGGGCCAAAGCGCAGTAGTTTCATCTTATTGTCTCCTCCAGTTAAATTAAATGTTTTAAACCGGGCTTCGACTCCGTGGTTCTTGAGCGCAGTCGAAAGGCAAAACATATCAGGACAAAAACGGCGCAAGCTGCTTAAACGCACGTTCTAACACCTCTTCAGGCTGAGCATAACAAAGCCGCAGATAACCTTCACCCTCCGCGCCAAACGCAATACCCGGTGCTAAACCAACTTTGGTCTCCTGCATAATGGTTTTTGCTGCCGTCAGGCTATCGCTCAATCCATCGACCCGGAAAAAACTGTAAAACGCACCGTCCGGCTCAATAAAGGCTACGCGGGAAAAATTACTCAATTCCTGCGCCGTAATCGCATAACCGGTTTGAATTTTACGCTGCAACTGCGCGACTTCAGCATCGCCTGCCTGCAAAGCCACCACCCCAGCATCCTGAATAAAACCGGGCGTGCTGCAGGTATTAAACTCAGTCAGCTGCCCCAGTTTCGTTTCACAGACAGCAGGCGCAACCATCCAGCCCAAACGCCAACCCGTCATCGACCAGCTTTTAGAAAAGGAATTTACCGAAATGACCCGATCTTCCGGTTCGGCCAGCGCCAGAAATGACGGCGCATATTGGGCATGACGGTACAGGCGCGAATACACATCATCGGCCACAATCCAAATGCCATGCTGGCGACAATGCGCCAGCACGCGCTGCTGATCCACCGCCGTCATCGTCCAGCCCGTGGGATTATTCGGTGAGTTGATCAGCACCGCTTTAGTATCCGGCGTCAGCGCAGCCAAGAGCGCGTCAATATCCAGTACCCAACGCCCGTCCTGCACCGACAGGCTCAGCGTTTCCGCCACCGCCCCTTGCGCTTTAAAACAGCCCGCAATATTTGGCCAGCCTGGTTCCAGTGCGACTACCCGATCGCCTGGCGTCACCAGCAACTCCGCCGCTAGCATTAACCCCTGCATACCGGACGGTGTAACGGTGATTTGCTCCGGCGTGAGCTGACAGCCCAGCAGATTATTACTGTAGGCACTGAGCGCCATGCGCAGGTTCATCGCACCGTTATTGGGTTGGTATTTATGATTTCCGGCCTGTAAGGAAGCGACTGCGGCCTCAACAATCAGTGAATTCGTCGGCCATGCCCCTTCACCGAACCACAGTGGCAAAACATCCCCCTGCGTCATTCCCGCTTCCGCCACCGTGCGAATCAGCGACGCTTCCAGCGCCTGTGCGCGGGCGGATATTGTTTTCATTGGATTCATGTTTACTTTCCTTAGGCCACAGCTTATCAGCACATATTGTAGCCCGTATGCCACCAAGTTTATGCTGCTATAAGGATCAATTCTAAAAATATAGGAGCAAGATTTGAACATTCGCACCCATGCCATAGTATATGCAATCGTGAGCTTCTTACTGCTTGTCGCCTACATAATCGCCGGCTTTGAGCTACTCAAAATAACCAACTTCAATGTGTGGCTAGAAATACTGGTGTTCTGTGGGGTAGGCATAGCGTTGGATCGATTAGTGCGGCTAGTATTTTGCCGTTTTATCCCCGCATCATGTCCCACATGCAATGCGCCGTGCCGCATCTCAATGGGCAGAGAACGTCGTCATAATCAGGAAAGGGTGCGGGCTCTTGGTTATCGTTGTTTTCAATGTGGTATTCGCCATGAGACTCGTGTGCTTATGGGCTAAATTACTGGAACTTGGCTTGATTAGTCTTGTAATCAATAGTTGAATTAATATTTACACCGCTAGAAAAATCAAAAGCAACATAAAAAATCTTTCTAAGTCCACTACAACAGGCTATAGTATCAGCAGCTGATATTAATCTAACAAAAACATGCACAATAATGTAGACCATGGGTTAGAAACACTACTGGAACTTGATGGCGTCGTCATAGAACAAGAACACGGCCACTGGGTGAAATTTGATGTTGCTAGAACAACAATAAGTAAAGAACGACCACATGGCCTACGTTATAGCCTAACACTGCACGATAAACACGGAAAGCGCCTAATGGGTTACGATAATGCACATGCAGTCAGGTTGCCTAAAAAATACAAATACGCAGGCCGCGTGGTCGAGTATGACCACCACCATCGTCATAGTCTAGATAGCGGAGTACCCTATGAATTCAAGGACGCCTATCAGCTAATTGAGGACTTCTTCACCAAAGTTGATGAGAAACTTCAACAACAGGAATCAATGATATGAGCAAGGTACGCATCGGCATCATGCCGCAAGAAAAAATCAGAGAAAGAATGCTGTTGATCGCCACAGGCGCGTACAAACCCAAGCCGGGCGAACCCAAGATATGGTTCACCTCAATGCGTTCACTCGCAGAAGTGTTAAGCGATGAGAACCGCGCCCTATTACACGCCATTAGGGATACTCAGCCTAACTCAATCAAGGAACTCTCAGACACCACCGGTAGAAAACCCGGCAATCTTTCACGCACATTAAAGACTTTGTCTGGTTATGGCATAGTGGAGTTAAAAAAAGACAGTAAGCAGGTCAAACCAATCGCAAAAGCAGTCGAGTTTGAGATTTTGGCAGCCTGAAAAAATACAGCACAAAGTCTTTATAGCGCTCAATATCACTCAGCCCCTCGTCGTCCTGCTCCATCGACGCAACGCCACCAACACCATGAAATGTTGCCAACCAATATAACGAAACGTAAACATCAGCGGCCAGGTCACTGCGCCCCCGGTGGCGGAAAACCATTCTGCCCCGGAAAATCCGGTGCCAAACTGCGCGCATTATCCATTTTTAACCACAGCCGCACCAGCTTACGGCGCTTTTCCAGTTCGACATAATCCTCAAACGCCGTCCGCGAGTGCATCACCGCATAATTATTAGCAAACAGCATATCTCCCGGAGCTAACATCATGTCCAGCCGGATCTGCTCATCGTGGATAATGCTATCGAACACATCCAACGCCTCCACCTCAACCCGCGACAGCGGACGTTTCTGGAGCTCAGCGCCCAGTTCAATATACTGGCGCAGATAGCGGCAGCTCAGTTTACCGGCATGGTAGCTAAAGACCGGCGCTTTATTCGATGAATCCTGCCCGAGATGGGCGTAATACATGGGCCGATAAAACAAGCCGAGGTATTCAGGATGGTGCGTCAAAATTTCATTGTACACCGCACCGGAGCTCACCAGACTAGTTAACCCACCGGCCAGCGCTGGGCGCACGCACATTAGGCCGAACACATCAGACAAATCAGTGTGATACGGCAGATAAGCATTGGTCTCATAGACCCGAGTCTCCGGCTTGCTTAGGTCGCCGACGTTCTCGACCATACCAAGCAAATCACCCTTTAGGTTCTGGCACACCGGCGTCCCCATATGCAGACCAATGCCGTAGTTAATAATATTAATATCAGCATCACTGTACGCAGCAACCGGCAGGCCACGCAGCAGGAGAAAGCCTTTGCCGTCTTCCAATGCTTGCACATAACGCTGTAGCTCAGGCTGGAGCGCATGAATCGGGAAGTCATCCCGCGTGAAATGCGGAAACGTCAGCCCGCGAGCTTTGACCTGAGCCAGCGCCTGATCAATAACGGTTAGCGTCTCATCAGACAGCGGGTGCAGCCATGACTGATCATCCGCCAGCTCAACCCCGCGCCATACGGCTGGCCCCGTCACTTTCTCTTTCAGAATCAGACTCATTTACCCCTCCGACTTTGCAGCTAACACGGCTTTTACCGCCGCACGGTATGTTCGACTCACTGGCACCACACGCTCATCAGATAGAATAAGATGGCGTTTATGCTTAATGCGCTGTTGCGCGACAATATGTTTGTGCGCCACCCACCAGGAACGATGCACCTGCATCAAAGAGCGGCAGAGCAAGCGGGCACACCGCTCAGGTCACCGCCTGTGTCACCTGGTACTCAGGCGCCCGCCAAAGCTCGCCGTCCAAAATGACCTGCAACGCATCCACCGCCGCTACTATATCACCTTCATCCAGATACAGCGGGGTAAAGCCAAAGCGCATGATATCCGGCGCTCGAAAGTCGCCAATAACGCCGCGCGCAATCAGCGCCTGCATCACCGCGTAGCCCTGATCAAAGCTAAACGATACCTGCGAGCCTCGCTGCTCAGGGTCACGCGGGCTTGCCAGCGTTAACGCCGGGCAGCGGGCTTCCACCTCAGCAATAAACCTTTCCGCCAGCGCCACACTCGCCCGCCGCAGCGCCTGCATATCCACGTCTGTCCACACGGCCAGCGCCGCTTCCAACGCTGCCAGCTGTAGCACCGGCGGCGTGCCTACTCGCATACGTTCTATTGAGGCCGCTGGACGATAATCGGGATCAAACGCAAACGGCGCCGCATGTCCTAGCCAACCGGCTAAGCAGGGTCGCACCCGCTCAATTAAATCGGGCCGCACATAAATAAATGCAGGCGCACCGGGGCCACCATTCAGGTACTTGTAAGTGCAGCCCACCGCAAATTCACAATGAGCCTGCTCCAGCGCCAGCGGAATCGCACCCGCACTGTGCGCTAAATCCCAGATAGTCACCGCACCCACCGCCTGCGCCCGCTGCGTAATAGCCTGCATATCATGCAAACGGCCCGTGCGGTAATCAACCTGCGTCAGCAGCACGGCCGCCACACGCTCATCCAGCGCCGCACTGACCTGCTCCGGCGCGACAATACGCAGCTCATAACCTCGATCCAGCGACTGCAGTAGCCCCTGTGCCATATAAAGATCAGTCGGGAAATTACCAGAATCGGTTAACACCACCCGGCGCTCAGGCCGCAGTTCCAGCGCGGCAGACAGTGCCTGATACACCTTAATCGACAGCGTATCACCGAGCATGACGCTCGCCGCCGGTGCACCCAATAACGGCGCAATCATATCGCCAACGCGCTGCGGCTGTGCCATCCAGCCCGCTTTATTCCAGCTGCGAATCAGCCCATTGCCCCACTCATCGGTCACAAGCTGGGTCAGTCTGGCCGCTACCTGCTTAGTTAAGGGGCCTAGCGAATTACCATCGAGGTAAATCACCCCCGGCGGCAGGTCGAATAATTCTTTTCTGAGTACAGACATAGTCCCTCCTTGCGGCCATTGTTAGGTATAGTTAGCCAAATGACAAGCATGACCCTCAGCCAACAGCTCACCGCTCTGCTCGGCCCCAAAGGCTGGCTCAGCGCGCCGCGTGACACCGCCGCCTTCACCCGCGACTGGCTCAATACCTATGGCGTGCAGCCGCTCGGTGTAGCACGCCCTCAATCCAGCGACGAAACGGCGGCACTGATGCACCTGTGTCACGCCGCTCACATTCCCGTCGTGCCACAGGGCGGCGGCACTGGCCTAGTCGGAGCCTCCGTCGCCAGCAGCACGAACAGCGTTATTCTCTCCCTCTCGCGTTTGGATCAAATCGACGCTATCAACCCCAGAGACTTTAGCGCAGTGGTGGGTGCTGGCGTGGTGCTGGAACAACTGCATCAGGCACTCAGCCCCCACCGGCTTATGCTGCCGCTGCACCTCGGTTCACAGGGCAGCGCACAGATCGGCGGCCTAATCGCAGCCAACGCGGGCGGCAGTCATGCCTTTCGCTTTGGCACCATGCAAGACCTAGTGCTGGGGCTAGAAGTCGTCCTGCCCAATGGTGATGTGTGGGACGGCACGCGCAGCTTGATCAAAGACAACGCCGGTTTTCAGCTGCGTAAACTGTTTTGCGGCTCAGAGGGCCGACTCGGCGTTATCACCCGCGCCGTGCTCAAGCTGTATCCCGCCGCGCAGAGTCAGACTAGCGCACTGCTCGCCCTACCCAGCCTAGCTGCCTTGCTTCAGGTCGGGCAGCAGCTCAGAACACACTGCGCTGAATTTCTGACCGCGCTGGAATTTTTCGATGCGGGTATCTTGGCCTTAGCCTTACACCATTTACCAACGCTGCGCTGGCCGCTGGCGAGCCAAGCGCCGTTTTATCTGCTGGTGGAATTAGCCAGCTCGCTGCCGAATTTTGAGCTAGAAGACGTGCTACAACAAGCGCTGGCCCAGGCCGTGGAGGCCGAACACGTCAGCGATGCTATTGTCGCCCAATCGACTCAGCAGCGCACTGCGCTATGGCAGGTACGCGAAACACTGCCGGAAGGTATCCGGCGCGAAGGACAACAGCTCAAACACGATATTGCAGTGCCACTCAGTCAGTTCCCAAGCTTCCTCAGCGCCTGTCACGCACAGGTGCAGCACATCTTACCGGGCACGCGCATCTGGACATTTGGCCACCTCGGCGATGGCAATATTCACTATAATTTATCGCCGCCAGCAGGCAGCACAGACTTTAGCCAGCGCGACGCCGAACTCAATCAGGCGATCTACACGCTGGCGGAAGCCTGCGGCGGCAGCTTCGCCGCAGAGCATGGCATTGGCCGCACCAAAACCGCCATTGCGGACAGCCTGCGCTCACCGGTGGAGCGTACACTTATGGCCCGTATCCAGCGCGCTATCGACCCCAACAACCGGATGAACCCCGGCGTTATTGTGTAACAAACACTATGTGTCCATGGACATTTTGAGCCTATAAGGCTATGTTCTAATAGAAGCGACCCAAAGTTTTTTCTTATGATAAGATGTTGCAAACCATTAAAATTATAGTGGTTAACACCAGCGTTACAACAAACCTTAGCCAACCCGTTCACGTTCAAGCTGAGCAAAGGCTAATAGTAAATTTCAGTTCAATTAGAGGAGGAGATGAAGAATGCAAAGATCACTTCATATTGATCCGGGTAAGTGTACGGGCTGCTTGCAATGCGAGATGGCGTGTTCCTATGAAAATGAAGGTGCGTTTAACCCGGCCAAATCAAGAATTAAAGTATTCAGCTTCCACGATGAAGGCCGCTACGTGCCTTATACCTGCACCCAATGTGACGAAGCTTGGTGTATGCAGGCTTGTCCCGTGGACGCTATCGTGGTGAATCCGATCACTGGCTCTAAAGACATTATTAATGACCGCTGTGTGGGCTGTAAGGTGTGCACGATTGCCTGTCCATTCGGCACGGTTAACTACAACAGCAGCACCGGCAAGGTGGTTAAATGTGACC
The DNA here is from genome assembly GCA_937925855.1 of uncultured Thiotrichaceae bacterium. Classification (GTDB taxonomy): domain Bacteria; phylum Pseudomonadota; class Gammaproteobacteria; order Thiotrichales; family Thiotrichaceae; genus Thiolinea. Next base: position 47,074 of record CALAMO010000042.1, read on the forward strand.
TCTGCGGCGGTGATCCACAGTGCGCCTCCGCCTGCCCAACCAGCGCCATCACCTATATTGATGCTGACGCAACTGGCTTAGATCGTATGCGCCAGTGGGCTTCGAAAACTGATACTCAGGCAGCCGCCTAAGGAGAAAGACAATGGCATGGACTAAACAAATTCTCCGCGTCAATCTAACCGAAGGCACGGTAAATGCAGAGCCCCTGAATATGGAGTGGGCTAACGAATATCTCGGCCAGCGCGGCCTAGCGACGCGCTATTTTGTCGATGAAGTGGACGCAACCTGTGATGCACTTGGCCCAGATAATAAGCTGATTATGGCAACCGGCCCACTGACCGGCACCATGGCTTCTACCGGTGGGCGCTACTCCGTCATCTGTAAAAGCCCACTGACCGGCGTGATGGCCTGTTCTAACTCCGGTGGTTTTATCGGCGCTGAGCTGAAAAATGCAGGTTGGGATATGGTGATCTTTGAAGGTCAATCACCGACCCCGGTTTACCTGCACGTTGAGAACGAGAAGGCAGAACTGATCCCAGCAGACGACCTGTGGGGCAAGTCCGTGTGGGAGACCGACGAACTCCTGCACCAAAAGCATCAGGATCCGCAGCTGCGTATCGCCGCCATTGGCCGCTCAGCGGAAGAAGGCTGTTTATTTGCGGCGGTGGTCAACGACCTACACCGCGCCGCGGGCCGCTCTGGCGTGGGCACGGTCATGGCCTCCAAGAACCTGAAAGCCGTCGCAGTACGCGGCAGCAAGGGCGTGGGCAATATTAAAGACCCCATCCGCTTTATGCGAGAAACGGCGGATCAGAAAAAAGTATTAGCAGAAAACGCCGTCACCGGCACCGGTCTGCCAACTTACGGCACCCAGGTATTGATGAACGTTATCAATGAGTTAGGTGCTCTACCAACGCGCAATATGAGCGAAGTGCAGTTTGAAGGCGCACATGATGTTTCCGGTGAAGCGATGCACGAGCCACGCAAGTCCGACGGCAAGCCCAACCTGACCACTAACGGCGCTTGTTTCGGCTGTACCATCGCCTGTGGTCGGATCTCTACCGTTGATAAAACACACTTCAGCGTGGCGGATAAGCCCGAGTACTGGGGTAATTCTGGCGGGCTGGAATATGAGGCGGCTTGGGCACTTGGCCCGGATACCGGCGTCAATGATATTGATGCGCTGACCTATGTAAACTTTCTGTGTAACGAAGACGGCATGGATCCGATTTCCTTTGGCTCAACGGTCGCTGCGGCGATGGAGCTTTATGAAGCTGGGGACATCAACAGTGAAACAACCGGTGGTATTGAGCTGAAGTTTGGCTCAGCGGAAGCGCTGGTAGCGATTGCTGAATTAACCGCAAAAGGCGAAGGCTTCGGTAAAGACATTGGCTTAGGTTCGAAGCGCCTGTGTGAAAAATACGGTAAGCCAGAATTTTCCATGACGGTTAAAGGCCAGGAATTTCCGGCGTACGACCCACGGGGCATTCAGGGCATGGGACTGACTTATGCCACGTCTAATCGCGGTGCCTGTCACCTACGGTCTTACACCGTGTCGTCTGAAGTACTGGGTATCCCCGTGAAAACCGACCCGCTGGAAACCGAAGGCAAGCCTGAATTAGTCATGGCCTTTCAGGACGCAACCGCAGCGGTTGACTCTTCCGGTCTATGTATCTTTACCACTTTCGCTTGGTCACTGGAAAACATTGCGCCCCAGATTGATGCGGCCTGTGAAGGCGACTGGTCGGTGGAGAAGTGCGCTGAAGTCGGTGCGCGCATTTGGCAGTTGGAGCGTGACTTTAACAACCGTGCAGGCATGACCGCCGCCGACGATACCCTGCCGCAGCGTCTGTTAAAAGATGCGGCCAACGCTGGCCCAGCGGAAGGGCGCGTGTGTGACCTGGATCAAATGATTCCACAGTACTACGAACTGCGTGGCTGGGACTCGGAAGGTCGCCTGACTGACGAGACCCGTAGTCGCTACGGCTTACCAGCCTGAGGTCGCACATGAGTCATGTGATTATTGGAACAGGGCCAGCGGGCGTTATTGCCGCTGAGACCCTGCGCAAACGCATGCCGGAAGCCGCCATTACCCTGATTGGCGAGGAACCGGAGTTACCCTATTCACGCATGGCATTACCCTATCACCTGATTGGTGATATTCAGGAAGCAGGCACGCACCTGCGTAAAACAGCGGATCATTTTGCACAGCACAACATCGAGCTGCTGCAACAGCGTGTGACAACAGTAGCAGCGGCAGAGCAACAACTCAGCCTAAACAATGGTCAAACGCTGAGCTACGACAAACTGCTCCTGGCGACCGGCTCTAAGCCGATGCGACCCCCGATTGACGGCATGGACTTACCCGGTGTGGTCAACTGCTGGACGCTGGCAGATGCACGCCAGATTATCGCAGGCGCCGCACCTGGCGACAAAGTCGTGCTGATGGGCGCTGGCTTTATCGGCTGTATCATTTTGGAAGCACTCGCTCGTCGTGGCGTGGATCTCACCGTGGTTGAGATGGAAAACCGCATGGTGCCACGCATGATGGACGAACAATCCGGCGGCTTGCTTAAGACTTGGTGTGAGAATAAGGGGGTTAACGTCCTAACCTCTACCCGGGTTAATGCAGTCAGTGATGCCGGTGGTGGCCAGCTGGGCATTGACCTGGACGGCCATGAGTCGATGACGGTTGATCTGCTGATTAGCGCTACTGGCGTGCGGCCAAACAGTGAGCTGGTGGATGGCATCGTAGACACTAACCACGGTATTCTGGTCAATGAGTATCTACAAAGCTCTGATCCGAATATCTATGCCGCAGGCGACGTGGCCGAAGGTAAGGACTTCTCTACCGGCGGTTATAGCGTACAGGCGATTCAACCGACAGCGGTGGAACACGGCTATCTCGCAGCGACTAATATGTCGGCAGGTGCCGAGTCACTGCATCGTGGCAGCATCAATATGAACGTACTAGACACCATGGGGCTAATCTCCTCCTCGTTTGGTCTGTGGGAAGGTGCGGAGAGTGGCGACGAAACCACGCTGGGTGATCCTGCCCGCTTCAAGTACATCAACCTGCAGTTTGCAGATGATGTGCTGGTGGGTGCGAATACGCTGGGCATCACCCAGCATATTGGCGTGCTGCGCGGTTTGATTCAAAACCAGACGCCGCTTGGCAAATGGAAGGCCAAGCTGATGGCTGATCCAACCCGCGTGATGGAAGCCTATTTGGCTCATCGGGTGCCTTAGGGTATAACGCTTCGTATGAAAATTACGTTAAAACTGTATGCGCAACTGGGGGATTTACTGCCCCCAGATGCGCTAAAAAATCAGGCGAACATCGAAGTGGCTGAAGATGTAAGCTTGAATGAAATCATCGACCGCTTTAAGGTGCCCCGCGAATGGGCGCATTTGGTGTTGCTGAACGGTACGTTTATTTGCGACACCGACAGAGACCAGCGCGGACAGCTCAAAGCCAATGATACACTAGCTATCTGGCCGCCGGTTGCGGGCGGCTGAGACCCCCTCACTTATGACGATTCTAAAACGTGAAATGGGCTATACCCGCCCAGAATTTCTGCGCACCCTGCCCGCCGCCCTGCATGACTACACTTATTCAGTCGAGGGTGATGTGATTAGCATCACGGCACCAGAGGCCGCAGATAAAACGATGACGATCACACTGGGCAGCGAAGCCGTGCGTAAAATTGCGATGATTCGCATTCCTTATATGCATGTAGACTTTGATTTTAGTGAAGTTAATGAGGCAGTGAGTAAACGGTTTTTGACGCAGTTTGATCTTTATTTTAAGAAGGGCGGCGGCTAAGCTAAGCCTTAAGCTCAAGCACATACCCGCGCAATACACAAATCCAAAACCCCAACAACTGATACCAATCTATTGGATATAAACGTGAAGAAACATCCACGCAGACCTTAATGAAAAACTTAAGCGCATGGATAATCGGGCACAGCCTGCCGATGGTTTATCAAGAGACAAACAAGCTCAGCAAATCGCTCGATTTTACAGCTGGCGGAAAAGAATTTTGGGTTATTTTGGGTCTTTGAGTTTGCATCTTATGTTTTAACCCAATTCCGGTTATCATAAGCTCCAATTTAAATCAGTGAGCTCTGGAGCACCCGGTAATGGCCACCTATAACACCAATGAATTTCGCAGCGGCTTAAAACTCATGATCGATGGCGACCCGTACACCATCGTCGACAATGAGTTCGTTAAACCCGGCAAAGGCCAAGCCTTCAACCGCGCACGAGTGCGTAATCTGAAGACCGGTCGTACGGTTGAGAAAACCTGGAAATCGGGCGAAAGCGTTGAAGCCGCCGACGTGATGGATCGCGATATGGAGTACCTGTATAGCGACGGTGAATTTTGGCATTTTATGCTCACCGACGGTTCGTTTGAGCAGTTCGCAGCCCCTGAAACCGCTATGACGGAAGCGGTAAAATGGCTGAAAGGCAACGAAGTCTGCCTAGTTACGCTCTGGAATGATGCACCGCTCACGGTGACGCCGCCTAACTTCGTTGAGCTGCAAATCACCGAAACCGACCCAGGGGTCAAGGGTGATACCGCCAGCGGCGGCACCAAACCTGCTACGCTGGAAACCGGTACGGTCATTAAGGTACCGCTGTACATGGATGAAAATGAAATCGTAAAGATCGACACCCGTAACGGTGAATATGTTTCACGGGTGAAGAGCTAAATCGCCGTTTGGCAGGCGATACACAGCCAAGCGATGACAGACAATGGGCGTCCCTCCGCTGCGCTAAATGCCCTACAGGCCCGGGCGCAGCTTAACCGCCAAATCAGGGACTTTATGCAGCAGCGCGGGATACTCGAAGTCGAAACCCCCGCGCTGTCCCAAAGCGGCAACACCGATCCTTATATCGACAGCTTCAGCGTCCACACGCGCAGCGGTACTCGCTACCTGCACACCTCACCCGAATACCCAATGAAACGCTTACTGGCAGCAGGCAGCGGCGATATTTACCAGCTTTGTAAAGTCTGGCGCGAAGAAGAGAATGGCGCACAGCATAATTCTGAGTTCAGCATGCTGGAATACTACCGTGTTGGCTTCAGCGAGCGCCGCCTGATGCAGGAAGTGGCTGAACTGCTCACCCTGCTGCTACCGAACATTACCATTCCTCCATCTTATCGCAGTTATCAGGCCTGCTTTCTTGAAACGTTAGCACTTGACCCCCACAATGTTTCAATAGCGGCACTACAACGCTGTGCCGCTGCGCACCAGATTGAGGTGAGCGGTGAGCTGGATAGGCAAGGCTGGTTGGACTTATTGTTTACGCATGTCATTGAAGCCACGTTTGACCCGCACCGCTTAAGTTTTATCTACCATTATCCGGCTGAACAGGCCGCTTTAGCCCAAGTCATTAGCCAGGAGGGCGTTGCGGTGGCACAGCGTTTTGAGGTTTATTGTGGTGCACTGGAATTAGGCAATGGCTATCAGGAACTGACGGATGCGGCGCGCAGTGCCGAACGTCTACAACAAGATGCAGCGCAGCGGCTGAACCAGGGTCTAGCGCCCATCCCCGCCGACCTGCGTTTTCTGGCCGCCATGCAAGCGGGTTTACCACGCTCAGCGGGCATTGCGCTTGGGCTGGATCGCCTCTTGCTCTGCCAAAGCGGTCAGTCCACGTTGAAACGGGTTATCAGTTTTGCGTGGGAACTGGCATAATAGCTGCGCCTGTTTGTGGGGTATATCCACCCCATGTACATTCCTGTGAAAGTCGCAGGCTTTTGTTATTCAGGGTAAATTTTTCTCATGGCTGTTAATATTTAATTGAAGGAGTGACTCATGGATTTTTTTATTTCTAATGCGCATGCACAAAGCGCAGGTGCGGCGGGTGGTGGCCTCGAAATGCTGCTCATGATGGGCGTGTTTTTTGCCATCATGTACTTTATGATCATTCGCCCGCAGCAAAAGCGCGCTAAAGAACATAAAAATATGCTGGCAGCGCTGGGTAAGGGCGATGAAATCGTGACGGGAGGTGGTTTATTAGGCAAAATCACCACTATTGGGGATAACTTCGTTGAAATCGAAGTGGCGAATAACACACAGGTAAAAGTACAGCGGCAGGCCATCGCCTCCGTCATGCCAAAGGGCACGATGAAAGGCGCTTAACCGCAACACCGCTCGCTACCTGAATAATCCCCCTGTCCTTCTGCAAGCTGCGGGCAGGGATTTTTTCTTAACACGGAATATAATAATGAATCGTTTCCCGCTCTGGAAATACCTGCTGGTAGTCTTTGTACTACTCATTGGTATAGTCTACGCGCTACCCAATCTTTATCCTTCTGATCCGTCGGTACAAATTACTGCTGTCCGCGGCGCACCGGTCGTTAATCAGACATTGGTGGATTCGCTGCAAAAAACGCTGGCTGATAAAGGTATCACCCCTAAAGGCAGCGAGCTGAACCAGGAAAAAGCGCTATTACGCTTTGAGAACACAGAGGTTCAGCTGGAGGCACAGGAAATCCTGAAAGAAAATCTGGGGCGGCAATACATCACTGCACTCAACCTGGCTCC
>CALAMO010000043.1 GCA_937925855.1 uncultured Thiotrichaceae bacterium
GTCTGTAAAAGCCTCAGCTAGTATCTAAATGCATTATTCTACCAATAGCACGCTCTATTTGCTGCTTAGATTGACTTTCAAACAAAGATCAGGTAACAAGATAGGGCTGACGTAGAAAAATAATAAACAGCGGCACGGCAAATAGATTTAACAGGTGATGGGGCCTCTATAGCGGAACCACCTGAAAAATAAAACATCAGATCTAGTTGCTAACGTCTACAGATTACCCTGAGGGCTTAAAAAATGACCGTAAACTCGGTTCCTTTGCTTCGCGCAACCCACTGGCTACAGGCAGGTTGGCACTACTTCTCAGCCAATGTGCTTATCTGGTGCGCAATGTCACTGTTGTTTTTCATCGGCATCAGCGCGCTAGTTCTCATCCCACGCATCGGTATTTTCATCCTAGTTTTATTATTCCCTGCGCTATTTGCCGGTTTGTTGTATTCCGTTTATCGCAGCCGGTGTGATATGTCGCCCCGAATTGAAGACATCATTTATGGCTTCAACAAACCTGTGCACAGAATGCGCTTGTTGCAGCTGGGCGCCCTCATGCTCATTTATCTTTTCGCATTAGTGCTATCGTTTTATCCACTCAGTGGCGCGTTATTTCAGTATTTTTACAATATCTATGGCACTGAAAATCAAAGTGCTATGCAGTTAAAACTCGTGGCCACTCAGTTCGTACAGAAAAGCCCGCTAATTCTCTGGCTCCAGCTGCTCGCCATCATTGCTGGCATAGCCGCCTTTTCCTATGCCATTCCGCTGACGCTGTTTAACCGTATTAACCCCACAAAAGCGATTATGCTGAGCATGCAGGCGTTTCTGCATAACCTGCTGCCGGTCTGCATGTTGATCGGCTTGAGCCTAATTCTGATTATGTTGGCCTCGCTGGCCTTTGGCCTTGGCTTTCTAATTGTGCTGCCGGTATTAGCGGGTGCTAATTACGCGAGCTACCGTGAAATGTTTGTACCCGAAACGAATAACCTAGCGGCCACCTAACAAGTGCTTAACCTATCGCTGCACCATACCTTGTGTGTAACAGCGATAAGGCACAAACGAAATCAGCACAGATCAAGACGAACTAAGGTTTGTCCTGATCTTGCACGCGATCATCTGTCGCATCACTTTCACCGCCTGCCGCATCGCGCCCACTATCGTCTTCAGTTGCCGCATCCTGCTCAGCTGAATCACCGGTGTCTTGTGGCGCTGCGTCGGTGTCCTTTGCCTCGGTATGTAAAGCGTCGATACGCTCCAGCTCAGCCGCCATTTCCTCATCAGTGAGCGGACGGTATTCGTCGCTCTCTTCATATTGCAGATCATTGGGATCAACCTCATCCGCATAGGTATAGCTGTCGTCTTCCCACGCGGTCGGATCGTCATTCGCGCGGGCAGAGGCAGCAGTATCCGCCCAAGCCGCCGGTTCAGCGTTCGCGGCAGTCGATGAGCCCGTTACCAGAGTACGTTTGAAGCTGTCTTCAAGATCATCGTCACTGTCATCATCATTATCAGCGGCGTACTCACGATCCATCGCGTCACGCTCGGCGGTTTCTTTAGCGGCTTTTTCTTCACCGGCAATAGAAACTTGCTTGGCAAACAGAACACTCGCAACCAAACCAATTTCAAACAGTATCCACATAGGAATAGCCAACATCAGCTGGGAAATCACGTCCGGCGGCGTCAACAACATGCCGACAATAAACGCACCCACAATAATATAGGGACGTTTCTTAGCCAGATTTTCCCGCGTGGTCATCCCGGTAGAAATCAGCAGAATAGTCGCTACCGGCATTTCAAAGCCAATGCCAAACGCTAGGAACAGCGCCATCGCAAAATCAAGATAGCTGCCGATGTCGGGCATATAAGTCGCCACATCAGGCACAAAGGCAGGCAGCACCGTGAAAATTAATGGCAGTAAAACAAAGTATGCAAACAGCACACCGAGGTAAAATAGCAGGACGCTGGACACTAATAAGGGTACGGCCAGACGCTTCTCATGGCGATACAGGCCAGGTGCCACAAACCCCCAGAACTGGTACAGCACATAGGGCAGTGCAATCAGAAAAGCAGCCAATAAAGCCAGCTTCAACGGCACTAGAAACGGCGCAATCGTACCGGTCGAAATCATACCGTCTGGGACCTGTCCGGCGAGCGGCAGCGCAAACAGTTCATATAAATCTTTAGCAAACGGAAATAGGCAGACAAAGACAAGACCAACCGCAATCACGATACGCAACAAGCGATCACGCAGCTCGTACAAGTGCGAGAGGAAACCTAACTCTTGATCACTCACCGGGGATTTATCTGCCATGGCTATTATAGAAACTACAAGGTATGCGGCGGGTAGAGTGGGATATGTTCATCGGCATTATGATTTTTTATCGCTGGCGACTTGTAAGGATTCATGCACCGAATCCTGAAGTTCACGACCAGAGTTTTCGATTTGCGCGCCGGCTTGGTCAAAGCCCTGACGCAAGTCCTCGGCCTTGCTTTGCATGATGTCACGCAATTCGCTGATCTCGCTCTCCTGCTTCTTCAGCAAGTTACGCATTTCCTCGGCCTGAAACTCGCGCTCAATATCACTGCGCGTACTGGCGACGAAGGCACGCGCCTTGCCTATCATCTTGCCCGCTTTTGCTGCAATACCCGGCAAACGCTCCGGGCCAATCACCAGTAAGGCAATGACACCAATCAGCAACATTTCCAGAAAGCCAGCGTCAAACATAGAATTGCGCCACGCTTACGACTGGGTCGTATCTTTTTGTTTCACTTCCGCATCGATCACATGTCCGACATCATCTGCCACTTCATGTGTCACCTTTTCCGCTTCCTGTTTGGCGGCGGCTACTGTTTCTTCTTCGTCTTTCATCGACTTCTTGAAGCTTTTAAACGCGCCTCCCAAATCACCACCCATATTGCGTAGGCGCTTAGTGCCAAACAACAGCAAAATAATGACCAGAATAATTAATAATGACCAGGGACTAATACCACCGAAACCCATATCTATCTCCTCAACAAAACGTGTAACTGCTTATTCTGAAAGCCGGAGGCTCTCTTACTCAGAAATTAAATTCATTCTTCAAAGCCGCGGTTAGCTTTTTCCACTAAGCCCGACGTACCGAAACGTCGCTCTAGCTCCGCTAACACATCAGCGGGGTGTAAGCCCTGCTGCGCCAATAAAACCATCGTATGAAACCAAAGATCAGCTACCTCATAGACAATCTTTTCTTTATCACCGTCCTTCGCCGCCATCACTGTCTCGGTCGCTTCCTCACCCACTTTCTTCAGGATAGCGTCCAGGCCCTTGTGATAAAGCTGTGCCACATAGGAACTGTCTGCTGCGGCCTGCTTACGGGCTTCGAGCACAGCAGCGACTTCGGTTAATACACGATCATTCGTCATGCTGAGCATTATATAGAAGAACCAGCGGAAGAACAGATTAAAACTATCGGTGGTGGCGGTTGCCGCAGATTCAGACTAAGTGGTCTCATCTTCATCAGCTAAGGCGCATTTCAATGCCCCGCTCAGCCATATATTGCTTGGCCTCACCCACTGTATATTCACCGAAATGAAAAATACTCGCCGCCAGCACTGCATCCGCTTTACCCACCAGCACGCCATCCGCCAAATCCTGCAAATTGCCCACGCCACCGGAGGCAATCAACGGCACATTCACGCGCTCATGAATAGCGCTCATTAAGTCCAGGTCGAAGCCACTCTTGGTGCCATCGCGATCCATACTGGTCACTAGTAATTCGCCCGCACCGTAGTTTGCCATTTTTTCCGCCCAATCCAGCGCATCAATCCCGGTTGCCTTACGCCCACCGTGCGTAAAGATTTCCCAGCGCTTAGGCTCGCCCGCAGCACTCACGGTTTTAGCATCAATCGCCACCACGATGCACTGCGAACCATAATAATCCGTTGCATCACGCACCAGCTCAGGATTAAACACGGCGGCAGTATTAATACCGACCTTATCCGCACCTGCGTTGAGCATGCGCCGAACATCGTCCAGCTTGCGAATACCACCGCCCACCGTCAGCGGGATAAACACCTCAGAGGCCACAGCAGTGACCACATGCTCAATGGTATCCCGGTTATCGGAACTGGCGGTGATGTCCAGAAAAGTAATTTCATCCGCGCCCTCACGGTTATAGCGCGCCGCAATTTCTACCGGGTCGCCCGCGTCGCGAATATCAACGAAATTAACGCCCTTAACCACACGTCCGTTGTCTACATCCAGACAGGGAATAATACGTTTTGCCAGCCCCATAGGTCATTCCTAAGCGTTTATTAATCCAACCACGCACGGGTAGTAGGTTTGTTAATCAAATAGCGACACAGCAGGAATAGTGCCAACATGAGGCCTTTACCTAACAGGCCAGGCATCATTTCATCCACAATAATCTGAAAGGTGAAGCTATCCGGCATTTGTAGGTACTGGTACAGCGCGGTACCCAATGTCCAGATGATGTAGTACATGATATAGAAATCGAATAGACGCCGCCCGCTGTCCTTATACCCCAGCAGGCGAAAGCCAATATAAGTCATCCAGGTGCCGACCACTAGACCAGCCACCAGAGTGAAATAAACATAGTTCAGGCTTAAGCCTAGACCGGTCCAACTCGTGCGCACATTGCCGACATCGCTCAGGCCCAGGTACAAATTCATGATATTAATGGCGAGGCCCATCATGCCAAAAATCATAACCAGCAGGCCAACCATCCAGGGGGACTGCGCCTTTTCAGGGGCAAGGGTGTCCGCCGCAGCGCTGGCATTATGTGAAGTATTCATAGGTAGTTATCCGGGTTAAACCGTCAAGTGACGTAATCGATTCCGCCGCAGGCAAAACGACGTAAGCCGCCGCCAAGTGATAGCCGCTCTGCGACTACTGCGCGTCAGCAAACTGCTGAGCCTGCGCTAAATCAATTGTACCCTCATAAATCGACCGGCCCAGAATAGCCCCCATAATACCCTGCGTTTTCACCGCACACAGCGCCTCGATATCCGCCATATCCGTCACGCCCCCCGAAGCCACAACCGGAATAGCAATACTCTGTGCGAGTTTCAGCGTCTCCTCAACATTCACGCCCGTCATCATACCGTCACGCGCAATATCAGTGTACACAATAGCGCTGACCCCAGCCTGTGCAAACTGCTGTGCTAGCTCAACCGCAGATACGGACGAGACTTCCGCCCAACCTTCCGTCGCTACCCTACCGGCTTTAGCGTCTATACCCACAATAATATGGCCGGGAAACTGCTGACACAGTTCCAACACAAATGCGGGTTCCTGCACGGCTTTGGTACCGATAATGCAATACTGTACGCCCGCATCAAGATACGCCTGCACCGTGGCAGCATCGCGGATACCCCCACCAATCTGCACCGGTATTTCTGGGAACGCCTGTACAATCGCCCGCACCACCTCATCATTCACCGGCTCACCTGCAAACGCACCGTTGAGATCAACCAAATGTAAGCGCCGTGCACCGGCACTGACCCAGCGTGCAGCCATTGCCACTGGACTATCGGAGAAAACAGTGGTGTCGTCCATGCGGCCCTGCCGCAGGCGCACACATTGGCCGTCTTTTAGATCAATCGCCGGAATGAGTAACATGTTTGCTGTCCTTGGTTTTGGGGGGAATAGCGTAGCGCAAACTACGGTGCAGTACGATATAACTTTAACCGCAGTGCCTCGTCCACAACAACATCACCAGAAAAATGACCAGATCGACACACTTATCACGATAATGGCCATCAGGCTCAGCTTCCAGCCGCTTAAGCTACGCTCCGCATGGCTTTCTTCTTCCGTATCATAACGGGTGAATAGCAACGGTAGCATCATGCTCAACCGCCATAGCAAGTGGTCCAGTAAGCCACTCCAGCGCACCCAATGTAGCCGCATCAATAGCCCCCCGTCTCAGGCAGCGAATCAATACCGCTAGCCGCCGGCTTGTGCATCTGCGGCGCTTGTTCCTGCTCCTGCTGACGGGAATGAGAAATTACCAGCTCACGCCACATACTTTTGTTCACCCGGTAAATGTCAAAACGCCAGAGCTTGCGCCATTCGTTTTCATCCGCTTCCATCGTGAAAAACTCTTGCATGATAGCGGGCAAACGCGCCAACTCCACGGCATGGGCAAAACGGTCAATCTTTTTATGGGCATCCAGCCAAGCGACTAGACGCAACAGTTGCTGTTCGCGCTCACTGATTGCGGCCTGGGGCACTGGCACAATGAGGTAATAGCTAAGCCAGCCGTTGTAGATATAAGGCTGCAGCAGGTTAAGCTGATCATTATCCGCCGCTTTACTTTGATGGAAGCTCGCCAACTGCTTAGCATCCTGTGAGCTATAGCGCCGACCCGTGTAAAACCGGCCATATTCAATGCCATCAATCAGCCCTAGAATCAGAATAAACAGATCGATTAACAAACCGGCCACCAGGGGAACATAATCGGTACTGCTCAACTTTAGCTCAGCCAGCTTTTCCTTGGTATTCGTCAGCGTGTCAACGTCCATCAGCGAAGAGAACACCTGCCAAGCGCGCTGCAACACCGTGCGGTTATTGCTCTGGTCAAACAAAGTGACTCTACGCGGCTCTGGTAGAGCATCGAAGGCGGCAAACAGCGCGTCAATCTTGCGGGTGATTTCTGCATCCACACAGGAGACCACCACGCGCTCGTCATTATCATTCGGACTAACCGATTCAAGGAAGCGGCGTTTATCACCGCGCCGCTCTTCCAGCTCCTCACGTATACGAATGACATTGGGGCCACGTTTGTACCCACCGATCAGCGTCACGATATCATTCAGCTCACGCTCGCGCTGCTGCACAATACCCTCTTCACTTAAATCGAGATCATCCAGCAGGCGATTGAGCTGTAGAATATGCACACCGACTTTGTCTTCCAGTTTACCCACATCACCCACAATCAGATTAAAACGCCGGGCCTCATCATTCCGCAGGTAATTAAGCGGCCCTTTACCGGGACGACTATTTTCACCGCACGTACCGCCATAAATATTTTCTTCACGCGCCCGCCCAGCTGAGTATTTGGATAATTCGTCGGCGACCTCGCGAACGTTAGCGAAGGATTGCTCGTAAGTTTTCGCACTGACGCGAATACTTTCAACGCCGTCTTTATAGACTTCTTGGGCGTAGCTACCGGCGCGAAACACCTCGTACCACCAACCGTAGCTGAAAAACACACTGAACAACATCGCCACAATGTAAACAAAGATAGCCAGAATCTGCGTGATGCGGCGATAAGCATGAATGGTAAATAGCAGGGTGACGACAAGCGTGGCCTGGATCGTAAATACCATGAAAGCAATGAAAATGGTTTGCCACTGCGACAGGTCATTATCATTCTCAACGTTGAGAATGACCAATCCTTTGTAGCTGGTCACATACGAAATGACCGATAGTAGAATCACCAGAATCAACGTTAATTTGATATTACGCGGTGGTTTTTCTACCTGACCGTTATCAGAAGCTGCCATATCGGTTTACATTCCTTTAATACGCATTCCGCTGGAATTTGTGTGGTGCGTTGCACTCAGTTTGTACTCAGATTGAGTTTTCAAGGCTCTTATAGCTTAGGTTGTATTCGCTACGCAAGTTCAACGAATACCATCAAATTAGTTGCATGCAATCATAAATAAAATTTATACCTAGATTTCACGCTGCTTTTACCCGATAGGTGGACAATAGATTAACGTCAAAACATCCTGTTTCTTGCATCCCGCACCAAAACACAGTGCAATACTAGTCAAGACGTCTACTCACATGGGAGAGCCTGTTATGTTTGGATTTGATAAAGCACAAATGATTAGTGCACAAGAGGCATTGCCGGGCCGTGAGGCCGAAATGCCAGTACCAGACACCCACTTTGTCAATGGCAATCCACTCAAAGGCCCGTTTCCTGCACATCTCGAACAGGCCATATTCGGTATGGGGTGCTTCTGGGGCGTTGAACGCCGCTTCTGGGTGCTAGAGGGTGTTTATACCACTGCCGCTGGTTATGCCGCTGGCTTTACACCTAACCCCACTTATCGCGAAGTCTGTTCCGGCCAAACTGGGCATAACGAGGTGGTCTTAGTGGTGTTTGATCCGGCGGTCATTAGCTACACAGCTCTGTTAACACTGTTTTGGGAGACACATAACCCCACACAGGGTATGCGCCAGGGCAATGACACCGGCACCCAGTACCGCTCCGGTATATACACCTACTCAGCAGCACAACAACAGGCCGCACTCGCCAGTAAAGCCACTTACCAGCACAGTCTTAATGTGGCGGGCCACGGTCAGATTACAACGGAGATTGTAACCGCACCAGAATTTTATTACGCCGAGGACTACCACCAGCAATATCTAGCGAAAAATCCTGGTGGCTACTGTGGGCTGAAGGGGACAGGGGTGAGCTGTTCAATTTAAGGTTGATGGGCTTTTAAATAAGACCTCACTCCAACCCTTGACTTTGTAAATAGTCATCATAGGTGCCGCGATAATCAACGATAGAGCCGTCTCCTTTTACATCGAGAATGCGCGTCGCCACCGAGCTTACAAATTCTCGGTCGTGTGACACAAAGAGCAGCGTGCCTTTGTAAATACCCAGCGCACCATTCAGTGATTCAATCGACTCCATATCCAGGTGATTAGTCGGTTCATCCATTAACATGACATTTGTATGTTGCAGCATCAGCTTACCAAAGATCATGCGGCCCTTCTCGCCCCCAGAAAGTACGCGCACCGGTTTCTTCACGCTATCCCCCTTAAACAGCAGGCGGCCCAATGTGCCCCGAATCATGGTTTCAACATCTTCGCCTTCATAGCCGCCCTCACGCACGTAATCACTGACCCACTCCGTCAGCGTGCGGTCGCTGTCAAACTCATCTTCATGATCCTGGTCATAGGTGGAATAAGTTGCTTTCTCCGCCCATTTAATCTTACCACTCTGGGCTACCAGCTCCTGCGTCAGCAACTTTAGCAGCGTGGTTTTACCAACACCGTTCTCACCAATAATCGCGACCTTATCACCCGCATTAACGGTGAAGGTGAAATCATTAATCAGCGGCTGTTCCATATCGTCATAGCCAAAGGTTAAACCATCGACTTCGACCGCGAAGCGGTGCAGCTTGTTTTTATCCTCGAAGTCAAAACGAATCCATGGGTATTGACGGCTGGAAGGCTTCATATCTTCCGGGCGAATTTTCTCAATCAGCTTGCGGCGACTGGTAGCCTGTCTGGATTTGGATTTATTGGCAGAAACCCTGCGGATAAACTCTTGTAACTCAGCAATGCGCTCTTTGGCCTTGCTATTGGCCTGCTGCTGGCGCTCACGCGCCTGAGTCGATGCCTGCATGAAGTCATCGTAGTTACCGGGATAAACATTGATTTTACCGTAGTCGAGATCGGCGATATGCGTGCAGACCTGATTAAGAAAATGACGATCGTGCGAGATAATAATCATGGTGGAATCGCGCTCATTCAACGTGTCTTCCAGCCAGCGGATCGTATTAATATCGAGGTTATTGGTCGGCTCATCCAACAGCAGAATATCCGGGTTAGCAAACAGGGCCTGACACAGCAAAACCCGCAGCTTCCAGCCCGGTGCGACTTCTGACATGGGGCCATTATGCTGTTCGGTTGGAATCCCCACCGCTAACAGCAGCTCACCGGCACGCGCCTCCGAAGTATAGCCATCTAATTCTGCAAACTGCCCTTCCAGATCAGCCGCCTTCATATAATCGTCTTCGGTGGCTTCCAGATTCGCGTAAATCGCATCGCGCTCGCTCATAATCGCCCACATTTCCTCGTGGCCTTGGAGCACAACATCCAACACGCGCTGGTCTTCATAGCCGAACTGATCCTGACGCAGATAAGCCATGCGCTCATGCGGCTCTTTCGAGACGTTACCGGCGGAGGCTTCCTGTAAGCCACACAGGACTTTCATATAGGTGGATTTACCCGCGCCGTTCGCGCCGATCAAACCGTAGCGATTACCTTCGCCAAATTTAACGGAAACGTTTTCAAACAGTGGCTTGGCGTCGAATTGGACGGTGACATTAGCGGAGACTAACACGGTGCAAATCCTTCTTATGAGCGATCGATACGCATGCACAAATTATCTTAGCTCTGCCATACGTCATCCTTTAGAGATAACAAATTAAGCGGCTGAAAACATCTATCATGCTGCGTGGTGGAAATTTGAGGCGCTACTGTAGCACCGTCCAACAGCTCGCGGAAGGGATTGGGCGTATTATCATGGCCACAATAAACCTCAACCTCATTCATAAGCGCGTACCAAATTATCCAAGGTCGGCGTGCCCACATTCTCGCAGCTCAGGGATTTCCCCAGCAGCATCAGCACCCGCTCTACTATCCGAATCCCTAAATCGCAATAGTCATTTCGCTCCAGCGCGCCAATCGTGGTACGGTCGAGGTGTACTAAAAATCCACTGAACACAATATGGAATACAGTTTACGCCGGGGCACAGCCGCAGACCTACCGGCAGTCAATCACATCATTGAAGCCGCTGTGATGAGCTGGCGGCTAGCAGAACGAGTTAAACGCTTATCGCTGCCTAGCTATCGTTATGATGCCGCTGATTTAATGCACCTCACGCTCTGGCTAGTAGAAGACACTGGAGCTGAGCGCGAGGTGGTCGCCGTCGCTGGCTGGGAACCCGCTGATGCAGCGGATTTACCGGCTGAAGCGGCGGGCCTGCTGCTACACGGCCTCTATGTACGGCCGGAACGACACGGTCAGGGTGTTGGCCAACGTCTGCTTAAATTCGTGGAGCATCACGCCGCAGAGACCGGTTATGGGGGTGTGCTAGTCAAGGCGCAGGTCGAAGCCATCGGCTTTTTTCAGCAGCACGGCTATTGGGACTTACCCGTGGCAGATAGTGAACGGCATTATATGTATCGCATGTGGAAAAATATTGATCATTAATCTACAGTGATACGCCATGGCGAAAATACACTCGCAAGCATAGAAGTCTGCGGTAAACGTCGTAATTTGTGGAACCCTTATTAAGTCTCGTACACTAATCGATGTGCTGGGGTAACTGCCCAGTCAATTAACGTGCATACTGGCCGCTAAGGTTCTTTCCAACCCGTTATTAAACGAACCATTATTTTTTGTGAACAAACGATTATGCAAACATTCACCGTTGTCTTTTTAGCTTTTTTGCTGGCCTCTGCACTGGTACAGCTTTGGC
Source organism: uncultured Thiotrichaceae bacterium (assembly GCA_937925855.1). Classification (GTDB taxonomy): domain Bacteria; phylum Pseudomonadota; class Gammaproteobacteria; order Thiotrichales; family Thiotrichaceae; genus Thiolinea. The sequence goes on from CALAMO010000043.1 coordinate 11,227, forward strand.
TATCCCTGCGCCAAAAACAGCACGTCAGTCAGCACCGTAGTAGAGTACCCACCGCCTTCAGCGATAAAATTACGCTGCAAGAACACCAGAAAGCAGCAGACTACACCCTAGCGAAAGGCAACTTTGGCCGCATCGAACTCATGTTGGGTTTCGTTGTTTTACTGGTGTGGACGCTGGGCGGCGGACTGGAATGGCTCGATCAAATATGGCGCAGCGCGGGGTGGGGGCCACTGCTAACGGGCACCGCCGTTATCTTAAGTATGATGCTGATCGGCAGTGTAATCGACATGCCAGCGTCGCTGTATCGCACGTTCGTGCTGGAAGAAAAGTTTGGCTTTAATAAAACTAATATGAAGACCTTTGTCATCGACCTGCTGAAAGGAACCGCTCTGGGGCTAGTCATTGGCGTGCCGTTGATTCTATTTATCCTGTGGTTAATGGAGTCTGCCGGTAGCTACTGGTGGATTTATGCCTGGATCGGACTCACTGCGTTTTCTTTATTAATGACCTGGGCCTATCCCAAATTCATCGCCCCTCTGTTTAATAAATTTAAACCGCTGGAAGAAGGCGAAGTCGCGGAACGTATTGATGCGCTACTCACGCGCACCGGCTTCAATAGTAAAGGCGTCTATGTGATGGATGGCTCAAAACGCTCCGGCCACGGCAATGCCTATTTCACCGGCTTCGGTAAAAATAAGCGCATCGTATTTTTTGATACGCTGCTGGAGCATTTATCCCCCTCCCAGGTGGAGGCGGTATTAGCCCACGAGCTAGGGCATTTCAAGCGCAAACACATCGTGAAAGGCATGGCGCTATCGATTGCAATGACCTTTGCCGGTTTCGCCGTCTTAGCCTGGCTTATGCAGCAGGACTGGTTTTACACCTCACTCGGTATTACCCAGTCCTCAACGTATATGGCGCTAATTTTATTTATGCTGGTGAGTCCTGCTTTCACCTTTTTTATTGGGCCATTAATGTCGCGCTTATCCCGCAAACATGAATTTGAAGCCGATGAGTTTGCAGCCCAACAGTCCAGCGCTTCGGAACTCATTGCCGCTCTTGTCGGTCTGTACAAAGAAAATGCGAGTACATTGACACCGGATCCTTTGCACTCGGCATTTTATGATTCGCATCCGCCCGCTGCGATACGAATCGCCCACTTACAAAAACAACGCTGATAAAAACAGTATAAGCCGCATGCCAAGATAACCGTTGGCTCAAAACGCTCCGACGGTTTTAGCATGCATTATTACCGAGGATAGTAATGAAACTAATCGCACTCATGGCAAGCAGCTTGCTGCTAACTTCAGTTGCCATCGCCGAAGAAGTACCGAATGCCGCCAACGGTCAAAAGCTATTTAACGAATCCCGCTGCCTGGAATGTCACGGTGTTGACCTGTTCACCAGCAAAAACCGTAAGGTACAAAACTTACCTGGGCTGGAAAGTATGGTGCGCCGCTGTGACGCCAACCTCAGTACCAACTGGTTTGATGATCAAATTTTAGATGTCGTTGCTTATTTAAATAAGGCTTACTATAAATTTGATCTTGATACTCAACAAAGCAGTCATAGTGATACTTATTCACCTGATGCCACGGCTGCAGAAGTTGAAACTGCCGTTGTGGCCGCAAATACCGGGGACGATTAAAGGCAACCCAAGTCCAATAGACATGATCCAAGCTCAATAAGCATTGAGCCGAGCCCGATGTAACAAGCACAAAAAAGCATTTTGCGGTATCGTAGCGCCTAGATTAACTCAGCAAGGCGCTTTGCCTACTGACAATACTTTTCATGCTGCCTTATAATTTGGCCCTCATTACAATAGCGATCAACGTCAATGGCTCACTACAATTACGACCTCTCCACCTTTCAGGGCATGATCCAAACCCTCCAGGCTTACTGGGCTGACCAGGGTTGTGTCATTATGCAGCCCTACGACATGGAAATGGGGGCGGGCACCTTCCACCCCGCAACCTTCCTGCGTTCTATCGGGCCGGAACCATGGAATGCCGCATATGTCCAGCCATCACGTCGCCCCACTGACGGACGCTACGGTGAAAACCCAAACCGCCTACAGCATTATTACCAGTTTCAGGTATTGATGAAGCCCTCACCGCCCGATTTACAGGAGCTGTATCTTGGCTCACTCAAAGCGCTGGGCTTCGATCCACTGGTGCATGATATTCGTTTCGTGGAAGATAACTGGGAATCACCCACGCTCGGCGCCTGGGGACTGGGCTGGGAGATCTGGCTTAATGGCATGGAGGTGACACAGTTTACCTATTTCCAACAGGTCGGTGGCCTGGACTGTCGCCCTGTCAGCGGTGAGATTACCTACGGTTTAGAGCGCCTCGCAATGTATATGCAGGGCGTGGAAAGTGTGTACGACCTGGTGTGGACGCGCGGGCCACAGGGTATCGTCACCTATGGCGATGTCTATCACCAGAATGAGGTCGAGCAATCCACCTACAATTTCGAGCATGCTGATACCGCCGAACTCTTCCACCAGTTCGATCAGTGCGAGCGTGAAAGCCAGCGCATGAGCGCAGCGGGCCTGCCACTGATCGCCTATGAGCAGATGCTGGGCGCGTCACATGCGTTTAACCTATTGGACGCGCGCAAGGCCATCTCAGTAACCGAACGCCAGCGCTATATTTTACGGGTGCGCACTTTGGCCCGCGCGGTCGCTGAGGGCTACTACCATACCCGTGAACAGCTGGGTTTCCCGATGCTGAACTCAGCCAATCAGTCACAGGAGGCCGCATAATGAACGCCGCTAAACACGCTGATACCCTAGACTTTCTGGTTGAGATTGGCACCGAGGAATTACCGCCTAAAGCGCTGAAATCCCTGTCAGCAGCCTTCACCAACGGCATCCAACACGGATTAGCTGAGGCCCATTTAACAGCCAGCGAAATCGTCGCCTACGCCGCCCCCCGACGGCTGGCAGTATGGATAAAACAAGCGCCAGTGCGTCAGGAAGACCAAAGCGTCGAGCGCAGAGGCCCAGCGGTGAAAGCGGCTTTTGATCAGGACGGCAACCCCAGTAAAGCAGCGCTTGGGTTTGCTGCCTCATGCGGAGTGGCCGTCGCCGACCTAGAGCGTCTGGCAACCCCAAAAGGTGAATGGCTGATGTTTCGTCAGCAGCAGCCGGGCCAGCAAACCGCCGACTTGCTGCCTGCTATCGTTAATCAATCGTTAGCGGGTTTACCGATTCCAAAGCGTATGCGCTGGGGCGATGGGGAAGCTGAATTTGTGCGCCCCATACACTGGATTGTCATGCTCGCCGGTGAAGCCGTCATTGAGACTGAGATTCTGGGCATTAAGAGTGGGCGGCACAGTCGCGGCCACCGTTTCCATGCACCGCAAACCCTGAGTATCAACAGCCCGGCCAGCTATGCAGAACAGTTGAAAAGTGCCTATGTGCTGGCTGATTTCCCCACGCGGCGTGAAATGATTCGCACTCAGGTGAACGCAGTTGCGGCTCAGGCCGGTGGTTCAGCAATTATGCCAGAAAGCCTGCTAGAAGAAGTCAGTGCCTTGGTTGAATGGCCGGTGGCAATTGCCGGACAGTTTGAGCAGCGCTTTCTCGATGTGCCGCAGGAAGCGCTGATATATACCATGCAGGGCGATCAGAAATACTTCGGCCTGACCGATGCAAACGGCCAATTAATGCCAAAGTTCATCACGATTAGCAATATTGAAAGCAAAGATCCCGCCAAGGTCGCCGCAGGCAATGAGCGCGTCATTCGCCCACGCTTCAGCGATGCAGAGTTTTTCTGGGAACAAGACAAAAAACACAGCCTGAACTCGCGGCGTGAAAAATTGAAGAACGTGGTATTCCAGCAAAAGTTAGGCAGCGTGCATGCTAAATCAGAGCGCGTCGCCCAGCTGGCCGCCTATATCGCCCAGCAGCTAAATGCTGACGCCGCGCTAGCAACGCGCGCCGCCCAGCTGGCGAAATGCGATCTCATTACCGATATGGTATTCGAGTTCACCGACCTCCAAGGTACGATGGGGCGTTATTACGCCTTGCACGACGGTGAGCATGCCGAAGTCGCACTGGCGATGGAAGAGCAGTATTTACCGCGCTACGCAGGCGATGCGTTACCGACTTCGGCGACGGGCCGTATTCTCGCGCTAGCAGAGCGGATTGATACCCTAACCGGCATTTTTGGCATCGGGCAAAAGCCCACCGGTTCAAAAGACCCCTTTGCCTTACGCCGCGCCGCGCTGGGTATTCTGCGCATTATGATTGAACAGGCATTACCGCTGGATCTGTCCGATCTATTAGATAATGCGGCGGAACAGCTCACGGCGCAGCTGGGTGAAAAACCCGAAACTCAGGCCGCGCTGGATTATGTTTTTGATCGGCTGCGCGCCTATTATCAGGATCAGGGTATAAACGCCGAACTGGTAGAAGCCGTCGCCGTATTAAAACCCACTCAGCCGCTGGATTTTGACCGCCGTATTAAAGCAGTAGCGGCGTTCCGCAGCCTAGCCGCCGCAGAAAGCCTAGCCGCCGCTAATAAGCGGATCAGCAATATTCTGGCAAAAGTGACGGGCGATTTACCCGATCATATTGACGCCAGCTTATTGCACGAAGCAGCAGAACAGGCGCTAGCGACCGCCATCACAGCACAGCAGGATAAGGTCATGCCGCTGTTTGCGGCGGGCGATTATCAGGCCGCCTTAATGTCACTCAGCCAACTCCAACAGCCGGTTGATCGTTTCTTTGATGACGTCATGGTGATGGCAGAGGATGCGGCGCTAAAGCGTAACCGGCTGGCGATGCTGAATCATTTGCGCGGTTTATTTTTACGGGTCGCAGACCTATCGGTGCTTTAAACACAACCCGCACCCCAAAGCCTTAAGAGAAAACGGGGAAGCATTGGCACCGGCACATCGCTTCCTCAACTTTCCTATTCTTTCCAATATCGCAAAAGCGCAACCGCTATTCAACGACTTACTTTCGCCGCAAGCAGCGCATCCATTATCGGGCTTAAAATCAACTCCATCGCCAGCACCATCTTAGCGCCCGGCACTACGATTGAGTTTTGCCGCGACATAAAAGCATGCTGAATCATATGCAGCAGATAGGAGAAATTGACCTGTAAGCGCTCTGGATCGGCAAAGCGAATCACCACTAGACTTTCATCAGGGCCTGGAATATCACGCGCAATAAACGGATTTGAAGTGTCCACCGTGGGTACGCGCTGAAAATTAATATCGGTGCGCGAGAACTGCGGGGTGATGTGGTTGATATAGTCCGGCATGCGACGCAGCAGGGTATCGACAGTGACATCAGCCTCATAGCCGCGCTCCGCCTTATCACGGTGAATTTTCTGAATCCATTCCAAGTTGACGCTCGGCACCACACCAATTCCCAAATCAACGTGGCGCGCCACATCATAGCCGCCGTAGCGCTGATCACTGCTATCATCTCGCACCATGCCATGCAGCCCTTCATATAACAGCAGATCCGTGTCCGCTGGCAGCGCCTCCCAAGGGGTGAACTCACCGGCCTGAAAACGGCTACAACGCTTACCGCGCTGTGCGAGACGCTGTCGATGGCGCGCAGCCTCAGCGGCATTATGTAAATAATAACGCTGCTCACCGCTCCCGCTGGCCCCGTAAGTGTGAAACAAGCGCTCCAAAGCATGTAAATCATTTGCCTCTGGGCCAAAATGACTGAAATGCGCGATAGCACGCGCCTGCTGCTCAAAGGCTTTCCGTGTCAGGCTGTGATAGCTGTCACCCTCGATAAAAGCAGCCCGTATCGACTTCCGCCGAAAGATGTTTTCAAAAGCTTGTTTAACAAAGGTCGTACCCGCGCCAGATGAACCAGTAACGGCAATAACCGGGTGTTTTCTGGACAATCCAACCTCCTAAGCGTGATGCTAGGCAAATCCAATTCACAGACCTGCATGTTTGTTAATCAATTTTACCTATACCTTCCCGTAAAAGTTTGTATTCATTCTAACCAAGGTAACCTTATACCGAAATAAGCCATTAGCAGAGGTAAAATGACTACCGTTCGTCAGTTAGTGTCGTATTCTCAACCTGTGGATAACTCTGTGAATTAAAGCGTGGAACAGTTGTTTTAATTAGGATCTGCGTCTCCGTCGCCTCTATTAATTTATCGACTAAATTGCTGATTATAGGGGTATTAAATTGACTATTGATTAGTGTGATACAGGTTTAATGCACCCGAATAAGTATCATCAATCCATGTTAATAATCTAACGCTATTGTCAATAAATTTTAATTATTTTTTTGCACAAATGGTTTCTACCCATAAGGTTAATGATAGATTAAGTTTTTAAAATCATATGCTTACGACACAGCTTCAACGGCCTGTGGATAAAGTTGTGTTTAACTCGTTCGTCGTCGCTAACGATAGCGACAAATGCTTACAGCATAGTCTTAAACATAAAATTCAAATACTACCACTACCTTTTGATTTTTAAGGTTTTATCTGTTTTGATTAAATTATAAGCGCCAGCTGTGTGACACAAAAAATAGCTAAGACGCTTTGTGTCGGGATGTGAATAACTCGCTCGTTTCAAGCCAAGACACCACAATATATAGTGCTTCACAGCCACTTTCTGTAACGCTTCATTAAGCCTACATTCAAAGGCGACGCGATGGGCACGATCGGTTATGATAGCGCATCATTTATCATTAATTGGCGTAAAAATGGATCAGTCTGCACCGGATAAAGCGACACCCAGTGTTGGTTTTGTGAGCCTAGGGTGCCCAAAGGCACTCGTGGATTCAGAACGCATCCTAACGCAGCTGCGAGCAGAAGGCTATGCGGTTAGCGGGAGTTATCATGAGGCCGATTTAGTGGTGGTCAACACCTGTGGCTTTATCGACTCAGCGATAGAAGAGTCGCTGGATGCCATCGGCGAAGCACTGGACGAAAATGGCCAAGTGATTGTCACGGGTTGTTTGGGGGCGGACAGCGAGAAGGTATTAAAAGCTTATCCCAACGTGCTGGCGGTCAGCGGGCCACATGCCTATGAAGAAGTGATGACGTCAGTGCACAAGCACTTACCACCGCTACACGATCCTTATAGCGACTTGATTCCCCCCCAAGGGATTCGACTCACACCGCGCCACTACGCCTACCTGAAAATATCCGAGGGCTGTAACCATCGCTGTTCATTCTGCATTATCCCCTCTATGCGAGGTGATCTGGTATCACGCCCGATTGGTGAAGTGCTACAGGAAGCCGAAAATCTGGTGAATGCCGGTGTCAAAGAGCTGCTGGTGATCTCGCAAGACACCAGTGCCTACGGCATTGATGTTAAATACCGCACCGGTTTCTGGAACGGTCGCCCCATTAAGACACACAGCCAACAGCTGGCGGAAGCTTTGGGCAAGATGGGGGTTTGGGTGCGCATGCACTATGTCTACCCCTATCCACACGTTGATAACCTGATTCCACTCATGGCTGATGGCAAAATCCTGCCTTATCTTGACATTCCGTTTCAGCACGCCAGCCCAAGCGTATTGAAAAATATGCGGCGGCCCGCGCACGCCGAAAAGGTGCTACAGCGCCTGCAAAACTGGCGGCAGCAATGCCCGGATATTGCCGTACGCAGTACGTTCATCGTCGGCTTTCCCGGCGAAACAGAAGACGACTTTCAGCAGCTGCTGGACTTCCTGCAAGAGGCACAGCTCGACCGCGTGGGCGCGTTTAAATATTCTCCGGTAGAAGGTGCAGCCGCGAATGCACTGCCCGACGCAGTCGATGAAGCCGAAAAAGATGAGCGCCTCGAACGCTTTATGGAAGTACAGGCCGACATCAGTGCGCGCAAGCTTGCCGGTATGATGGGTCGGGAACTGGAGGTTTTAGTGGATGCCGCCGACGCCGGACAAAGCATTGGTCGCAGCTACCGTGATGCGCCAGAAATTGACGGTGAGGTATTGATTGAGGGTGCAGAATTGGCGGTGGGCGAATTTGCCCGCGTGCGTATCACGCACGCCGATGAGCATGATTTATGGGCTGAGCCCCTCTAAGGCATCACCATAAATTGATAAGCGGCTGAGCAATTAACGCTACCGGGCCATTAAGAGGTGGGTTGAGATTTGATCTCGATTTGGCCCGGCGTCAGCGGAGCTGCGCTGCGGGCGATCAGCCCCTTAGCGGCTGACAAAATTATTGCGTGCGCCCCAGTAAACCCATTTAACCAGTTCATCATGTGCCTTCTTAGCACTGCTGCGGGCCTTACGGTCATTATGTAATATCGACACCACATACATTTGCCCATTGGATGCCTGGACATAGCCTGCTAGGCCCCGCACATTACGCAGCGTTCCTGTTTTAAAGCGTCCCCGCCCCGCCAGACCGCTCTTACGCATCCGATTACGCAGCGTGCCGTCTACACCCAACACCGCCAGCGAGTTCATAAAATCATGACGCCACGGACTGTTATAAGCATTCACCAGCATTTCGCCTAGGTTACGCGCTGAAATCCGGGAAACACGGCTTAAGCCAGAACCGTTTTCAATACGCAACTCAGGAAAATGCAAACCGCGACTTTCCATAAACTGACCAATCGCCATGGCTCCTTTCCCAGGGGTACCCGGTGCGCCAAAGCGCTGTGCGCCTACGGTTAACATCAGCTGGCGCGCCATCACATTATTACTCTTCTTATTGATCGTTGGCAGAATGTGGCGCAGCGGCTTGGAACGATGACTAAAAACTAACTGTGCGCCTTGTGGCACCACACCCTTGCGGAAGCGACCCTGCATGCCGCCACCCATTTTACCTACCCAGACCTTCCAAAACGCGCCAAACAAATTGGTATTCAAATCGCTGCGGCCACCTTTACTACGCGGCATTTTACGGGTATGGCGTTGCACCCGTTTCGACAGGTTTCTGAATCGATAGCTGCTGCCCCGGCCCTGGTACAGCAGGGCCTCTGGCTGCGCATTATAGGCGGCACCGGATTTACCGTCGAAGGAGCCGGGTTTCTGATGTGGAATATTAAAGTGGCTGTTGTCAGCAACGAGATTACCCGCAATGTTTTTAATACCGCGATGGCGTAACGACCCGAGTAAGTGCCTCAGGTCAGACTCGCTAAAATCTGGGTTGCCATAGCCTTTAATCACGACATCACCGCGCAGCGTGCCCTGAACAATCGGCCCGGTAATATAGATTTCCGTTGGCCACTGGTAGTTTGGCCCCAAAGCACCCAAGGCAGCATAGGTAGTGACCAGCTTCATAGTGGAAGCCGGGTTGCGCGGTGTATCCGCCGCCGCCGTTAACACCGCCGGGCCACGGCCATTTGCTGGACGAACATAGGCGCTCATACCCCGTGCTGAAATACCGCGCAGGCGCAAATTATGAGCCACATCGCCCGGTAAGCGACTATGCCACCCGGCACCGCGAAACGTATTCGAGCGTGCCTGCTGATAAGCCACCGGCGTATTATGGTTCAATGCCTGACCGCTGCTGCCTTGTCCTCCTGCCAGTGTCAAGGGGGTTTGCGCCGCAGACCGAGCAGCAGCCTGCTGTTTTGCCTGGTTTTCACGGTAGCGAGCCAGGGAGCGAGCACGAATCTTGTCGTTTTTCTGTTGCTGTGCCAACTGTTGGCGACGCACAGCTTCCTGCTGCCGTGCCAAACGTTTTTGTTCAGCGATAGCGGCCTGCTGTCTTTGCTGCGACGCCTGTTGTGCCGCTAGGCGTTGTGCCTCAGCTGCTTTCTGTGCATAAGCTTTACGCTGTTGTTCTGCTTCATATTTGCGCTGGTATTCCAACCGAATCAGCCGCTGCTGTTCGGCCCGCAGTTTTTCTTGCGCAAGGCGCAGCTGCTCCTGCTTATATTTTTGATGGTATTTGAGACGGGTAATGCGTTGTTTTTCTTCTTCATAGCGCTGCTGGGCGGCCTGCTGATTGCGGGCCCGCTCTTGTGCCCACTGCTGGCGCTGCTGCTCGGCTATTTTCCCCCGTTTGCGGGCGGCATCCTGTTGACGTTGTTGCAAGGCATATTGCTGCGCAGTCAGCTTACTGTTGGGCTGAGCAATATAGCGGGGTGCATCCATCGTTGCCGTGACTTGCGTTGAACCCGTGACCGGCACATTGCTCTTCTTTTGCACCGAATGGGTGCTACAAGCCGCCAATAATGCAGAACATACCGCGAGCGCACTGATGCGTTGAACTAACATGTGGAATCCCCGATCTCTGTGTTGTGTCTGACCTAATGCATAATACTAGGACAGTTCAAATGTGATTTGGCTATAAATAAGCCTATGACTTACTGGCAGCCAGCACAAGCCCTACACCGCCCGCCAGGCTTATATACTTTGCCACAAAGCGATAAACTAGGCATTAATACATGGAGTAGCGGTTCACGCCACCTGTGCAGCGTTCACACACTAGCCAAAAAATAAGGAATAATGATGAAAGCAGGCATTCACTATGCGCTCATAAGCAGCCTATTACTGCTGCTTAGCGGCCTAAGCCACGCCGCGGACTGCCATGCGGTGCAAGCAAAATATGGTTGCCCGGCAGACACCCGCTTCCCACTACACCTCAGTTTTGATGATGGCCCGGCCTTACAGACCACAGATGTGCTAGACGCGCTGCGGCGTGAGCAGGTGCCCGCGACCTTCTTCGTGCTGGCAGAAAAGATCGATTGTGGCCGCACGCTGCAACAATGCTTTCAGGCAAACCCGGATACGGCGGCGGATGGCAGCAACTGTCTTGCTTACCGCCAGTGCGAGCTGCGGCGTACGATTCTGCATCAGGCGCGACAGGACGGCCATATGATTGGCTCGCATTCCTATGCTCACCTGCGCTACTCTGGCCTTCCCGTTGAGCTGGTGCGCAGCCATGTCAGCGCCTCAAAGCGGCTATTAGAACCGTTTTTCACCACCGAACCCGCATTGTTTCGCCTGCCCTATGGCGATGGCTGGTTTAACCGCAAAGAGAAGGCCCACGTCTTACAAGAGCTAGCACGCCAAAATTTCCTCCATGTCGACTGGCAGATCTCAGCGTTTGATTGGGATACGCGCAACCAACAGGATGATAAAATTCTGGATAAGGTGTTGGGCCAAGTGTGTTCACGGCGCTATGGTGGCATTGCCTTATTCCACGACGGTGTGGCGCATCAGCCGCATCAAGGACGGCTACACACCACGCAGAATATGAGCCGCTGGCTGCCGATGATGCGTTGTGTGGTCGAGTTTGAGCCGTTGGAGTATTTCTTGCAGAATTTTAAGGTTAAGCCGCGTTAAACGCGGGCAATGGCGGGGATGTATTGGGATGCGTTTATGATGTGTCTATATCAATATAAGGAGCACAAGCGTGAAGATTATCAGAAGCAAAGACTTTACTGCGTCAACCGCATGGGGAGCGATCGATATTGCCAATATGAATGGCATTACAACCCGCTTACACTGGACGGATAAACCCTATAAGTGGCATATCAACGAGGGAGAAGAGGTCTTCGCCGTCTTAGATGGCTGCGTTGAAATGTTCTACCGCGAGGATGGCACAGAACATTCGACCGTATTAAAGACGGGGGATGTGTTTTTTGCCTCTGTCGGCACTGAACACGTCGCCCATCCCATCGGCGTGGCAAGAATCCTGGTCGTTGAGCATGCGGGCAGCGTATAGCTATAGTTTATAGGACTGACTTCAGCGGGATTTAGCGCTGTGACACCAGGATAGAAAAATGAAAGAAGCCTTCGATATCAATACGATTCACGCAGCTGCTGAGCGACTCGCGGGCAAAATCGTGCACACTCCGCTGCTGGAATCCGCATTACTGAATGAACAACTTGGCGGTCGCGTCTTGTTTAAGCCGGAATGCCTACAGAAAACCGGTGCTTTTAAATTCCGGGGGGCACTCAATAAGCTCAGCACCTTAAGCGCTGAACAACGCCGCAGCGGCATTGTTGCCTTCTCCTCAGGTAATCACGCGCAGGGGGTCGCTGCGACCGCCAGAGACTTGGGCATTGATGTCAAAATTATTATGCCGCAGGACGCACCCGCGCTAAAAATTGCCAACACGCGCGCCTATGGCGCAACGGTCATCCTGTATGATCGTTATACTGAGAGCCGGGAAGCTATTGGGCGTGATCTGGCGGAGCGCGAAGGGCGCACTCTGGTCAAACCGTATGACGACCATGACATTATGGCCGGTCAAGGCACAGCAGGGCTGGAAATTGCGCAGTCCTTACAGGCCATGGGCGTGCAGGCAGATGCCTTACTGTGTCCCTGTGGCGGCGGTGGATTGATTGCCGGGGTGTCGACAGCGATTAAAGCGCTATCACCTGAAACTGACGTGTATAGCGTCGAGCCAGAGGGATTCGAGGATACCCAACGCTCGTTAATCTCCGGTGAGCGCGAATGCAACGCAACGCAGGGCGGCTCTCTGTGCGATTCGATTGTGACACCGCAGCCGGGCGCACTAACGTTTGCGGTGAATCGGCAGACGCTGAGCGGTGGGCTAGTCGTCAGCGAGGCCGCCGTCAAACGGGCGATGCGCGAAGCGTTTATCCACCTCAAACTAGTGGTCGAACCGGGCGGCGTGGTGGGTTTAGCGGCTTTATTAACGGGGGAGTATCCCATCCAGGGCAAGACGGTGGTCGTGTTGCTGTCCGGTGGCAATGTGGATATGGCGACGTTTCTGGCCTGCTGTCACGAAGTTTAGACAATGGTCGAATGGTAAAAACGCTTGGAATTGTTGACAATTCGAGGTATTACTGCTGATTTTTGGGACTTATTGCGCGTTTAAGCCATGTAGCCCCGCTCACTCCCACAGCGCTAACAATCAGTCATCTTAGATACACGCATTCTTTAGGAGGAACCACCCATGTCTGACGCGAAGACTTATCCCATTCCCGCCGGTTTTGCCGAGCAGGCGAATATCACCGCCGAGCAATATGCCGAGATGTATCAGCGTTCTATCGACGACCCCGATGGTTTTTGGGCGGAGCAGGCGAGCGAATATCTCACCTGGTCGAAGAAATGGAGCCAAGTTTCGGACTGGAGTTTCGCCAAGGACGATGTCCACATCCGCTGGTTTGAGGGCGGTGAGATTAATGTGGCGGAGAACTGCCTGGATCGGCATTTGGATACACGAGGCGATCAGACGGCGATTATCTGGGAGAGTGATGATCCCGGCGAGTCGAAAAAGATTACTTATAAAGAACTGCACGAGGAAGTCTGTAAGTTCGCTAATGTACTGAAAAGTCGCGGCGTTTCGAAAGGCGACCGGGTGTCGATTTATATGCCGATGATCCCGGAAGCAGCGGTGGCGATGTTGGCCTGTGCGCGGTTGGGGGCGATGCATTCGATTGTGTTTGGTGGGTTCTCGCCGGATGCGCTGCGTGACCGGATTCAGGATGCGGAATGTGCGGTGGTGATTACAGCGGATCAGTCGGTGCGCGGCGGTAAGAATATTCCGCTGAAGGCGAATGCGGATAAGGCGATTGCGCAGTGCGATACGGTGACGTCTTGTATCGTGGTGAAGCGCGGTGGCGATGCGGTGGATTGGAATGACTGCGACGTTTGGTATCACGAGGCAATGGCTGAAGCGTCAGCGGATTGTCCGGCGGAGCCGATGTCGGCGGAAGATCCGCTGTTTATTCTGTATACCTCCGGTTCGACCGGTAAGCCTAAGGGCGTGTTGCATACCACCGGCGGCTATCTGTTACAGGCGGCGATGACGCATAAGACGGTGTTTGATTATAAGGACGGTGAGGTTTACTGGTGTACGGCGGATGTCGGCTGGATTACCGGGCATTCTTATATTGTGTATGGCCCGCTGGCGAATGGCGCGACCACGCTGATGTTTGAGGGCATTCCGACGTATCCGACGGCGAGCCGGTTCTGGGATGTGTGTGCGAAGCATGATGTGGCGACATTTTATACCGCGCCGACGGCGATTCGCATGCTGATGGGTGCGGGCGATGAGTTTGTGGACAATAGCAAGATGCCGAATCTGCGGTTGTTGGGTACGGTGGGTGAGCCGATTAACCCGGAGGCGTGGGAATGGTATCACCGTGCGGTGGGTGGCGGTAAATGTCCTATTGTAGATACGTGGTGGCAGACGGAAACCGGGGCGCACATGATGACGCCGTTACCGGGAGCGACGCCGTTAAAACCGGGTTCGGCGATGAATCCATTCTTTGGGGCGCAGCCGTTATTGGTGGATGATCAGGGTGTGGAAATCGAAGGCAATCCGGCGCAGGGTAATCTGTGTATGCGTGCGCCGTGGCCGTCGATGATGCGCTCGCTGTATGAGAATCATCCGCGCTTTGTGGAGGCTTACTTCTCGACTTTCCCCGGTTTGTACTTTACCGGCGACGGGGCGCGGCGCGATGAAGACGGGCATTACTGGATTACCGGGCGGGTGGATGATGTGCTGAATATCTCCGGCCACCGCATGGGCACGGCTGAGATTGAATCGGCGCTGGTGCTGCATCCGAAAGTCGCTGAGTCGGCGGTGGTGGGGTATCCGCATGAGATCACCGGACAGGGGATTTATGCTTATGTCACGCTGATGGCGGGTGAGGCGGGTAGCGATGAGCTACAGGCTGAGCTGGTGGCGTTGGTGCGGAAGGAGATTGGGCCGATTGCGAAGGTGAATATTATTCAGTGGGCACCGGGTTTGCCGAAGACGCGTTCGGGTAAGATTATGCGGCGGATACTGCGGAAGATTGCGGCGAATGAGACGGATGGGTTGGGGGATACTTCTACCTTGGCTGATCCTGGGGTTGTTGATGATTTGATTGCTAATCGGAAGAATACTTGATTTAGTTCCCCCCTCTCCCTGATGTAGAGAGGGGCTAAAGATTTTAAAAGCCCTGTGGCCGGTTGGTTGTGGGGCTTTTTAACGTTAAACAGAGGCTCTGAAAAACGCACTTTCAGCCTTGAGCATCGCAAATGTATTTAAGTATTCCACACCAAAAGCATTACATACATTAGGAATTGCAATCCGCCTCGCATTTTCAGCAACAAGGTTTTCGAGAGTGACAAGCTTGCATTTATTGACAGCAGAATAAGCAATGAGCCATGGATCTGCCTTGCTTAGAAAAAATGCTTTTTGCTCAGCCGGTTTATCCAAGTTACCAACATAGTTAGCTATTTCACCAAAACAAATTTGTACATCGTCATCATGATCATCGAAACGGAAAAATCCGCTTTTCTTATTCGCAGTTGCCCAAGTAGATAGGTTATCACCGCCAACTTTATCCATCAGTTCGCGGTGAACCCAGCTTATTGTTCCAACTTTTACCTGATTCGCTATCAGCCAGTCCCAAAAAACTGGAAACACATCGATTGGGTAATAAGTGTTATTTGCTGTAATCAAAATATTTGAATCGCAACAATATTTCACGCGGCCTTTCCGCCTTCAAGGTTTAGGAAATTGTAATATTTATTTAGCGTATCAATTTTTTTAATTCCTAGAAGGCCAAAAGCTTCATTATATAGCGTTTTTCCTTCATGAACCTCAGAAAGCAGTGCCTGAGAAAATAAGCGCCCATTTTTCAGATTGAGCATAACATTATATTTTGGGCCACCAGGAGAGTCGGACTCTTTTTGGCGCTTCTTCTTATCGAAACTTATTTCTGCTTGGTAAGCAGATTTAAACTCGTTTCTATTAATAAGCTTTGCGTCGTATGCCCGAATAGAACTGACTAACCGGCTAACTTTGCAGGTTTTGCTAACTCGCTGAATATTGTTATCAACGGTGTCTTCTTTGTCCCACAAAGATTTAATGATTGAGAACGGAACTAAGACCTCAGCCGCAATCCGATCACATTTGCTTTCGATGGAGTTGCTCGTGCTGCTGTTACGACTACCAAGGTCGTAATTAGACACCCCTCCTTCTCCCATCCATATATGAGCAAATTCATGGATAATAGAAAATACCTGTGCAGACTTAGCATCTTTAGTGTTAATAAAAACAACTGGGCTATAGGGATCATAAAGCGCGAACCCTCTGAATTCATCAACAGATAAACCACGATTGTTGTTACTCCCAACAGTGCCACTTCGGAAAACTAGAATACCCAGCTCCTCAGCATTTGTGACAAGCATATTAACGAATGCGTTAGTGTCTTTAGCCAGGTTGCGTGCTTTGTCTACCTGCAAGTACTGAATGATAGACTCAGCAATATCTTTAATAGCTGAATGACGATTAAATTCACCAGCAAAAGGGAGAGGGGAGAATCCCTCACGTAACCGGTACTCTTTGAACCATTGCTGTTTCAGTAGAGAAGAATGATAGACATCAATAAAATCAGGACTAAATTCTGTCCGTTCTTCGTTTCTGATTGTACGGAGATCAGGTACCTCCAACAACTCTTTAGGGGGGGTATTTAAGAAAAGGTAGCCGAAAGGTATTTTCAACTTATTTGCAAGTTGTTTGGCTTGGTTAACAGTAGGCTTGTCCTCGCCAGACTCCCACTGCATAAGCTTCTCTGGTTTAACGGTGGGTCTCATTGTAGCGGCCAAATCAATCAATGAAACACTAGATCGCGCACGACCCCATGTAATCATTTTTCCATTGATTAGTGCTTTTGCCATAGCCGTCGGAAGTTAGCCACGAGTATTTTGTGCCAACCTTGTACCACCTCATTAACATTAGTGAAAAGAAAATAGCACAACCTGAAGCATCATGCAGTATCAGAGGAGATGTGCGTGTGTAAATTACTTATCAAGTATCAACGACAGAACTGCTGCAAGGGCAATATGACTTTGATGAGCTGGAAGGCCTGGCAGAGAACGAAAAACAAACCCTGCTGGATGCGGCGGTGCTGCGTTTCCTTGAACATACTATCTGCTTCCGCGATACCTTTGACGACGACACACTGCTGATCTTCCCCAGCCTGATTAAACAGAAACGGCCTTTGCAAGATGATGTACCGACTACTGATGATATTTCCTATGTGGTGCATAGACAGTCTGATGATTTATAGCCTAAACCGATAAAAGGAGCTTCCCATTCTCTTGCGCTCATCTATAATTATAATTGCAATTATATTTTAGGACTGCACTATGGGCCAAATCACAATCTACCTGGATGATGACATCATCAACACAGTACAGAAACAAGCAGTCAGCGAGAAAATTTCCAAAAGCCAATGGATCGCCCGCCTCATCAAAGAACGTACCCGCACAGAATGGCCCGAAAGTATCAAAGCAATGGCCGGAAGCTGGCAGGATTTCCCTGAGGCAGAAGAAATACGTGCAGGAATGGGACAGGATGTTGAGCGGGAACCGCTATGAAATACATGCTGGACACCAATACCCTGATCTATTACTTCAAAGACATGGGGAATGTTAAACAGCAACTACTCAGCAAGTCACCGCAAGATATTTTGCTTTCATCAATAGTACTGTATGAAATTGAAACTGGTTTAGCCAAGTCGATTAACCCAGATAAGCGCCGTGAGCAGATAGCGGAGTTTGCCTCAGTAGTGCCTGTGCTTGAGTTTGGTGAGTCCGAGGCGAAAGCCGCTGCACAGGTACGTGCTCGATTAGAACAGGCTGGGCAACCCATTGGGCCGGTGGATAATTTAATTGCGGGTGCAGCTTTAACATCCGGTGCGGTACTGGTTACACGCAATGTTAGCGAGTTTGGGCGAGTAGCTGGCCTGCAAGTTGAGAATTGGTTTTGACTAACAGCGTTAAATGCCCATAGCATCCAGCTCGTCTAACATCCGCAAAGCCTTTTTAGGATCACCACGCAATTGTGCGGCTAAAAACTGCTGCTTTGCCGCTTCTTCTGCCAACAACTGCGCATAAAGCTCATTCGTCAGCTTGTTAACACTGATTCCGCGTTGCTGAGCCACTTTTTTCAGGTCACCAGCAATGTCTTCTGGTAGGCGGATTGAGAATATAGTCATAACTTCAGTAACCTCAGCGTGCTTGTGAAGATAATTGCTCTACTTCTATTATACATATAATATATGCACATGATCGAAATCGACCTCGTCAAAGCAAGAAGAAACCCTGCTAACCACAATATCAACTTAGCGGAAGCGGAAACAGTTCTGTATGACCCATTGGCACTGACATTGGAAGATGGCACTGCTGATGGCGAACAACGTTTTCTTACCGTTGGTATGGACGCAGAAGGTCGGATTCTCGCAGTTGTCTACACATGGCGCGGTGACAATATACGATTAATCTCAGCGCGAAAGGCCACAGGCCGGGAAAAACAAAACTATGAAAGCAGAATATGATTTGAGCAATGCCAAGCGGGGCGCTGTACTCCCTTCAGAAGGAAAAAAACGTATCACAATGTACCTCGATAATGAGGTGGTAGAGGCATTCAAGATTAAGGCAGATGAACAAGGTACCGGCTACCAGACCATGATTAATAATGTGTTGCGTGAATATCTCGGGACGCAGGCCAAACCTGTTGATGAAGCCACGCTGCGTCGTATTCTGCGCGAAGAAATAAAGGGCACTGCACAGGCGGGGCGGCCTGAGGTGTAAGTATCTATCAGCTGTTGCGCAAGAGAACTTCAACAGTTGATAGTGCAGAATTGATACGCGCCGACAGCGATGAACGCTGAAACCTTAGCCATTTATAAACGGATTAAACACCTCAACACCTAACCCGGCAAAATCCTTAGTATTCCGAGTGACTACCTTAAGCTGCTGCACCTGCGCCGTACCAGCAATCAGTGAGTCCGCCAAAGGCAGTAAATATCCCTGCTGCTTACGCTGCACACGGAACAGAGCTGCCTGTTGCGCTTCAGCCCGTCCCAGTGGAATGATGTACTCAGCATACTGTTTGACCAACTGAACGATAACACCCTGTATGTTCTGCCTACGCCTACCCTCAGGCAATAGCTTCGCCCCATATTCTAACTCATGCAGTGTAATTGCCGATAAATGCGCAATAGACAAGCTCCCGACAAATCGAATGACGCCCGCATCTGGCTCTGGCTGGGTCAGCTCTGAAATAATATTCGTATCAAGTAAGTAATCCATGATAGCGCTCACTCGAAAGATACTTCTCGGTCTGGTGCTTTTCTATCCGGCAGTTCCAGCTCGTCACAACCTGTAAAGTTATTTATCAGCCATTGCCCCATTGGCTCAGTCGGAGCCTGAAGCTTTTCCCATTGCTCAACCGGCACAACAACATAAGGTTTTTTAGTGCCAATATACTGTGGTTGCTCGTTGGCGCTGCGTAATAATTCAGACAGCTTTGACTTCGCTTCGGCTATCGTCCAGACAGTGCTATTTGGTTCATATGAATAAGGCATAATGGGTGACTCTTTTAAGTAGTCTAGACTAGACTATATGCTAGATCTTGGCAAGTCACCTGCCTCCCTGGCGAACCGACTAAGTGCTGATCGCCGTAAAAATCTGCTCAGCCAGCCCTTTAGAAAACTGACTATGTTCTCGCTTCCCCTCATGATCAAAAATATCAACCATCGCGCCTTCATAAATCACCCAAACCTCTTGTGCGCCTTTAGCAAGATATAGCTCCGTTTTCTGCGCCATTTCCTGTTTGGAATTAGAAGGTGAAACAATCTCCACACACAGCTCAGGTGCTTTGTTGTAGGGCGTGGCATAACCATGCTCAGCTACAAATGCTGCCGAAGCCCAAACTACATCCGCTACTTTGACACCATCAGACGTATTCACCGAACACTCCGTAATGATCTCGCCCTTTGGCATATTGTTCCACAGCATGGCGGAGAGGCGACCCTGAATGCGGCCATGGTGATTAGATGCCGGACTCATCAACAGTTTGCCAAATTTATTTAGTTCGATTTTGAAAGGCAGGTTTTGCAGCTGCGAGTCATTTAGGACTTCTGACCATTCCATGAGCTTGACCTTTGGTTTGTCTATGGCTCTTATTATACGGCATTTGTGGCTACGGGCGTAAAAATGACTGATTAGATAGGTCAGTGATCCAGTCCAACCATCAGCCCTCCCCAAAACACCGCTTCAACAACTTTCTATCAAAACTCAGCAGCTCAAACCCATAATGCCTGCTCTTCACACAGAGTAACGCATCAACAAAATCCAGATTTTTGTACAGCACAATATTTAACGCTTCGATAACCTGAAATTTGTCATCATTAATGACACCGTTAAACGACAGAATGATCTTTAAATCTTCCAGTACCTCAGCTTTGGGTAACTTATAAAATTTGTGCAAGACAAAAAAAGCTTCCATGACCACCGAATCAAGAATGATGACCTGTTTTTCAGCTTGTTCTACCTGCTCAAAGATAGAGTTCCCCTGCGGTGATAACTCGGTATGGTCACCCAGCAAATAACGAACGATAACATTAGCATCAATCAGCGCTGTCATGCTTTTCCGTGAATGCGGCTACCATTGCTGCTTCACGCGCCTGTGCGTAGTCTACATCCTGTAAATCTGCAGGAATCCGGTTACCATATTTTCCTGCTAAACGGCGTGCGTTGTTGGTTTTAAGATGGGGGTAAACGGTGGCAATAATACGCTTGCGTCGTTTATCCACGACCTGTAAGGGTTCCGTTAAGTGGGTTAACATAGCGATATTTTTCTGAATTTCAGCGAGTCCGGCCTGCATAGCCCTCTCCTATATATTTATTTCTTATTATATATATTATCAGCACTAACCGCTTAAATCACCAATTACCCGCCATCCTCAGCGCCAGTGCGAAAAAGATCAGCGCTGACACATAGCGAAAAACCAGCACAAACCCCGTATGCGTGCGCAGCAGCTGACCAAACCGCCCGGCAAAGACTCCGACCGCGCCATTAACCCAGATACCGTTCACGCTGAAAATCAGCCCCAGCAGCAAGAATTGCAGGAAGGCTGCGCCGCGTTCCGGCTCAATAAACTGTGGAATAAACGCCAGAATGAAAATCGCCACCTTTGGATTAAACAGGTTTACGATCACCCCAGCGCAAAAGGCGCGGAAAACCGAAACCGGCACGGCCTTTGTGTCTGCTGCTGCCAATTCAAAATGCAGCAGGGTCTGCACCCCCAGCCACACCAAATAAGCCACCCCGAACCAGCGGATGATTTCAAACGCCAGCGGGTAAGTCGCCAGCAGGGCAGACAAGCCCAACGCGGCGAGCAGGGTATGCATCATTGCCCCCAACGCGATGCCCAAATTAGCCGCAAACCCGGCTTTAGGGCCGGAACGAATCCCCTGTCCCAGGCAGAACAACATATCGTTGCCGGGCGTTAAATTGAGTGCCAGAACAGCGGGGTAGAAGAGCAAAAGCTGGGCCGGATCAATCAAGCGTCGCATCCTTTTTTTGGCTAATCAGGACTGTCTTACAAACCGCCACGCCGCCAGCAAACCCAACGCGGCAAACGGTAAACAGGCCATAAAAATCCAGAACGTCGCAGCCTGCACAATCTGGATATTATCCGCGCTGTCCAACTGCGCCGTATTGGCAACAATCCCAATATAGGCCGCCCCAAGCGCATAACCCGCCCGATGCACCGTGGGTATTGCCGCAGCAATCCGTTCTTTCTCGCTCTCCGGTGCAATAGTGCTGGCAAGGCGCAAAATAAACGTCCATGCCATACCAAAACCCGCGCCTTCCACTAGAGCAAATACCGCAATCAGCCACACCGGGCCATGTGGCACGCTAAACACAAAGCCCGCAATACTCAATGTTAAGACCAGCATGCCATAAAAAATCATGCGTCGGTCATAGCGTTCATCCAGACGCGCCACGGCGACCGCTGCCAGGCTCCAGCCGACGGATGAACAGGCGACAATGTAGCCTGCGACTAATACCCGCATGCCATGAATCTTGGTCATCAGATATGGGCCATAAACAGAAATCGCAATGGTCGCGATAGCAAAGCAGAGAATCATCGTCAGCCCGGCGCTCAGCGGATGGCGCAGTGAGATAGGGTTAAGTGGTAACAACCTGGAATCTCCCGCGTGCGAGTCTGCGCGCAGAAACCAGATCAGCAGGCATACGCCTAATACAATGAGCAGCGGGGTACGCAGCGGGGAAATAGCCGCACCGGCATAGGCGATACACAACACACCCGCAGTCAACAGCAACAGGCGATTAATGGGGAAGCGTTCATTTTGCGCCGTGGTGACAGGCGCTTTGGCCTGCACCCGGCGTAGAATCCAAACGCTTAACAATAATGCGGCGATAGCAAAAAACCCAAAGGCCTGCCGCCAGCTGGCGTAGCTGGCAAATACACCACCGATCAGCGGGCCAATAAATGCCGAGATGCCCCATACCGTCGAGACAAACGCCAGCGCCTGTGGCACCAGATGCTTCGGGAATAGCGTGTTCATCGCAACAAAAGACAGCGCGACCAAACCGCCGCCGCCAAATCCCTGTAACACCCGCCCACACAACATGACCCACATCGCCGGAGCGAGGGCGCTAATGATGCAGCCGATCGCAAAAAGCAGCGCGGCGATTGCCATTGGCTGCTTCAGTCCATACTTGATTGCCAATAAACCGCTGGCTGCCCCGGCGACAATCGAACCGATTTCGTAGAGAGCAACTGCCCAGGGGATGAGGTTGATACCGCCGATGTCTGCGGTGATCACCGGGATCAACGTGGCGATGAGGGTCGCATCGGCAGCGTGTAACCATACCGCGAGGCAGATTAGCGCCACCGCTGGCGCATACTGGCCGGTTAGGGTGGATCTCCATGAGGACATAGCGGGGTTCCAGGTTTGTGGGCGTGGGGGACTATAAATGCTAAATCTTTATCACAATACTCACAGTTTGGTCTGAGTGCTAATATCTACGAAAAACCTCTGTTGAGTCCATTGCTGACTAAGCACATTGTACCGTTCTTTTATCAGCATGATCTTTTGCAAGGCAAGTGATTCTATTGCTATAGTCTTGTCATACAGTATGACAAAGGTGAAGAATAATGACGCTATCCGTCAGGCTCTCAGTAGAAGAAGAGGCATTGTTGGAAAAAACAGCCAGACGTATTGGCCGCAGCAAAAGTGAGTTGGCCAGACAGGCCGTTTATGAACTGTGTCAGAAACTCATCCAGGCAGAACGCTCTCCTTACAGCATAGGAGAAGATTTATTTGGTGCAGGCAAATTGGCGAGACTGTAAACCCAAGTGTGTATCTGCTCCCTAATGGCTACAGATAATTTTGTAGGCGTTCATCGAACTCAATCATAAAGCGGTTGAGCGCTGCTTTCCAGTTACGTATAGGCATCGTCCATTTTTTCGATGCATCCT